>DAOTTX010000463.1:0-7491 GCA_034437515.1 Anaerolineae bacterium
CTTTTATGCGTTGTTTTCTTCACCAATCTGCCCAATAAATAGTGATTATGGGCAAAAACATGTCCGTTTTTGTAATAAATTTCGTAAACCACAGAAAGTGTTAGAACCAGAAACGTGCTATACTGAAATTTCAGTTTGTTTTATCTTTGGGAACAAAAATGACCAATCTTGTTACTCTTGATGAGGTCTTTGCAGAAAAAGAACAACATCCACAGGTGAACAGTATTTATTGTGGACGCTGTGAGGATGTTCTCAATACCTTCGCGACTGATAGCGTAGATTTAATTATTACTTCACCACCATATGCAGATAGTCGCCGTAAGACATATGGTGGAATTCATCCCAATCAGTATGTTGATTGGTTTCTTCCAATTTCAGAAGAACTGAAGCGTGTGCTCAAACCAGACGGATCATTCGTGCTGAATATCAAAGAACGAGTCGTCAAGGGCGAAAGGCATACATATGTGATCGAATTAATCCTTGCTATGCGTAAGCAAGGTTGGCTATGGACAGAGGAATATTGCTGGCATAAGAAAAATTCTTATCCCGGTAAATGGCCTAACAGATTTCGTGACTCGTGGGAACGCTGCTTGCATTTCAACAAACAGCGTAAGTTCGCAATGTATCAAGATGCGGTTAAAGTACCTATTGGTGATTGGGCAGAAAGCCGTTTGAAGAATCTGAGCGAAACAGATAAAAACCGCGACGAGTCAAAAGTCAACAGTGGCTTCGGTAAGAACATTTCCAACTGGGTCGGACGAGAGACTGTCTATCCAAATAACGTACTACATATGGCAACTGAAACTTCTAATCAGAAACATAGTGCAGCATTTCCCGTGAGTTTGCCTGAGTGGTTCATTAAACTTTTTACTCAGTCTGATGACATTGTTCTGGATCCTTTCATGGGTTCCGGTACAACGGGAGTTGCTGCTAAACAACTCGGTCGCTACTACGTAGGGATTGAAAAAGAACACGGATATTGTGGCTATGCAGCACAACGAATTGCAGCAGTGAGGTTTGGTGAGAGCATAGATGCAACTGATTAACTGGTCTGTGACTGAACAATTCATTCATGATGAGATCATACAGTTTCACGAAAAGCGTCTAAAAAGATTAGAAAAGACTAACCTCAAGGGTATTTTGAGGAAGAACCCTTATCTATTTCGTGCGAAGAACCTATTTACAGCATCTGAATTGATCACTTCAATGTTGGATGCACGTTTATCCTCATCTGAAGAGAAGATGTTTGGTGACTTTCTTGAACGTACAGTTTTGTTTATCACTGCTCAGACCGTTGATGGTCGCAAGTCATCCGCACGAGGTATTGATTTAGAATTTACCGAAGAACAAACACGCTATCTCGTTTCCATCAAATCTGGCCCGAACTGGGGCAATAGCTCACAATATCAAAGTCTACGAACAAACTTTAAAAACGCGGTGAGAATTATCCGCCAAGCTGAAACAGGTGTTCATTTACAATCGATACTCGGTATTTGTTATGGTAAAGCACAGCGTACTGATACGGGTGACTATATTAAACTTATTGGACAGAGCTTCTGGCATTTTATCTCTGACGATCCAGAGCTTTATCTTCGAATTATTGAACCAATCGCCTTCCAGGCACGCGAATATGACGAGCGTATGATTGAAACCCGCGCAGCAATCGAGAACAAATTAGTTAGAGAGTTTGCAAACGAATATTGTTTTGAGGATGGTCGAATTGACTGGAACAAACTGGTTAGCTTTAATAGTGAAAATCTGAAATGACATGCTCGAACTCAACAAAGTCTCCCGGCGGTTTGGTGGCCTGCAAGCCCTTAGCGATGTTGATCTGACCGTGCCCGAAGGGCGTATCGTCGGGTTGATCGGCCCGAACGGTGCGGGCAAAACCACACTCATCAACAACATCAGCGGCCTTGACCACCCCACCAGCGGCACGATCCATTTTGAGGGGACGCCCATTCACCAGGCCGCGCCGCATAAGATCACGCAGTTGGGCATCGCCCGGACGTACCAGAACATCCGCTTATTTGGCGAGATGACGCCGTTGGGCAATCTACTGGTAGGGCAGCACGCGCAGGGCGTCGCCAGCTTGATCGACGCGATCATCTTTCGTCCGCGCTTTCTGCGCGAGGAACGCCGGCTGCACCAACACGCTCACGCTCTGCTCGACCGCTTTGAACTCGCGCATGTCGCCGACGTCGCCGCCGCAAATCTGCCCTATGGCGACCAACGCCGCTTAGAGATGGCGCGTGCGCTCGCCACCGCGCCTAAATTGCTGCTGCTCGATGAACCCACCGCCGGGATGAATCCGACGGAAACCCGCACCCTCGGTGAGCAGGTACTACGCTTGAAAGACGAAGGGCTGGCGGTGCTGGTCATCGAGCATGATATGTCGCTGATCCATCAGGTGTGTGATGAGGTCTATGTGCTGAACTTCGGGCAGATCATCGCGCATGACACGCCGGAGCAGATCAAGAACAATCCGGATGTAATCGAAGCCTACTTAGGAAAAGACGACGATGGCACTGCTTGAGGTTGAAAGCATTCAGGCCGGTTACGGTTCGATCACCGCACTGCGTGATGTTTCCTTCCAATTAGAGGAGGGGCAGGTCGTCAGCTTGATCGGTGCGAACGGCGCGGGTAAGAGCACGACCTTGAACACCATCAGCGGCTTGCTCCATCCCTGGAACGGACACATCCGTTTTGATGGGCAAACCATCACCGGCTGGCGTCCGGATCGCATCGCCAAGCGTGGCTTGGTGCAGGTGCCGGAAGGCCGTCAGGTGATCGCCAATATGTCTGTGTACGAGAATCTGATGATCGGCTCCAATGCGGTTGGGTATAAAGACGGGGACGTCCGCATCAAACAAATCTTCGAGCGGTTCCCACGGCTGAGCGAACGCCGCACCCAGAAGGCCGGCTTGCTCAGTGGCGGGGAGCAGCAAATGCTCGCGGTCGGTCGTGCCTTGATGATGCGTCCCCGGTTGCTGATGCTCGACGAACCGAGTATGGGACTGGCACCGCTGCTGGTCAACGAGGTTTTCGACATCATCAGGGACATCAAGGCGCAGGGTATCCCGATCTTATTAGTGGAGCAAAACGCACGCAAGGCGCTGGAAATTGCCGATTATGTCTATGTGTTAGAACGTGGGACAATTGCGAAATCGGGCGCGGCATCATCATTACGTCAGGATCAGGAGATCATCGCTGCGTATCTCGGTTAGCGGTCGTCTTTGATGACCTTCTCGATCATAGTGATGAGGTCATCAATCGGGAAGGGCTTTTTGATGTAGGCATCCGCTTGTGCGCCGGATTTTTCGTGGGCATGGGTGCCGGTCATAAAGACAAACGGAATTTTGCTAGTTTCGGCGTCCTCGCGCAGCCTGCGGAAGACCTCGTAACCGTCCATACCGGGCATCATAATATCTGAAACGATGACATCCGGATTTTCTTCGTTCGCCAGTCTGATTCCTTCGATACCGTCCGCTGCGGAGATGACGGTGTAGCCTTCATAACCAAGGATCTCCGTAATATCATTACGGAGATCTGCATAGTCTTCGATAATCAATATCGTTGTCATGTGATTCTCCTCTGAACATTGTAATTGTCCCATATGATTCATTGTAAAACAATTGATGGTTATTGTTTGTCAGAGAAATCAAATTATACGCTAGACCTATAACTTCAGGAGCATAGCTTGATCGCACTTATCTCTCAGGGCATTAGCCTGGGCTTCACCGCCGGGAACTCACCCGGCCCGCTGCAAAGTTTTCTCATCAGCACCACGCTAAGCCGGGGATGGCAACAGGCACTGGTGATTATCCTCTCGCCGTTGCTCACCGATGCACCGATCATTTTGCTGATGACGTTTGTGCTGACGCAGCTCCCCGCCAGCGCGTTGGATGTGGTGCGGGTGGTGGGCGGTGTATTCGTGCTGTGGCTGGCGTGGAATACGTGGCGGTCTATCCGCGCCGGGGAAGGCATACGCGGCGACGAAAACGCGCCGGTCGTCAACCGGCGTAGTCTGCTGTGGCGGGCGATGACGGTAAACTACCTCAGCCCTGGCCCCTATATCTTCTGGTTTACGGTCAACGGGCCGCTGCTGCGTGAGGCGCTGGATCAATCCTTGTGGCACGGGTTGGCGTTTCTGGTCAGCTTTTACGGGGCGTTCATGCTGGTGATGGCGGCCTGGGTGCTGGCTTTTGACCGTCTGCGCCGGGTTGACCCGCGTGTGACGCAAGCCGCACTGACGCTCACGCTGGTGGTGCTGGCAGGTTTGGGTTTTGTTTTGATCGGGCAAGGAATTGGTGTGTTGTAAGGCGAGGTTTTAAAATTGTGATACAATATCTTGCTTAATATTGAAACGGACTTCTATCAGGAATCAAGGTTCCGAGCGATGAGCGAGCCGTCGAAACTAGCGAAAATCGTATGGACAAACCCCGAAACCGGGGAAGATCAAGAACACGTATTGGTCGAAGGGGCCACCGCGACGATTGGTCGCGCCTCGACCAATGACATTGCCGTGCCAGATCGCCATATCTCACGGCAGCACGCTGTCGTCACCTACCGTGACGGCATCTTTATGATTAGCGACCTCAACAGCGCGAACGGCACCTTCGTAAACGATGTTGAGATCACCGAGCCATTCCCATTGTTTTCCGGTGATGTGATCCGCCTTTTCGTCCCGACGCTGAAGTTCACCGCCGCGACGGAAGAGGACTCCAAGGTTGCCGAGGAAACGGGCAAACTCATCACCGCCAGCTTGAACATCGGCAAAGGCCAATTGATTATCACCAGTGGGCCGCAGGAAGGCCAGACGATCCCGCTGGTGCTCGATGAGATCACGGTCGGGCGGGCTATCGCCAGCGCGACCTGGGAAATCGGCCTGCAAGACCCCTCCGTCTCCCGTCCGCACGCCAAGCTCAAGCAAGAGGACGGAAAGTGGAAAGTCTACGACCTGGGCAGTTCCAACGGGACGTTCGTTAATGACGCGCAGGTGATCGACGAGGGCCGCCCACTCAGGGATGGTGATACAGTCAAGTTCGGTGCGACGCTGCTGCTCTACCTGGCACGTTGAACCGTTGCCAGCACATCGAGTATCTGCGGATGGAGCGCCGGTGATGCCGCCACTAGCTGGCCTTCAGCACCGATATGGTCGCCGTCATCGCCGGTATAATCGGTCACCAGCCCACCCGCTTCACGCACTATCACTACCCCCCCCAGCAGATCCCAGGGGTTGAGCGCACGTTCCCAATAGCCGTCAAAGCGCCCCGCCGCCACATAGCATAGGTCAATCGCCGCTGAACCCAACCGTCGCAAGCCGCGAGTCCGGGTGAGGAAAGCCGTCCACTCCGCGATGTTGTTATTAGGGTTGGTGTATTTGTCATAAGCGAAGCCGCTGGCGAGCACACATTGGTCAAGCGCGGTCTTATTGCTGACCTGAAGTGCCTTACCGTTGATGGTCGCACCGCTGCCCACCGCCGCGCTGAACAACTCATCCGCGACGGGGATGTAGACCACGCCGACCAAGGGGCGCATGTTGGCGTCCGTCAGCGCCAAACTGACCGAAAATACCGGGATGCCGTTGGCGAAGTTGGTCGTACCGTCCAATGGATCGACATACCAGCGATACTCGGCAGATTCAACAGGCGCACCCATGCCGCCGCCTTCCTCGCCGACGATGTGATGCGTAGGGAAATTGGCTTGCAGTGCCGCGACGATCTTCTTTTCGGCGGCTTTATCAGCGTCGGTCACGATGTCGTAAGGGGTGCCTTTGGTGGTCTGCTCAAAACTGGTATGGAAGAAGCCGAGCAGCGTGGTGGCGGCATCACGGGCGATGCCTTCGGCGGTTATACGAACTTGGTTAAGGTCGATTGTCATAAAAGAAAAGCGGGCGACCGTCTTAGAGGTCGCCCGCCGTTATGGTCGCTAGCTCACTGCCATAGTGACATTGCTGGCTTGCTTGCCTTTCGGCCCTTCGGTCAACTCGAATTCGACCTCCTGGCCTTCTTCGAGTGAGCGGTATCCCGGCATCTGGATTGCTGAGAAGTGGACAAAAACATCTTCGCCATCTTCTCGACTAATGAAACCATAGCCTTTTTCCGCGCTGAACCACTTTACGGTTCCAGTGATACGCTCTGACATTATAAGGTTGTCTCCTGTGGTACTAAGATTGCAAAAAGGTGGTGCGAGTAGACAACATTTCTAACTACCCCCCACAGACTGTTGCTCTACACATAATTTTTGTCGCAGATGCTTACGCGGGATGGTGCATTTTATGTTAAACCGCTCGAACCACATTTAGTCTATTAGATTGAATGTGAAGTTGTCAAGCATTAAGGTGAGGGCAATTGCACATGACCTTTTTGTGCGATCTGCTCTTTTACCGAAAACTAAAGATGGGCAAAGTCGAGCTTAAGTGTTCCTTTGTTGTGAAACGCCAGGCTTTGCAAAGATCATGACCAGTGTGGCAGCCAACGCCAACACCAGAACAAGCCACAACATAAAATCATAGCTACCCAAGCGATCGTACAATATCCCGGCACCGACAGGCGCAACTGTCGCCGCTGCCGTGAGGAAGATCGCCATGACGCTGGAGATGCGTCCGTAGTGCGTGGAACCGAATAGCTCCGCTATAATCGAGAGACGGGCCAGTGTCCGCGCACCGTAGGATGTGCCGAAAACGAGGATGAACAGCCCGATTGCGATTAGTGAGGAGCCAAGCAGCAGCAAGCCCATCGCAGCGGCTTGCATGGCAAAGATGCCCGCTATCATGACGCGACCTGACAAGCGACTATCCAACGGTGCGAAGACCACACGCCCCGCCACCTGCATGATGCCAATCGAACCGCTGGCGACTGCTGCCGTGCTGGCGTCGATTCCGGTTTCAATCAGGAAAGGGATGAAGTGAACCCGGATAGCGGCAGCCGACAGATAAGACAGGCTGAAAGCCAGCGTCAGCATCCAGAAGAAGCGGCTGTGCAGCGCATACGAGAGTGACAAGCCGGGGCGCGGGAGTTCGGTGTCTTGATGCTTGATCGCGCCATCTGGTAAGAAGCCCAGATCATCGGGCGACGGCGCAGCACCAGCGCATGCGGCACAATGGTCGTCACAGCCAGCCCGATGCCGAGGATCAGAACGGCATCCCGCCAGCCATAAGCATTCAGTAGCGCATCCGACAGCGGAACGAAAATCGTGCTTGCCAATCCAGCGGCGAAGGTCACGATTGCCAACGTCATACTGCGCGATCATCTCGTCGTTGCCGCGCAGGTAGCGCCGGGTGATACCGCCGCTCGCGTCCGTTTCGAGGATCACATCACCGTAGGTGGAGAACTCGTCCCACCACCAGCAAGTGCATTGTATTACTTATTACATCGCGTGTAACTACTCAGGTGGGTGAAAAAAGCATCTTGGCAAATGGGAACAATGGGTAGAGAATAGCAATATGTCAAAGTATCCTACATGTCCCCCCGAATTAAGCCGCGAAGA
>DAOTTX010000464.1:0-7091 GCA_034437515.1 Anaerolineae bacterium
GGCGCGCAAGCCATGTAGGACTTTCGCTTGAGAATCTCAGGACGGTTCAGAAAAGCTCAAATCTCTGATTTTTGAACCGTTAAAACCCTTTGTGAATATCCTGAGCGAAAGTCCTAATCTATAATTATTGGTGAAATCAATGTCATTATCAAGGTAAAGCGAAATCACATACTGATAGTGATATTTGCCATCACTTTCGATTTTATAAGACCTGTTTCGATTGGTTCCGAAGCTAAAAAAGATGACGACCAGATAAATACTCATAATCAAGAAAAACAGCCGAGTCTGTCCAGAATCTGATAATTTCAACTCATCTCTCCCTGGATAATTATAGTAGTGAAATTAACAAAATTTAGAGTGAACTGCAATGCGAACTTTTGAACATAACAGCACTGTGAGTTACATCACCATCCATCCGGTGTATAATAACGTCACTCACACACGCATGAATATTCGCATAGACTGCATGGGGGACAGACATGCAAAAATTACGACTGTGGATTTACTTTTCTCTAGCTCTTGCGCTAAGCGTGTTCCAGTTTTTTGCGGTAACGGCAGCAGATACGGACGTTAACTGTAATTGGGATGCACTTCAGGTTGCCGTAGAAGCCGCCAATGCGACCATTGCCGATGATGTGATTAACATCGTCTACAGCGAAGCACAATGCGACATCAGTGTGCAGGATACTCTCGATGTCGCGCCTAAATCCACCGGCGGTACTCTGACAATCAATGCCAACGGTGCGATCCTCAATGCCGGACAGGTACGCCAGCACTTCGAGTTACTCAGCGGCGTTGATCTGACTCTGAACGACATCATACTGATGGACGGTTACGTTACCGGGACGTCGGGTGGTGCAATCACGATCACCGGCGGCACGCTGACGCTGAATAACACAACCTTCGAGAGCAACAACGTCGATCCACTTGGCACCGGTGACGACGACCGTGAATACGGCGGTGCGATCTATGCAGAAGACAGCACACTCACGGTCCGTGACTCCTACTTCTACTTAAACAACGACCGCAACGATATTCTTGGTTCTAACGTTTATGGTGGCGCGATTGCGTTGGTCAACAGCTTTGCGGAGATCAACACAACCTACTTTAACGAGAACCGCGCCGGTCAAGGTGGCGCGATTTACGTAGAGGGTTCCGCGAGCTTCGGCGATGTCGTGATTACACGCAGCACCTTCGCCAACAACTACACATTCGGTGGTGCGGTGCTGTGGATTAACGCTTTCGCCACGTTGGATACCAACACGTTCTACAACAATTATGACCCCGGTCCGAACCAATTTGACATCACCGTCGAACTCAGCGGCAGCGAGATGGACATCAAGAACAGCACATTTTATGGCGATGTCGCCAGCGCACCGGCGATCAAAGCGACCATCGGCACGATCAACATCGAAAATTCGATCATCATCGGTCAAAGCGGTTGCGCGACCGACACCAACGGCAACCTTGACTCACGCGGGCACAACCTCGTTGGTTATAACAACAATCCGAACAACTGCCCTAACAACAACACCGGTGATGAAGTGTTCGACAGCACCAACATCAATCAGGTGATCGAGATCACCCTCGGTGATTTCGGCGGTCCCACACCCACCCTGCCCCTCGACCCCGACAGTGATAACCTCGCCATTGACAGCGGACGCTGCCCGGATCAAACGCAAGATCAACGTGGACTGCTGCGTCCGGCGGGTGCGGCCTGTGATAAGGGTGCGGTCGAATATCAATCACCAGGCCTGACGCTTGATGCCGGGACGCTCAACTTTGACACGGTACAGATCGGCAGCGGCGGCGCAGTGCAAGCCGTGGAGGTCTTTAACACGACAGGCAGCCCGGTGATGATCGACTCATTAGCGGTTACCGAGGACACGACAAACTTTAGTGTCCTCAGCGGTGAGCCTGACGATTGCACGGTTGGCACACTCGCCGATGCGACCTCGTGCCTCGTGCGCGTAGAATTCGACCCACAGAGCGCCGGGAACAAAATCGGTACGCTGAGCATTGTTTCCGACGCACAAACCATCACCAACACGGTCACACTTTTGGGTACGGGCGGCATAATCCTATTCGAGGTACGTCCCAACGTCTTTGACTTCGGCGAGGTTGTCATCGGGAACACTAGCCCGGTGACGATCATCGAGGTGCGCAATCTAGGCAGCGCCCCGTTAGAAATCGAACGTATCACGATGGCTGAAGGTGCGGACGAGTTCGACATTGTTACGCCCGTTGCCGATTCTTCCGATTGTACTGTCGGCACGCTGGAGACTGATACGATATGTAACATCCGTGTGACTTTCACCCCGCTCGACGGCGGTGACCGCGACGGGCGTCTGCGTGTGGTGACAAATGCGACGGATGGTGCGATTGAGGGCGTCACGCTGGAAGGCATCGGCTTATTGCCTGAATTGACCATCAACCCGATGGCACTCAATTTTGATGACCAGCAGGTCGGCACGCAGAGCGACGTACAAGTGGCGAAGATCACCAACAGCGGCAGCCAGCCGATCCAGATTAATAGCATCAGCGTGGACGCGACCGGAGCCAATGACTTTAGTCTACAGCAAGGGGAAATTGCCGACTGTACGACCGGTGAGTTAGGTGGTGGTGGTGCAGTTTGTAATGTGCGTATGATCTTCAGCCCGACGGCGCGTGGCGCACGTACCGGTACGCTGATTATCACATCGAACCTACCCACATCACCGCACGAAATTCCGTTGAACGGTACCGGCACCGGCCCTGAGTTGACATTATCCGCGACCACACTCGACTTCGGGCGGCAGTTGTTGAACACCCGCAGCGCCCCGCAGGTGGTCACCGTAACCAACACGGGTGATGCGCCGTTGCTGATCGACCGCTTTGCTTTTGCCGGTCAGCCGTTCGGTTTCGCCCTGCTCCAACCGGAGACGACCGAAGGCGACTGTGGCATCCCCTTCGCGCTCGATCCATCGCAGAGCTGTAAGATCAACGTGGTCTTCGAACCGCCGAACACCGGCGAACGACAGGCGACGCTACGCATCGAGAGTGACGCGCCTTCCGACCCTGACGACGTAACACTGATTGGCGAAGGTGTGACCAGCGGCCTCGACCTTTCCAATGGGCTATTGGCATTCGGCGACCTGCCAGTCGGCGATACCAGTACAGTGCAGACCGTCACCGTCGAGAATGTCGGCGACGCGGCGGCGGCGCTGCAATCCATCACGCTGACGGGGGCGAACCCCGGTCAGTTCACCCGGTTGACCGACGGGGCGAACGACTGCGCTGTTGGTACGCTGGCAAGCAGCACGACCTGTACCGTGCGGGTGCGCTTTCAGCCGACATCTGTTGGTGCGAAAACGGCAATCGTGCGCATCACATCGGATACCGACACCTCGCCGGATGACATCACCCTGAGCGGCACCGGTACCCAGACCGGCATCATGGTCACGCCCGGTACGTTGACCTTCGCGGATCGCTTTATCGGGACGACCAGCACCGCACAAACCGTTACCGTGACCAACACCGGCACGACGACCGTCACGCTGAACGCGATTACGATCAACAGCGGCGATGCTCACTTCACCATTATCAACGACGCCGGCGACTGCACGACAGGTGCTTTAACAGGCGGTGTGAGTTGCAGCGTACGTGTGGCATTTGCGCCGTCAAGCAGTGGTGCGTTGAACGGTAATCTGCGCATTACTTCTGACGCGCCATCGTCACCGGATGATGTCAGCCTTAGCGGAACGGGCATCGGTCAGGAACCGGCGGTCACACTCGACCCTGTTACGCTGGCGTTCGGTGACCAAGCTGTGAACGACACTAGCCCGGCACAGGCTGTGACGGTCACCAATAGCGGCAACGCCCCGCTGAACTTTAGCGACATTCGCATCCCCAATGGGCAATTCCAGATCGCCAGTGGCGGCGATGCCTGTACCACGTCTGCACCGGTCGAAGCTGGGAACAGTTGTACGGTCTATGTCGTCTTCGCGCCTACGACCGCGGGGAATAAGACCGAATCGCTGCGTCTGGAGTCCAATGCACCGGGGTCGCCGCACACCGTCGCGCTGACCGGGCGTGGTGTCCGCGTCGAGTTGACTGTCAGCCCGTCAACGTTGGATTTCGACGACCAACTTGTGAACACGACCAGCACCGCACAAACCGTCACCGTGACCAACACCGGCACCAGCGCGGTGGACATCACCGGTGTGACGTTAACCGGGGGGGTGTTCGGTGAAGCTGGCAGCGCGAACGTCTGCACCGCCAGCACACAACTCAACGCCGGACAGTCATGTGTGGTGCGGGTGACCTTCACCCCGACCAGCACCGGCGACAAAACCGGCGAGTTGCGGGTAGAGTCCGACGCGCCCGGTTCGCCGGATACGGTCGCCCTGAGTGGTACCGGTGTAGAACAGGTCACCATCGACGACCAACCCTTCGCGCTGACCGTGCTCAATGAACTGGACATCACCCCCGCCATTCCGGTGATCCGCTGGACACACCGCACCGACCCGGCAGATACGACCGTCCCCGGCGAGTGGTACGGTGTTTACATGCAATCCGCAGCAGGGACAGAGGTGCTTTTCGAGTGGTTCCCTGCCGCCGGACAGGACGGTATCTGCACCGGGACGACCTGTACGGTCGATCTGACGCCTTTCGTCCCCGGCTATGGTCTGCTCGCCGATGAGTATCAGTGGTGGGTCGGTGCTTATCTGCCGGATGGCTCGCAGGTGTGGAGCGGCGGTGACACCTTTGCCCCGGCGACCTTCACCGTCAGCATCCCACCGGCGATGCTGCCCGGTAACATCGCCGCCGAAAGCGAGGTCGGTCGTCCGGTGATTAGCTTTGACGACGACCCGAACACGTTGTGGGTGCAGCTTTACCTCGGCGGCAACGGTCAAGAACACGTCCAGTGGTACGGGCGCGACGATGCCAGTGTGCCGTTTACCTGTGCGGACGGACGTTGTGTCATCGCCCCGGCGCTGGATTGGCCCGGTGGCACATACATCGTTTGGATGCAAGCCTGGGGGCCGGGTGGTCTGAGCGATGGCGGCAGCGTCCCGGCAGCACCCTCATGGATCGAGGGGCCAAACCTCGTGCTACCGACCACCCCACCCACCCCGCCGACCGACCTCAGCGTGACCGGAGCCGACAGTCCCAACCCGACTTTCACCTGGCCCGCCAGCGCGAATGCGTCCTGGTATGAGTTTGTGATCGAACCGGCGAGCGGTGCATGGCTTTACCCAGGCTGGCACGCCGCTGATGACTTGGGCTGCGTCCCGACCTGTACCTGGCAAGACCCGGCGCTTGCGGGTGGTGTGCTGCCGACGGGTGATTACATCATCCGTGTGCGGGCGTATGGCCCCGGTGGTCTGGGAGCCTACAGCGATGACGTGACTTTTACCTACAGCGGCTAATCGCAGAGCATCCGCACCCTGTTAAGATCGATCAGGGTGTGGATGTTTTACCGTCTGTTTACCGAGTTCGACCAAGCTGGCTTTGTGGCGACCGCCCTACTGCCACTGCTCACCGTGCTGTTGTTCGTCGTACAGATTGTGCGCGGGAGCGACCGGCTGGTGCGCGGGGATCTCACGCTGGTGGATGGAATAGCAACACTCATCGCCGGGCTGGGGTTGGTCTCGCTGGCAGTTTGGGTGATCGTCATTTTGACCACAACAGACACGATATTGGGCTTCGGCCTGCCGCTAGAATATATCTGGGTGCCCATCCTGCTGGTCGCCCTTTTATTGCTGAGAATCATCGCGGGGATGCGCCTGATCTTCGCACGTCCCTCGCGTGGACGACTGGCCTATCACGGTGTATTTGTGCTGGTGAGCCTTGCGTTCGTCGGCTGGTTCGGCTGGCTGTTTTTGGCGTGACCGGTCCTTGCTTGCATAATCGTCACTTTCCTGCCGGCGTAAGTTCTGGTTTAGATCAGTCATTCTCTTTCATATCCGCAGCGATGGCTTCGATTGCACTTTCATCGATCAGACCATTGGCGGCGGCGTGTTTGGCGGCAATGAGTGTGTCCGGTATGAGCAGCATTTCGACATTCAAGGCGGTGACGGTTGCCATGAGCTTTTCGATCTCGTCATCACGACGGTTCGGCGTGACGTCACGGATGTAGATTGCTTTGATGCGGTCAGGGTTGGCCTCGACCACCTGCCGGTAGATTTCCGGGTCGCGCTGGCTGCTATCGCCGATGAGGACAAACGGCAGATTGGGGTAATCGTGCAGGAGACGATGGATGTAACCGAGCTTATGCTCATCATGATCGGCGGTGATAAACTGCGTCGGTGTGATGCCAAAATCCTGTAGGAAGATCGGCCCCGGCGGAATGCCTCGCACCTCAAAGAACTCCATAATCAGGTCGTAGAGGTTCCACGGGCTGCTGCTCACGTAGAAGATCGGGTTGAACACCTGCGATACCCCGCTTTGCAACGCTCGGTAAAATGCCGCCACACCGGGGAACGGCAACCGGTCGTGTGAGTTACGTAAAAAGGTGTTGCGTGCCATCTTCAACCGGTCGAGCACGTTGGTTTTGAGCACGGTATCGTCAAGGTCGCTGATGACAGCAAATTCGGCCTGATTTGACGGCACGATGAGGTCGCCCGTCGCGGTGACCTTTTCTTCGAGCTTGTAGTGTGGGGCGCTCATGAGTTCCAGCGGGATGTGATGGTGTGTCTGATCTGACGGCAGCGGTTCCGCGAGGGCAAAGTCAAATGTAAAAAACCCTTCTTCGCCGGTCACAGCCTCGACTTCGTGTGAACCGAAGCGTGCTTGTACTACCGCCCCGCCGACCTCGTCCGTCTCGAAGCGACGATACATATTCAGCAGGTTCTTCCAGATCGTGTCGTTATCTGCGGCGGGCGTGATGCCCTCGTCCTCCAGCACACGACCGCGTAGATAGACCCGCGCACCGGTCGCATACCCCATGTACGGTTGGATCATCAAGGGCTTGCGATGGGTGAGGTACTTACGACGAAAACGTTGAAATTGGATTTCTGCTTTAGTCAGATATTGTTTCCAATCGGACATGGCATTTCCTTTATGGTTACGTGGCAATTAGTCAGAACACTTCAAAACGTGTCCCCCGC
>DAOTTX010000465.1:0-35640 GCA_034437515.1 Anaerolineae bacterium
GCGGGCATTTTACTCGTTCTCATGATCTTTACGTCAGCACTTATTTTCTGGCATACCTCTTCCGGTTCGAGATCAATGCTAGCATTCACGCAACATTACGGATGGGGTTACAGTGAAAGAAATCCCCAATGGTCAGGATCAATAGACTTTTGGACAAAGTCAGCCCCACTAATTCAGGATCAGTTCGATGGAGCAACGTCCGTCCTAGTTGCCCTAGAGCGTAATACCAAGGCTTTTTCTGAACATGCTCTGTGGAATTTGTACATATTACCTCGAGAGTTTCTGAATACATTACATCTAGAGTTACCTGGGTTCTCTCGCCTGCTACGCTTTTTGTTTGCTTCCAGCTTACTGATTATAATATTCCGTGGATTTGATCAACCAAAACAACTATTTACCTTCATTTCTCGTCACAAGACCATGCTAATGATAACGACTGGATTGTTAACCTCAATCTTAGTTTCATCTATAGTTATACGTCCTAGAGAATTATACTTATTAGCTTTACAACCAAGCATATTTGTCATGATTGCTTGTGCAACAACAACTCTTTTGCGTCAACAGAAATTACATTACCTATCGATAGTGACTGTTCCTTTGTTTGTACTTTTGATATTTCGGTTACCTACTCCAATGGATACTTCGCAACCTCAACCTATTATTCAGATAGCAAATATGCTGCCACGATATGAAACGCGTCACACTATTTTAGCCGATGCACCGACTGGATTTTGCTATTACCAAAATCCAAATCCTTTGTCGTGTGGAGGTCAAAGCGTATTAGGAATAAATCCTGAAACTGATGTAGGAGATCTCATTGATAAACGCAATATTCGTATAATATTGATTAATCAACGTATGCTCAATAATTTAACTCTCGAACAAAGAATGGAGATCATGCAAATTGTCAATGCTCCAGAAGTCCTGGGATGGGAAGTAATGGAAGCAAACAATACGCTATACAGTATCTACATACGATAGCTAATAGAATAATGTAGAACTTGAATTGTTGGCGTTGTCCCCATGACGCCGCCCAACAGTGGATGGTTGCATGTTTTTACATTTCTTTACAAGTTTGGGCAGCCAAACATCGACCGCCCATAAAGCGTAGACGGGTTAATCTCCGGCGGGGTCGGCCTGACGCGCCACCCGGAGCGCCGCCAGCATATCCTCGATGCTGCTAAACTTGAGGCGCGGGCGGCCTTGATCCTCGCCGCGCTGCTGTTCGATGCGATCCAGCAGCAGCCAGTCGTCGTAAGTGACGTAATCGACCTCACGCGCACTCAGTAGCTTATGGATCGGTTCGCTGGCGGTCGGTTGCTGGAGCACACCGGCGGCGGCGTCTGCCAGCAGATGCTCGACCGTCTCGACGGCGTCCGGCTTGTTGGTGCCGATGATGCCACTCGGCCCACGTTTGATCCACCCGACGACGTAATCCCCGATGACCCGCTCACCGGTCTCATGCTCGGTCAGCACACGGCCTTCACGGTTGGGGATGATGCCCCATTTCTCGTAGAACGGCACATCCGGCAACGCGACCCCGCGATACCCCACTGACCGGAACACCAGCCCGACCGGGATCACCTCGGTTTCCTCGGTTGCACGCGGGCGGATGGTGCCGCGTTCGTTTTTGTAAAGCTCGTTTTTGACGACCTTGACCGCCTGCACATGATCGGTGCCGATGATTTCCACCGGCGAAGCGAGAAAGCGCAGCACGACCTGCCGGGGCTTACCGACTGGTGTCTTCCCCGCGAGGTCACGCATGATGGTGACGTTCTTCACGTCTTTCTTGTCGGCGTCGTCGCTGTTGAGGTAGGCTTCGCTCAGCGGGTCGAGGTCGAGTTCTTTGGGGTCGATGATGAGGTCTGCGCCGCCGAGTTCGCCCAGTTCTTTGATCTCCGGGTTAGTAAACGCCGCCTGTGCCGGGCCACGCCGCCCGAAGACGTAGATCGTCTTGAGGTTGCTCTGTGCCAGCGCCGCCAACGCATAGTCGGTGATGTCGGTTTCGCTGAGTTCGTCCTGGTTGCGGCCTAGAATACGGGCGACGTCCATCGCCACGTTACCCACGCCGATGATCGCGGCGGCCTCTTGTGAGAGATCGAATTCGTGGTGACGATAATCCGGGTGCCCGTTATACCAACCCACAAACTCGGTCGCCGCGTGGCTGCCGGATAGGTCTTCGCCGGGGATACTGAGGTTGCGGTCGGTCTGTGCGCCGACCGCGTAGATGATGGCATGATAATGAGCGGCGAGGTCGGCATGGGTGACATCGCGCCCGAATTCTACGTTGCCGTAAAAATGAAAGTTCGGCTTGCTGGCGATGCGATCGTAGACTTTCGTCACCGATTTAATTTTCTGATGATCCGGGGCGACCCCACCACGCACCAACCCGAACGGGGTCGGCAGGCGGTCAAACATATCAATGTGTACCGTCAGGTCTTTTTCTTTTTGCAGGCGCTCCGCAGCGTAAAAACCGGAAGGGCCGGAGCCGATGATGGCGACACGAAACGGGGTTCCCAGAGAGCCAATAGTCATAGATAGTCATTTCCTGTAACTACACGGACAGTATTAAAAATAGGTTGATTTTAGTATAGCATGGGTCATATTGGCGCAACTTTAGGAAATGTTTTGAACAACCCGCACTATCCAAGAGCGCGGGCTGTCAAATGGTCGCATTACGCGGTTTCGGGCGCGGGGGTTTCGTCTAGCGGTTGCAGGTCGGCCTCGTGTTCTTCCAACCAGTGGATAGCACTCATCCCGGCGGCGACACCTTGCCCGACGGAGGTCGCAACCTGCCGCCAGATCGGATCCTGAATCTCACCGGCGGCGAACACACCATCGATGTTGGTGCGGTAACGTTGGTCAGTCAGGATATACCCGGCGTCGTCGGTGGCGATTTGATCGTCAAAGACCTTGCTGTTCGGGATGTGCCCGATAAAGATAAACACCCCTTCGGTCGGCTTATCGTAGACCTCGTCGGTCTTGGTGTTGCGCAGCGTGACGCTATCCACCGCGCCGTTCTCGCCAGCCTTGATCTCCTCGATGACCGTATTCCAGACGAAGCTGATCTTCTCATTATTAAAGGCGCGTTGCTGAAGGTTGACGTTGGCACGTAGTTCGTCGCGCCGGTGGATGACCTCGACGGAGTTGGCAAAGCGCGTCAGGAAGATGGATTCCTCAAGGGCGCTATCCCCACCACCGACGACCACAATGTCTTTCCCACGGAAGAAGAAACCGTCGCAGGTGCCGCAGTAGCTCACACCGCGCCCGACGTACTCGGCCTCACCGGGCACCTTGAGCTTACGCGGGTCCGCGCCAATGGTGACAATAACGGAATCCGCAAGGTAGGTCTCACCGTTGGTCTTGACGGTGAAGGGTGAGCCGCTGGTGAGATCGACTTCGGTCACGAGATCGTAGACTACTTCCGCGCCGAATTTTTCTACATGGCTCTGGAAGTTCTGCACCAGTTCAGTGCCGGGGAGATGCTCAAAGCCGAGGTAATTCTCGATCTCGTGCGTCAGGCTGACCTGCCCACCGAGGGTATTGCCGGCAATGATGACCGGCTCAAGCTGGGCGCGGGCAGTATACAGAGCTGCTGCAAACCCTGCCGGGCCAGAACCAATGATGACTACACGTTTCTTCTGCATGGGTTGTTTATCCTTCTATAATTTATGCTAATGTCAGGGCGAGTGTGGTACTTCTTCGCCGGGTGTGCGGGCGATAATCGACTCGATCTCATCGCTGAGTTCGTCGGCATATTCCGCCTTGAGTACCGCGACTAAAGCCTCGAATTCTTCCCGACAATCCGACCAGTAGGCCATGTGCTGCTCCCACTCCGGCAGCAGCTCTTCGAGCTGGCCCCCTTTGGCGACCTGCTCGGCAAGTTCGGCGAGCTGTTCACAATAGTCATTGCAATCCATCGCAACAATTTCTTCTTTGCAGGGCGCGTCGAAGATGAACGATACTGCGGATTTAACTTTTTTTTCGTCGGGTTGTTGGTTTTCACGCGCCACGATCTCGCTCCTCTTATGTGTAACGTCTTTCTACATTAACAGACGCATCAGAGACGTTAATCTTACCCGAATTTTGTGTGTTCTGTGAGGATTCATACCACAAATGAGGTCGGATAGAGAACCTACCCGACCTACAGCTTGGTTGGTTGTTGGAGACCACGCGATCTTAATCGATGCAACTAAAGGCATGTCTATAAGAAAGGCTATAACCAGGCAGAAACCTTACGGCACTCCACCAAGCTGTAAGCCGTGATCTCCAATCGGAGTAGATGTACACCACAGACACTTAGGCTTCTGCCAATTCGTCTGTATGTTCATCTGTAACTAAGCTACTACTTTCTCAATGGTTTGTCCAGTTGAGCGTCGCTTTCTCTCACTCCAATCCAATGGTAAGATGAGGGAAACACGACGAACTGACGAGAGCGACTCATGGCTATCGACCATATCATCGGTTACGACTGCATCCCCAAACAAACATTGACCACCCAGGGCATCCTTGAACGCCTGAAGGGTGAGGAACGCGCCTACACAATTATCAAGTTATTTCGTGAAAAGGGCGACGACCGCCCACCGGATCAAATGGGGTTTGAACTCACCCGCCACACACCGGATGGCGATGAAGAAACCCAGGTGATCGTCGTGCAAGACCTGCTCGACCAGGCCGAAGAACTCCAACCGCTGGAAAGTCACTGTGAGGGCTGCCCCGCCAACCGGCTCGGCAGGCGCTTTGGCTGCATTGACTTCATGCAATATCCGGTCAGCGCGGCGGCGGAAAAGTGGCTGCTCGACCGGCTGCCCGTACCGGATGAAACGCTGGTGTGGCTTTTGCTCAAGCAGGGCATCAAAGAATTTGACTACGATGGCGGCTCGGTGGAACCACTGCGGCAAGCCGACAGCACCTACTTCGAGGAAAATCGTGTGCTGGCGCAGCGGCTCGGTGAATTTTCCATCAACACCAACCAGCTTTTCGAGATGATCTTCAGTGTGGGTAACGTCACCCCAAACCACGCCGGGATTTTATTGCTGATCCTGAATGCCATCCCACGCGACCTCGAAGCCGACGAGATCATGAAGATCACCCCCGCCGGGCCGGATGCCGAAGAAAAGCATCCCTTTTTGCTGGCACCCAACGAGGACGACGACCGCACCATCCGTGAGATAAAAGGTGTGCTGCACGCGCTCTATACCGCGTGGCGGCTCAACGTGCCGCTTATTCTGGATGTTTAGCGTTAGCATCGGCGATCATCAAACGCAGCGCGTCGATGCCCGCCTCGACCGAACGGTACATCGGCAACTTGACGCTATCCACACGCTTGCGCATCGCGTCCGTGTAGAGCCGTACCATCTTATCCGAGCCGACCACGACCATCGCGGCGAGTTTCGGGTCGGTCGTCGTGCCTTCCGTGCCCTGGCTTTGCGCCGTCATGATCTTGAGCACATCCCCAAGTGATGTCGTAATGGTGGAAAGATCAACCACAGCGTAGACTTTACCGGGGATGGACGCCATCAGTTCGGCCACTTTCATGGAACCATCACGCACGGTATCGGCGTCAATTTGTCCGTCGTAGGTGGTGACGATGATCGACTCACCAGGAAGCTGTTGTGTTCCGACAAATGGCATATCTGTTTTTCCTTCAATCAATCAATGTATGCGAACGATGTGTGCTTATCATAGCGAAAGATTGGCGTTTTCTTGCGTAAAGATTTGACACGCCGCGCTTGAGTTCGCCCGGTGGCAAGCTATACTAGGGGCACTCATCAGGACTTTAATGCACAAGGAGTGTGAGCTATGAAATTTGAGATCCCATCGTTCCCGGATGGCGGTCCGATCCCGAAGAAGTACGCGATGGGCATCCCCGACCGTGAGGGGGGCGTGACCTTCGGCAAAAATATCAACCCCGCCCTGAACTGGGACTATACCCACCAGAATACGTTATCATTCGCGGTTATCTGCGTAGACCTCGACGGGCCGACCGACCCCAGCACGGTCAACACCACCGAGACAACCGTGCCGGAAGATCAACCGCGTGGGAACTTTTACCATTGGGTGATCGTCGATATTCACCCGCAGCGCACCCACATCGCGGAGGGCGAACTCTCCGACCGAGTCAAAGAGAAGGGCAAGCCTTACGGGTTGACCGGGTTGGGCATCGAGGGCATCAATAGCTACACCGATTGGTTCAAAGGTGATGACGCGCTGGAAGGCGTCTACGGCGGGTATGACGGCCCCTTCCCACCCTGGAACGACGAGCGCATCCATCGCTATCGTTTTACGCTTTACTCACTCGATGTGCCCACGTTGGAACTGCGCGGGCCGTTCACCTCAGAGGACGCGCTCGCGGCGATGGAAGGTCACATCCTGGAACAGGCGGAATGGATGGGCACCTACACGCTAAACCCTAACCTGCGCTAACCGGATGACCGTCAAAAGCAGCCGCATCACGCTGAACACACGCGGCGAGGGCGATACCCACGACATCACGGCACGGGCGGCGGGGGCTGTGCGTGAAAGTGACCTGACGGCGGGGACGGTGACGCTGTTCGTCCCCGGTTCGACCGCCGCGCTGACCACCATCGAATATGAGGACGGCGCGGTGAGCGACTTCCAGCGGTTATTTGCGGAGATCGCCGCGCAAAACCGTGAATACGCACATAACCAGCGGTGGGGCGATGGCAACGGACACAGTCACGTCCGTGCCGCGCTGCTCGGCCCGTCGCTGACCGTGCCCTTCGCCGACCAAAATTTGATGCTCGGTACGTGGCAGCAGATCATCTTCGTGGACTTCGATAATCGCCCCCGTACCCGTGAGGTGATCGTGCAGATTATGGGCGAATAATCGTGGTTATTCGTCTTCGTCTTCTTCGGTGATGTCGTACAAAAGCTGGGAAAGATCGGCCTGTGCGTCTTTCGGGTTTTCCTGCATGTATTGATCCCACATCGACCGGGCGAGTTGCTGCGGGTCGTGCTCGACACCTTGCCTGGCGAAATACTCGCATACGCGGGTGACGTCACGCTCAAAAATGGTATAGGCGTTTTCGTTGGCGTGGATGTCGATCACCTGCGGGAAGTCGATCAACGTGAGCGCCCCATCCCAGTACAGGATGTTATAGGCCGAGAGGTCGCCGTGTACGATGCCTTCCCGCAACATCAGGTCGATGTTGTGCAGCAATCCATCGAACAGCGGCGCGGCTTGCTCCGGTTGGAGCGTGACGCTGTTGAGTGTGGGCGCGGCGATCTGTCCATCACCGATGTAGGTCATCAGGATGGCGTTCTCACTGCTGACGATTACCTCCGGCACGGCGACACCGAGCCTGTGCAACCGCTGCATGGTCTTGAACTCATGCATCAGCCATGAGGTATGCGCGACCAACGACCCATAAGACGATTTTTTATCCACCGCCCGCATGGTGCGCTGGTCGTGTGCACCAACCTCTTTGCCGTCTGCGTTGAGCAGGCCGCGCCCCTGCCGGTAGGCCGCGTCGTTGCGCAACTGCCGGAACATACGCGGGCGGTAGACCTTCGCCGCGAGGAACTCATGCCCGGTGCTTTCGTGGGCGGCGCAGCGATACACACTCGCCTCCTTGCCGCCTTTGACCTGTGCCAGCACATCGGTGAGGTAACTCAGGTTGAAGAACGGGCCGATGGATTCCAGCAGCCAGCCTTCCTCGTGTCTTGAAGGGTTGTAGGTCATCTCGAAATCCCCTTCCAGCCCAACCGTATCGGCAATCTCTTCGATGATCTCCTGTTCGGTCATCTTGGGTTCGTGGTTGGGGTCTTGCTTGCGCTTCCGGCGTACCTGCCGGTCATTTTGCATCGGGTCGAACAGATCGGCATACTCGTCGTACTTGTCCACTTGTTGTTTTCTCCAGGTATTGCGTTTTTAGAGTGGGGGTGTTTAGGTTCTGTGGAGGGAATAAGCCGCCATCAGGAATCAAATCACCGCGAAAGTTGATGCGTGGAGACACGCGATCCAGGTTCGGGCATTTTCCCTGCGGCTTGCAGCGTGTGAAGTTACGCGACCTGACCGGAGGAAAAGCCCGTCATTACAGCGATTATCACTTGTGCCATACTACGTTTGCCTTTCCTATTTGCGGATGCAATGCCGTGAGTATGGCATATTTGCCGAACGTTGTCAAGAGAGTTCAATTCAGGTCAGGAAGTAACGGAAGTTAGGGCAATAGGGGGGCTTCACCGCGCCCGCCACACACAGAATGTGCTACAATGAAACGCAAGATAATCGGCAAAGCACCGAAAGCACATAAGGCAAATATGGAAAGCCAACCCAGCGCGATCATGCGCGACTATCTCGCGAAAATCTACCGGCTGAGCGAACACACCGATGCCGAAGACGGTTACGTCAGCACATCGGCGTTAGCGGAACTCATGAACGTCAGCGCCCCGGCGGTCAATCGCATGGTGACCAAGCTCAAAGACCTCGACTTGCTCCACCATGAACCGTATCAGGGCATCCACCTGACCGAGAACGGCAAAAAGGCCGCGCTGGTCAAAATGCGCAAACATCGCATCGCGGAGGCATTTCTCGTCAAGGTGATGGGGTTTGAGTGGCACGAAATCTACGATGAGGCCCACCGGATGAGCAGCGCGATGAGCGAAACCGTCACCCAGCGGATGCTTGAAATGGCGGAAAACCCGACCCACTGCCCACACGGCGAATTGATCCCGTACCCGGACGGCAGCATTGACCCCATCGATGATGTGCTGCTGAGTAATGCCGAGGTCGATACCCATTATCGCATCACCCGTGTATTGACTCGCGAATCCGAACGGCTGGAATACATCGCCGCGCTGGAACTACTCCCCGGTGGACTGCTTCATGTGATCCATATCGCGCCGTTCAGCGGGCCGATGCAACTCAAGCTCAACGACGAATACCGCATCATCGGGCATAATCTCGCGCAGCTCATCCGCGTGGAGGCGGTCGCCGCGGATGGCTGAACTCATACGTCCCGCGACGGCCTACAAGACCAGCGTCATCGCCGCCATGCGTGAGTTCGCCGCTGACAGTCACCACCGATATGCCAACACAGACATCGACGCGCTTAAGGGACATTTCACCGCGTATGTCGAGAGCGAGTTGCAGCGTGCGACCGCCCCGCCGCAACCCGGTTGGGTATCAGACTCGGTGTATTGGTTGGTCGATGAACGAGGTTTCATCGGGCGAATCTCGCTGCGGCACCGCTTGACCGACAGCCTACGAGAGTTCGGCGGGCACATCGGCTATGAGGTACGTCCCAGCCGCCGCCGGGAAGGGCACGGCAAGCGCATGTTGGCGCTCTTGCTAGAGAAAGCACGCGCTCGCAACATGGGGAAAGTGATGCTCACCTGTGACGAGAGCAACACCGGCTCGCGCAAGATCATCGAGGCCAACGGCGGCGAACTCCAAGATGTGATCGAGCTTGATTACCGCCCGGAACCGACCATGCGCTGGTGGATTGATCTGAAAGCATGAACGTTGATCTTTGAGTAAATAACTCGCACAATACAGTCAGGAGGGCGACAGGTCGCATTTTGCGCGAATCTGAGGTGTCGTAGCACAGAAAGCAGGCTGCTCTTCTCCCCTCCCGAACGGGCATGGCGAGTAGGGAGAGGGCAGCAAAAAATGAGGGTCATTCATTCCCATTTGGCGATAAGCTCGTCATCCAATTAAATTATCAATCGTCGCTGTTCAGGTTCTCAGGCAGGCAGATGCTCCAAGCCTGTGCTACAATGTTTGTATACGATTTGCATTAAATAATATTACGAGAAGGGGCTAGGCGTGAGTGACTTCAAGCCCGATATCTGGCGTTTACAGGCACAATTTGACACACAAGGGTTGGTAGACGCGCTCAAGAACGATGATAACGGCATCCGGCGACGGGCCGCAGCGGCGCTGCGGGCGTTGGGTGCGGTCGAGGCGATCCCCGCCATCGAAAACGTCTTGGACAAAGAACCCGACCCGGAAACACGCGCGAACCTGCTCACAGCACTTGCTACCCTACAACAAGAACAGGAACGCCTCCGCGAAGAGACCGGGCAGACCCCCGACGACACCCCGATCACGGAAGTTGACCGGCTCATTGCGACGCTGCGCCGAGGTGACAACGACGAAGCGATCATCGAAGCCGCGCAAGCACTCGGCGAACGCGGGAGCAAGGTCGCGGTGGTGCCGTTGGTGATGCGCTTCAACGACCCCTCGACTCCCATCAAGGTACGGCTGGCAGTGGCCGAGGTGCTGCTCGAATTGGAGAGTGCGCCGGTCGAAGTGGCACTGCTGGGGGCGCTGCGCAGTGATGAATGGCGTGTGCGTCGTAACGCCGCTGCTATCCTCGGTCAGCTACGGGCAGAATGGGCAATTGAACCGCTGAGCCGGGCGCTGCTCGACGATAACGAGGTCATCCGTAAGACCGCGTTCGCCGCGCTGCGCAACATCGGCACCCCGGCGGCGTATGAGTCACTCAAACAAGCACGGGAACTGCTCAAGGCGAAGCAACAGGCTGAAAAACAGCGTGAAGCCAAGATAACTGAAAAAACGGCTGCGCCCGAAGCTGAAACACCCGAAGAAGACCCTGCCAACGCCTTCACCGATGACCCACAGGCGCAGTCCATCGAAGGGCCGAAGCGCAACACGCCCCCCAACGACGAGACACAGAAGATCGTCTGGCCCCGTCGCCAGCGTAAGGACAAAAAGCCACCGGAGGCAAACCCGACACTCGCGCCGACACGCCCACTCGACCCTGATACGCTGAAACGGTCGCGGCACTTCAAAGAACAGCGCGAAAAGCCGGATAACGAGGAATAGACTCTCGCACTGACAACGCCCCATAAATGATCATCTGCTCGTGACAACTGGAAGATCGTGAGTGTCAATCTTCCGATTTGCGGGCAAAAACACCAGGGCAATCGATTCAAATTCCCATGTTGATTTTTGTACTCTTCTCACCCCGTAGATGGGGTCGGGTTGGGTGTCACAGACACGCCCCATTACGCAGTCGTAAAGCATTGCCCAGGCAAAAATATTAAAGAATTAGCACATCTCACCCGAAATTGTCACAATAGAGCATTTAAACGTCGCTAACCAGAGGAAATTACATGACAGAGAAGACATTTGAGGAAAAACAAAGCCGCTTGAGCGCGGATATTCGTCTATTGGGCAATCTGCTCGGCGACATTATCCGAGAGCAGGAAGGCGAGGCCGCGTTTCAACTCGTCGAAGATGTGCGTATGAGCGCCAAAGCACGGCGCAACGGGGACGAAGCCGCCGCCACCACGTTGACCGAGACCATTGCCAAAACCGATCTACATGCGCGGCAGATGCTCATCAAAGCGTTTGGCAACTACCTGCAACTCATCAACATCGCCGAGGATCAACAGCGGGTGCGTACCCTGCGCCGCCGTGAGGTCAAACGTGGTCTGAGCGAGTCCGTGCCGCGTGCCATCGAGGAATTGCACGCCGCCGGGCTGAGTGCCGATGACGTACGCGGCCTGCTGGATAAAATTCGGGTGCGGCTGGTACTGACCGCACATCCATCCGAGGCCAAACGACAGGAAGTGCTCATCAAACTACGGGATATCAACGACCTGCTCACACTCAGCGAACGGGAAACGCTGCTACCCTATGAAGAATTCCACCTCCATGACGACATCATCCGGCGCATAGAACAATTGTGGCAAACCCGCCCTACCCGTGCCGCCCGTGCCACCGTCATGGATGAGGTGTCCTATGGCCTGTACTTCGTCACCGGCATCATCATGGACGCGGTAGTGCAATTCTATAACGAGCTGCGCCAGGCGCTCAAACAACATTATCCGTATAACGAATGGGAAGACCTGCCGCCGGTGCTGTCCTTCGCCTCGTGGATCGGCGGCGACCGTGACGGCAACCCCAACGTGACGCCACAAATCACCCTGGATACGATGGCGGCGCTGCGTGAGGCCGTGCGCGAGGTCTACCTGAAGGAAGTGGCCTACCTGCGTGACCGGCTGACGCAGTTCGCCGAAACCGTGCAAATCCCCGTCGATCTGCTCGACCGCTGGCCGGAGATAGTCGATGAAAGCACCAAGTACCCCGGCGAACTTTACCGGCAGGTAATGGATGTGATCTACGGTCGCCTGCGTGACGACAAATACGCCACCGATGCTGATCTACTCGAAGACCTGCTCATCGTAGAGCGCAGCCTGAAAGAAAACGGCAGCTTGCACTCCGCACAGGGCACGCTCAATTGGTTGATCCGCAAAGTGCAGCTTTTCGGCCTGCATCTGCTGCCGTTAGACATCCGCGAGGACGCGCGGTTGCACATCACCGCGATGACCGAAATCTTGGCTTACTACGGCGTCACCACCAATTATGCCGACGAAACCGAAGCGCGTAAGCAGGAGATCCTCACCGAAGAGATCGGCAACCGCCGCCCACTGTTACCGCTGGAACTGCCGTTCTCCGAGGACACCAACCGCATCATCGAGACGTGGCGTATGATCGCCCGTGCCTATCGCAAATACGGCACGCTGGTGATTAACACCTTCATCGCCAGCATGAGCAAATACCCCAGCGATGTGCTGACCATGTTGGTCTTCGCCAAAGAAGCCGGCGTCAACCAGCATCTGGACATCGTGCCGCTGTTTGAAACCGTCGATGACCTCAAACGCGCCCCCGAGGTGATGAACAACCTGTTCGACAACCCGGCGTACAGCAAACACCTCGAACACCGGCGCACCGGGGACGGGCAACCACGCCAGCAAATCATGATCGGCTATTCGGACAGCAACAAGGACGGTGGCTACATCGCCTCGAATTGGAGCCTGTACGAAGCGCAAGACGCACTCTCCGATGTGTGCGCGGCGCGGGGCATCGCGCTGGAACTGTTCCATGGGCGTGGCGGTAGCATCGGACGTGGCGGTGGGCCGACCAACCGCGCTATTCTCTCCCAACCGCAGAATTCCATTCATGGCCCGGTGAAGATCACCGAACAGGGCGAGGTGATCGCGTATCGCTACAGCAACCGAGACATCGCCCGGCGGCATCTCGGTCAGGTGATGCACGCGGTCTTTGTGGCGCTCGGTGATCGCCAAAATACGACTATCCTACCCAAATGGAAGGACGCGGTAACCCACCTCGCTGATATCGGGCGTGATTATTACCGTAACTTCGTCTACGAAAACGAGGGCTTTCTCGATTATTGGCGGCACGCCACGCCGATCAACGAGTTGGCACAAATGCAGATCGGTTCCCGCCCGACCAAGCGCAAAAAAGGCGGCTTCGAGGCCATCCGTGCTATCCCCTGGGTGTTTAGCTGGATGCAAAGCCGGGCGATTATTCCGAGTTGGTACGGGGTCGGCAAGGCGCTGCAAAGTTACAGCGAAGCCCACGAGGACGGGATGACAACACTCAAGACCATGTATCAGGAATGGTCGTTCTTCCGGGCGTTGATCGAAAATGTGCAGCTCGATGTCGCCAAAGCCGATATGGGCATCGCTGAACTTTATGCCGGTCTGGTGCCGGATGAGGCGCTGCGTGACCGCATCTTCGGCGAAATGCGCGAAGAACACGCCCGCGCCTACGACTACATCTGCCGCATCACCGACCAGGAAAATCTGCTGGATAATTGGGGCTTCCTGCAAGTTTCTATCGAGCGGCGTAACCCCTATGTCGATCCGCTGAATTTCATCCAGGTGGAACTGCTGCGTGACCTTCGCGCCATCGCGAAGGACGACCGCAACTATCAGGTCATCCTGCATGAGGTATTGTCGTCCATTAACGGCATCGCCGCCGGGATGAAAACGACGGGGTAGAGGTTTACGCTGTACCGCTGCAATGCGGTCACATCAATCTGTACGGGCTGGACATTGGACGTCTCCAGCCCGTAAACAGTCGGCAGGTGTGGCTCACACCATGTCGATAAAGCCGAGTGAGAACTCCAGCATATAAAACGTGACAGCGCCGACCAGCACCACACTTGGCATCGCGCCGATCAATCCCTGGGCGGTGCCGAAGTTATACGCCCCGCCGACCGTCGCCGCCAGGTTGAGCACCAGCATAAGCGCGAACAGACCGACCACACCCGCCAGGATGGTTATCATCATACCGCCACCGCTGGCGAAAACGATCACCGTGCCGATGACCAGGATAAACAACAGCATTGACAGACGTCCGTTGAACAGGGCGACGATTTTGTGTGCCGTGTGTGGCAGTGAGCCAATCCCCCGGAACAGCACGCCGCCAAACAGATGCGCCAGCAGCGCCCCTAAGCCGACCGCCAGCGTAATGGCGATGCCAGCGCCCAACCCGAAGCCAAGCACATCAAACATCCTGACCGACTCGTTCAGATAATCAACTTGCGCCATGAACGCCGCGTCCGGTTGCGTGAGGGTGAAGGTGCCTTCGTACTGACCGCCGGCACCGCGTTCGGTGTAGTAGACCGTCTGTGTTTGGCCTTCTTCCTCCGGGACGATGCGCCCTTCCGACCGTGCCAGGGCGACGTCAGCCCGGTTCTCATCGAGCGATTGCTGATAACGCCCGGCCCCTTCGATCATAACGAAGTAGCTGATGAGCGCACCAACCGTCACGATGACGAACAGTAGCACCAGGTCGAACACCACATCCATCCACGTCGTCTTGTTGACCACGTCCATGTGCATTTCCACCTCACGCTGCAACCGCTGGCGGGAGTCGGTTTCGACCATTGTATCGTAGTGCGTGTCGTCGTTGAGCATATCGACTGACGCCGCACCCGCCCCCCCGGTCGCCGATTCACACAGGCTGATGAAATATTGCTCGTGGCGCTGGTTCGGGTCAAGGCTCAGCACCTGCTGCAAGATCTTTAACATCTTGGGGCGTTCCCCGGCGATCTGATAACGCATCGCCTCGGAAAGCAACTGCTCCGCTTTGGCGGCATCTTTCGGATCAACGTGGATTTTCGACGATTTGCCGTCCGCTTGCGCTTCCGTCTGTGGTAGTTCACCGAGTTGCTGCCGGATGTAGACGCCGGCCTTGAGCGCCAACTGCCGTACCTCCGGGTTGCGGTCATCGGCACACATCACGGCAAGTTGCTTGAGTGCATCGCGGTCAACCTCTCTAGCGAGGCGTTTGATAGCGGATTTACGCTTCGCCGGGTCACGATCTTTGAGAAGTTTACGATCTGCTCGACTCATGATTTCCCCTATAATTGACATAGTATAATATTCAATAGAATAACATGAGTTTAATCAATTTTGCGTTAAGAATTGGAATTTGGTTTGTGCGTCAGGGGATTATCATTATCAGGGACGTTGTAAAAATCAGTCAGTGAGAACCGCGCCAGCAGCGCCTCGTAGCGGGTGTTGAAGCGGTCGAGCAGCGCCCGGTCGGTCAGGTCGAGGCGCATATCGTAGGCGTCCTCTTTGTCATCGCGGTAGTAATTCTTCTTGACATTGGCGACCTCAAACTCATACTTGCGGTAGAGCTTCTTCGCGGTGATGTTGCTCACGCGCACTTCCAGCACGATATATGTCGCCTCTAGCAAGATCGACTTCTTAATCATCGCTGCCAGCAGCAGTTCACCGTATCCCTTGCCGCGCTGCTCCGGTGCGGTGGCGACGGTGCTAATGTGCGCCTCGTCCATGACGTTCCACAGACCACCATAACCCAGCACACGATCCTGTACTTCGTATCCGGCGTCCTTGCCACTCAGCGACCGCAGCAGCTTACGCCAACCGTTGACGGGCCGCTCACTGCCAGTAGCAAGCGTGAGCATGTGACTGTAGGTCGAGTCTTTGATCTCGTAGATGTAAGAGCGTTCCGTCCAGGGGGTGCTGAAGGATTCTCGATCAATAGTGACCACTTCGGTGATGTCACTCAGGTGCATGTAGCGTAAGGTCAGGTTCATAGTGGGTTAGACCGAATTGATGTAAACCGGCATCAGCTTATCCGCCGTATAACTGGAGAAATCTCCGCCTGCGTGGTGCAGACGTTCCCAGGCGTATTCTGCCAGATACCCCGCCCGGCGCAAGCGGGTTGAGGCTGGCGCAACGGTGATCTGCGCGTCCTGTTTGTTGATGGCATGGTTGATCGCGTTATGCCCGGTGGTGTCGATCTCGCCGGTGATGCAGGCCGGCCCGTCGAGGGTGGTCAGCAGTTCGTCCCAGGCCATCAGGCGCGGCTCTGCCCGGCTGATCCAGCCGCCTTTGTGCCAGTGATAGGACTGCACGACGATACGTTTACGCCCGGCAGCGACCACAGCGACCAACCCGACCCCGCCACGATAATAAGGCTGCCCGGCGGCGAGTGTGTCCAGCGTGGTCATACCGACCAGCGGCAGATTGCGCGCGGCGGCGATGCCCTTCGCCAGCGCCACGCCGATCCGCAGACCGGTGTACGACCCCGGCCCGATGGAAACACCCACGCCGATCAGGTCGCTCATGCTGGCATCAGAAGCAACGAGCATGTTGCGCAGCGTCGGTGCCAACTCCACCGTATGGCGGTTACCGATCTGCCAGCTCTGTTCATAAAGTAAGTTTTCACCGTCGTGGAGCGCGATACTCATCACACGGGTGGCTGTGTCGATTGCAATTAGCATAGTCTACACTTTAAATGTGGTCTGACGAAACTTGTCGATAAGTTCTTTGTAGCGTTTGCCCATGCCCTCAAAGATGAGGTTACGACGGTTGGTTTCCACCACCCGCAGATGCAGCCACAGGCGTTCTTCCGGCAATACATCCTGGATGCGCTCCGGCCATTCCAGCACGATCACATCATCCCCTTCGATCAGGTCATCAAACCCGATGGTATAGGTATCTTCGGAGCCGCGCAGCCGGTAGCAATCCAGGTGATACAGGCGCTGTTTGTCTTTGTCACGGCGATGCTCATGCACGAGGTTGTAAGTCGGGCTGGTGACGGGGTTCTTCGTCCCCCATCCCTTGCCGATGCCACCGGTAAACACGGTCTTCCCCGCGCCCATATCACCGGAAAGACAAATGAGGTCACCAGGGCGCAGCAGTGATCCTAGCCGCGCACCCAGGCGCTGCGTCTGCTCCATGCTGTTGCTGATGATGTCGAGTTCGTCCGGTTTTAGGATTGCCAAGAGATGCCCCCGCGTGGCTGTATATGGTTGTTACGCACAGATTATACAACTTCGCCGGGTCTGCGTAAACGGGAGGGTCACTTTGGGAGGGGTATCTTGCGGTATAACAACACAAGCCGGATCTGAACGGTGGTGCGCGGCGTGTCGCGCCCGCCAAGTTGCTACGTGTTGGCACAAAGAATGTATGGCATAATTTCCCCGCACGACACGCATCGCTATTATATTGTGCGATTAGCCTTCATGAGACGGTTCATCTTTCTTTTTACATTCATCTTTCTGGGTCTGCTGGCGACGGACGCCTACCCCGGTCTGCGTGGGGGGGCGGGTTGGCGTTGGCCTTACGCCCTGCCCGATAGCGCCGTCCCGGTGTTGGTGCTGGCGGGGCTGCTCGTGATCTATCTAGCGGGGGTGATATTCATTCGACGGTCGCAGCCGCCGGTTGTGCTGGCGCTGGCGTGGATGGTCGCCGGAGGTGCCGCGCTCGGTTGGGGGGCGGCGGGCATCCCACACGGGGACGCGGCCTTTACGCTGTTCACACGGACGGTTTCCCCGGTGCAGACCGGCGCGAGTACGGTCGCCGTGCGCGAGATGGCGACGACCGGCGTCAGTGACACGCTCGACCGCTGGCCCGACGTGATGCGGGACGCGCTGGACGCCAACATCATCCACTTCACCACCTCACCGCCGGGGCAACCGTTGTTACATTACGCCGTCGCCGGTCTGGACGTCCCCGGCGCGGAGCCGTTGAGCATGGCGCTGAGATCGTACCAATGCAGCAACCTCAACGTGATGCGCTACACCGAGGGCGAACTGTTCAGCGTGGGGGTGTTCGGCCTGCTGATGCCGTTATGGGCGGCGCTGGCGGTGATCCCGATCTATTTTTCCGCTCGACTACTGTTAAACCTACACAATAAAGGGGGTGGGTCGCGCAGTAAGACGGCGGTGAGAACGGCCTTACAGGTCGCCGCCTGGTGGCCGCTGGTGCCGACCGTGCTATTATTCGCCCCTACCTGGAACACGCTCTATCCGTTTTTGTGCGTGAGCGCGTTTGCGCTGCTGCTGGGGGCACTCCACCGGGCGCGGATCGGCTACGCGGGCGCGGCGGGCGCGGTGATGTCGGTCACGACGTTCTTGAACTTCGCGGTCGTGCCGGTGCTGCTGCTGTTCGGGTTATTCACGTTGGGGATGACGATGGTCGTCCGTGCTGAAAGCACCACTCGCGGATTTGTACAGGCTGTGCGGATCGGCCTCTGGTTCGGTGTTGGCCTGCTCAGTGTGTGGATCGCGTTCTTCGTCGCGGCGGGACACACACCGCTCGATCTGGCGGCGGTCACAGCGGAAAAACATAGCACACTCGTCGCCGGTCGAGATTATCTCGCGTGGTTGCTGCTGCACCCCTACGATGTGCTGATGTTCGTCGGCTGGCCTGTGGCGGCGCTGTTCCTGTGGGGGGTGTGGCGAGCAATCCGCCGCTGGCGCAAACCGTCGCCGGTCGGGGTGCTGGCGCTGGCGCTGTTCGTCACGGTCGTGCTGGTCGATCTCGCCGGGGTCGCGCAGGGAGAGAACGCCCGCATCATGAGTTTCTACGCACCGTTTTTTCTGCTGGCAGCCGTGCCGCTGTTCGTAGATCGCCGGTGGGACTTGCCCCTGTTGGGCGCACAGGCGTTGACTGTGCTGGTGATGGCATCCGTGCTGCCGGTGGTGCCGCTTGACCTCAACCAACCGCCACAGGTTCCACGTACTGACGTCGCCACCCTCGACAGTGAGGCGCTCATTCCAGTCGAGGTGGTGTTCGACAGCACGGCCTACGCCGGGGATTTCGCGCTCGACTCGCATCGCTTCATCGCCGACCTGGGCGCACAGGTCATCACGTTGGAGACGGTATGGCGCGGCGGCGCTCCGGTCGAGCGTCCGTATCGCTTCGAGGTCGTCGCCCGTGCCGAAAACGCTATCGACGGTGAGATCGTCACCGAGCCGCACATCTGGTACGCACAGAACAGCAACTATCTGCCGACCTGCTGGCGTGCAGGTGATGTGATCCAAGATGTGACGCAGATTCCATTGCCGGCGGTGTCCGCGCCGGTGGTATGGCGGCTCGATCTACGTGCGGTCGATGAGCGCACCGGTGATGTGATGCAGGTCACGCTGCGAGATGACACGGTCGGTGCTGCCGTGCCCCTCGCACCGGTGAATTATCCGTGATTTGCAAAAAGAAAAACGATGTTCGAGGTTGCCGGAGTGGGTGACGTGTCGCCCACCTGACAACCTCACCCCGCTGACGCCACCCGCCGCAGCGGACGAAGCAACGAGGGCATACGCATCTGCCGGTGATAGGCGTACCACTCCAGCAGCAGGAACGCCAGCGCCAGCGCCGCGATGATGGGCCAGAACTCACGTTGACCGAGTGCCTCCTCTTGTTCGATGGTGATGTTCGTCCCTTGCAGTGTCAGCGCGGTCTGCGCGACCGGCGCGATCTGGCTTTCCAACGGGCTAAACAGATTGACCGCAAACAGTTGTGATGCCAGCACCGCATCATCAGCGTCGAGCAGTTCCAGCGTATAGATGCCCGGCTGTGCGGTCGCCGCAAATACGACCGTCCCGCCTTCGACTGGCAGCGTGCGTGTCTCGTCGTCGGGCAGCGTCACACGGACGGTTTCCGCTTCAAACGGCGGGCGCACCAACAGCGAATCGCCCACGTTCAAGCTGTCGGTAACGGTGATCGCCACGCTGGGTGTGAACCACTCCGTCAGCCGAGCCATCAGTACAGGCCACGTAATCAGCAGCGGTAAGTTGCTCTCCTCAAACAGGTGAAACGGCATAATCGCCACCTGCCGCCCATCGACCTCACCGGCGACCAGTACCGGCCCCTCGTCGATGAGGATCAGCGGGTCGGCCCAGTCGATGCTACCGAGTTCGTGAAAGCGGAAAATCTCGAAGCCGTTGAGATCGACGGTTTCCACCCGTTCGTCACCGGGGGCGAGGCGGGCGTTTACCGATTGGGTCATCTCGATCTCTGCGCCGAGTGTGAAAATCCCCGGTGCGCTGCGCGGGGGATTGATAAACATAATATCGCCGTCCGGCAAGTCCTGCGGGATGAGGCCATCGAACACGTAGAGATCAAACCCCGGCGGGATGCCGGTCGTACCATCGGTGATGATCGTCTCCAGACCGGGCAGGATGCGTAGCGCCTGCTCGATGAAGCGGTTGCCCTCGGTGAGCAGCAGCACGCGCCGCGCCCCACCTGCATCCGCGACCGCGTAAGCGACGTTATCCGCGTTGAGGTAATCCGGCGCGAGCGAGTTCACCGACTGTGTAAGTGTGGCTTGCAGCGTGGTGAAGGTTTCCGGCAGCGCGGACGAGGTAATTGAGCGTGTGCTACCGCCGGGGATGGTCTGGTTTTCCGAGTCGAAGCGTTCGCCATCGACCAACAGTGTAAACACGACCTGGGCTTCGGTATCGCCGTAGTTGGTGACCTGCGCGAACAATTCCGGGCTGCGTCCGGGCAAAGACTCGGTCGCTAAGGCGGTGATGGCGACGTTCTCATTTGAAACCCCGACCGGCACATAGCGCACCTCGCCGTTGATCCCCGGCAGACCGGTGGTTTGCGGCAGGCCGCCGTCACTGATGATGACGATGGTGAAGTCCTCCGCACCCGCGCCGCCACCCGCCGCGAGGTTGAGCGCCCCCGCCCAATCCGCTTCGACCGGGCCGGGCTGTGCGTTGCGAATCGCCTGCCGCGCCTCGTTGCGATCCTGACTGAGCGAGATCAGCGTTTCCGGCACTTCGGAGACACGAATCACACTCAGGCGATCATCGGAGCCGAGCGTATCGACGATGTCCAATGCTTCGGCCTGGGCCTGCTCAAAGCGGGTGGTATCCCCATTGATGTCGGTGCTTGCCATGCTCGCGGACGCATCCAGCAGCAGCGTGACGTGCCCGGCGCTCACAGCAGGGACAGTCATAAACGGCCTTGCCAGGGCCAGCACCAGCAGCACGAGGATAATCAACTGTAAGAACAACAGAAGATTCCGGCGCAGGCGCTGCCAGGGGGTGTTAGCTTCGCGGTCTTGTAACACCTGCTGCCACAAAAATGTGCTGGAAATGGTCACCTCACGACGACGCAGCCGCAGCATATACATCAGAATAATCGGGATCGCCAGCAGCGCACCGAGAAATGCCAGGGGGGTAAGAAAGTTCATCTATAACCTCATCGTTACCAGCATCAGCATGTTAAAGCATAACACAAATGTCCAAAAGCATAACGGGGAGGCCTGGGCGGTCAGAGACGCGGAGAATAGCAGAGACTAAAGGAACATGCGCGAATCAAACTGATATATCCTGTGCCTCCGCTGCTCTGCTGCTCTGCTACTCTGTGTTGCGCTCTATTGGGCGAAGATCGTCTCATCATATACCGCGAGGATCGCCGCCGGATCATCATATATCGCCACTGCATCGTCGAAATCATCGTCTTGCCAGTAGCCGCCGCAGCGCACGACCACCACCGGAATTCCGGCGCGGTTCCCCGCTTCGATATCATAGGGCGTGTCGCCGACCATCACCACCGCGTCGGCAGGCAGACCAAGTTCTTTAATCGCCACCTCAACCACATTCGGGGCCGGTTTGGACTCTTCGACCTCGTCACTGCTAGTCACGCCGTCGATCAGATCACCAACGTTCGCAATTTTAAGGAACTTTTTGAGTGCTTCTTCACCGGCGGATGTAGCGATCACCACTTTCAACCCGGCGTCTTTGAGCCGCTGGACGAAGTCACGGGTGCCGGATGTGGCGTTAATTTGCGAGAGATAGATGTCCATAAACAGGTCAAGCCGGTCATTTTTGATCTGTTGGGCGGCATCGCCCTCGACATCCACACTTTCTTTGAGCAGCTCGCCGCCCCCCTTGCCGATCAACGGGCGAATGACCGAATATGGGATATCATAGCCGTGCTCATCGAGCACATCTATCCAGGACTGCGTGTGCTGTTCGTTACTGTCGATAAGTGTGCCGTCCATATCCAGGATAACACCTTTAATCGTCGTCATAGTGGCTCCTAAAAGCTAACTTAAGTATGGTGCTATTCTACGGACGGTTGTTTAAACCGTGGTGAACACCACCTATACCAGCGCATCTATCTACATGAATGCACAGCGAGACGGTCACTTATTTGATCAGACCCAACCGTCGCAGATCGTACAATAGCACTTTTTCCCACGGGTAATCAGTCGTCACAGAGAGATAGTTGATCCCCCGGCGGCTGCACTCGGCGCGGATGTCCTCCCGCCACGCCTCCACTCGCTCGACGTACATCTGACGCATCCCGGCGTCCAGGCTGACCTCCTGCGAGGTACCGGTTTCGATGTCGAGCAGACGCAAGTCACCTGTCAGCGGTGGCACCAGTTCATCGGGGGAAAGCACTTGCAACACCACGACCTCATGCCCGCGCCCCGCCAGCGCGTTGATGCCGTCCAGATAGCCGCTCGGCGAAAACATATCACTGATGATGAAACACAGACCCGGTCGCCGCGTCCGCAGCGCGTAATTTTGCAGCACGATGTTGAGGTCGGTCACGCCATCCGCTTTGAGCGCGTGCGCGTAGCGCAGCAGTGGCACGCTATGTCCGCGTCCGCGTGCCGGGCCGAACTGCTCCATGCCACCGTTAACGAAAGCCGTCATCGTCAAGTGGTCGTTAGTGCCCAGTGACACATAACCCAACCCCGCCATCAAACGCTTACCGTAGAGCAGCTTGTTCTGGTCTTCATCGGCGTCGAACTCGGCGTTATCGGGCCAGTTCATACTCGCGGAGGCATCCAACAAGACATGCACGGCGAGGTCTTCTTCGTCTTCCAGCAGTTTGACGTAAGGGCGGTTGGTGCGGGCGTAAACGTTCCAGTCGAGGCGGCGCAGGTCGTCACCGGGAGCATAGTTGCGGTAGTCGGCGAACTCAATGCTCGTGCCGCGATTGGTCGAGCGACGGTCGCCCTTGATGGCACCGGCGCGGACTTTGCTCGCGCTCAATGTCAGCCGGTCGAGCTTGCGCCGGATGGTTTCTTCGAGGATCAGTGGTTCTTTGGCGGACATCAGAACTCCTTATCAATACGCAGTCCTTCTATTGTAGCGCATTCTTGTGGAGGACTTGGGAGAAGCTATGCGCGGACGTCTAGGCATGACATCCGCGCTTGGGTTTATAGCTAGGTGGTCTTGGGTTCGGCGTCGTCAGCTTCGGCGCTCTTCTCCGCCGCTTCCGCGACGATGCTTTCTTCGACTTCCGTCGGGATCGGATCTTCTTCGCCGCTGGTTTCGGCGGCTTCCTCCACGGCGACCACCGCTTCGGCGGCGGCTTCGGTCGCTTCGGCGGCGGCTTCGAGTTCTTCCGCGGTCTCCACGCCGTCTTCTTCGGCAGCGGCCTCGGTCATCTCAGCAGCGGTGACCGCTTCTTCGGCGGCCTCAGCGGCTTCTTCGATGTGGCCTTCCCCGGCGGCGGCACGCGCTTTACGGGCGGCAGCTTCGGCCTGACGTTCGAGCGTCTGCACGGACTTCGACGATTCCGGACTGCGGATTTCGGTATGCTCATCATGCTGTGTGCCATACTTGAACACAAAGTAAACCAGGGCTATCGTGATGAGGATAATCACCCACATCACCAATTCGCCAGGTGTATCGGGAATAATCATAGAACGTTTCCTTTGCGAGCGATTACTAACAATGAGTGCATTGTTGTTGCGTCAATTTTCACATAATCTATGAAAAATTATACCCGCAGTGTCACGCAAAAAACAACCATGCTTCGGTTAGCGGAATCGAAAATCTTCAACGGGCTGCATAGACATACATCTCGTCATCAGGCTGAGGATAAAAGAGCGTTCATCGGTACTGACCCGCAGTTTGGACGCTGCGCCAACCCGCAGATAGCGATCACCCCAAATTTTTACTTACCCACTGCTAATTTCGTGTATACTGTTGAGGATGACGGTTAATAAAGCTAAGGGGACTTTATGGCAGCGACTAATCGGAGACGCTTACCCTTCTTTCGTAATATGGGGGATGCCTTTTTTTTCAAACGTCGCCCCAAATTGCGGATGTCAAAGGAGTGGGCACGCCCACCACAAGAGGAATACATCCATAAACTCCACCAGGAAGGCTTCCTGACCAGGCAAAACTGGCAAGAGGACGATCTGGGCGAATATCCGTTGGTGACGCAAGACCTCGCCGACCTGGAAGAATATCTTCTGCCCACATTCTGGGAGTTCAACCAGAAGGCCAAATACTACCAAAACAACTTTTACAAGTTCCAGTGGGTGTTCATGCTGGGCGCTTTTCTAACGACGGTCTTTGCTGTCTTGACCGGATATTACGGCGGCCTGACCGGGGATGAAGTACGCTTCTTCCTCATCACCACATCAAAGCAGACGATGGTCGATATTTTCGGCTTTCTGACCGCCATTATCAGCGCGGTGACCAGTTATTACACCGTGCTAAGCAATCGCCACGAGCCACGTAAACGCTGGGCCGGTTATCGCCGATTGACCGAAGAACTGCGTATGATGTATTTCAAGTTCCTCTCTCGTGTGGCCCCGTTTGACCGGGAAAATCGACTCGATATGCTGCGCAAAAGTGTCCTCGAAATCCGCCGACAGGAGCAGGAAAATGGTTGATGCCAACACTCAACAAGCGATGCCCGACGAAAAAGCCCAACGCTCTGCTGCCCCGCTGGATGCGAAAACGGCGGATCTGCTGACGCGCATGTACCTCGCCCGACGGCTGGATTACCAGATCAGCTTTTACCAGAGTCGCATCCGTGAGTTTGACAAAAACGCCGACATGATGTTCCGGTGGGGTGCGGCGGTGATGGCGCTTTCCTCGCTCATCGCCGCCATTAACCTGGGCGCGGAAGGAGGCATCGCACCTTTTCTGCGCTTGCTGACCGCACTACTGCCCACTTTAGCCGCATTGATTGCGTCCTTCCAGCAACTTTACCAGTGGGAGCGGCAGGCCGGGATCTACCGCGACTCGATCCTCGGCTTAGAAGAAGCCCGGTTGATCGTCCCTGATCTTGACGAACTGACGCCGGAAAGATCGCTGGACGTGTATGATGCGTTGATCGAACGCGCCGAGCAGGTCTTTCAGGCTGAGGTCAACCAATGGGGACAGATCACACGCGGTGAGAAGAAAGAAGGCAGCGAAGACGACATGATGCGAGCTTTCGCCGAAAAATTCAACCTCGATGTGTTCAAAAAAGATGGCACGCTCGACCCCGACAAGATGGGCCACTTGCGCGGCATCCTGGGGGCGTCTCAGGGGCCGGTCGGCACGCGCATTCAGGTGGAAACACCATACTACACACCGACCGGGTCACTACCGGCAGGCGTGCCGCAACCCTTTGACGCCGAGCCGCTGCCGATGGACACCGCCGACCCGACAGCCGAGCCGCCACCGACCGATGAGATGATGGCAGCGAACACACAATTCGCTGAACCGACCGCACCGGAGATCATCACCGAGGCCGACGATGAGACCGAAGTAGAAATCATCCCGGAAGATGACCGGCCCTACGCGCAGACCACACCACCGAGCGAGCCGGACTATCTCAACACCGAGGCGATGGAAACGGACAAGGCCGACTTCGTAGAGCCGGGAACAACCGACGACGGCTCACCGGCTTCGGAGGATCTCGACGAGAAGCCGGTCTCTGACGAGGACGGCACGATCTTTAACGGTTAGCGCCGCCAGGCTCGCCGGGCAGCCTGAATGCTCGGCTACATGGTGGTTAGTGGTTAAAGAGACGATTGCGCATCGCGTCGCTTGAGCCGTGAATTCGTCGTCTGAATAAACATAGGGTGGGCATTGAATGTTGCACGGTATATCAGGTGCCCAAAATCTGAAATGTCCCCTGATGGTGACGGGTTTTCGGCTCTCATGTGCTTTAGCCGCGCAGCAATGATTGTCCGCCGTCGATCCACATTTCGGTGCCGGTGATGTGTGCGGACTGCTCGGAAAGCAAAAATGCGACCAGCTCCGCGACCTGCGCCGAGGTGCCGGCCTTGCCATCTGTCAGCGGGATCTGCCCTTCGGGGAAGTTCATCGGCTCACCGGCTTCGTCCGCGTTGACTTTGGTCGTACTGTCGCTGATTTCGGTGTCAATCCGACCGGGACAGATGGCGTTCACACGGATCTTGAACTTCGCCAATTCCAACGCGAGCATCTTCGCCAGCGCGACCTGCCCGGCTTTGGTGGTCGCATAGGCGAACGCACCCGGTGTGGAAAACATGCGCGTGCCGTTCACCGAGGACGTAATCACGATAGCGCCGCCCTGATTATCCTTGAGGTAAGGTACGGCGTGTTTGAGCGTGATGAAGGTACCGTCAAGGTTGACGCTCATGGTTTTGTTCCAGTCCTCGACGGACATCTCGGTAATGGGTGCCCACTTGCCGTTGATGCCGGCGTTGGCAAATACACCGTCGAGCCGACCCCATGTATCCACCGTAGAACGATAGGCAAACTTCATCCGGTCTTCGTCGGTGATGTCCGCCGTAATCGCCAGCGCGGAGCCACCGTCCGCCTTAATCTGTTCGGCGACTTCGTTGAGTTCGTCCTCGCCCCGGCTGATCACCGTCACATTTGCGCCGCGCTTTGCGAGTAGCTTCGCCGTCGCCGCGCCAATACCGCTGCTGCCGCCGGTGACCATATAAACTTTGCCATCCATTGCCATTGTTTACGCTCACTTTCATGATTGTTGATCCGTTTTGGTGGAGCATAACATCGACGGCTTTAAGGCCATGAATTTCCGCGTGAATATCCCCTGAGAGGTGGATGACCGCGAGCTTATTCTAAAGAGATAAAAATTTCAGTCATATTGTCCTCATGTCACGAGATCAAGTACAGGGAGTAGCTTGCGGCCTTCTTCGAGGATCATATCGTACAGGGTATTGAGCGCGGCCTGCCGCTCATTATAGCGAATGCGCGTCATCAGGTCGCCGTAGTCGTTGATGACCGCGTTGAACTCGTCTTTGTCGATGGGCGCGTGTTCGGTGCGCAGATGCTCCAACAGGCGGCACTGGTTGTGCAACGATGTGACAATGACGGTGGTCTGGGGCCGGGCGGCGAGGGCTAAGATCATCTCGTGGAAGCTGAAGATGGCCTCATGCAAGCCGCGCCGGTTGGCGATGCCGGCCTGTAACCGCGCCTGGGAGATGGCATTGGCGAGCTGCATCTTAGCCTGCTCAGTGATGGTTTCCAGCGCCCAACCGAACGCGAGTTGTTCCAGCGTAGCCCGCAGGGTATAAAGTTCACGTACCTCAGCGATGGTGAATTCACGCACACGCATCCCGCGCCGGGGTTGCTTGACCAGCCAACCCTCACCTTCCAGCAGAGTCAGCGCATCACGGGCGGTGTTCTGGCTGACGCTCATCTCACGGGCGATCACACTCTCCGCGAGGCGCTCACCGGGACGATACACGCCATCCTGCAAAGACTGGCGCAGCGCCTCCGCGACGAGGATCGAGAGCGGTGTCTTGCGGCGGTCGGTCGTCATGGCAGCCAGGAAGGATAGAAACCGCCGCCGTTGTCGATCAGGCGTGGGTTATCGCCATCGGCTTCCATCACGTAGATTTGTCCGCTGGCTTCCTCAACGGTGTTGAACAGAATCGCACCACCATCGGGACTGTAGCTCGCCCCCCAATCATCGTGTTCACTGTCGTAGATGATGCGGCGGTTACGCCCGTCGTCGTCCATCAAGGCGATAGCACCGCCACCATCCCCAGCGGTGACGTAAACGATCTGCGCGTCATCCGGGCTGAACGAGGGTGAGTGATCCTGCACGACGTTGTCGGTCAGTGGTTCGATCTCGCCTTCGGCTAACACAAACCGGACGACCTCCCAGGTGGTGGCATCGTTGGGGTTGCCATCGGTGAAGACAAGCGAGCGTCCGTCACTGCTAAAGCGGGCGTGGCTGCTGCGCCCGGCGGCGGCGTAGATGACCTCGCGGTCGCTGCCGTCCGGTCGCACACGGTAGAGGTCATAGGTGTCATCACCACGCACATCGGATGAATATACGATCCACTCGCCGTCCGGTGACCAAGCCGCTAGCCGGTCGGTGACGGTGTTGTCGGTCAGTTGGCGCGTGTCGCGGTCGTCAAGGTCCATCACGTAGATCTCGAAGTCGCCCTCTTCGTTGGATTGATACACGATCTGTGCGCCATCCGGTGAGGCCAGCGGATAAGAACTGTCGAAGCCTTCCCCGGTCAAGCGGATTTCGCGCCCGGTGCTGAGGTCGTAGGTGTAAACGGCGTAGTTGCCGTCGCCCCGCTGCGCAAAATATAGGATGCGGCTCTGTGTCGGGTCGAAGGCCGGGTCGAGTGTGGGGGTGGCGGCAACGCCGACCGGCGCGACACCTTCCGTCGGCGCGCGGGTGGGAATGGCGGTCGCCCCGGTGAACTGCGGCGTCTCACCGGGGACGCTGGTGCTGCCCCCACTGCCAAGTAGCGCCCGCAAGGCGCGTTCGGTCGGGTCGAGCGTCGGCACGGTGACCGCCGCCTGTGTGTCGTCATTACCGCCTGTATCGAACAAGCTATCGAGTGTCATAATCAGCACGACCACCAGCAAACTGAGCAAACCACAGCCGATAATCATGCCGACCAACACACTGAACCATAGGTTGTTACCGCGCCGCTGGCGTTCACGCCGCACGCGATCCCGCAGACCGACCGGGCGCTGCATCTGGCTGGATTGCGGCGGCGGCACATAAGCCGATGGGGTGTTATAGGCCGGCGGTGGTGTGTTATGCACGGCGGACTGTGGCGCGGGTGACGAGGGTACGGTACGTTCTTCTTCGTACTGCTGTGGTTGCGCCGGCTGGGTAGATTGCCGTGCTAAATTGGTCGGGATGCCACTCGGCTCGGTATCGTAGATGCTATCAGGCCGTTCCACCGCCATCGTAAAGGCTTGCGCCATTTCGACCGCATTGTTGTAGCGGTTATCCGGCTTTTTCTTGAGCGCCTTGAGGATCACCTGCTCGACGGCGGCGGTCAACTGTGGGTTGAAACTGCGCGGGTTGGGTGGCTGCGCGGTGACCTGCATCACGGCGATGCCGTAGGGCGTCTCATTCTCGAACGGGCGGCGTCCGGTGAGCATTTCAAACAGCGCCACGCCGAGTGAGTAGAGGTCACTGCGTCCGTCGAGATCTTTACCCTGCGCCTGTTCAGGACTCATGTAACTCGGTGTGCCGACCACACCCTGTGTGGTGATGGTATTGCCCTTGCTTTCCACACCGAGGATGCGAGCGATGCCGAAATCGGTGAGGTAGGCGTCGCCGTTGTCGTCTAATAAGATGTTGCTCGGCTTGAGGTCACGGTGCAGCACATTTTTGCTGTGGGCATAATCCAGCGCGGGCGCGATCTGCTGCACGATGTCAAGCGCCCGTTCGACCTTGAGCGTCCCCCGCGAGAGCAGATCATCGACCGACCCGGCGGGCATGTAGCGCATAGCGATAAAAGGCAGATTGTCGTATTCGCCGTAGTCATAGACGGGCACGATATTTCGGTGTTCCAACTGCGCGATGATCTCCACCTCGCGCTCAAAGCGTTTGAGGTAGGTGTCATCACGGACGTGATGGCGCGGCAACACCTTCAGCGCGACCGTGCGGTTCATCGAGTTCTGTTTGGCGCGGTAGACCGCCGCCATGCCCCCCTGACCGACGCGGTCTAAGACCTCATACCCACCGACCTGCTGCCCGATAAGCTCATCTGGCATTGTCACCCATAACCTATTCGCTACGCACAAGTGCAACCCCATTATAAGGGAGAGCGCAACGACCGACCACAGTTCAAACCACAAGGATTCTCGACGCAAGACTATTCTAAAATGAGAGTACCGACAACGACTGAGGCAAATATGACGATGATTAGATTGCAGGTACTTCCAGAAGCAGACGGTTTACGGGTGCGCGAGCAACCGGTAAACGGCAAACCCATCGGGCAAATTCACGTTAATGAGGACATCGAATCACTCGAACCGGTCGAAGAAACACGCGGCAAGGTCGGCATCGATGGACAATGGTTGCGTGTGCGTACTGCGAACGGCGTAGAAGGCTATACGGCGGGGTGGCTGCTGCGCCTGGCACCGGGGCAGACCTTACCCGAACCCGAAGCACTCGAACCACCGGAGCCGGAAACGGTCGAGGATGAGGGCAAAAGCGAGAGCGATGAAAATCGCGTGCTGATCTCACCGACGATTGATGTGCTGCGCTTGCGCGCCGCGCCGGAAGACGGCGAACAGATCGCGCTATTGGACGACGATGACATCCTCTACTCGCTGGAAGACGAAAAATCCACACTGGCGAAGCTCGGTGTGATGGACGAATGGTTACACGTCGAGACACTACACGGGACAACAGGTCACACCGCCGCCTGGTTCCTCGAACGATATACCGGCGAAATACCGGAAGCACAGGCACCGCCACAGGCGCGAAGCCTCTTAGGTGTCAACCTGGATATTGACCATCCCTACGGCAAACCCGCCGCCAGCGAACTCGGAGAAATGGGTTGGGTGCGAGTGAAGTTCAACGTGTCGTTTGACCCGCGCAAAAGCGGTGATGCGCGTTACGGCAACACCGATGTCGATTACACTTACGCACGCAGCATCGACGCCATCGACGACTACGTGAACGCCGGTTATAAGGTGTTGATGGTGCTGACTCACCAGACCTTCGGCGAGGGTGCGGGTTATCATTGGCCCACCATGACCAGCGACCGCTGGCGTGACCTGACCGAGAAATACGCGACGATGGCGGCGAAGGTCGCCGGGAAGTTCGCCGGGACGGGCAAAATCGCCGCTTATCAGATCTGGAATGAACAGGATACCGCGCCGGAGCACGCCCGCGCCGCCGTGCCTATCCCTGCCGAGGACTACGCTCATCTGCTGGCGGCGACCATCAAAGCCATCCGTGCGATTGACCCCGACGCGCTGGTGCTTACCGGCGGGCATGTCGGCGGGCCAGATGCCGGATCGGATTATGCACGACGCACACTTGCCGCCATGCCGGACGACCTGCGACCGGATGGCATCGCGTTTCACCCCTATGGACGCGGGCCGAAGGGCAGCCCCTACGCCCACTTCGGGCCGATCACGGAATCCGTGCGCAAGTATGGCAAGGTGCTACCGGGCAAGCCGGTATGGATCTCCGAGTGGGGGGTGCTGAACGTACAGGGACGAGACGATCTCGCGGGGGACATCGCCGAATATGCGCGGCAGTTCCTCGGCACTTTGAACGACCAGTTCCCCGGTCAGGTGGCGGCGGCGATCTGGTATGCGTGGGCAGACGGCATGGATAACGGCTACGGCTTCACCGATTTCGAGGGGCATCCGAAAGCGGGCCTCTACGAAAGAATCGTCAAAGTATGAAGTCAATCGTAAAAACTCGTTAAAAATCGGCTTCATGGAGGACAAAATTTGCGACTTACAGAACTTTTTCTCGTATAGTGTGTTATAGAAGATACATGAAAACGAGAGAGGGTTCGATGATCGCCAGTACAATACGCATACCAGACAAGACTAATTTCATCAAAGCCATCGTGATTGCCATGCTTGTCATGCTGATGTTGACATTGGCGACGCAGATCATCGACCAGACCAACGCAAACTATCAGATGCTGCCGGACACGACCGAAAACACCGTGCTGGACGACCTCAGCCCGACGGAAGCGGTGTTGTGCTACCGGGATTGCACCATCCGTCGCTAATTTTTGACCATGACCAACCACGCCCCCATGTCGGGGGCGTTTTGATTCACCATGCTATTCATCAAGGCTCCTGGTGTTGATCGGCATGTAGCGACTGTTCAGAAGGATCGTTTCCTCGCCTGTTTCCAGATTATAACCGGTGATCTGCAAGCCTTCCCGGTTTTGTGTCCCCAGGATCAGCCTTGTGTCACCGACCACTTCGAAGATTGCCCGGCGTTCATCGAACGTTACCGTCGTCATCGAGTCCGAAGTGATGTTATAGACCTCAAAGTCGAAAGTTTCGCTGTCCAACACGTCATTGATAACGACATAATCCGGCAAGAAAATAGTGGTGAAGGTATGCACCCCTTCATCAACTGAGATGCGCTGTACGACCTCACCGGCTTCAGCGTCATAGATACCGAGTTCACTCGGCGCGGTATCCCGGTCAGCGGAGACAATCCAACGACCATCCGGGGAGACCGGCAGGTCAGCGAATGTCGGTCGGCGATAGTGCCCGAGCAAACGCGGACGCGACTCTTTGCTGATTTGAAAGAATTGCTCATCGGTTGTGATGATGAGATCGCCCATCTCGGTGCGATACATAAACGTCGGGGAGAACAATTCGTCCTTCACGCGGTAGGTCTCACTGGTACCGGTTGCAGGATCACGCAACTCAAGTGTGCAATCGGCCTCACAGTGAGGTGACCATACCGCGATCAGTTCATCAAACCATTCATAAAACTGAAAATCCTGAAAGTCAGTGAACCGGTCGATTTCTTCAATGGTGCCATCTACAGAGACAAGTAACGTGGTTGTGCGATTGGTGTCCTCGTCTTGAGCTTCGACGAGCTGTACCAACCATCGCTCGCCGCTACCACTGGACCAGAAACGCACGTTATTGATTGCTTCACCATCAGCGGTGATTTCGTAGAATGTTGTCTCTTCACCCGCCGTCAGGTCTCGTGCCCGCAGTTGATACTCGCCCTCCAGAGGGCGATCACCGATAGTGGCCTGATGCACATAGTACAGGGTGTTGCCATCCTCGGCGAAGCGGCAGCACGCGAAGCGTTCAACCGCCCCGCTAACGGGAATGTCGAGACGTATGTTCGCCATCGCGTCGAGGTCGAACAGCACGACGTAGTTATCCTCAAAGCGCATTTGAATGGGTTCCATGGCCAGATAGGGATAGTGATAATCGGCAGGGATGATTAGTTCATCAACCGGCGTGCCGACCGGTGCGCTACCTTCCGGCGTCAGCAGGTAATATTGGGTACGCCTCTGCTCATCTATGAAGCCAGCAAACACGGTTTGCGCGTCTATACGGATGTGAGTACCGCCGTCCAAGTTACCAAAATTCGTGCCGAGGCTGCTCGTCTCACCGGCGAGATTGTAGGCGACGACTTCGTTTGTATCGAGATCCTGCGCATAGAACCACGCATCCGCCTCCATGCCGAACACACCCTGAAGCAAGAACAACAACGCATAAAACAGATTTAACAACATATTTTCCTCACAAATAATACACACGACACCCCGGTTTTAGGGTGCGTAAGACAACTCCGCCCAGAAGTTCAATGTAGAACAAACAACGAGGCGCGGGAGAGTGAACTGACCCACATCTACCGGACGGCGAGTCTGTCACCGTCCCACTGACAGATTATCACCAGACCAGACCACGCGCCATCACCGGCCAGGTGACCTCAACCGTCGCGCCGCGCATCCCGTAGATCTGGTTGTGCAGGTTGGTCACCACGCAGGCATGGACGGGGAGCACATGCACGCGCTCACCGATGACCGGGCGCTCCGCGCACGCGCCGAAATCGACGTAGGCGTGTTCTTCGTTGAGCTTGTAGATGTGCGCGTCGGGGTATTCCTCGATGTAACCGTAGCCATCCGCGATCGATTGCAATGAGAGCGACTTGCTGCCGCTGTCCAGAATGCCACGATCTTGTGTCGGGCGGCTGACGCAGGTCGCCAGCACGCGCATGGCGCAGTCATCGAGTGTCGCCGTGCCGTTTTGCACACAGGTGTAATCGTTGAACACATACGTCCCCACGCGGAGTTCGGTCACTTCCGGCACCTCGGCGGCGTGCTGCACCGCGCCGATGCCCCCCCCGCTGACGCTGTCCACACCGATGCCGGCGCGGTGCAAGCGTTCGAGCGCGTCTTGCAGCGCCGGACGGGCCGAGGGCAAACTCGGATACACCAGCAATCCGGCGAAATGCAGGTTCTCGTCGCGTTCGATGCGTTGTGCTAGCGGCACCACCTCGACCGAAGACGCACCGGTACGCTCGATCTCCGTCGCCAACTCGATCATCACACGGATGGTCATGCCCAATTTACGGGCGGCGTCGGCAAGCCCGGCGATCACCGTCGGATGGTCAGCGGAGACGGTCACGCGGTTGTAGATGGCGAGTTCGGCGAGCCGCCCGGTTTTGCGCTCCCCGACGATGTTGTACGGAATCTGAATATCGTTGAAGCCCGCCATTGCAAACACCTCGGCCTCGCTGACCTTCTGGCAGGCGATGCCGACCGCCCCGGCGTCAAGCTGCATTCGTGCAATCGGCGGGATTTTGTGCGTCTTGATGTGCGGGCGAAAGTCCAGCCCCAGCGTGTTACAGTGTGCTTGCATCCGCTCAATGTTGCGCGTCATGATGTCCATGTCGATCAACACGCTGGGCGTTTCCAGGTCGCTGACGTGCATCAGTCGTTGACCCGTGCCTCGAACCGGGCCAGCGCCTCTTGCAACCGCTGCTGGCGCAAGCTCTGCGTCATATCGCCGCGTGTGCGCTCCAACACACTGCGCACGATGTCGGTTTGACGGCGCAGGCCGTAGGTCAGCGCGTCGGGGAAGTCAAACGTGATGAGCTGGTCATAGATGGCGTCCATCCATTCCAGCAGACGCTCGGCCTCGTCGCTGTGTTCTTCTTTGCGGCGCATAATGTCGAGGATAAAGCGGCGTAACTCGGTGGCGGCTTCCGCCAGCCCTTTGAGATACGTCGCCCCGTTGACCTTGAGCGATGCCGGTGTGGGCAGCGGCTCCCCCCGGATGATGGCGTAGGTGGCGAAGGCTTCCACCACTTCTTTAAGCGCGTCTTGTGTGTAGCCGGTGTGGTACAGGTCGGGATAATCCGCGATCCCGGCGGTCATGTCGTCGGCGAAGGCGCGGATGGTCGCCAGCTTGGTGTCGGCGTCGTCGAAATCCCGGCGGTGAATGGCGCGGATGCTCCCCGCACAATAACGGATCAACTCGCGGGATTGGCGCACCGCGTTATCACGGGCGACGTCTTTGGCGCTCAGTTCTTCACGGACGGACTCCGCGATGCCTTGTAATTCATCCACTACTCGTCGTCCTCGTTGTCGTTGTCGTCGCGCAAGTTGCCGAAAAGCTGGTCGGCGAGGGTGGGCGGCATACTGATCTCGCCGAATTTTTCCTCGTAGTTTTTGAGATTTTTCTCAAGTGCGTGTAACAGCGATTTGGCGCTGGTCGGCGTCATGATGATGCGACTTTGCACCCGTGCGCGGGGATCATTGGGGACGATCTGCGTAAAATCGAGGATGATCTCGCTGCGCGTCTGGCTGATGACGGCGGCGTTGGCGTATTTCGCCTCCAGGTCGCGGGGAATTTCCAGGCGGATCTGGCGTTTCTTCGGGTTGTTGGGATTCTGTTGTTGGGACATAAGACCCTCACTTGTTTAAAGGACGTCGGTTTGTATCCACATTACCCGTATTTCGCCCTGATGAGAAGTGCTTAGAAGCTGTTTGAAAAGCCCTCACCCTGTTTCCCTCTCCCCAGGGAGAGGGACTTGAGAACGATTTTCTCCCCTTCTCCCAGCGAAGCGTTGGGGAGAAGGGGTCGG
>DAOTTX010000466.1:0-31710 GCA_034437515.1 Anaerolineae bacterium
CTAGCGGATTGCTCCCGAATCCGTCACAATAACCGCAACAAAACTTATTTGACAACATTACGAGGAGCAAAACCTATGCCCACGACCTATCGTAAGGTGATCGGCACCGAATTCACCCGTGACTTTGCCACAGCCGCCGAGATCGTCGAAGTCGAATTACCCAACCCCGCATCGGATGAAATCGTCATCCGCAACCTGTACGCTGGCGTCAACGCCACCGACCCCAACATCACGGCGGGATTATACACCCCCGGCCAACCCTTACCGCTCGACCTGGGCATTGAAGCGGTCGGAGAAGTTACGGCAGTCGGCGCGGATGTTAAAAACTTCAGCGTTGGTGATGCTGCGATGACACTCAGCACGGGCGGCGGCTATCGTGAGTATCAAGTAGCGAAGGCGCGTTATGCCATCCCAATCAAAAATGCCACGCCAGAAGTGATGAGTCTGATCTTGAGTGGCTTAACCGCGTCGTTCGGGTTGGAAATCGTCGGCGAGATGAAAAGTAATGAAACCGTGCTGATTACAGCGGCGGCAGGTGGCACCGGGCATATCGCCGTGCAGTTAGCCAAGCTCGCCGGGAATCACGTCATCGGCACATGCAGCACGCAGGAAAAAGCCGATATGCTCACCGGCCTGGGGTGTGATCGTGTGGTGCTTTACAAAGAGGAAGACTTGCATGATGTCCTCAAAACGGAGTATCCCAAAGGGGTTGATCTGGTCTATGAGTCGGTCGGGCGGGGGATGTTTGACACCGCCGTGCGCCATCTGGCGGTGCGCGGTCGGCTGGTGATAATCGGCTACATCACCGAGTACGAAGGCAAACCGGAGGCGATCACCTCACCCCGTATTTACACCCAACTGTTGTGGAAATCCGCGTCGATCCGCAGCATGTTCCTCAATCACTTCTTTGACCAAATGCCCGCGCATATGGCAAAGCTGACCGAATTACTCGAAAGCGGCAAACTGCACGTCAACATTGATCCAGCAGAGTTTAAAGGCGTAGAGTCAGTCGTCGCGGCGGTTGAACATCTGCAAAGCGGCAAGAACAGCGGTAAGGTCGTCGTCCGTTACGTTTAGGCACATCAATCATCCGGTGGGGGGTCGTCTTCCGGTTCCTCACCGATGCCATAACGCAACGCCGTGCGCAGTAGATCGTTCATCTCCGCCTGATAAGCCACTTCCGCTTCATATTCGTTCGCAATCGAAATCTCGATCAGCACTTCGACCATCGCTTCCTGCACGGTTTTGCGAATCAGATCTCTAAGTTGGGCCACTGTCAGGTCAGCGAGTGATTGTTGGTCATCCATCAGTGCGTTCTCACAGGTTAATTGGGAGGTCTACATTTACTGTACTCCGTTTTGCCGACCATGCAATTTACACATTACAACCCGGTTAGAATCAAAGCAGCCCCGGCGGTGGGGCTGCATAGCAGGGCATCGTGGTGGGGCCGCGCTTCCCCCTCGCCCCAGGCTCCGCAGCAACCGAGCGGTGGGAGAGGGGGCAAAAAGCGACCGGCTAAGCCTTCGGGCCGATCATCGGCCCACCGACCTTGATGACCGGTTGGTCAAGCGGGGTTTGCCACCGGTTGAAGCCGTTCCGGTCGGAAAAATGGGATGGGTAATGCGACCAGCGCATCGTGATCGTGTTGAGGTCTTCCAGCGAGAAGAACAGCAGCGGGTTCAAGATGTAGGTGTCACCCTGGTAACGCACTTCCAGATGTAAGTGCCGGTTGGATCCCATCGACGGATCAGCGAGACCGATGAAGGTATCTTTCGTGACTTTGCCGCCCTTGTTATATGAATGGGTCTGCGTGAGATGCTGGTAGATCACGATGTATTCCCCGGCTTGCACGCGCACCCCGTAGCGATTGTTATCAATAAAGGTGCCGTTCACCCCGGCGAAGACGCGCAACTGCGGCACCTGTCCGTAGTTCGAGTTGCCGAAGTCGAAGCCAGAGTGCAAACCCTGCGCGTAGCTATCATAACCCCACCTGGAGCCGTTCTTGTAAGCAAAATCGGTATTGCCGTAATATTGAATCCACGCTGTCAGGTTGAGTTCGACCGGTAGCCGCTCAAACAACGTGCCGCGCTGTGGTAATTTACTCACATCGACCGGCCCATCTTGTGGGGGCGCAGTAGTGGTGATGGTCGTGCCCGGCTCGACGAGAAGGACAACCGAACCATCTATTTTCTTTTCTGCCGACCAACCCCGGCTGTGCTTCCACCAGACGAAACCATCCGCTTCTGTGCGCGAGTCAGGGTCAACATCGATGATGGTACCAACACTCAACAACCGGGGGGACTGCTTGCCGCTGAGACTGGGCCGGTTGCGGATCGAAAGCGTCTTCGCCACACGAAAGCGTTTGTCATCGGCTGGTGCTTCCGGGACTTCTGGCGTTTCTGGCGTTTCCGGGACTTCCGGTGCTTCCGGCGTTACCGGTGCTTCCGGCGTTACCGGTGCTTCCGGCGTTACCGGTGCTTCCGGCGTTACCGGTGCTTCGACAACCGGCAGGGCGCTGGCAGGTTGCATATATTTGACGGTACCGTCGGCTTTGCGCTCCACAGACCAGCCGCGCTCATGCTGCCACCAGACGAAGCCGTCTATCTCACGGCGAGAGTCGGTGACGACCTCGATGATTTCTCCGTTGGCTAGAAATGTGTTTGGCAGACGCGGTGCGCTGGCACGGGGTTCGGTGCGGATCGAAAGCTGGATCAACGCTTCAAAATAGATCTTTTCGTCGCTCGCCGGGGGAGCTTGCGTGGCACGCGGCTTCATCAAGATGTATTTACCGTCTAGCGACCGCTCCGCAGACCATCCTTGATCGTGCTGCCACCAGATGAAACCGTCTACCTCACGGCTGGAATCGGCAACAACTTCGATGATCGCCTCAGGGTATAGGCCTTTATCGCGGCGTGGGCTGTTGATGCTCGGTTCAATGCGGACTGAAAGTGGCTTAACGACCTCAAAGGTCTTGGTATTTGCAGCATCCATTGTGCAAGTATCCTTCGTCCATGTTAAGGGTTTCTATCTATTATAGCCCTGCCACGAAGGTTCTGCATAAAGATTAGATCATCTCAACCGCCAATGTCGCCGTAAAGACACTGCCTGAACTTTCGACGGATGTAAACGTGATTTCACCACCGTGTGCCAGTGCGCAATCACGGGCGATGCCCAACCCCAGCCCGATGCCGGCGATATGGCGTGCGTTGGTCGCCCGGTAGAACAGGTCAAAGACGTAACCTTGCTCATCTGCGGGGATGCCGATGCCGTTGTCCTCTACGACGATTTCGAGCATCTTTCCGCTCAACTGACTGGTGACCTGAATATCAGGGGAGGGACCAAGTGTATAGGTCGTCGCGTTCATCAACAGGTTAGTGATGATGTTGCCAATAATCGAGGGGTCTGCCATGATGGGTTGGTCGTCCCCTGTATGGTTAAAACTGATCGGGTGGGCGATGCGATTCTGCCGGACGAACTGCGTGATCTTCTCCTGAATCAGTGCAAACGGTTCCAGTCGAACCGGGTTAAGCGTGATTTTCTCAAAACGACCCTGCATCGTATCACTGATCTCGTCGAGCATATGCGCGATCTGCAAGACCTGATTCTGAATTTTCTTGAGGCGCTGGTCACGCTCCTCCTGGGTGAGCCTATCGCTGTAGCGTGTCAGCACCTCGGTCGCGGAAAGCACGGTCGCCAGGGGGGTGCGGAACTCGTGGGAAACCGTACTCATAAAGTAACTCTTCATCGCGCTGAGCTGGCGTTCCTGCGCGAGTTCGGCTTCCAGCCGTTCCTGCTCACGCTCGGCGGCTTCCATCGCTTTGCGCTCGCCGATGTCTTTCATCACTCCATACAGGCGGTGGATGTTCTGGCCCTGGTCGAACTGGACGCGCACATCGTCCTGTAACCAGATGATTGTGCCATCTGGCTTGCGATAGCGATATTCGACAAGGCTGTCTCGCCCGTCCCACAAGCGCGTCAGGTGTTCCCGGAAGATCGCCCGATCTTTTTCGATCACACGCGACTCCAGCCAATCCCAATCTGGCAATTTTTCCGGTGTTGCAGGTAGCCCCAGCAGTTGCGGGAACTTTGGAGAGCCGAACACGACATCGAAGCCTCTGGTGGACGTGTCTACGCTGGCTTCGCTGATGTAAAGCTGATGCTCAATGCTGGCGATGAGGCTATCCGCAATACTTTTTTGCCAGCGAATCTGCTCGTTGAGCTTCTCTTCAAAGCGCACCAGATCGATCATCAGTCGGGTAATCATGTTGACATCCGGCTTGCGGGGGGGATGCAGATCACGCGCTTTCTGGAGGTCAGCGAGGCGATCCGGTCGGTAGCAGGCGACTGCGTCTTCCAGCTTATCAAGTGCTCTGTCTATCATCAGAACGTCGAACGTCCAGATGGTGTCGAACACACGGACGGCTTCTTCATCTACCGGCTTGAGGTTATCCAACCCGCATAACAACACTGAGAAGCGGTCACTCAGAATGAGCAAAAACCACTCCTGCCTCAGCGGGTCATCGCCGAGTAACTGCACATGGATTTGTGAGGCCATGCTTTCGGGGGGTAGCTTGCCGCCGGCAAAAATACAAACTTGATGGACGATTTCCGCTAGTTTACGGTAGCGTTCTGTCTCTTGCCGCCAATGTGATGACTCTTGAAAGCCGGTAAAGATCAGCGCACTCAGTTCGTTTTTCAGCACCACTTCTTCTAGCGCGTGTGATATGTGGACGAGTGTCGCTTTTGTACATTTCGTTATCGGAAGTCGGTCACCGAGTTCTTCTCGCAGCAATCGAAAGAGTGACACGGGGATGTGTTGGGCTGCGCTCATCATGAGAACCTCAAACTGTTAAGTCGTACCAATAGATGTTTGTTTTTGAAATTACAGTCAGGGCATAATATACCATAGCCCAAATTTATACGATGACAGAATTCCATTCGGTACAGATACACAAGAGCGTGGAGTCACATTTTGTGTAGCCGAGGGGGAAATTTCGTCCCTAAAAAAGCTTTGTGAACCGTAGAGAAGCCAACGCCTGGTGTCCGTTTGCCTCAGTTTACGCACTGCACACGGTTCTAAGTTTGTACTTTCTCTCTATCCTATTTATTATACCTGATTATCACCATGATAAAACGGATAAGCACATTTACAGCCGCTTTTTTTACGATTTACATAATTTAACTATGCTTAAGACCGATTTATAGGTGTTGATTGTGTATGGTTAACGGCAACACAACTTAAAAAGCATACCTTCTCCGGCGGTTGGGGTTATGCCGGTCAAGCCAGAATTCCGACTCGCCGATGATCCACAGACCAAACTCACGCAGGAAGCGCAGCAGTTCGCCGGCGTCATCGGTCGGCAGACGGATGTAGCTCCATGCAGCGCGGATGAAGTTGGTCTGCTCCGGGTATTTGCCGACGAAGTAAAGCATGGCGACATCGACATCACGGGTGTAAATGGCCTGATTGACGGCGACCAGACCGAACCCGGTTCGCAGCAGATTTTTACAGATGTGCTTGCACCAGTGGCGCACATTCTCCGGCGAAGGGTCGGCTTCGACCGCTGCCATCGCCGCTTTGATGTCCGGTTTGATCTGTATGATGTCGTCGTTGAACACCGCCGCCCGGATGCGGATGTCATCGAAGTTGAAGGGCGCGATCTCCGGTTCGAGGTCTTCCCCCCACACACATACGGATTGCGTCTTGACGATGAACGCGCCGACCGTGTACAAACCCGGCGAACCGAACACATCGTCATAAGGCCAGACTTCCAACCGCACCCCGTTGATGGCGGCATAACCGGCGTTGAGGCGGGTTTCTTCGGTGTTGATCCAATCTTCAGCGACTTCAGCCGCATCCGGGTTGAGCACGGCGAAGAAATCGACATCAGAGCGCCCCATGAGCGCCAACCCACGCGGCACCGAGCCGGTGATGTAGATGCTGTGCAGCGCATCGCCCAGATGCTCGATGTAAGTCTCGACCGCGTCACGGATGATCGCGTCATAGGGGGAGACGAGATGATCGGGGTTGGTATCTGACAGGATAATACCGTTTTCATTGACGGGCCACAAACGTCCTTGCACTGCAATCATAGTTCTTGACTTCGCATCACTTATCGTAATCGTTTGCCGTTGACCTCATCCCTAATCGTTGCACTCGTTTCCCCGTCTCTAGTTTGCCTGCGTGATGGAGAGCGCCGCCCGCAAGTCAGAAGGGGTGAGGTTTGAATAGGTCTGGTTAATGTCCGATCTGTCGTTCTACGGTGATCGTTCGCTCAAAGCCGCCCGGCGGCCCCACGCTGACGGGTAGCTGGAACGTGAACCGTTCTAACAAGCATAGATTTTCGCGTTCGACCTCGCAATAGTACAGATCGACCATGCCGTGCAACGTCGCGCTCCCTTCTTCCAGTATAACCGGAATTTCGGTCACTAAAGACGTAATTTCTTCGTCCAACGGCTTCATTGTGACTCCCCTGCCCTCCGCACGCAGTTCGAGCGTGCTATAAGCATCGGCGTTCAGTTTGCAGCCATCCGGCAGGGTAAGCCGTAACATCACCGCGCCCTCCCCAGCGGAGACGGCCTGTTCCGGCAGGCGCACTTCGGCAGCGCGGCGGTCAATCACGGTCACGGCGTCACCCTCGCGCAGCAGCCGCTCACGGTTAGGGAAGGCGATGGTGCTCACCTGCTTGGACGCGACATCCACCACACAGAGGCGGTGATTGTTGGTATCCGCGATGTAGAGTTTGCCATCGTGGTAGTCAATGCCGCCGGGTTCGTCAAAGCCTGTGTTTAAGAAAGTTTCGGTATTGGTCGCCGCATCGATGACTTTGATTTTGCTGTTGTAAGTATCCGCGATGAAGATGCTTTCCTCACCGTCCCCGGTCACGCCCAACGGATGCTGCAAACGTGAGGTGCCAAGCTGACCGTCAACGTCGCCGAAGTCGAACAGGCTGTTCTCGATGGTTCCGGCAATTGTGCGGACGGTGTCGTTGGTAAAGTCAGCAACACGGATCGTGCTGGATTCGCTGTCGGCGAAGTAGAGCAGACCGTTGTTGAAGTAGAGGCCGCTGGGTTGCGCCAGTTCGGAAGTCGCCAGCGTGTCGTTATACACGGATTCCCGACCGTTGCCCACACTCACGCGGATCACGCCCGTTTCCAGGTTCATCTCCCAGATCTGGTGCATCCCCGCCATCGCAATGAACAACGTGTTCTCCGCGCCGAGGGTGACATCCCACGGGCTGCGAAGCTGAAAGGCGCGAGGCTCCCGCACCGGCACACCGAAGTTCATCACGGTCTGCCCTATCTCACCCGTCCCGGCAGCGGTATCGACCGTGCGCGTGGTCAGGTCGGCGGTGCGGATGGCGTGGTTGTCGGTGTCGGCGATATAGAGTGTGTCGCCGTGCAGCGCGAGTCCTTGCGGTGTGTTGAACTGCGCCGACTCAAAGTCACCGTCATGATAACCGGCGTCACCGCTGCCGATCACATCCAGAATTTGATAGGTGGCGAGGTCAGCGACGATCACACGATGATGACTGCTATCCGCGATGAGCAGCCGATTCCCGGTGACGATCACCTTACCGGGGTAAAGCAATAGTGAATCCGGTTGGCGTGTTTTCGTCGTCGTCAGGTCGAGCGGTGCCCGGTCAAGTTCGCCGAGCGCGTCAAAATGTGCGACCATCCCGTCGATGAGTTGGTCAAAGCCTTCAAACGGAATTTCGCCGCCCTGCGCCGCGAGCACGTTGCCGCGTGGATCCACGATAATGAACGTAGGCCATGCCTTGATGCCGAGCATATCCCAGAGCTTGAACTGCGGGTCGTTGATGACCGGGTGGTGCAGGTCATAGCGGCGCACGATCTCGCGGACGTTGGGTGTGTGGCCTTCCTGCTTGAACTTGGCGCTGTGGACGCCGATCACGACCAGTTCGTCGGGGTATTTGGCCTCCAACTGCTGCAAAACCGGGATCATATGAATGCAGTTGATGCAGCCATACGTCCAGAAGTCGAGCAGCACGATCTTGCCGCGCAGGTCTTCCAGCGTCAATGGACGCGGCACGTTGAGCCAATCCCCCTCTGCCGGGAAGGGCGGCAGCACGAGATCGGGTTGGCCTTCGTATTGTTCAGCAGACATCGCATCAGCTTTCAATTTACAGACGTCGATTTTTAGTGTACCCGCTCAACGGCTCTAATCCTAGAGAAACACAACCGCCCCGCCGTGGGAATTGCTTCAAAATACACCTGGCTGTAAGTCCCGGTTTTTGTGGATGATTGCCCTGTCCTAATGTGCCCATTAGTTGAGCCATCCCTGTACCATTTGATACACTAACGAGGTGAATCGAACAACCTTTAAGGAGCTTCCATTGCCCCCTATTCGCGTTCTGAAAATCAGCGGCACCCCTTACCAACTCGGCTACCAGCACGGCAAGCAATACACACAGGCGATCCGTGAACTGGCGGAAGAACGCCTGCAACTCAGCCTGGAGAGTGCCTGGGTCGGGCGCAACGTCAGCCGGGCGCAGGTGATGACGCTCGCCGCCGAATGCCTGGAAGCGCATGAGGCTTATGCACCGGACTTAATGCAGGAGTTGGCGGGCATGGCGGACGCGACCGGCCTCACCCGTGAAGAATTGCTGATTACCAACGGATTCACGGATTTTGTCGATGCGTTGTACAACCTCGATGACCAGCGCGTCACGCCGGAGATCGCCGCGTTGGAATGCACCTCGTTCATGACGCATCGCAGCGCGACCGAATGGGGTAAGAACCTCATCGGGCAGACGTGGGACATGCACGCCACCGCGACCCCCTACGTCATCCTGCTGCGCGGCTACCCGACCGACCAACCGCACTTCCTGACGTTCACGGTCACCGGCTGCATCGGCATGATCGGCATGAACGAACACGGTATTTCGGTGTGCATCAACAACCTGATGGGCGCGGACGGTCAGCCGGGGGTGACGTGGCCTTTCATCATCCGTAAAATTTTGCAGCAGACCACCATCGACGACGCGCTGGCCTGCATCACCGAGGCACCGCTGGCGGGTGGTCACAATTACATGCTGGCGGATGCCGAGGGCAACGCCTACAACGTCGAGGCGATGACGACCGCGACACACATCGAGCCACTGACCAACGAAGCCCTCGCCCATGCTAACCGCTGCCTGGTGCCGGCAACGCAAGCCGTCGAACGTGAACTGACCGAAGACGACATCTTCGATTCCGATGTGCGGCTGGGCCGGGCGGTGACGCTGCTCACCGAGCGTCCCATCACACCGGAGTTGATGATGCGCGTCACCCGTGACCGCAGCGATGGCAATTTTAGCATCTGCGCCATGCCGGAGCCGCCCTTCTATTCGGAGACGTGCGGCGCGGTGATTATGCGCCCGGCGACCCGCGAGTTCTGGGGGGTGTGGGGCCTGCCCACGCAAAACGAGTTTGAGCGGTTCGTGCTGCTCTAACGCTCGTCGCATCCGGTCATGACGTTATAATCGCATTCGATCCTTTATTTGCCGTGGAGACATTTTACAGAATCATGGACACGTACTGGCATACCTATTACGACGCGGACACCATCGCTCGCAGCAATCAACTGTGCCGGACGGTCAACGTGACCTCAACCGATGTCACGCTGCATGTCGATTGCTACGAACAACCGACCGACGCGCCGGTGCTCACCCTCAATCATTGGGCAACCGGCGACGCTTATGTCCAGATGTGGTGTGACCTGGTCGATGAATGGTGCCGGGCGCACCGACCCACTCATAGCACATCAATCGGATCGACATCGACGTAAACCGGACGCCCGAAGTCGAAATCGTAGAGCAGACGCTCCGGCATGGGGCCGCGCAGCAAAATCTGCCAGCGGTAGACGTTATTCACCCGGCTGAAGTAACATGGCACCGGGCCGATTATCTGCGTATCGGTGATCTGATGGTCGGCGATGTGGGTGCGGATGGCGTCCGCCGTCCATTCGGCTTGTAAGCGAGCCTTATGCGCTTGTTCGTCGGTGAACAGCAAGCGCACCATCCGGCGGAAAGGTGGATACCCCAGTTCGCGCCGGTAGGCGATCTCTTGTGTGTAAAATGCTTCATAATCATGATGGGCGGCGGTCTGGATCGCGTAATTGCCTGGCTGATAGGTCTGTAAGATCACCTGCCCGCCCAACAGACCGCGGCCCGCCCGCCCGGCGACCTGCGTCAGCAGTTGAAAGGTGCGCTCCCCGGCGCGGAAGTCCGGCAGGTTCAAGCCGACATCAGCGTTAATCACCCCGACCAGTGTCACCAGTGGCAGGTCTAAACCTTTTGCGATCATCTGCGTGCCGATCAAAACATCAGCGTGACGTTCTCCGAACCGCTGCAAGATCAGATCATGTGCGCCCGGTTTGGCGGCGGTGTCCGAATCCCAGCGGAGCGCGACCGCGTGCGGGAAATGCGACTTAAACGCGGCTTCGACCTGTTGCGTCCCTGCGCCGAAGTATTTGATCCGCGCCGAGCCACATTTCGGGCACTTGCGCGGATTCTCTTCGACACGTCCGCAGTGGTGGCAATGTAACTTGCTGTCCTGCCGGTGATAGATCAGTGGCATGTCACAGTTGGTACAGTGCGCGACGTAGCCACAATCCCGGCAGAACACGTAGGTCGCCGCACCGCGCCGGTTCAAGAACAAAATCGCCTGTTCGCCCCGGTTCAATGTGTCGCGCAGCGCGTTTTGCAGGTCGAGGCTGAACATGGATGTGTTGCCCATCTTGAGTTCACGGCGCATATCGACCACGTTGACTGGCGGTAGCGGGATCGACACCGCATCCCCGGCACCACTCGGCTCGACGGTATAGCGGGGTTTCACACCCATCCGCGTCGATTGTTCGTTGACGCGCACCTTATGCCCCATGATGCGGTCAGGCAATTGCAAGTAGCCGATCTCGCCACGCTGCGCCCGTAAATAAGTCTCGACGTCCGGCGTCGCGCTACCGAGGATCAACACCCCGCCGCGCTGTCTGATGATGCGCTCGGCGACGTCTCGCGTGTGGTAAAAAACCTGCTGTCCATAGGCCGGCGGTGATTGCTTGTAGCTGGGGTCGTGTTCTTCGTCAAGGACAATCAAGCCGAGGTCGGGCAGCGGCGTAAACAATGCGGAGCGCGTCCCGATGATCAGGTCAACCTCACCAGCACGGGCGCGATGCCACAGGTCATAACGTTCGGTCGGCTTGATGTTGCTGTGGGTCAACCCGATGCGACTGGCCTCGTCGCCATCCGACACCGCTACCCGACCGGGAAAGCGTGCCATCACCCGCCGGATGGTCTGCGCTGTCAGCGCGATCTCCGGGACGAGCAGCATGGCCTTCTTCCCCTGCGCGAGGGTCTTTTCAATGGCGCGTAAGTAAAGCTCGGTCTTGCCGCTGCCGGTCACCCCATGCAGCAGGAAGGTTGACCCCACCCCCGCCATATCCAATACATCATCAGAACTTTGCTCATTCGCCGCGTCTGTCAGGGATGACTCAGATACTTTACCGTCGCCCTCTGCCCCTCTGTCCGATGTAAGGTTTTTGCCCTCCCCGCTTTCGGGGAGGGTGGCAGCCGCAGGCTGACGGGTGGGGTCAAACGCCTGCAAGAACTCGACAATCCGCGCCATGACACCATCGAGATTTTCATAAACGTCCGTATTCGTAAAGCGCAACACATGAAACCCTAACGCCTCTAATATCTGCTGGCGCGTCTGATCTTCAGTCTGCGTATCGGCATGGGTTGGCCCATCGACTTCGATAATCAGCATCGCCTCTTTGCAGATGAAATCGACGATAAATCGTTCGATGGCATATTGTCGCCGGAATTGGTAACCGAGGATCTGCCGCTTACGAATGTGCCACCAGAGGCGATTTTCTGCCGGGGTTGGTTCACCGCGCATCTCGCGTGCTAAAGGCTTGAGCTTCTGCCAGAGTTCTGGTGGCGGCTGCCAGTTGACAAACCCCCTCCGGCTGACGTCGTCAGCCACCTCCCCCGAAAGCGGGGGAGGCATGGGCGGTGCGTTCTCATCAGAGGCCGGGCGGGGGGCATCATCAACAGCCCCCGAAACCGGGGAAGCCGGGAGGGGTGCATTTAGCAACGCGGCACGCAACACCGACCACACCGTCCGCTGGCCCGGGGTCAGTTTGGGCGCGGACATAGGCACGAAGTCACGGTCAGCCAGGGTATCCCGGTGGGCTTGCCGTTCGCCCAGGGTGATAAAATCGCGTGCTTCGAGGCGCTTGAGGTCGTTGAGGTCGGCGTCGGTTTGCGCGTAGACCCAACTAACATCGACGGCTTTATCTTCACGCACCAGCAGTTCCAGCACACGCAGGTCGATCTCGCTGTTGGTGCGCAGCGCGAACAGCGTGCGATCAACGTCCTCCGGCAAGCTGATATGTGTGCCATCGTAGAGATCAACCAGCCCGGACTCCAGCAGATGGTCGAGCGTGGCCTGCCCCACACCGGGGATGTCGAGCGCGTCTTCAAGCGTCGGCATGACGCCGGTGTCGTCTTCCATCTGGGCGAGGGCTTCCAACAGATCGGATACGCGGTTGGCTTTCCCCAGGAAGCGCCGGGTATCCCCGATACGCTGCGGATGCAGCACCAGCGCGGCGACCTGAATCTGCTTGGGCTTAATGCGTGGCGGTGCGAGGGTAGAGGCGGTCGTCACCGCGCCGCGCTTTTCGAGGTCGGCGACGGTGCGCTGCCACCCACGCTTGATGAATCGCCCGATTTGTGTGCCGGTGAGTGGGCCGCGCTTCGCCAGCGCATCGAGCAGCTTGCGCTGATCGGCACTCTCAGCGTCAACCTCCGCATCGGTGGGTGAAACGACCATCTCACGCTTGCCGACCATCCCCGGCGGTAGCATCAACCACAGGCAGGGACCGAGCGGCGCGAGGTAACGCTCGCTCATCCAACGCGCCAGCGCGATCTGCTCCGGTGAGACGACCGGTTCCGGGTCGAGTGTTTCGATGATCGGCTTGGTTTGGATGGGCTGTCCGTTGCGGGTCAACGGCGGTTCGTCGTGCAACGCGACCACGATGCCCGGTTCGGCGGCGGTACGCATTTCCAGGCGTACCAAATGCCCGACGCGCACATCGAGTGCCGATGGGATGTGATAGGTCAGGGTGCGATTGATCGGTCGTTCGGTGGCGATTTCTGCATATCTCATGGGTGAATCTTATCATGATGGCTGGTGAATCCAAATGCCCCCTTACGCGGGGGCACCTGTTTAATCGGGGAAGCCTATCCGGTGATGAGGTGGGGGCATCGATCACCGGGATATGTATTTAGCGTAGCATACCGCGCCAGCCCCTTGATTGACGGACGCCCTACGCCCGCCCTACGCGGTTGTCACATCGAGCGCGTCATGGCGTGTTGTCGTATCGATGTTAAGCACAAAATCCGCGCCGAAGGCCTGCGCCGGAGTCTGTGCGCCGCTGTAATTGCCGTCGAGCACCTGTTCCACGCACAGCAGTGACGCATCGACGGTGAAGGCGTAGCCCTCTTTCGTCTCCAACCAGGCGTCGGCGTAGGTGCCATCGGGGGCGGTCGCCCGTGCGTAGAGGTGCGACCGGGCGGTGTCGCGCGTTTCCTGTGAGGGGCCGTCGATGTTCTGGTCGATCTGATCGCACACCCACCCACGAACCATATCGTTCTTGAGCAGCATCCGCAGCGGATAAGCGAATCGTTGCAGTGCCTTGATCTGGCTGGGCGGGAAGCTCATGTAGGTCGTAATGTTGGGGATGCCGGTTGTGCGATAGGCGGTCGAGAGGTCGCCCCAGGTGATCGGCAGTGTGAGCCGTTTACCGTGCGGGAAGGTAAACCGATCCGCACCCGCACCGAGGTCATAGGGCACCAGTTGACCGCCGCGCCGCAACCGCCCGCCGCCGGGGATCATCTCCACCATGCTTTTCATGGTTCCGGCGGTGATGTTCGCCCCGCCGCTATCACCGCCCAGCGCCTCGATGACCACATCAAGTTGGGTGGCGTTCGGTTTTTGCTCGGCGACGTAGCGCGAGAGGCAGTCGCTCGGCACGATGTCAAAGCCGACGCCGGACATCAACAGGATGCCCTCGGCTTCGGCGCGGTCGTGTTGGGCGAAGGTATGCTCAAATACGCTGATCTCGCCGGTGATGTCCAGGTAATGTGCGCCGACGTGCAGGCACGCTTCCAGCATGGGGGCGCTGGTGTGGATGAACGGCCCGGCGCAGTGCAGCACCAGTTCGAGGTCGTCCACCCGGCGCAACCCGTCGATGGCTTCGGCGTTATCATTCACGCCGAAAACCAGATAGTCCAGCCCCAGGCGGTCAGCGAGGGGCTTCAGCTTGTGTTCGGATCGTCCGGCGATTACAGGCTTATGTCCGCGTTGGACGGCTGCTTCGGCGATGAGCTTGCCGGTATAGCCGGTCGCACCATAGATCATCCAGGTCATCGGTTTTACTCCGTTTCGTTCGTTGGCAGAAGGTCGCGCAGGTAGGCCGCGCAGGTCTTGAGTGCCGGTTGCGCGAAGGTGCCGCGTTCGTAGGCCAGCACCAGCCAGCCGTCGAACCGGGCTTCGCGCAGCGCGGCGATGATCGCCGGAAAATCCAGCAGGCCGGTACCGGGGAACCCGCCGTGATGATCCGCCAGATGGACGACCCCGCAGCGCCCGGCATGGGTGTTTAGGGTGGCAATAATATCGGTTTCTTCCAGCGCCATGTGATACGTATGCGCGGCGAGTTTGATGTGCGGGTGGTCGTCGTTCTGGCGCAGAATGGTGGCGGCCTGTTCTAACCGGTGCAGCAGCGGTGTTTCGTAGCGGTGGGTGGGCTGAAGATAGAGTTCCGCGCCCATCGCGTAGGCCAGGTCGGCGAGTATGGCGCGAAGCTGTGAAACCAGAAAGTCCGCCGTCATCGCCTCGACGTGCTTGTACGGGCGCAGGTCGGGCAGCGGCGGCGTATCAGCGCGGTGCGTGCGAAAGACCACCCCGGCGGCACCGAGATCGAGCGCATCCGCCATGGCCTGCCGGATGGACGCAATCGCCGCGTCTCGCCGGTCGAAATCGGGGTGCAGCAGGTGCGTCCCGCCGATGTTGACCCCGGTGGCGTGCATCCCGGTGGCTTGCAACGCCGCGCCGATCTGCTCGATGCGCTCGCCCAGTCCGTGCGCGTCGAACTCGATGCCGTCGAAGCCGAGCGCCTGCGCGGTCTCGATCCGCTGCGGGATGCTCTCATGCGCGGGGAGCAAGCGTTCTTGTAAGGCGAGTCTCATGGTCACCTTCCATCGTTAGAGCCGGTATCGTCCCTAAGCCTAACGACAGGCGGGCGTTTTGTCCACAGGCAGGGTATGCCAAAATCGGGCATACCCCACAAGAGAAGATAGGTTTTAGAAGTACGCTTTCTTCGGAACGAGAACTTGATAATGTGCGCCATCGAGGTAGGTGGTGAGGACTTCTTTTTCGCCGTTGCGTCCACCATTCTGTACGACCAGACGCAGCAGGCCGCCGTCGTCACCGCTGCACTTACCCATACGGACATCGAGGTAGGGCATCCGCTCAACATCGTGATCCATCAGAGCTTTGGCGTCCTCGAAGCGATCCATCTGCAACAAGCCGAGGAACTCTTCCATGTTGTCGCCTTCCACGCGGCCCCATGACGTGAAGTGCAGCCAGTCATCATCGCTGATGCAGTACCGTTGTTTGATCTGTCCCAGCCCGACGATCACCGGGTAATCAAGCACAATCGCTAATTCCAGCAAGTAGTAGAGGCCGGTGAGCGTGCTGCCCATGTTGTTACCCTCGGAGTCCCCGCTGCCCGTGCGGCTCACGGACATCCCCGTCTGAATGCTCAGTTGGATGTAACCGATTATAGTATGAACTATTACCAGTATTCATCCGTAAGGAGATGAGCACGATGTAAATTATATGAATTTTGCGTAAATTTTGAATTGATTTTACTCTGTTTGGATTGCTAATCCGCGCCTGCTGGGATGGCCTCTTGCTTGAGGTCGCCGTTATTGACCAGACGTAGCACCAGCAGCCCCGGTAGGATCGAGATCATAAACAGGGTGCCGCCGATGAAATAGGGCGTTGCCGGGGTAATGGCAAACAGCGTACCGCCAATCGCCGTGCTGACGATGGTCGAAAGGCTGATCGCTGATTGGTAAAGCCCCAGCACACCGCCGCGCACCTCATCACCGACCGTGGACGTGCTGAGTGATTGCAGCGCGGGCATCATCAAGCCACTGCCGACCGCAAAGAACACCATCGCCGCCGTGCCGAACAGCGCGTTCGTAATCATCGCAAAGATGTACATCGAAACCCCGCGCAGCAGACACCCGATGATGACCAGCCATGCGTCGCCGAAGCGTTTGAGCATCCGTCGCAGCAAGAACAACTGCGTGAACAACTGCCCAAAGCCGACACATGCCAGCAACAAGCCGATCCCGATGTCGGTGGCCTGGTCACTCTGCCCGGCGAACAGCACGGCGTCCCCATAGAGCGCGAAAGTCGCTTGCAGCAAGCCCAAGCCGAACTGCCCGACGAACGTCACAAACAGGATCAACAGCAGCGGTGTGTTGTTCAGCACCATACGCGGGCTGAGGCCGCCGTCGTTGCTGGTCTGTATGTTCTTCTCTCGCTGCTCAGGCGTCAGGGTTTCGTCGAGGGTGCGCCACGTCAGCACGGTGACGACCGCCGCCGCCAGCGCCGCCATAAAAAACGGGACACGCGGCCCAAACAAGCCGGAAAGCACACCACCCAACGCGGGGCCGACGGCGAAGCCCAATCCGAAGGCGGCGAACAGCAAACCGAGGTACTCGGTGCGCTTGCCGCGTGGCGCGATGTCGGTCATATAGGCTTGCGCCACGATGATATTGCCGCCGGTGATGCCATCCAGCAAGCGGCTGAACAACAGCACCGCCGCGCTTTGTGCCGCGCCCAGCATCACAAAGCTGATTACCGTGCCGATCTGACTCACGATCAACACCGGCACACGTCCGTAGCGATCCGACAGGCGACCGATGAACGGCCCGGCGACGAACTGCGCCGCGAAAAACGACGACACCAGCAGCGTAATCACGTTGTCTTCTAATGCGAAGGCGCGTTTGGCGTACAACGGGAAGATCGGCAGCACCATCGACGCCCCGACGATCTGCACGAACACGATCAACAGGATCGTCAGCAGGCGCGGGTCAGAATTTTCACGCAGGGCCTTGAGGGAAAAGCGGCGCGACCCTTGATTCTCGGACATGTAGGCTCCAATAAAACAAACAACACCCTCACTGTATCAACAAGTGAGGGTGTGAGGCATGATAGCTTTTTAAACGTTACATCGCGGAGACGATCACCGGGCGTCCGTCGATCTGTACGAAGTAAGCGGGCAACCAGCCGATGCCGAACAATTCAATCTGGATGTCCTTTTTGTAGGGCGTGATGAGGTGTTCCTCGACCAAACCGGCGATGCGCGTCCACTTATCGTTGATCGCCGCGAGTTCGCGCTCGAACTCTTGTTCGAGTTGCGCCATCTCCTGTTCGACCTCATCGAGGAACTCGTAACTTTCTTGAATATCCTCTTTGGCCTGCCGGCGATAACGTGTCGCCCGGCTCATACGAGACAGGGTGTAGTTGGTGCGGCCTTTCCACAGGCTGAACAGCGCCTCACCGGTCGTGAAGAGTTCTTCGCGCTTGCGGTCGCGGATTTCTTTCTTCTCCGCCCGAAGTTCCTGTTCTTTGCGGCGACGTTTTTCTTCCAGCTTTTCCATCAAGCCGCCGTACCGTTCGGAGAGCTTATCTAACTCGGTGTCGCGTCCTTCACGCGCTGCCTGATAGACATTCGCCTGAAACTCGCTGTAATCCGCGTCCGGGTCACCGTAGATTTTGAGTTCCGGGTTGAACGGGATCGCCAGCCGTCCGGTGTTGTAAAGCATGTCCTTGAGTTCGCGTTCCAGCGTTTTCATCCGCTTGGAGTCGGTCAGGGCGCTGGACACTTCACCGAAGACGGCTTCTCCGGTGGGTTCGTATTCTACCGAGCGCGAATCGACCGGTTCGCCTTCAAAGTCGTCCCAGTGGACCAACCCCGCCGGGCGGACTTCCGGCACGAAGTAGGCATATGTCCGGGCGGTGTAGATGCTGGCCTTCTTCTCTTGATAACGCACAATTGCCTGACCAAGCATCACCGGTTTATAGGCCATCATATGCCCGCCGACCTGCTGCGCCTGGTTGCCAGTGCGCTCTTGCCAGCGGTTGACCGCCTCCTGCAAGCTCAGCCGCGCCGGGATGAAGAACTGCGCGGTCGATGACGACAACGGCGGCTGATTGGCGGAAAACCCCTGTGGCGCATTCTGCGGTTTGGGCGCGAGTTGGCTGTTCTGTTGCTGCGATTGTGGTGCTGATTGCTGATTCCAGGCATTTTGTGTGTCGTAGTTGTTCGCACGCTGACCGGGCAAGGTCGGCGGTGGCGCGTTGTTAGAGTTCGCACGCTGACCGGGCAGGGTCGGCGGGGGCGCGTTGTTAGAGCCACCACCACTCGGCAGCGGCGGGTGTGACGGTACGTATTGCCCTTCGCGCTGCTGCTGCCAGGACGGGGCGGCCTGTTGCGGTTGCTGCTGTTGCTGCTGCACCCGCTGCATGAGCGCCCGCCGCTGGCTCTGCATCAATTGGCTGACCTGCTGCCGGGTGAGCGGCCCGCGTAAGAAGCTCATCGCCCAGCGCGTATGAACCAACGTCGGCGCCTCGGTATCGTGTACGTTGCGCATCAAAAAGACACGCGGCGCAATATCGGAGATCATTTGCCCGACATCGTTGAGGTCAAGGTCTTCGTCGGCAGTGGCGAGTTGTCGCAACCCCGCCATGATCTTCTTCTTATCGTTATCTGATTGCAGCCGCCCGATGAACCATGTCCCCGCGTTGGTCAGCCCCTTATAATCGAGGTCACCGGGGTTCTGCGTGGCGAGGATCAAACCAATACCAAAGGCGCGGGCCTGCTTGAGCAACCGCAAGATCGGCTCTTTGGTCGGCGGGTTCTTCGGGTAGGGTGGGAAGTAACCGAACATCTCATCCACGTAGAGGATAGCGCGTAGGCTGGTCGTGCCGCCCAGGGTGCGCATCCAGCTAAGCATATTTTGCAGCAGCAGTGTGGTGATGAACATGCGCTCCTGGTCGGCAAGATGCGCGATATAGAAGATCGACACACGCGGGCGTCCGTTGGGCTGGTAAAGCAACCGCTGCATATCGAGCGAATCGCCTTGCAACCAGGATTGGAACGAGGGCGCGGCGATGATGTTGTTCATATCCATCATCAGGTTGCTGCGTTTGCGCTCGGACATAAAATCGTTGATCGGCACCACACCGAGGCTGTCAAACGGTGGGTTGCGGATTTGCAAGATCAATTCTTCGAGCGTCAAGTCCTTGCCTTGCTTCCAGGCGTGCTCGAAAATGTTGGAGATCAGCACATGCTCCGGGTCTTTAATCGGGTCGGCGTTGATCCCGGCGAGCGCGAGCAGCGCGGTAGTAATGGCGTTGATCTTCTCGCGCAGCATTTCTTCGTTGCCCGCCCAACCCTCACGCGGGGCACGCAGCGAGGCTACGATGTTCACCGGCAGACCGGCATCCGAACCGGGGGTGTAGATGCTGTATTGCGTGGCGGCCTTCAGCCAGCGCAGGCGATCCGGCACGATACCCCAGCTCGCCAACCCATCACGCCACTGTTGCGCGACATCGGCGGCATAATTGGGGAGGTCCATCCTGGCCCGGCGGGCGTCGTCCGCGTTGATCCAGGGCTGGAAGTCCTCCGGCTTGAGATCGGGAAAGTTGAGCATCAGGTTGGTGATGTCGCCTTTGGGGTCGATGATAATCGCCGGGATGTTGTCGAGGATAGCCTCCTCTAGCATGTTGATGCACAGGCCGGTTTTACCGCTGCCCGTCATGCCGACCACAACCGCGTGCGTCGTCAGATCGCGCGAGTCGTAGTAGACCACATCCTCCTTGAGTTTGTTCTCCTCCGGGTCATATTCACGACCGAGATAAAAGGTAGTTGGTGCTTCGATAAACGGCATAAACGTCTTCCTACACAAACAGGATCAGATAGTTTGTTCTAACATTCAGTATATCATAAAACTAGCGCCAGGCGGGGGTGCTATCACACACACCGGGGGGGTTGCGGATCGGCCTCACGACCAGGCCGCGCCGCACATCCACCACCACGATCTCACAGGTCGCCTGGTTGTTCAGCGGGGGGGTGGTGGCGAACGCCAGCAGATCCCCCGCCGCCGACCACGCCGGCACATGCACGGGGAGTGCGGGTAACATACTGACGCGCTCGCCCGTCTCCGTGACCGGGTCACTCACATAAGCGCGGACGGGTTCACGGCTGGGGTTATACGTGCCCCAGAACGCGATTTGATCGTCCGCCGGTGACCAGACCGCGCCGTTGCTTATCAGGCGAAAATCGGTGATCGGGTGTTGTTCGTCGGTGGTCAGGTCAACGTGATACAAGCGGGCGGTGATGCCGTTGCCCCCGCCGGTGATCGCGGCGGTGTAAACCAGGGACTCACCGTCCGGTGCCCATGCCACCTCGCCGATGATGGCATCCGCGCGCAGCGGTTCGATGATGCGAGGGACGCCGCCGAGTTCATCGATAATCCAGATGTCGAAGCGATCGTCATCGCTGACGGCGGCGAAGGCCAATTCACCACGTGCTGACCACGCCGGGCCGCTGTAAAACCGGCTCGACGCCCGGCCATAATCCAGCATGACCGGTGCAATCGGCTGCTCGGTGAGGTCAAGCACGAAGATGCCGGTGGAACCTTCCGCCGGCCCGTCGATGGCGATCCGGTCGCCCTCCGGTGACCACGCCACCCGTGTTTTGGCGTGCAGGTTATCCGTGATTGGGCGGGTGCTGCGCTCATGCAGGTCGAGCAACCATAACTCACGTGACCAGCGTTCCATGCCGCCGTTCTCTTGATTAAAAGAAATCTGCTGGCGCACCACCTCGAAGATCACCCGGTCACGCCCCGGTGACCAGTTCAGGCCGATACTATCGGAGATCTCACCAGCGCCGAAGGTCAAACCAGCGGTGAGGTCTTGCAGGTCACGACCTTGTAGCGCATAGATACGCGGGGGTTCTGTTCCCCGGTTGGAGATAAATGTGAGGGTCGGCACCGGTTCATCGTGGAGTGCGACGACCGCACCTGTCAGGCTGGCGGCGATGACCGCGACGATCAAACTGACCAGCCCGACAAAGCGCAACATCACGGGCACTCGATCTCGGCGCGGGGCGGCACCTCAGCACGGGAGCGCATCCGCTCGTATTCGGCGAGGTACTGCGCGGCGAGGTTACGGTCACGGATGATGACAATGTTTTCGTCGTTGCTTTCCGTCGCATTGTTGGAGATGTTGAATGAGCCGGTCAGTACGGTGTGGTCATCCACGATGAACACCTTATGATGAAACGTGAACGGGTTGCCATCTTGAAACACCGGCACCCCGGCGCAGAACAAGCGCGGTAGTTCACTGTATATCGTCCGGCTGGCCCGCACTTCGAAGATGCCTTCGACATCCACACCGCGTTGTGAAAGGCCAAGCAACGTCTCGCCGACGTCGTCACGGGTGAACGAAAATGTCATAAAACGGATGCGCTCCTGGGCGCTGTTGAGCGTGTCGATCATCTCCGGTACAGGGCTGTCTTCCGGCGAGAACAAAATCTGGATCGGCACCCCATCCTGTGAGAAAACCACCCCGTTGACCGGCGACCGGCTCGAACCGAAGTCACGCTCAGAGAACATCTCGTTAAACTCGGCCTGATACGCCTGAACCGCACGGCGTGACCGCAGCGCCAGCATGTTGTTGTTGTTGCGGTAGGTGCCGTTCATGGTGTAATTCATCGACCCCGTCCAGATGGTCGTGCCGTCCATAATCATAAACTTGTTGTGCATCAGGCCGCTGCGGTCGTCATCCACAAACGGGATGCCGGACGCGATGATCTCACCGAATGGTGAGTCCTCACCATCTTCCAGCGCCTCGATGTGGTCCTCGAAAACGTGTTCGTCGTCGATGACCATACGTACTGCCACGCCGCGCCGGAAGGCGTTGATGACAGCGGTCGTCAGGTCGGGATTTTTCCACTCAAACGCGGCAATGTCGAGTGTTTGCTGGGTGCTGTCAATCGCACTGATTAACGCCGCATCCACCCCGCCATTGTAGGTGGCTTCGTCACTGCTGCCGGTGGGCGCGGTAAAGTAGACCTGCCAGAAATCTTGCCCGGCACCGAACCCCTGCGGGAAGTTGACCGTTTGCAACTGCCCCGACGATGGGTTGACCTCCGGCACTTCGGTGCTTTCCAGCGGCGCACAGCCCCCCGCGACGACCGTCACGGCGACGATCAGCGTGGTGATGAGGCTCAGGTAAAACGGAAAACGGCGATGCGTCATCGTGAAATGTCCTTACTATTCGACTTTAGGGTCTTCGTCATCCGAATCAAGGTGATGTTCGTGCCCCCAGGAGCGCACGGTGCCATCATAGAGGAAGTTGGGGCGCTCTGGCTCGGTGCCGGGTGGGTTGCGATCTTCCGCGACGACCGGCGGGTCGGGTGGGTCGGGTTCGTCGGCTTCTTCAGGTTCCAACAGCGTCGTCAATAACTTGACCTTTGCTTGATCGTCGCTGACACTCTGGCGTTGCTGCATATACACCTCGATGCGATCTTCCGATGCAGGCAAACCGAGTGACTGTGCGCGTTCTATCAATTTGGTTAAGCGTGTACGCACGGTGTCGTCGTCGAGGCCGGTCTGCCCGGCCAGCTTGTTAATCGACTTCATCACCCGCCGCAGCGATTTGAAGTGATCTTCGAAATCTTCACTGTCAATATCGGTCGTCTTTTCCGCCAGCGTCATAAGCTTGGCCTCACCCCACTTGAGTAACACCTTAGCGGGTTCGTCGGTCAACTCTTCGGTGAGGCTGATGTCTTCGTACATACGGATGGTTGCGTCTTCCAGACTTCGTGCCATATCTTCTTTAGAACCTCCTGAATACCATCTGGCACCCATCATAACACGGATGCGCTGTGACTGCTCAGTCATCGAACAGACCGCGCTGTGAGGTGCTGCGTTCTGATGGGCGGGGTCGCGCTTGATCGACCGGGCAAGATTCCCATGTGGTAAAATCGCGGCAAAAAGCGCACATATCCGGCGGGGGGCATCAAAACAGACCTGGCCACAGTTCAGGCAGCGCCAGTAACGGGGTGTCTCATTGGCAGGGATCGAGTCGTTCACCTGGGCATATCTGCGGGTTCGTGCGTCGTCGTATCGCATTCTACCACAGCTTTTAGGGGGATCTTTCGTTGGGCGTGCTGACGCTCGCCATGCCCTCGAATTCTTGCACAAGGACGACGCTCGCCTCCCCCCGTGCGTCATCGACGGCGGCGATTAATGCGACATAACCCGGCAGGGTCGTATGGCGTGATGGAATCACGAAACGTGCCAACCCACCGCGAAAAGTGGTGTTGTAAGTATGCGGGCCGTAGTTGCTCATCGTTACCAGGCCGATCCGCGTGCCGTCCGGCACTTCCGCTAGCGGGCCAATGGTGACGTTGATCCGCTCACCGATGCTAGCGACCCGCGGTGCATCTATCGGGAGGTCGCCGCTCAACTGTATGGCGCGGGTGTCTGATTGTGGCGCACAACCGACAATCAGCATAAGTGCCAGCAATACCGACCATAAATTCCGTGTTTGCAAGGGGTCGTCTGTCTTTCCCTCAGCTTGTGTGAGGATAGTTGACTGATAAATGAACGAAAACGAATTGCCCCAGCTTACCGGTAACCTCACGCCTGAGTTCGGGCGCTTCGGCAAGGTGAAGTGAGGACGATCGAATTTGGCTAGATACGAGTTACCAAATACGAACCTCAAGTATGAGTATATCATGAGTTCGACCGCTTGTGACATGCTGTAGCCTTTTCAGGGTGTCGATGCTTTTGCGACCTCGACCTTTTCTACGACGCCGGAAGCCGCATCCAGGTGCAGATGGTCACCGTTGGTGAACGTCCGGGTGACGCCGTGCGCGTTGGTGATCGCCGGTAGGCCGATCTCGCGTAGGATGATCGAGCCGTGCGAGAGGTCACCGCCGGTTTCCACCACCACGCCGACCACCTGCGAGAATGTCGAAATCCACCCCGCATCGACCGACCGGGCGACTAAGATCACCGGGCCGTCGAAGGGCGGTTCGGTCGCCGGTTCGCGCAGCACCCAGGCGCGGCCCTTCGTGCTGCCCGTCGTCAAGCTGACCCCGCTGACGCGGTCGCCCTCTAGCAACTCAGCGCCCTCACGGAACTGTTCCAGATCGTCAAAGCGACGGAACAAATCCGGTAGGTGGTAGGTCGCCAGCCGTTCGTGTTCTTCGCGTCGTGCCGCGAAGAAACTGTCTTCGGGCATCCAGCCCTCGTCAAGCCGCCGCGCTTCCTCGATGGTCAGCAACCACAGGGACTCGACATCCGGCAGCGCCCCCCGTTCGACTTCGCGCCGTGCCAGCGCCAACAACTGCCGCCGGGTGCGGTCAAAGCCGATCATGCAATCGTGCCGCCATTGTTCCCGCGCTCGCATGGTACGCCCGGCCTGCCACCACAACGGCAACGTCAGGGTGCCGCGTCCGCTGCGTGCTGGCACCCGGCGGCGTCTGGTAGTCGGGCTGGTCAGGCTGCGCAACAGCGGCGCGGGGTCATCGTGGTAGCGCGGGCGGGCGATGTCGCTCTCGTAGATGCCACGATGCCCATAGTCGGCGATGTAGGCCGCCCACAACTCGCGGAACTCGGCATCGTCGGGGAGTTCGCCGCGTTTGAGCACCTTCCATAAATCGCCGTGCCGGGCGACGTACTCTCGCAGCGGCTCCAAATCACTGAACATCCGGCTGGAGATGGTCTGTTGGCGAGCGTTGTGTTCTTCGAGCGTGCCGGTCGCACGCAGCAGCAACAGCATCGGCCCGATTGCCGCCGTGAGCGAGAACATCTCGGTGACCAGCGCGGTATACAACCAGCGCATCTGCTCGATGAGCGCGTCGAAGCTATCACCGGGGTTTTCGGTACGGCGCAGCATCTCGCGGGTGCGTGCCTGCGCGGAATTCACCGAACGGAACTGCGCCCACGCGAAGCGCGGTAGCGTCAGGCTGATGATTTTGCGCAACATCCGTCCGGTGTTTAGCCCGTAGACGCGGTCGGTCTCCCCACCGATGTTATCGGTGACGAGGCGCGTAGGCAGGCCGAAGACGCGCATCATCTCGCTCATCAACGAGAGGTTGATGTATGGGCGTCCACGAAAGACCTCGATGAACGGGCGTGACTGCGGCAGCGAGGAGTCGAAATTCCGGTAGTAGGCGAACAACCCCGGCGAACACGACTCGATCACACTGGTCATGAATGTCGATGGCAGGTCAGGCAGGATCTCTTTGTGGTTGGCGATGGTGAACGCCTCATTACGCCGGGTGGCACGGGTGACCGGGCGCACTTGCAGCAGATAGCAGCGGTCGCCGTCGTCGGCCCATTCGATGTCCCAATCGCGTTCACCGAGCCAGCGCCGCACCCCGCGCAGTACATTTTGCAGTCGCTTCTGCCAGGGCGGGAGGGTTTCCCCTTTGAGCGCGGTTTCTGAGCCGTGCAGCTTCGCCAGTGGCGAGCGTTCGCCTTCGATCTCCCCAGCGACGAGACCCTGCGCAGTACCTGCGACGTAGTTGACCAGGTCGTCCTCGTGTTCCTGCTCGGTGAAGGCGACCCCGGCGTACTTGGCCTCGACCATTTCCATCACCAGCACATCCCGCCGGAACTCGCCTTCATGCTTGAGCGACGATTCCAGCACGGTTTTGAACGCCGCCGCGACCGCCGCCGGGTCATCGGGCGGGACGTTTAGCACACTCTCGAAATACCCGGCGAGGCTGTGCGCGTCGCCGTCCTCCGCACCGAATGCCGACCGTACCGCCAGCGGACGCGCAAAACGTGGCAGCGCCAGAAAACGCAGCAGCGCCGCGCCATCGGGGATGCTGACGCCGTCTTCGGTAATGGTCATCAAGTCTTTGAGCGTGGCTTGATCCCAGGCCGTATCAAGCACCAGCACACCCTTAGGGATGCGGATACCGGCGCGTGCGGCTTGATCCAGCAATGCGCCTTTGTTACCTGCGCCCTGGGCTTGCGCCCGCCCAGAACCGAGTTTGATGTGTTTGTCGCCTCTCATGTTTCTCCTAGTAACTCCTGTGCCAGCGCGATCACCTCACGGGTGTAAGCCTGTGGTTGTTCAATCATCGGGAAGTGATCCCAACCCGGCACAATCCGCACAACGTGATTCGGCAGCAGCGTCTTATAATCGTCAATGTGATCGGTGGAAAGCACCCGTTCTTCCGCGCCCCACAGCAGCGCCGCCGGGACTTCGACCGGCTCCAGGTCGGCGAACCAGGCCGCGTCGATAATGTCGAACATCTGACCGAACACGCTGCACTGCCCGTATTCATGGAAGAAGCGATTTAAAAAGTCCTGCGGGATGGCGCGGAAATCCATGAACAACAACCGCTTGAACAACGGGCGCGTCAGCGGTGTAGAGAACAACCACTGCCCGAACGCCTTGGCACCGGGCAGCGCCATCAACGCCGGGAAGCGGCGCGTATCCAAGCGTGCGCCGACCGGTGCGTGTAAGATGATGCCATCAATGGACGCCGCGTGATGCTGAATGTATTCCAGCACAATCGAGCCACCGATGCCGGTACCCAACAGCACGACCAGGCGCGTCTCTTGCTCGACCAGCCCGTGCAGATACTCCGCGTAGTCGCGCAGGGTCTTTAATGCCGGGTCAGCGGGTTGATCCGCAAAGCCGGGGAGAGTCGGCGCGTCAAACTTGATGTCGTCCGTCAGGTAAGGCTGCATCCGTTCAAAGCGGAAGCCGCCGCCGCCGTTGCCGTGTACTGCGATGATCGTCAAGTCAGGCATCGTCGTCGAGCGCCAGTGTGTAACCGTGTGTTTTCTCTTCGTGCTCGCCGATGGTGTAGGTACCGGTTTCGGTTAGCACGCAGCCTTTATGCTCATAGAAATGCACGGCCTCGGCCTGTGCCAGCACCCAAACCCAGGCTTTCTGCGCCCCGGCATCACGCAGAGTGCCCAGGCCAGCGTGCCATAAGCCGGTGCCGATACCCTTGCCCTGATGCGCCGGGTGGATGTACAACGTCACGATTTCGCCATCGCCTTCCCGCAGCAGCGCGACCCCACAGAACCCGACGATCTCGTCGTTGACCTCTGCGACCAGTGTGCTGATGCGCTCTAAGCGGCGGTCTACCCACGTCCCGTGCTGGTCAAGTTCGTCCTCGAACAAGCCGTGAATTTCATCGGGGGTGTAGATGTTGTCGTAGGCTCGCTCCCAGGCCGCCCGGTTGACCTGTCGCATCGCCATGTAATCGCCTACAGCGGATTTACGTATCTTGTAATCAGTCATGTGTCTAAGTTTTCCGCAATCCTCAAAAAGTCGGGATGGTCACCAGCATGACGGAACTCATGTGTCCACAGCACACGCCCCGCCCTGACCAGAAACAGCCCCGGCATTACCCAGGGGTCGCCGGTCTTCTTGCCGATGAAGTTGCCCTTCGCGGTCGCACGGACACCGCACGCCCACACCGTCGGGCCGAACATCTCTCGCCAGCCGCCGCGCTGGATGCCAAACGCATCATAGAATAGCTTGTCCAAATCGGAGACGGCACGCGCCCCCGGCCACAACTTGCGGAAAAACACCTCGCCCTCGTCCGGCGTCCCCTGGTAGAAAAACAGGATCGGCGGGTAATCCGGTCGGGCATCGGCGATCTGCCGTAAGTCACGGATGGTTTCCCGGCAGAACAGTCAGCCAAAGTGCCGCAAGAAGACCAGCAGCGTGGTCTGATCGGTGGTCAGACTGTGCAATGTCGTCCCCGGCGGGAGGTTTAACCCTTCCAGCGGGTGCTGTAAAATTGCTTCATTGATCTGCGCCATCATCTACCATTATCTAACGTTCTCGAACATTTTGAAAATACCTTATGCACATTAGTCCCATGCTAGACCGAAGCTTAAAGCCCGATTAAGCAACGCTCACCCTTGCGATTACGGCGAAAACCAATCATGATTGATACGGAGAATCGACGATAAACGGGAGCAAAAGCGATGTGGCGGATGATCGGTTTGGTGTGTTTGCTGGCGTTGGGCTGGTCAACGACGGCACAGGATGGCTCCGGTGAATACATCACCGGCAGTTACAACGGCGAGACGACCCAGCATACGCTGAACGCAGCGGCGGGTGAATTATTGGTCGTGCAGATCATCGGCACCGCTGAGACCTTCACGCTCTCGCTCGACGACGATAATCGTATGGAACAAGTGGTGATTTACGCGGCACAGGACAGCGAGTACACGCTGAACGTCGCTGCGGCCTCCAGTGGAGATTACATTTTACGGGTAGACCGCTACACCGCCACCGACGTCACCGGTGATTTGCTGCAAAACCAGACCACACAATTTCTCATCGACGCCGACGAAACCTATACGATGACGTTCAGCGGCAACGCGCAGCTCAACACACCCTTCACCGTCGAGCAATCCACGACGGAGCCGTTCGCGTTCCATGCGCTACTCAGTGATGCGACGACCGGGCAGGTCATCAATGTGGCCCGGTTCACACCGTCGCTGCGTTCCAACAATGCGCTGCTCCGCGCCGGGGACTATCGCCTGACGATCATCCCACAGGGGGAAGGCGGCAGCTTTCTCACGCGCTACGGCATCCAGGTGGATAGCACCACCTCGCCGGGTTTCGTACCGCTGCCGCCGGATGTTATCGAGGAACCGCTGCCGTTCTGCTTTGCGGAGGGCGGTACCACCGGCGCTCGTATCTATGCCGCGCCGGAACCCGACGCCGAGGTGTTGGGTAGCATCCCACCGGAGGGGAGCTTCCCGGTCACCGGGCGCATCGGTCTGGATTGGTACGCGATCAACTTCAACGGGCAGCGTGGATGGATCACGACACTTGAGACGACCGTCGGCGGCAGCGATTGTATGCGCTCCGTCCCGCAAATCGAACGACCGTAAATAGAATTCTGAGTTAAAAAGGAGCACCAACCTTTGATAGACCTGACACCAATCTTCAAGGCGGCACGGCAGGCGGCGCTGCTCTGCCAGGAAGTCCAGCGCCGCCACATCGTCAAAAGCGAGAAAAGCGGGCACGAACCCGTCACCATCGCGGATTACGGCTCTCAGGCGATTATTTGCCGGGCCATCCGGCAGCACTTCCCCGATGACGCCGTGCTTTCCGAGGAGGCCGGGTCACAGTTTCTCGATCTGGTCAGCGCGGAACAACGCGCCTACATCATCGGCCTCATCAGTGAGATTTTGCGCGAGGACGTGACTGAAGCGGAAGTCGTCACCTGGCTGGATCAGGGCAAAGCCCAGGAAACAGCACGCATGTGGGTGGTTGATCCGATTGACGGCACCAAAGGCTTCCTCGGTCAGCGGCACTACGTCAACGCGATTGGCATTATGCACGATCGCAAGCCGGTTGCGGGCCTCCTCAGCGCACCGGAGTATCCCGGTTATCAAGGGGGGGCGCTGCTCTACGCGCAGGACGGCGAAGCGTTCATCGAATCGCTGGAAGGGGACGGCGGGGACAAACGCCGCATCACCGTTTCCGACCGGGTAGACACGGCGACGTTGCGCGGGTTGGAAAGCATCGAGAAGAGCCACACCAGCCATGAACGCCTTGCCCGTGTGCGTGACGCCGCCGGTATGAACGAAACGCTGCTCGAACGGGCGGACAGCCAGGAGAAATACGGACGCATCGCCGCCGGTGACGCCGAAGTTTATCTGCGGTTGCCGCGTGTTGACAGCACACGACCCCATTCGATCTGGGATCACGCGCCGGGGGCCGCCATCGTAGAAGCGGCGGGCGGCAAGGTCACCGATGTGGACGGTTCCCCGCTGGATTACTCCAAAGGGAAATCATTGCAAAACGAGGGAATCGTCGTCACCAACGGCAAGGTGCATGATCGGCTGGTGGCGGCGGTGCAGCAGGCACTCCAGGCCGAATAACCATGCACATGCCGGAGGTCAACCCGCACCGACCACGCCCACCACAGCGCCACGTCATCAACAGCCTGCGCGTGCTCTATGCGAAAGAAAACCTCTCTTTGCGTGAGGGCTTGCTGCGCTATTTGTCGTTGGTGGTGTTCCCTGGTGTGCTGTGCAATTACGTGCTGGCCACCGCCCTGCTTGACCTGAATCAGCCGGTCAACCTGCTGCAATTGGCGCTCGTGCTGCTGCCCTATTTCGGTCTGGCGCTGCGTTTATGTACCCAACTACGGCTCAAGCGTGCGTTGGCGCGGCCTCGTCTGTTGCAGCGCGTCGGGATGGCCTGCGGTGGGGTCGCCTGTGGGTTGATCGCGCTGATGGTCTATACACTCGGCGCGATTGCGCCGACCGGCGCACGGGCGCATACCTTGTTCGGCGGTTATGGTGATTTCGCCGTGTTTGGTTTGCTATGGCTGGCGGGGTGGCTGGCGGGTTATGCAATTTTGCTGATCGGCGGTGTCAGGGCAGACGATAGGCGAAGCCCGGACTTCCCCGATACATCCCCGCATCCACGTTGATGCACCGCTGGTTGGCATAGATCAAAGGTTTGGTGACGTAGACCGGGTCTTGGTCGATGACCGCCGAGATAGGTGTGTGTCCATGTACGATCTTCTTGCCGCCGTAAGTGCTTAACATCTGCTGGATTTTTTCTCCGGCTTCCGGTCGTTGGCGACCGAAAAAATCGCGCTCACTAAAGCTGAACCGCTGCGTAAACTCGTTAAGGAGCTGCGTCCAAGCCGCCTGCGAGTGATTCGTCAGCACCCGGCGCACATTCTTGTTCACCGCCGAAACCGAGAGGCCGTAGTTGAGATAAAATGTCGCATCCGCGTGGATCAAGAGATGATCGCGGACGAGGGTCATCGTCGGCAGGTCGGTCAACCATCGGGCATGGTCGTCGGTCATATTTTCGAGGTCGTCGTATTGCCCACCATAGGCCAGCCAATCACGGCGAAAGGATCTTCGCTGTCCCTTGAAGCGATAAGCCGCGAGCAGCATCACGTCATGGTTGCCTAACAATCCGTTCACCTTGCCACCTGCCGCCGCCGCCTCTGTTTGCAAACGCATAATCAGATCAATGGTTTCGATGCCCTGTGGGCCACGATCAACATAATCTCCGGTGAAGTACAGGTGCGCGTCTTTGCCCGTCCACGCTTGCGCCGTGTCGATCAAACCGAGGTCTTTGTGCAGTAACGCCACGATCTCTTCATAATGACCGTGTATGTCACCAATAATAAAAGTTGTATACATTTATTCCCCCTGTAATGCGACTTACATTCTAACGAGTCTATCTTTTATTTCCAGCCTATCCCTATTCTAACGTAAACTTTGTGCAATTTGCCTGATTATTTTCGGACACGATGAAAGTTGGTTAAAGACTGGTGAGCCGGTATAATCATTCTCAATGTGCCTTAATCCTCAAAGGAAAAGAAAAACTATGCACTTTCGCAAAATTTTAGTTTTGTTGTTGATCGCGGTGCTATCCGTACCGTTGTTTGCACAAGACGATGAAGAAGAGATAGAACTGCCCGACCTCGGCGGTGAGACGATCACAGTCGCGGTTGAGAACGCCTACCCGCCGTTCAACTACCTGGACGAAGACGGTGAGCCAATCGGCTGGGACTATGACGTGGTC
>DAOTTX010000467.1:0-1795 GCA_034437515.1 Anaerolineae bacterium
ACAGGCAGACAAATTCAACGGTGAGGGCTATGGGGTGTACTTCGCACCCTGCCTGCGCTCGCAGAAGAAGGGCAACGCGGCTTCAGCTTCACTGCTGCCTGCGCTCTGGATTGACATCGACGGACCGGAGGAGAGCCGCCAGCGCGATCTAGAGCGACTGCAAACCTTTGATCCGCTTCCTTCTATCATCGTGTCCAGCGGAGGCGGCTGGCATGGCTACTGGCTGCTGGATGAGCCGCTATCACTCGATGAAGACAATAAGCAGAAAATCGGTCGCGTCATGCAGGGCTTATTCACTGCGCTCGGCGGTGACGATGGCTACGTCAAATCCGTCGCGTCGGTGATGCGGCTTCCGGGCAGCATCAACACCAAGCCCGAACGCGATGGCGCACAGGTGGAAATCACTGACTGGCATCCGGATCGGCGTTATCCCTTTGCCTGCTTCGATTGGTTGGAAGTTCAGCCACGACCGAAGGTGGAGAGGATTGGTAACTTGAACGTGGTGACGCTCAATGGCAACGCACCGCTGCCACCGCGCACCGAGAGCTATCTGTCATCGGGTGCGACCAACGGCAGCCGCAATCACGAACTGTTTGCCGCCGCCTGTCAGCTTCGGGATGCCGGTTACAGTCAGTCCGATGCCGAGCGAGAACTGGTGGGGCGTTATGTCGCTGATGGAGATGGCAGCGAGAACCCTACCGCACGCGAAAAGGAAGCCAGAGCCACTATCGCCAGCGCCTTCAGCCAGCCGCCCAGGGAACCGATCCAGTCGCGGCGGCAGGTCGCAGAGGCGCACGTTAGCCAACTGGTGGATCGCTACGACACGCGCCAGAAGTCCGTTGAGCGTCCATCGACCGCCGAGATCATCGAAGCCGTTGAAGCCTGCGCCCATCTCAACGCGATTGAATGGGCTGAGCAACGCGAGAAGTTCAAAACACTCACCGGGGATGGGCTGAAAATCAGCGATATCGACAAGCTCTATAAGGAAAAGCGGCGCGAACTGGAACGCGAACAACGGGCATCGGTGGTCGATACCGAGGAGTACATTGAGCAAGAAGGGTATATGATCTACCGCAAGCACACTCATCGCGGCACGATCCAGAAGATCATCGCCTCCTGGCAGGCACGTATCCTGGAACGGGTCAACCGGCTGGATGATGACGGCAAGCGTGAGCGGGTGGCGCGGGTCGAGGTCGAAGGGCACGAACATCAGGAAACGCTCGATGTGCCCTCCGAGTTGTTCGGTGATCCCAACGCACTGCAACGCTTCTTCGCCGCCAATGCAGGTGAAACTTTCACTGTCCGCGCTGGCATGAGCAAGCACCTGACACCGGCGATTCTGGCATTGTCGGGCAGCTATCCGGTGCGGGAGACGTATCGCTTCATGGGTTGGACACAGCTAGAGGGCAGGTGGGTCTATCTCACGCCCACCGATTGTATCACCGCCAAGGGCAAGCTGAGCGATCCACCAGAGGTCGAGTTGTCCAGCCGTCTGCGCGATTACGGTGTGCAAGCCTGCACCTGGAACGATGCGCGAGATGCTTTTGATGCCATGACTGCCGTGTTTCCGTCCGACATCGCACCTGCCTGCATTGCCTTTGCCATGCTGCCCGTGTTGCAAAGGTTTTTCCCGCCGTCGGCGATGCGTCCTGCACTGCATCTCGCTGGAACCTATGGCAGTGGTAAGTCCGAGTTGGCGGCGTTGATGAACAGTATGTATGGACGTTTCGACCGCGACAGCCCGCCCGCGCAGTGGGGCGACACCATTAACACCGTCGAGGTGCTGGGGCATCCA
>DAOTTX010000468.1:0-2810 GCA_034437515.1 Anaerolineae bacterium
CATGGCACAAATCACAATATAGTTGTGAATATGTGTAATAAATTGTAGCCCGATAGATACCCGCTATGACCCCTTGTTATCCGAATGACGTAGGGGTACCTGAGTAGTTACCTCAAGGCAGGGAGTAAATCGCGGTGGTGCATCATCTCCAGGTTATAGTTTGTGGCGAACTGCTGCCATTCTTCATCCGGTAATTGGTCGGACACGTAGAGCAGCAGTTGATTCTCCAGTATCTTCACCTTGTCCAGATTATTCCATTGCATGTGATCCTGCTCTCCTTATCACCATTTTCGATATACAACGTCCCAAATAACGGATTGCGATTAAGCTAACCCTGATACGTAATGGGGTGTGCTGCTCCTGACGTTGCAGCCGTGCCATGTGCTGCCCGTAGAAAAAATTGGATGCCATCCGCCGGCGTTCTTCATGGACGATTTTGTAGTAATTAGTATTGATCCCGTGCATTGGCCCTCCCAGTAAAACGGTGCATAATGACAGTCTATGCTAAACGGACATACGGCCTCTATCTGATTCTTGCGTACCAAACTCAACCGGTTTATTCGATTGCATAACCTTCTTTGCGCCAGTATTCAATCCCGCCGATCAACTCCTTGACGGCGCAACCCAATTGGCTGAGGCGCGGTGCCGCCTTGGTGGAACCGTTGCAACCCGGACCCCAGCGATAAACAACAAAAAGTGTATCCGGCGGATAGTCCGTTTCCATGCGCTTTTGTGTCATCTGTGAATGAGGGATGTTCACCGCACCGGAAATACGGGCATCAGCGTAGTCCCTGGCACTGTTGACCTGCCAGCATCGCGTGCAGATTGATGATGAGCGCAGTCGCTATGAACTGGTGAAAGCCGGGCTGGGGCTATCGCTGCTGGAACGTGATGCCGTCGATCAAGGGGTGGCAGATGGGGCGGTCATGATTGCGCCGGTAGACCCGCTGCCGGTTGATCTGTCGCTGGTCTACCGCGCCCACGAACGCCACCAACCACTGCTGCGCTGTGTGGCTGATCTGATTATGGTGTTATTCCACGAAGGGGAGCACATCCCCTCGCCACCAAAGAACGGACATCGGAAGTGAATAGTGCTCATTGAGTAAATCGAGCAGGTGGCCTGTCAATTGACCGGGCTGATCTTCCTGTACCAGATGCCCTGCACCTGGGATGGCCTCGAAGGTCGCACCGGGAATCATATGTTGTAGCTTGCGCCCCTGTGTAACGGGAATCCAACCGTCATTTTCTCCACACAAGTGAGCATACAATGCACGCCGTCATCACGGTGGAAGCCCATCAAGAGGGCGCTCGCACTGATATTGAACGTGCCATCGCTGACCTGCTGACGCTCCTTGAAGCCTATGCAGGCAGCGCATACTCCAGGGCGATCCTGTCGGTTCAGACCCGCGCGATCTAGAACGAACACTAGTTCAGTCTGTCACATTTGTGCTGTTTTCGGTTGCCAACAACTTTTCCTTACGTGCGCTTCCCCAGCGATACCCGCCCAGGCTACCGTCTTTGCGTACAATGCGATGGCAGGGAATCGCCAATGCGACCGGATTCTTCGCGCAGGCTCCGGCAACCGCTCGGGCGGCACCAGGTTGTTGAATCATCTCCGATAGCTCTTCGTAGGAACGGGTTTCACCATATGGAATCTGGCGCAGCGCCTCCCAGACACGCCGCTGAAACGCCGTTGCGCGAATGTCCAGGGGTAACTCAAGTGTCAATTTTTCTCCAGCGATATAGGATGTAATAGCGGTAGTCGCATAAGCCAGATGTGCTTCGTCTGCGATCAACTGGGCTTGTCCAAACTCTTCGTGCAGGGCCTTTTCCAATTCGCTTGGATCGTCACCCAGGCTGATCTTGCATACGCCGCGTTCAGTAGCGGCAGCCAGCAGATAACCCATTTCACAGGGCACGATGGCATAGCGAATGTCTGTCTCCGGTGCGCCCCGGCGGTAATGAACCGGCGTCATGCCGAACATGTCGTTTACGCTTTCGTATACCTGACTGCTGGCCGTATAGCCCGCTTGATACAGCGCATCGGTCACAGTGTTGTTCTCACGCAGCAGATCGCGTAGTCGATTCTGACGATACGTGTCGGCGTATTGGCGGGGTGAAATACCGACTATCCGCTTGAACACTCGTTGCAGGTGCGTCGGACTGAGATGGAACAAACGGCCCAAATCATTGAGTGTCGGTGCTGGATCGTGTGGTTGCTCCAGGTAGCGGCAGATTTCGGTCACTCGGACGGCATACGGGTCGGTTGTCGCCTGATCGTTCGGGTTACACCGTTTGCATGGCCGGTAGCCCGCTACTTCTGCTTCGTTACAGGTATCAAAGAACTCAACGTTATCGCGGTGTGGTCGTCGCGCAGGACACGTCGGACGACAGTAAATGCCAGTCGTCCTGACGGCGTATACGAACTGATCCTTATAGATCACATCCCGTGATTGCACGGCTTGCCAGTAGGTGTTGTCCTGCATCTGCTTATCGCCCGTCTTCGATCTGCCCATATACATGTGATTTTGCTCTCCTTTTGGTTATTCTTGATATAGCGTGTTACACGTAATTACTCAGGTACTCGGCTGAATTCCCCCATCCCCTGGCCCCTTACCCCCAAAATGAAGGAAGGGGAACACCGCCGAAGGCGGCACAAACCCCTCCCTCCCGCCGCATAGCGGCGATAGTGGGGGAGGGGTGGCGCTTTAGCGCCGGGGTGGGGGGCAAGCTGAGTCGTTACCACTTTTTGAAAAAAGTGGTAACGACTCAGCTTGCCCCCCACCCCGGCGCTAAAGCGCCACCCCTCC
>DAOTTX010000469.1:0-6059 GCA_034437515.1 Anaerolineae bacterium
TCGCGGTTCTTGATGGTGTGGTTCTTCAGTTCGATGTGCAGGTCATCTAACTCCAGCCCGTGGCGTCGATACCAGAGGCGGTATTCATTCTTCCGGTCGTGGCTGCGACACTGTTCGTCCGGGCGGTAGTCATACCATTCATCATAATACCGTTGTAGCGCGATCAGCGCGTGCTCGAGGGCGTCCTGCTGGTAATCCCAGAGCTGTTTATCGCGGGAAAAAGTCTCCAACTCGCCAAGTTGCCAGCGGGCCGGCAACCTGTCGAATTCGGCTAGTTCAACCATCGCTTGGAGCAATTCGCGGGTCATGTAGACTCCGACTCGTGAATCAATCCTTCTATGGCTCTCAAAAACTCCTCCGCTACGCTGATGGCTCTCTCAGCATCTTGTTGCGATACGTGAATCAGCGCGCCATAGTCTCCTACCCCTCGCAACTCAAATAGCCAGTTCAAATCTTGGCCGTATCTCTTATCCAACTTTCCTGTTCTGATAAAATCTCGATGGATAAAAGATATGACCCCACTATGCTTGCTGAATTCCAATTCCTCACCCAGCAGGAGGGCCGTCGCTGCATAAAACGCCGCATAATAGGCCCGCGATGCTACAAAATCGCAGTAGTTCTTCTCGGCTAAAATTTTGGCCGCTTGAATGGACGCTTCGGCCCGTTTCAAGTTAGCTATGATTTCTTCTTCATACTTTCGCGGCATAGAACGCTCCCTCTCTTTTTACGTTCCGATATAGTTGCACTTTTCCAAGATCGAACGCATCGACCGCCGCCGGCTTGGCGGAGATAAGGTGCTCTGCTTCAAGTTGGATGGGGTAAAGCAGCTCGACGATGCGACGAAGCTCCTTGAAGTAATCAAAAGGCTCATTCAGTAGGATTAGCAAATCAATGTCGCTTTCGGCGCTCATTTGCTCGCGAGCGACTGAGCCATAGAGAACCAGGCCCTTGAACTGCGATCCATAGTGACGCTCAAGAACATCCTTGCATTTTTGAACGGTGGCGTTTATTGTCATAGTTCCTCCCACACGAGGCGCTCAAAGCCCACGGCGACGACGGCGTAGGTGCGCAGATCCAAGGCCGCGCCGTATTTGGTTTGCAAATAAGCTTGGGGCATTGGTTATCCCCTTATTCCCAGGCTTCGATGCCAAAGGTCTCAAACCTGATCGGCCGCTGATTGTAATACCCCGTCTTGATGTCCAGTTCCGCCACAAAAATGGACAGGCCCGGCCCATCTTGGGTATCGATCCACCCGCTTGATAAGCCGATGGCTGTCAATTTGTTGCCAAAGGCAGCGCCGGTGTCGATATCGATGGACACCGCGCGACCACTCGCAGGGTCGCGCCGGCAATAGTACGTCTGTCCATCATAGTCGGGCGGCAACTCCACGGCAGCGTCCGTCAACAGATGCGTGGGGGTGTGCCCATGGATCACGATGTAATCTGACCAGAGGGCCGGGTCCGCAGTGAGAAAGGCATGTCGTATCCAGATGAAGGTGTCCTCAATCCAGATTTTATAGGTTTCGAGGAAGTCCAAAAAATCAGGGTAGCTGTTCACCGCCAATTGCTCCTCAAGCGGCGTCGTGGGGATCAAGCCAGCGTGGGTAATCAGGAAATTTGACGTGGCGTTATCAAAGGGAGAGGCGACGGTTTCGGTGTGGAAAAGGGAGAGGTTGTTGAGAAAATCGACATATTGGGGAGCAATTTTAGCGCCGAATTCTTCAAAGGTCTGGTAGCCGAACGAGTGCATGGTGGCTTCTGCCCCATTCTCTTTCCAGACTCGGTACCCCCAACGCTCTCTGAAGTCCTCGTCGAACAGGGTTTGCAACATCAGATATTCATGGTTGCCCATCAGCGTCACGGCTTTATCGCCCAATCCGATGAGCACATCCAACACCTGCTTTGAAGATGGCCCATGATCGATATAGTCACCGACAAAGACAAATTTGTCTACCGATTCGTTGTCTAGCTGTCTTAACAAGGCTAACAAGGGATCACACATCCCATGGATATCTCCAATAACCCAGGTAATTTTTTCTCCACCTGCATAGGGGAATCTCATTGGTATCACTCCTTAGAAAATAGGTATCAGTTTAGTGTCATGAGTTGAGCAAGGTGCAACGCACTTGGAATGTAAGGAAAAGCCACGTCTCATGCAGGATGTGCCTAGTGACAAGCCGAAAAGTGCGTTGCACCTCAAATATATGTGTTTCCCGCTCTCCGCTGGCGGGGAGGGATGGGATCGCGGGCGTCCCGCCCGCTGCGTTGCAGACAAGATGTCCGCGCCCCCCTTACGTAGGTAATCTATTATAGCTAGCCGTCCGCGAATGTCTCCACGAATATACGGATGGAAGTCTGCGGTTCGTGTATTCGTGGTCGATTCGTGGATGGCTCATTTGGCGCACAAAAGTATCAACCTATTTCTGAACCATCCCACTCCGGGGATGCTGAAAGTTTGTTATCCTATCAACGCGCGGCTAGTTGGAGCAGTTCGCGGGTCATATCTCTTCCCACACGAGGCGATCAAAGCCCACGGCGACGACGGCGTAGGTGCGCAGGTCCAAGGCCGCGCCGTATTTGGCCTCCAGCGCGCGCCGATACGCGGCGAGTTGCTCTCCGGCGGCGGCGAATGCCTCTTGCACGGCGGGCAGCGCGTGCAACGCTTCGTCCGTCATCGCACGCACTTGCTTGCCGGTCAGGTCATGCTCGCCCAGGGCCACGTACTTGAACTCGATGAGCACATTCAGCAGTTGATATTGGCGCATGTCGGGACGCACGATCATCACCAGGTCGGCGTAAGCGCGCTCCAGCGCCGGCTCCGAGTCCATGATGTAGAAGGTGTCGTTAAATAGCAGCGTCAGGAAGGCGGTCTTGACGGTCAGCTCGTTGGCCCACTGGTAGTCGCGGTTATCGAACACCTTGAAGTACCGCTGCTCAACAAACTCGCACAGTAGTTGCATCTCGCCGGCGCTATACAGCGCTTCGGCGGCCCGCGTGGCGTCACCGTGAGCTAGATCAGGCAGGAGCATCTCCTGAATTTGCTCCGCGTACAGCCGCTCGATGACCAGGTTGGGAATACATAATTGGAGTTTGCCCCCCGGCGTGCGCCCGCGCAGGGTCAACACCCCGAAGTAATACAGCAGCGAGGCCATAAAGGTGGTATCCTGATCCGCCCGCAGCATCTCCTGCACCCCAAAACGGTTGGCCAGCAGCGGCACGCTGGTCGCCTTCCCCTCATGCAACACGTCCAAGATCAACTGCCCGCCATGCGGCAGGCGCGCGATGTAGGCGATTTTCGACCGATCCATCGCCAGGTTGCTATCCAAGACTTGGCGCGGGTAGCGGCACCGGCGTTGCACGTGCTCCAAGAAGTAAAGCGCCATCGTGGGGTTATAGATGAATTGCGCTGCATCTTCATCTTCGCCTGCTTCGTAGTTGAAACAGTACCCATCATAGAACGTCCGCATCATCGTCTCGGTCTCATCCGCCTGCGCCGCAGAGAACTCGCAGGCTTCCGCCACGCGCCGCAGAATCTCAGTCGTCTCCGCTTCCGTGAACCCGCACAGGTCGTTGAACTCCGGACGCAGGTAGATATCCTTGGCGATGTTGTAGCCGCTGGTGATGTCGCTCATCACGACGGGGGAGACGCCGGTGATGAACATGCGATCCAGGCCCAACCCCGCCGCGCCGCCCTTGGCCGCTTTGAACACGGTCTTGAGCAGGCCCTCGCCCGAAAGCATGGCGTAGTAGCGGTCTTCGCTGGCGGTCAGTACCTCATTAGCAAAGTTATCGTACTCGTCCACCAGCAGGTAGAGGCGATAGGGCGTCTCGCGCACGGCGGCCAGCAGCGCCAAAAACGAGATCAGCGCGTCCTGCGACTCGATGGGGATCTCGATGGGCAGGATGTGGCGGTAGGTGAGCGCGAAATCGCGGATGCGCCGGTTAACGTAGCGGTGCATCGCCCCGCGAATCTGATCCGCGTCGCCATAGGGATCGACCATCGAGAAATCCCACTTGAGCACGAAGTATTGATTGTGCAGCGGCGTCGGCTGCGCGCCGATGGCCAGATGGCCAAACAGGCGCTCAAACTCGTCGGCTTTGGCCACGTCGTAGTAGTTCTCCAGCGTCGAAAGCAGCAGGCTCTTGCCAAAGCGCCGGGGCCGCAGGAAGAGCAGGTACTTCCCCGCCTCTTCTAAATCACGGATGCGATCCGTGCGGTCAATGTACAGGTAATCCTCGGTGCTGACTTGATAAAAATCGCTGATGCCATAGGGGAATTTCATCTTCGTCTTCATCATCATATCTACCGTCTCCTTTCACCACCAGATCAGGGGCTTGATAAGATCCCAGTCGGGATCGCGGAGATCAATACGCTCGCCGTCCTCGAATTCGACGGCCTCGGCGGTGAGGCGCGCGATGCGCTTGCCGCGCAGGTTGGCCAGCGTCTCCGCCAGGTCGATGTCGGGGTAGAGCTGAGCAAGATTGACGTGGGCGGCGCGGGTCTCCGTGTCGATCTCGACGGCGTGCAGTTGTTTGAGATCGGCTAAGAAGACGTACTGCTGGTAGGCGTCCGTGTAGGGATCGGCGAAGGGGGCGGCGTCGGTCTCGGCGTCGTCGATGTAGGCGGCGTTGCGCAGGGTGTCCTCGTATTGCTCCAGCGCGTAGTATTTGACGAAGTGGGACATGCCCTCGCCCTCTTCCTGGGCCACGCCGTCCTTCCACTCGCTGGAGAAGGCCACTTTTTTGACGCGCGGCAGGATGACCGTCTCGAAGTGCTCACCCATCTCCACCAAGATGTACTTGCGTTGGCCATCATCCTCGCGATTGAGATTCAGCACGGCGTGCGCCGTAGTGCCGCTGCCAGCGAAATAGTCGAGAATTATAGCTCTATAACTTTCACTATCGGTACCTGCATCAACCAGGGTTTCATATAGCGAAACCGGATGATTATAAGTAAAATCTAGACCCAGATACTCCAAATCTTTTTTGCCGCGAGAACCTTCACGTATAACGGATGATAGGGCTTTTTCGCGTGACAAGTAAAATTTCTTTTGAGGTTGTGTCGTCTCGTCTGGCCCGAAAACGATTAAATCCTTTTCGATTAATGCTTTCATCTTTTCAGGGGATTGAGACCAGCCTCTACTTGGTACGGGACAGGGCTTTTTAGTAACAGGATGAATTAGAGGTTTGAAGAACTGTGGAGGTGGCGGCTTTGGATTAGGCCATGACATTGCGACTAACCTATAAACACGTCCATCTTCTTCCAGATACTGATAAGCTCGCTCTCCACCTGATAAACCTCGCATCCCTCTCACTAATTCATTAAACTCTTCTTTTGCTTGTTCTGTAACACCCCCATATTTTTTAATTACTGAATTTGCAGATGAGAGAATACGTTTAATATTTGAAGGCCTTACGTAGAAAGGGCGAGAGATTTCTGTACAAAAGAAAATATATTCATGCTGTATCGCTAACTCTCTTGCGCCCATCATAGGATTTAGCTTATCCCAAATAGCAGTACCAACGTAACCAAAGTTATCATCTAACAGGATACCAAGACGCTCATATTCTTTCTCATCGATGTGACATATTAAACTGCCCTTAGCGCTCAACATATCTCTCGAGGCAATAATACGATCAGACATCATAGAAAGCCAGGTAGAGTGTTGAAAGGCATTTAAATACCAAAATTCACTGCTATCTGTATTGTAAGGTGGATCAATGTGAACACACTTCACCCGCCCACGAAACCGAGGCCGCAACGTGTTGAGCGCCTGATAATTCTCGCTGTGGATCAACCAGCCATCCAAAGCCTCATCCAAATGCTCGAACAGCCCCACGATCTCCGACGCCAGATCGGGGACGTGGCGCGTGTCCAACGGCAGGTATTGGTAGCGCGCGTCCAACTGTTGGCCAAAGAGATCGCGCGCCCAGACCTGCTCGAGCGTGAAATCGGCGTCCACCATGCCCAGGTCGCGCCACTCGGCCACCTGATCCGCCATCCCCTGATGCGCCAACACGCGCCCCAGCAGCTCTACGTCGCGCGCGGCGATGTGATCC
>DAOTTX010000470.1:0-1652 GCA_034437515.1 Anaerolineae bacterium
TGGTAAAATAGAGCCAACAAGAGAATGATGTTCGAGGGAGTTCCCCATGCCGCCGCTAGCGGCGACACATCAAAGAGATGAAAATAAGGTCGTCGAGATGCTGTGAAGTCGGTATTTCTCTGGTATTGCGAATCCGAGAGGGAGTTGGACTCAGGAACCTCAGAAGCACATAAAGATGTCGCCTTCCGTCAGGAAGAGCACGCAGAGGTGATACCTCAACCAAGGCGAGGTTCCCAGCATCAGACATGACTAACGGGTTGAGTACGGAGATAGGGTCATGCGTGTAGTTCATGAACGATGTGCCGGGTTGGATGTGCACAAGAAGACCGTGGTGGCGTGCCGAATTGTGCCCGCCCAAGACCGCGAATGGCAAGTGGATATTCGTACGTTTGGAACGATGACGGACGACTTGCTAAGGCTCCATGACTGGTTAGCCGAAGCCAACGTGAGTCATGTGGCGATGGAAAGCACGGGGGTGTACTGGAAGCCAGTCTTCAACATCCTGGAAGAAACGTTTGAGGTGCTACTGGTCAACGCCAAGCACATCAAGTTTGTGCCGGGACGCAAGACGGATGTCAAGGATGCGCAATGGATCGCCGAATTGCTGCAACATGGCTTACTCAAGGCGAGTTTTGTGCCCGAACCGGCCCAGCGTGAGGTGCGTGAAGTGGTACGCTATCGCACGCACTTGATCCAGGAACGCGTGCGTGAAGTGAACCGCGTGCATAAGGTGTTGGAAGATGCCAATCTCAAACTGAGTTCCGTCGCCACCGACATTATGGGTGTATCCAGTCGTGAGATGCTTGCAGCTATTATCGCCGGTAAAGATGATCCTGAAGCCCTGGCGGAGCTAGCCAAAGGGCGGATGCGCAGCAAGATCGAGGAATTGGAACGCGCGTTGACCGGGCATGTGAAAGACAGCCATCGCCGGATGTTAAGCTGGCATTTGCGTCATATCGATGAGTTGAATGCGCTCCTGGACGAAGTTGAACAGGAGATTGACCAGCTCATGCGCCCTTTTGATGAGAACGACCTGATCGCACGGTTGGACACCATTCCTGGTGTAGACCGTAAAACGGCGCAGGTTATCATCGCCGAATTGGGGATTGATATGGGGCGGTTTCCCACCGCAGGCCATGCGGCGTCCTGGGCGGGTCTTACGCCTGGCAAAAACGAAAGTGCGGGGCGCAATCGCTCATCGCGCACTAACAAGGCTAATCGTTATCTCAAAGCGGCCTTAGTCCAAGCCGCTCATGCCGCAGGTCGCAGCAAGGATAACTATTTAGCCGCTCAATATCGGCGCTTATCCGCCCGGCGAGGCAAAAAACGCGCGGCGGTCGCGGTCGCCCATTCCATTCTGGTGATTGCTTATCATCTCATTGAACGAGGAACCGAATACGTTGATTTGGGCGCGACCTATTTTGACCAACACAAGAAAGATACTGTTCAACAGCAGTTGGTTCGGCGGCTCGAAAAACTTGGCTTCAAAGTCGCTTTAGAACCGCTTGAGACTGCTGCTTAACGTTTATTTTCAGAGGAGGAGTTTCTCTTTCATTTTGACACGCTTGGGGACGCGATCAAGAATGTCTTGCAGATTTTGTTTGGCGTGAGTGTAATCCAAGACCTGAAAACTCACGCCGGGGTCAGCCAAG
>DAOTTX010000471.1:0-2548 GCA_034437515.1 Anaerolineae bacterium
AAAAATAGCACTTCAATGCCCATCTTTGGAACTAAACCCGCCTTATTCGAGGGCTTGGCGATCTAAAAAAGCTGTTGACCAGTGCGAAATTTAGCGGAAACTAAAGTATAAGCAGCGCACAATAGGTGAAAGCGCCGTTGGTGAGTTCATTGGCGCTTTTGATGATGATGTAACCGATCTGTCTGTTATGACGCGTGAGATACCAACCATTTCCGAAAAACACAGGTAAACGAGGACCAATCATGAGCGCCGCTGCCCCAGAAACGATCGATCTAAGCAAATACATCGAAATTCGTCATGAGCGCGCCCAGATCCGTGGTCGTCGCCTGCCAGTCGTCTTTGTGGCTGCGGCGGAACGGGCTAACCAACTATCAATAACGGAACTGGCCTACCAGTTCACGCTATCGGAGGAACAGGTCCTGGCTGCATTGTTATACTATCGGGAGCACAAAGCGGAATTGGATGCACAAGATGCGGCTGATACGCAGCAATCGCGTGAAATACACCAGCGCTACGGCAACAAAACGGGGCAGGCATGACCAGTTTCTACTTTGATGAACACATGAATCGCGCGGTGGCGGATGCCCTTATTGAGCGCAGATACCAGGTCGTGATGACCGTTGACGTGGACATGGAAAGCAAAGATGATGATGCCGAACACCTGCCTTATGATCTTGCCCCATTTCAACGGACAGTTTTTGTTTCGTAGTAACGTTGTTCAAAAGCAGCAGGGCTGAGATAGTCCAATGACGAATGCAGCCGATGACGATTGTACCAAACTTCAATGTGTTCAAAAATGACTAACCGGGCCTCAGCACGTGTCGCAAACGGTGAGATGGCACACTCCGTCTTGAGCCGCCCAAAGAAACTTTCCATAGGGGCATTGTCATAACAGTTGCCAACCCCACTCATGCTGACTTGAATGTGATGCGCCGCCAACAAGGCCTGGATCAGGTCGCTGGTATACTGACTGCCCTGGTCGGAGTGATGTACCAGGCCCGCGGGTGGATAGCGTCGCCCCAGGGCCATGAGTAAGGCTTGCTCGACCAGGGTGGCTTGCAGATGGTCAGCCATCGACCAGCCGACAATCGCCCGTGAGAACAGGTCCATCACCACGGCCAGATACAACCAGCCCTCGCTGGTTTCGAGGTAGGTGATGTCCGCCAGCCAGATTTCATCCGGGCGCGTCGCGATGAACTGCTGCGCTAGCCTATTCGGCGCCGCTTTGACGCCTGACAACCGTTGGGTTGTGATCGGTCGTCTCCGCCGAGGTCGCTTGGCCGCCAACCCGTGTAAACGCATCAACCGGGCGACACGGTTACGTCCCGCCTGGATGCCTTGCTGCTTGAGCGCAGCTTGAATGCGCGGACTGCCATAGGTCTGCCGGCTGTTTGCATAGACCTGCCGGATGGCTGCCAGCAACGCCTCATTGGCTTTTTGGCGTCGGCTTGGCTCACGTTTCAGCCAGTCATAGTAGCCACTGGTCGACACCTTTAGTACCTCACACATTCGTTGCACGGGAAACTCGCCCGCATGAGCTGCGATAAACGCATAGCTCACCGCTCCAGTTTGCTGAAAATGCTCACGGCTTTTTTTAAAATGTCGCGCTCCTGTTCGGCGATCCGCAACTGCCGTTTCAAGCGTCGAATCTCAGCTTGCGCTGCCGCCATATCACTCGGCGCTAACGCCGGCTCCCCGTTCGTCTCTTGCACCTGATAGCGGTCCCGCCACTTCAACAATAATCCCTTCGTGATCCCCAAATCACGCTCGATCTGGGCTGCACTTTCGCCACTGGTGCGCAGCAGTTCCAACGCTTCCAGCTTGAATTCCTTGGTGTAACTTCGATTTTTCTTGCTCATTTCCTTCTCCTGATTTCTCTAGTCTACGACACTTTTTGTGTCCGAGAAATCGGGGGAAGATCAAGGGATTTAGGGAGGGGTAAAACTTACGGGAACAATCCTCTGTAAACAGCCTGCGTAAGTTCATAACACGCTCTAGCGTCCGCGCCAGGCTTCAACCAGCTTAACCACCATCCAACTCACGCAGCCAGGGCGGGCGGCGTGTCGGGGGGCGCTGGGGCAGCGCGTCGGCGGTCACGTCCGGCGGCGCGATGACCTGCACCTGGAGCCGCCCCTTCACCTGGGCGACCAGGTGCAGCATGTCGCCCGCGCCGAGCGTCGCCCGGACCTCGCCAATATGCGCGCGAAAGGCCGCCTCCGCGACGATCACCAGTTCGGACGCGCCGGTCGTGTCCAGCGGGTGCAGCCGGCACCCCTTGAGCACCGCGCACAGCGCCGCATACCGGTCGTGCACGGTGTCGTCGACATGCAGCGTGATCCACAGCAGGCAGCGGTCCGGCTTGATCGGCGGAAAACTCATCGTGCAAACACTCCAGTCTAGAGGCTGTTATGCACTTTTTACCCCTATCCCCCAACCCCTTTCCCCGCACGCGGAGAAAGGGAGGAGGCGCAAGTCCCTCTCCGTTTACGGGGAGGGATTTAGGGAGGGGTAAAACTTACGGGAACAATCCTCTGCCGACATTCAGAGG
>DAOTTX010000472.1:0-6104 GCA_034437515.1 Anaerolineae bacterium
GCAGCAGGTCAACGTTGCCATCAGCGAAGTGCAGATCGGCGACACCGTTTATGCCTATGATGAACTGACCGGCGAAGTCGAGGAACACACCGTCATCAACACGTTCGTCCATGATGACGACCAGATCGTGTATCTGACCATCGACGGCGAGATCATCGAAACCACACCCTGGCATCCGTTCTACACGGACGAAGGTTGGGAAGACGCGGGCGATCTCCAACCCGGTGACCAGATCCTCTCGCTGGACGGGGATTACGGCGTGGTGGAGAGTATTGTCATCGCGGACGAGACGCAGACCATGTACGATCTGGACGTGGAGACGGTGGACACGTTCGCGGTCGGGGATGGGGCATCGATGACCTCAACCAGCTACGCCAGTGGATCGCCGAGACGCATACGTGCCGGAACTCACCTGTGAGCAACGCGTGATCTACGGGGCGCGTCAATGCATGGATGGCACACCGCCGCCCATCCTGCCCACGTGCACGCCCTTCGTGACACAGGCACCGGGTGGGTGATATGGTGTTGGATGTTGAAGCATTAGCCGACGCAAACGGGCACCCCGGCTATGAATCAGGTAAATTCCATCTCTTTATAGCGCCTGTAGGACGGTTTACGCATGGTCTTATGGTTTTGGCGCGGAAATTTCATGTACACTATAATTCGTACAGATATTAATATTTTTGAGATGTTTGTGTGTCTTACAGTGATTGCCCGCTACCGTCGATGCTATGTAAGACAAAATAACGCATCCAACCGCCGGTCGTCAGACATTGGGGATTTTCGGCTGGTGGTGCGTTTGGTCGGCGTGGTTCACCATGCCGACAGTCTGACCAGCACGCGGGTGCATGGTCAGCGGTGCGTCACATGAGCGTGGCGTACCGGCCCCTCCGGCCAGAGGAGCGAGCTTGTTTTAGCTCGCTCCGTATTCCGACCGGGCGCAGGGTGATGAGAGACACAAAATGTGTACTCTGTATGACACCTGCTATCCCGGTGACCTACGGTCGGAATACGTCGGGGCTGCGGCTGGCGGCAGCAGGTTCGCTGCGAGGCGAACCATGATGCTATGTGGTCGGATTCGGCTGGTCGGAATCAAGTTGCAGGTCCGCGGTGATGGCACTGGACATGGTAGTGCAGTTAGCTCAGCAGAACACATAGACCTCACCTCCGGGGAATAAGCCGCAGTGTAATGATCTCAAATGGGCTATACGCTAGCCGCACGCCTGCGCCATCGGGCAATATATCAACTTGCTGGCCGTTATATTCAATCAGATTAGTTCGCATCGCCTCGCTAATCGCAAATCCAGTGTACAAGGTGACCGTTCCACGCCGCTGTAGGCTGTCATACAGGCGCACGATGATCCCGTGTCCGTCCTCTGCCGCTTTGATCGTTTCAATGATGATATTCTCGCAATCCGCATGCATTAGTGATGATGATATTCCAGGGTCAAGATCACCTGAGTTGGTCAATGCCAGCAGCGGATTATTGAGTGCGTACGCGGCGCGAATCGTCTGTGCGCCAACCGGATCGACATGAGGCAGCAAGCTATAGGTGAAAAGATGCTGTCCCTGATCCGCTGTTGGATCGGGTGAAGTCGGAGCACGGAGCAGACTGATGCGAATCACGTTATCACGAATATCGTGACCGTATTTGCAGTCATTGAGCAGCGATACGCCGTAATCCCCTTCGCTGAGATCGACCCATTTCTGCGCGCAGGTTTCAAACCGCGCCCAATCCCAGGAGGTATTGCGATGTGTCGGGCGCTGGACATGCCCCCACTGAATCTCGTAGGTCGCGGTAGATGCAAGTATATCCACCGGGAAAGCCGCCTTGAGCAGCATGTGGCTTTCCTGCCAGTCGATGTCGGTAGTGATGTCCAACCGCGCTGAGTTATAAGTTAAGGTGAATGTCTGCATGTAATGGCTATGCATAATGCGGCGTTTGATCTGAAGGCTGGCACGCAGCGGCCCGCGCTCAATGATCGTGATCGACGCCGCCGATTCCGCATACCATACCCGGTCATCGTAGTAGATGTCGATGTCCCAGGCATCCCACATCATCGGGCGATCCTCGAAAATTTGCATCTGATTGGCAACCGCGTCGTTTGGTAGTAGCTCCCTATCGTTGATCTTGTCGTAAATCCGGTTGATGTCGCCCTCGGCGTTGAGTTCAACGCGGATATAGGCATTTTCCAGGTGATCTTTGCTGACAGACAGTGTGTCGCCCGCCGATGGCCCCTCGCCGGGAACGCGCCGCAGCGGTGTGATGCTGTAAGGTGGCAGCGTGCCAGGGTTGATCCAGGTGCCATCAGATGTCGTCTGAGTCGCCAGGGCTGCGCCATCGGGTGTTTGCAGATGTTCGTTTCCGGCGAGCTTTCCCGGCCAAAAGGCGAGATCATCACGGTCAAAGCTGGCAGGGTTGACCAGCAGCACATCACCGCCCAGGTGTGTGCCAATCGTCGCCAGTGCCGCATCGCGTAATTTATACACGTTGTCTTGCATGGTGTCGTACTGTGCCAGTGAATCCGTGTAAACCGGTGTGATGCTGCTACCGGGGATGATGTCATGGAACTGGTTCAGGCAAACGATCTGCCATGCCTGCCGAAAATCAGCCGTTGGATAGACGTAATCGTTATCCAGCAGAGATGCAGAAGCGGCCAGGAATTCGGCGTCGTGCAGCAGGAATTCACTCTGGCGATTGGCACGTTTATTGCGAGCCTGAGTGGTATACGTGCCGCGATGATATTCGAGGTAGAGTTCGCCGTTCCAGGTCGGCAGCGTGTCGCCAGCCTCGGCTTCCATTTGTCGGAAGAAGTCAACCGCCCGGCCCGGTTGCAAGCGTGGCATAGCAGGGAAGTCGTGCAGATGACCGATATTTTCCAGCATTTCGCGGGTAGGGCCGCCGCCACCATCACCGTAACCGTAACTCATCATCAGCGTGTGCTGGTGTTCTTTTTGCTGGAAGTGATGCCACGTTCCCAACGTTTGATCGGGTGACGCATCAGCATTATAGGTCGCGCCGTACTGTGAATCGACCTCACGGGTAGTGCTGAAATGGGTCAGCACGCGGGTGCCGTCCAAGCCCTGCCACCAAAAGCTATCGTAGGGCATGGTGTTGTATTGATTCCAACCGATTTTAATGGTGAAAAAGTATTCCAGGCCAGCCTGCTTGATGAGCTGCGGTAGATTCCAGGCATAACCGAATACATCCGGCAGCCACATGACCGGCGTATCGACGCCATCCCCGAACTGCTCACGGAAAAATTGACGTCCAAGTAAAAACTGCCGTGCCAGCGACTCCGCGCCACTGAGATTGCAATCCGCCTCGACCCACATGCCGCCGGTTGCCTCCCAGCGTCCATCAGCGATCCGTGCCCTGATGCGCTCGAACAGGTCGGGATCATCGTGACGCACATAATCATAAAGTTGGGGCTGGCTCTGCGTGAACTGGAAATCAGGGAAGCGTTCCATCAAGTCCAACACGTTGGAGAACGTGCGCCGGGCTTTATGCCGCACTTGCCCAATCGTCCACAGCCATGCCACGTCGATATGGGCATGACCAACGGCAATAACATCGACATCCAGCGACGGCCCGGCCTGCTCGATCCCGTTGGTAAGCACCTCCAACGCACGCGGCAGGCTGGCGTAGAAATCGTCGCCGAGCGGTTCACGGGTATCCAGTGTCTTGAATGCCGCATCCAGCGCATTGAGCAGATGCCCGCGTGCAACGGTGTTCTTATCGAGTACCTCGGCAGTTTCGAGTGCGACTCGCGCCGCCGCGATAAACTCCCGGCAAACGGTATCAATCTGCGTGACGGCACATGCCCCCATAGCGACGGTTTTCGCCAATGCCGGTCCCGACCAGAGCGCGTTTGCCCAGTTCATCCCCGTCCAGCCATGCAGGGCAAGTGTGTGTGACTGTCCATCGCGCAGATGATCCGGCAGGATGATCTCTTGATGATGGCGATCACAGGCACTATAAGCCTTTCCATCAAGGTAAATACGCGCTTCCGGATGGCTAAAATCGCCTTCATTACCCAGGGGCAAATGCAATGCAACCGGTACATCAGCAGACCAATTTACCGGGACGGTGAAGGTCGTGAGCAGGGTGAAGTTCATATCCGGCTCCACCCACAGATCACCGGCTTTGATGGTGGCGTCTTGTGTTGGGTCAGTGTTCAGCGCGGGCGGGTCTGACGGTGATGGGTGCTTAATCAGCCGAAAAGTGGGCAGTGAAACGCGCTGGCGGTATACGAAGGGCGCGATCATGCCCAGACGAGCGCGGATTTTCGGGATCGTCCAGCGAATGTCGTGTCTCATGCTTTTAAATCCTGTATACTTGAATTTTACAAATCAGCCCTCACCATCATAGCAGTGAAGACTGATTTTATGGTTTGCCGATCAAATATTGTCGATTTAACCTTTAACGGCACCCGCCGTCAATCCACCAACGATATATTTCTGCAAGAAGAGATAGAGCAGCACAATTGGGATCGCTGCCAGCAACGACCCGGCTGCGAACACGCCCCACATATCGGAGAAACGCCCCTCAACGAAGCTGAACAGGCCGACCATCAGCGTCCAACTTTCACGGTCTGTAAGCAGGACACGCGCCAACAGGAACTCGTTAAACGTACCCGTGAAAGAGAGCAAGCCGACGACAGCCAACACCGGACGCACCAAAGGAAAGATGAGAATCCAGTAGATCTGGGCGTGCGTAGCACCGTCAACCATTGCCGATTCATCAATATCACGCGGGACAGTATCGAAAAAGCCCTTCATCAGCCAGATGTTGAGTGCCATTCCACCGCCAATGTAGATCATGATAAGACCGCCATAGGTGTTCAGCCCAAGCAGCGGCACATATTTGCCAAGCTGCAACAGCATCAGGTAGATTGCCACCATCGCCAGCATATTTGGAAAAACCTGGATCAAGAAGATGCTCAAGAGCAGATTACGCCTAAAGCGAAAGCGAAAACGTGAGAACGAATAGGCACTCAGCGCGGCGATCATCACGATCAGTATAGAGGATGTGCCAGCGATAACGAGTGAATTTGTCAGCCAGCGCCAGAAGGGAATTTGCGGGTCATTTAAGAGCCGGTCATAGTTGGTGAACAGATCCGACATACTTTCCACATTTTCGGGGATGAGAGTCTGTGATGTCATGGAACCAGTCGGGTTAAATGATGCCGAAATCACCCATATGATGGGAAACAGTGCGAAAATCACCATTAATATGATGGCGACGAAACGTAACACATTTAATCCGATTATGTATGGATCGGTCTTCCGTGTGTTCTGATGTGCCGATTCAGATAGCTTTGATACGGTCTCAGACATTTTCGCTGACCTCCTCCCAGGTGCGGGTCAGGCGGAATTGAACCAGTGTCAACATACCGACGATCATGAAGATAATCACCGCGAGTGCCGAAGCTAAACCATAATCCCGTGTACCGCCGGCGGAAAATGCCATCCGGTACGTATATGAGATGAGATTGTCGGTATGGCCTACTGGTGGCGCAGATGTACCGGGGATGGGTGGCCCACCCTGGAACAATCCCTCCATGATGAAGTAATTGTTGAAGTTGAAGATGATTGACGCGATGATCAGCGGACCAAGAGAAACTAACACCATCGGTAGCGTCATCTTCCAGAACTGAACCCAGCGATTAGCACCATCGACCTTGGCGGCTTCATAGATTGACGAGGGTATCGACTGTAATGCACCGCTGGCAATCAGCATGAAGTAGGGCGCACCAAACCACAAGTTGACCAGCAGAATAGCAAATTTCGCCCAGTTCGGATCGGTTGAAAACGGTGGTGACCATCCAAAAACCGCGTTAAACATCTCTGGGATGACGCCAACATTGGCGTTAAGCATCCCTTTCCAGACAAGGACGCTTACCAAACCCGGAACAGCATAAGGGATGATGAGCAGGGTACGCACCAGACGCAGCCATAGTGCCTCACCATCCAGGATCAACGCCATACCGAGGCCCAGCGCAAATGCGGAGATAGACCCTAATAGCGCAAAGGAGATCGTCCATATGAATACACGCACCAGCGGCCCCTGTGAGAGCGTTGTATCAATGATTGACTCGAAG
>DAOTTX010000473.1:0-2506 GCA_034437515.1 Anaerolineae bacterium
GACAACAGTAATCTACGCATTTACGACGCCACCATCATGTTCTTCAGGCAGCAGGGCGAGACGACTGCCTACGAGCAATACCAGCAAGGACATATCCCCGGTGCGGCATTCTTTGACCATCAGGATTTTTCAGATTCCGACAGCAAGTACATGTTTATGGTGTCGTCTGAAGCGGCCCTTGCCGAAAGCATCGGCAAGATTGGAATCTCTAAGGACTCAGAGGTGGTATTGTATGCCATCAATGTGCTGCCAGCCGCGACGCGTGCATGGTGGCTGCTACGCTATGCCGGGCACGACAATGTACGCATCTTGAATGGTGGGTTGGCAGCTTGGCAGGCGGCAGGCGGTCAAGTTGAGACAGGTATCAATCAATATGCCCCAACAACCTTTGAAACTAAGCTCCGCCCCCATATGTTTGCCAACAAAGAAGATGTTCAGGCGGCAATGGACGATCCTGCTATTAACGTTGAGTACACACTGGAACTTGCTGCCTACAAAGGTAATTATATTCCAGGCTCATCGCTTAAGTCCGCAATGGGCTTGATGCAGGAGATGCAATCCCTGAAGCCGAACGATGATCTCACATCTCAGATCACCCTCAATCCGCAATATGAGCGTACCATCACCTATTGTGGAGGCGGTATTGCTGCGACGGTAAACGCAATCGCGCACTTAATCGCCGGGAATGAGCAGGTTGCCGTCTATGATGGCTCACTGACGGAATGGATGGGTGAAGGTTTGCCCACCGCCAACGCTTCGGACGATGAAGAGCGGTAAGTTCGCGGCGGCGTTCAACGTCTACCTGATGCCGGGGTTGTTGGAAGGTCCTGAACTGGCTGAAGAAGTCGCTCGTTTGGAGGGGCATCCGGTGGAATGGAAGACACTGGACTGGCAGGAGCTAGACGACTACCGTGACCTCAAGCTGACGCTGACCCGCGATCCGGCGGATTGGCAACCCTACAACCCAAATGCCGAGAGCGATGCTCGCATCGAAGCCGAGGGACTGTACACCGACCCGATCCACCAGTTCACCACGTTCGACGAGGATGAGGACGATCCGAAGGTCGAACCTGCTGCACCCGATTTTGATCTGTAGACAAATGCCCGGCACGTCGCCGGGTTTTTGCTTTGTCGTATCTGGAACCTTGCTATGATAGAGAGACTGCAATGATGAAAGCTGAGGCTACGATGGATTATTCCGAAGACGAATACGAAGATGGAATCATTATCGATACGATTTGCGCGGGCTGTGATCTGTTTAAGCCAGTGAACGATCTGAGCCTGTGTGCTGATTGTTTTGCCAAGCTCGAACGCGATCTAATCCGGTCACGAGATTGGGAGTATTCAGCGACGGCGTTCGCTGTTCCAGAAGAGCAGTTAGAGGCACTGCGCGACCGGGTCATCCGGGAGCATTGTGCGGCTTATGAGTTGATCGAAGATCCCAACGCGCCGAAAAAGCGCAAGGGTAAGCCCAAGCGGTCACACTCCCGCAATACACAGCGCAAACGAGCAATCGCGGCAAAGGCGGTTCGCGAGTATGACACCGATACGGTTCTGCAAACTGCGCGTGCCTTTATTCGTGAGCAGGATGAAGAGTGGATCAATTTCAGTCGTCTATCCCAACATCTCTACGAGACCTTCTACAAGCTCAAGCCCAGACATCTCGGACCGAAGGGCAAAAGGTACAAGAGTCTGTTGAAGTTCATCACGGACTGTCCCGATGATTTTGAGGTGCGACAGGATGACGACAAAAAGGGATTGTACTGGATACGCCTCAAATCGGATGTGAAGCTCAGCTAGTTCTCCCGATTGAGCATGGCTTTCAGCTTCTTGCTCACCCGCAAAGTTACCCGCCGGATGATGCGTGGGGCTTCGCCGCTGGTGAGCGTCCCGCGCTATTCGCCCCGGTCGATGGTCTGGATTTCCAGCACGAGGAAGTTCTCAATCTCGATCCTGCCACCGGCGACAAGTTCCTCCGTCCACACATCGATCAGCGTTTCCAGTACCAACTGCACATCACGGTTCTTCAGTCGTGTGCGCCGCCCGATCTCGCGGACCATCTTGTTTTTGTTTAACGAACCTCGGTTCGCGGTCATTGCGCTGCCTCCATCTGTTGTTTTCGCTGCCTGTGCTGTTGTCGCATCGCGCTGACATCGATGAATTGTGTGTTGCCAGCCTTTTCCTGCGCCTTATCCATCGCGTTATGAAACGCTTTATGTAGCGTGGGGCGCGGATCAGGTGGGGGTAGTGTCAGGGACAAACCCCGCTCCAGCAGCAGCGGCTCGACCGTTTCCCCCGTTTTCAGGCGACGTTTCCAGTCCTCACGCTCGTAGAAGCGCGTCAGCCGGGCATTCAGCACGACCTGCGTGGCGAATCCCGCTTCGACATAGCGGGCGAAGACCGTGCAGTTGCCGACCTGTGGCGTGATGACTTCATCAACGGTCAATAATGGACGGGATCGACTGTATTTATCATCGCCTGAACCTTCCTGTGTGGCTGTTCCACT
>DAOTTX010000474.1:0-2358 GCA_034437515.1 Anaerolineae bacterium
GACAACAGGCGCATCAAAAACGGCATGGTTCCTTACACCCAAGTGTCATTCCGGAAGAACGCTTGTTCGGTGTCGCCACATGAGTTCAAAACGCAAAGTAGCCACACCCGAATCAAAACGAGGGCGCGATCGTCCACGCCCTCGTGATGTGCTGTCACATGATGCGGCGGCCTTAGTCTTCCATCACATCCGTAATGCTGAATTCGTCGAACAGTTCCGGCTCGCTATCTGGGTTGCGGGTGTCGAACACGTAACTGCGGATCATGCCGTCCTCAGTCGTGAAGATGCTGAAGACGGTCAGGTCGTTGCTGGCGACACACGGCAGGTCGCCGTAAGTCTCATCGACCATCGGGCTGAAGATTGTCGGCATGATCGGCTCCAGGCCACGCGGGTCGCCGGCGGCGATGTAGTTGCTGGCATCGTAGCGCGGGTCGTTGGGGACGTTGCCACGATCGCGGTAGCCCGGCAGGTAGCAGCCATAGTTGTTGCCGACGTTCGAGGTTTCGATGAAGTTGACACCGGCCTCGTTCTGCATACGCCACCACACATGGCTGTGGCCGGTATGAACGAGGTTGACGCCGGCCTCATTCAGTTGTGGCAGTACGTCGAAGTACGTGATGTCCTCTTCGATGGGGTATTCGTAGCGCACAGCGGCGATGCTGCCGTCGTCGTTGTAGTCGATTACCTGCTGCGGGTGCGCCATGACCGGATTGACGTTATCACCGACGCCGTGCGGCCCCTGGTGCATCAGCACGACCTTGTACCGCGCATTCTGGAATTCCTCGCTGGCCAGCACGCCGGTCAGCCATTCGTACTGCTCGCTGCCCACGCCCAGGTCTTCAAAGATAAAGTCGCCATAGCCCCAATTGTCCGGGGTGTTGAGCGCGTTGAGCGGCTCGCGGTACTTGCCGCGTGCGTTGTCGCCCAGGCTCGGCGTGCGCCAGATGCGGGTGCTGTACAGGGTGACGATGTAAACATCACCGTATTGCATCGCCCAGTAATTCTCACCGCCGGGGCTGTCCGTCGGCAGCGTGAACAACTCTTGATAGGTCGTGTTGTTGAAGCTATTGTCGCTGATCCACTGCTCGCGGACTTCCGGGTCATCGGTCGGGTTGACGATGTCGGCAATCTGCTCGTAGCGTGCCTCAGCCACCGCGCGCGGCTGCGGGTCATTGTACTGCGCGCCCAGCGAGTTGCCAGGGTTGAAGCGACCCATCACCTCATGGTTGCCAACCGCCGGGAAGAGCACGGCATGCTGGATGATGTCCCCACCGGTGTAGGTGCGGGTGGTGGTGTAGGTCACTTCGCCCTCGGTACGAGTCTTTTCCAGCGTGTAACCGCCGTTGCCCTGCAAACCGGGGAAGAACGCCCAACCGCGATTGTCATCGAACCACTCCGACGCGCGATCCGGGATATTTTGCAGGTCGCCAGGGTAGAACACCGCGTCAATGTTGCCCTCGCCAACCACGCGCTCGGCCATTTGCAGGTTGGCCGGGGTCATCGCCTTGAGCTGGTGATCGCTGGTCAGCAGGATGGTCAGGTTTTGGCCTTCCGCCGGGAGTGGCTGAAGGGTGAATGCGTCGCTGGTGACCTCGGTGCCATCATCAGCGATGCTGGTCACGAAATACGGTACGCGCACACCGGTCTCTAAACCGGTGACCTGCGCCTCGTGACGCCAGATGTCACGCGCGGTGTAGCCTGTGTAGATCACGCCATCGCCGTTTTGGGTGCCCACCCAGGACTGATTATCCTCGGCAACACGGCTGAGTTTGGTGGTGGCGGCGGCGAAAGTCTCACTGCCATCAACGGTAACGGTGTGGTCAGTTCCTTCAAATTCCGTGAACCACACCACATAGACGCTGTCCTCACCCGGTAGTTGCAGAAAGGGGTCGGTCAGCAAGGTGGGGGGGGCCGGCTCTTCGGTGGTCTCTTCATCCTGACCCAGGACAGGCAGCAGGCCGCTTATCAGCAACACCGCGACCATCAGGCCACCCAACAACAGCAAACGCTTGTTCATCAGTCGGTCTCCTCATGTAATCGATTAGTCGATACAAACAATGTGCCATAAGACTGTTTTCTATGGGACGGGCAGAGTGTGACCAATGTGGTTTAAGAGAGGTTTGTGGTTATGCCAATCGTTATTTAAGGCGCGTGTGGAAAATGATAGGAACTGTTTAAAACGCTGTAAACTCCGGAATAAGACGGTGTTGCATTTCAAGTTAGCCCACAGCCCTCATCCCATTCGGCTAACGTCGCTGTCCCTTTCTCCTACCATCAACGCTTCGCGCAGCATCCGCCGTGTGCGGACGATACCCGAGTCAAGCAGCTCATCACCCAAACTTCTCGATATATCACTGA
>DAOTTX010000475.1:0-2024 GCA_034437515.1 Anaerolineae bacterium
GGTGCGTTTGGCAATGCCACTCCGGCCATGGACACGCTGCAAGATGGCCTCGCTGGCAGCACGTTTACCGCCACCAGCCCGGGTGTTGCCAACGATATATCTGCAACTGTCGATGAAGGGCAAGAAGTAACCACAATCGTGCTGATTGACACGCAGATCGGCGGCGATCAGCTCTTCGTGGATGATGACTATGCCGGTCTTGAATTCGGTACCAGCGTTACTTTTGTCCATCCTGCCTTGCCAGAGCCGGGCACGACCCTTGCCAACATCGGAGTCAATGCTTTCGCCACGGTCGAGGAAGCCCAGGCGGTTGCAGATACCGGAGCCGACATACTCATTGCGGCGGGCAGCTATGCCCCTGCTGCCGGCGATCCCAACACCACATTGTCCATTACCGTCGGAGGTCTCAGTCTGCTAGGCCCCAATATGCAGACAGCAGGTGTTAGCACAACGCGAGTGCCAGAAGCGGAGTTCAAGTTTAGTAATCTCTCACCGGATGCTGCGAATATCTCCATTGATGGGTTGGCGTTTGTGGCACCGTCTCCCGCGGCCCGGAGTGTCCTCATGGGTGGCAATTTTGACGGCCTCTCAGTCGTCAACAATACGTTTACCGGTGGACGCAATGCGGTGTTCATCAGTAAAGGTGGAGATCATAATATCGCTAACAACCTGATAACTGATCTGGACACTGGAAACACTGCAATCGTATTTGGTGGTCTTGGTGTGGATCGTGGCAGTAACAGCAGTGTCACCAACAATGTGATTCGCCGCGTGCGTAATGCAATTTCTGTTACTCACAATGACATGACCATCAGTAACAACGACATTGGGGAATACAGCCGCGGTGCAATTAATCTTCGGAGTGGTGAGCATACCATCGCAGGCAATGTGATCGTCGGTGGTGACCCCGTCAGTCCTAGTGACTCTATATTCGGAATCACATTGATTCCAAATCCATCGCTCGAGGTCACGGGTAACGTGCTGAAAGGCAATGACATAAGCAATACCGATGTAGCAATATTCGTACCAGATGGCGCACAGTCGGATGCCAGCGGTGTACCGAACAGCGCCAGCGACAACCTGCTCGGCGGTAACGAAGTCGGTCTGCAAAACGATGACCCAGATGCATTCGACGCGACCTGCAACTGGTGGGGTGATAGCAGCGGGCCAGCGGGCAATGGCACCGGCAACGGGTCTGAAGTCAGCGGTAATGTTGCATTTGAGCCATGGAATACGAGCCCAACCGGTCCTTGCGATGGTGCACTCGAGTTGTCTTTCATGCCGGCCAATTTGAATTTTGGCGTCGTTCTAGACGGTGCAACCGATACCAGCATCGTGACAATAGAAAACACCGGTGATGCACCGGTGACTATAAGCACCGCCGCATTGATGAATGATACCGCCAACGTATTTTCAATCAGCAGCAACAACTGCACTAGCCTGTCACAGCTTGAAAGCTGTCAGATTGAGTTGCAATTTGCTCCGCAAAGCGTGCAGACGTTCAATGCCTCGCTGGAAATCAGCAGTGACGCTGGCACCGATACGGTGCAGATCATCGGCGAAGGCACCGGGCCGGCCCAAATCTCCCTGGATCCGACCGAATTCGATTTTGGTGTGGTGCGGGTAGGCCAACCTGAAAGCGCGACGTTTACGGTCGCCAACACGGGCGGTGCGGCAAGCAGCCTCGCGATCGGAGAAATCGACACTTTCGGTTCTCAGTTTGATGTCGTCGGTGGCGGCTCGTGCACAACCGGGGATATCCTGGCAAGTGGAGGCGCCTGTTCAGTGATCGTGCAATTCTCGCCGCTGGCGACAGGTACCTATGGCGGACTGCTCGTGATCGAAAGCAGCGCGGGGTCGGTTCAGGCACAGTTGGCGGGTTCGGGGCTCAATGAGGTGGATCTGCAAATCAGCGGAACCTCTGATCCCCAGATTCCTGTCGCCGGTACCGATATCGTCTACAGCTTTACCGTCGAAAACCTCAACGCCGTCGGTGATGCAACCGGGGTGATGATTAATTCCTC
>DAOTTX010000476.1:0-4059 GCA_034437515.1 Anaerolineae bacterium
TGATGGCGGGTACGCCTGTTTGGAGGATGCTGCTGAGATGCTACCACCAGACGACAGTGTATTATCTACCGGGCTATACCTTGGCCTAGGGTTAGCGGCCACCCTGCGAAAGGATCTATCAGACGCCGTTACCCATCTGGAACAGGCTTCGATAACCTGTCGACATCGGTCACAGCGTTTACTTATCCACACCTACAGCGCGCTGGTTCACTCGCTCAGTGGCGCGCATGATAGGGCGCTATACCACTGCGAACGTAGCCTGAAAGATAGGGATTCCCCCTATCGGAATGCTGCTGCTCACCTGACGGCGATTGCTGCACTTGCGGTTACGCTACCACAGCTTGGGTACAATTCCAGCGCGCTACGGGACTATGTAAAAGCCCATAAAGCTACACAGGTGTTCATTCCATCTATCTTGGATCACGTCCAGAATGATGAGGCGCTCAAGCCGGGGCTATCGGTGGAAAAAGACACTCCACTACCGGAGATACTAACGCAGTTGGTTGACCTGTGCGGAGAGTTGCAGGCGCACTAATTACCGTCCGTAAATCGGCCTCACCGCTGAAGATGGCTCAAATCGACCATTTTTGCCTGGCTTTAGGGCCGCAAAATCTCACATCATCACAGAAATATGACCTTATGACATTTTCCGAACACCATCCTCATCGCAGGGTGGCACGATTGTCATTCTTCGGCCACAATATGAGCTGGTAAAACTCAAGTTAATAATCAGGAGTGTTTATCATGCGGCCTGTACTCTGGCCCCTCGCTATACTCATGCTGATCCCACTTACGCTTACCCAAGCCCAAGAGACCGACATTTACACCTCGCCAGACGCCAACCTGAGCTTTCCCGTCCTTGAAGGGTGGGCCATAAGCGGCGAAGGCACAGCTTTTCTGCAAGTTGCCAGCCACCCGGACCTACTTGGGGGTAATACCGGCCAAGGTGACGACTTCATCCTGAACATTATCTACAGTGAAAACCAAGCCGCTGCCGACATCTTCGCAGACTTCGACCTCAGCCCGTCACGCCCGCTGGCCGAGATCGCTGCCGAAATCGGCGCCGAACTTGTACCGGACCCGTCCGCACTGACTGAAACGACAGTTGAAACCACACCTACCATTACCGCGCCAATGGGCCCTGGTATGGACTTGTATATCGGGCGCAACCCCCAGGCGGGTATTGTCATCGTTCTAGCCGGTTTAGGTGAAACCACAACCGATACCTACGGTGATGCGCTGAACGCCACCCTGGCAGCGCTTCTCGGCGGTAATACCCCACTGGCCCCCGAACCATCACAAGAAGAGCCTGCACAACCTGCTGAGGCCGACCTCGCTGCCTTTATCAACACCCCCACCGTCCTACCCGGCGGCATCGAGGAACCGGAAAACTGCGACGGATTGCAATTGGGACGGGCTAGCTCGCTCCCCACACAGGAAATCGAGCTGATCGGTATTCCGGCAGACATTTTAGAAAGTGAAACGAATGAGGCTGTCGTGCGCTTCCCGGATGGCACCGAACAGGCTGTGCTACTTTTCCGTTATGTAGATGAAATACGAAGCTTTAACGTGCCGCTGCACCCGGATATTTACGGTGGAGGTGCTGCTACGCTGCACATCATCGACAGTGATAGTAACGATCTGTGTCCGCCGCAGCCCTTCACCATCGAAGGCCTACCTGATACCCCCGGCACTTTTGAGCAAATGGTAGAAGATACCGGGCGCGTTTTAGCAGACCAACGAGAAGCCGCGGGAGTTACTGCCGAGTTCCTGCGCCCCAGTAACCCCGCCCCCCTCCCACCAGAGCTTTACGGGCTGGCGCTGGCTCAGTACGGCTACGACGATCCTGATAACCCGAACAGCCTAGTTAATATGGCCGCCGGGACCGCCCCCATCATGCAGCAGAGCGATGTCGATATGCGGCTGCTAAACGGTATCCTGGCCGCCGGGCTCATCGAGGAACACCAACAACAAAGCCTGCAACGCCTCAGCGCTGGCCACACGCCCTACCGCCGCCTATACAGCCGAGACAATGCCCGCCCATTACCACGGCCTCAACCGCAGGGATCGGTCTATAACCAGGGGCGTGTCGTGATCAACAACCTCGATCAGTTACGTGATGCAATGGAACGCCAACACATCGCCCAAACCTGGTTGGGTGGGGACAGCTACACCGGGCAAATGTACAATGATGCTGCCTTGGTTAATTCCTTAGCTGGTGCAGCTTTTGTCAACCCGGTAGCCGCAGGTGTAACGGCCCTTATCAGTGCCGTCATGTATGTCAATAAACTGGCGTGGGACGCAGAAATTCACCTGCTCCCGAACCGTATAACGGATTTCGAGGCAACCTACACAGATCGCATTTCGAACGAGGACAACGATAACCTATATACCTTCGAAGCGTTTACCGTTTCCGCTGCCAGTAAATCTTGGGATCTTTCTTATACACTTGTCGATGGTGTTCTGGTGGTGGCTGGGAGCGCCTCAGCATTGGATGATGTTGCCAAAGCCAGCGCAGACAGTGCCCGAACCTTTGATGTCGCCTTTAGCGATGGCCTGGGCAACGCGCAGAGTACTGGGGAAGTCACCTCTAACCTATCCAGCCGGGTTGCTGGGCAAGAGGGCACCTTTACCATTCCATCCTATACCTGGGAGGACATCCCGGTAACCTTCGATGAATTTAGCGAGGTCAAGATTCTTTCCGCCCCAGGTAGCGGAGAGCATGCCGTGCGTATTGTGGACGATTTCGGTGGGCGTTATACAGCACTTAACCAAAATCGTTCGTTATTTCGGTTTGACCTGGACATTGCAGACCGCCTGTGGCAGTTCAGCCTACCCGTTGAAGTTGGACGGATCGACGTTGACCTGACACCAAACGATATCACTATTCAAGAGGGCGAACAAATTTGCTTCGAGGGCAACGTCGAAAATGCGATCGACCCCAGCACAACCCTGACGATAGAAGGGCCACAGGTCAACGAGACAATCACTTTTAGCAATACGCCGATTGAGTATTGCTTCAATGCACCAGCACGCATCGCGACTGAATGGTCCGACCCGGTCACCTGCGCCGATGAAGCTGTTTTAATCCCGGAAGTATACGTGCTCGGCCTGGAAAGCACGAGTGATACTGGCGCTCGTAACCCGGACACCAACGCCTCGTGGGAAGCTCGCTTCGACTTGGCGACGATCGCGGTAGAGGCTCGTGAGGACGATACCCGTCAGCGGCCAGAACGCCCCGAATGTGAGATTCCCCGAGGCCCGTGGCAGTTCATTAACGACCCCAGCGCGTCCGCGTCCTGTGGCAATACGGACTACGCCCCCCGCCTAACCGATGCGAATATTGTCGCCACCGATGGCTACAACAATATCGCTCTCGCCAACCGCATAGAGGTCCAAACGGCGGAGCGCACCATCCCCTTTCGGCGCACTGGTGATCGCAACACCCCTATCTTTGAAGCATCCGAACAGTTTTCTACCGATGGCTTCACACTGATCATTGAATATCAGCTCTTGCTCTATGAAGACGAGACCGCAACTATCATCATGTTCGGTGAAGCGCCTTCACTCGGTAGCCCTCAGGTCGAAGAATTGCTCTCAGATTGCCGGATGGACAACGGCAACTTTGACCTATTTGTGATGTGGTTTGACGGCACGTATATTGGGGAATGATCGAGCAACGCGGTGTCCAACAGCGGCTCATTCTCAATCTGACCGACCCCCGAAAATAGATCGTCATGCTCTTTGGGCTGCACGTCCGAAAACTCTACGATCTGATCGAGTGAACCGCGGAATGTGAGACACTATCGAAGTTCGCGAGGGTTGACCTGGAACCCGATACGAGCGCCCCGCGCGATTCGTCCATCTGCTATTGTTTGACCGAAACAGGGTCTCGATGACGCGCTGATCCAGCCCTAGTCGGCACATGCGTCTCGGCAATCACTGGAAATCTACTCGACACTGGCGCTCCGCGAGGCACAGGCCAGCTACGATGAGGTGATGAAGGACTTTCCGGTGTAACAACAATCCAACCATTCTGCACTTCACGGTAGCGTTGCC
>DAOTTX010000477.1:0-3805 GCA_034437515.1 Anaerolineae bacterium
AACGCCAACGGGAATAGTAACGGTAACGCCAATGGCAACGCCAACGGGAATAGTAACGGTAACGCCAATGGCAACGCCAACGGGAATAGTAACGGTAACGCCAACGGTAACGCCAACGGGAATAGTAACGGTAACGCCAACGGTAACGCCAACGGGAATAGTAACGGCAACGGCAACGGTAACGCCAACGGGAATAGCAACGGCAATGGCAACGGCTGATCTCCTCCCATTGTATTTGATATGCTGGTATTTGTGACCGGGGTGTGGTTACAATAAGTATCCAGCAAAAAGAGAGAGATAAGCTATGAGTGACGATAAGACGGATAAGGAAGCGCAGTCAAATACCACGACGAATATACCAGAGTCAAACGAGACTCGCCCTGCATTGTTGCCTTCGGGGGATGAAAACGCACAGAAGATCGATACGATTTCTGTGTTAATCCCCGGCAAGGACACGCCGATCTTATTCAATAAGCCGTCCCGCGTGCTGATCGGCAGGAAAAGCGCCGATGGTGGTTCAGAACCGGATGTCGATCTTGGCCCATATCATGCCAACATAATGGGCGTCTCTCGTCGTCATGCTGAACTGGTGCTTCAAAACGGGCAATGCTTCGTGCGTGATCTGAGTAGTTCCAATGGCACATGGTTAAACGAAACCAAGCTCGTCGCAGGGAATCTCTACCCGGTCGTGACTGGGGATCAGGTGCGTCTGGGACAGTTGATGCTTCTCGTCTATCTATCTTTGTCCGATGAAGAAATCCGGCGGACGGATGAACTGCACGAAATCTGTGCCGTGCGCGTTGTGGATACGGTCGGCGGCATGAAGCAATATGACGCTGGCTTACCGATCACGTATATCACTAACACCATCGGGCAGTATCTTCAGGCCGTCACAGACATTCACAGCACCATCCGGCGTTTGAACCAACAGCAACCGCGCCCGATGATGCTGCGCGAAATGCGCTTTGACGATCAAACGCATAGCTTGCAACTACAGGTGATTAACGCGACACAGCTTATGACCTTTCTCGCGGAGAAATTGCCCGTTTATCTGGAAAGCGCCCGACTCAACCAGACGACCACGAATGAAGCACTGGCACGCACGGCGGCGAATTATCTGCTTGAGATGATCGGCTTCCGCGAATCGGGTGAGAAGCGCGTGGAGCTGGTCGCTCGTTTAACGATCTATCTCAAAACTGTTCTTGATAGTAAACTGCGGATCATTGCGGTCGTCTGACACGTCGTCATGAAAAGAATCCATGTCTGAAAACAAAAATTTAGCCGGGCAGACCATCCGAGGGTATGAACTCCGTCGTGAGATCGGCAGTGGCGGGTTCGGTGCGGTCTACAAAGCACATCAGAACATCGTTGATCGTGATGTCGCCGTCAAGATTATTCATGATCGGTATGCCCAACGCCCGGATTTTATCCGCCGGTTTGAGGCCGAAGCACGGATCGTCGCTCGGTTGGAACACATGAACATTGTACCGCTGTATGACTTCTGGCGGGAGCCGCTGGGCGCGTTCCTGGTGATGCGCTGGCTGCGTGGTGGCAGTGCCCGCAGCGCGTTGAACACCTTCGGCCCCTGGCCTATCGACGCGGTCGTGCGCTTGATCGACCAAATCAGCGCGGCTCTGGCAGTTGCCCATCAATATGGCATCATTCACCGAGATATTAAGCCCGAAAATATCTTGTTAGATAAGATGAATAACGCATATCTGACAGATTTCGGTATCTCCGTCAACATTTTTGAAGAACAAGATACTATCTTAATGGAGAACCTCTCGTTTGGTTCACCGGCTTACATGGCTCCGGAACAATTCAACAAACGTAACGCCTCGCCACTCTCTGACATTTACAGTGTCGGTATCTTGGCCTACGAGTTGCTCACCGGTGAAAATCCCTTCCCCGATGACACCACTGCCGCCCTTGCCAAAAAGCGATCACGCGACCCGGTGCCCTCGGTCAAAGCTAAGCGGCCCGAATTGCCCGATCAAATTGATGCGGTGATCTGGCGAGCGACATCACAGGAATCTGGTATGCGCTTTCGTGAGGTGACGATGCTGGCGAGCGCATTTCGTGAAGCGGCAGCGCCGGCTTTAGGCCAGGGTGACCTACCCCATCGTGACCTGCAGGTGAAAGGGAACGAAAACAGCACCGAAGAAGTTATTGACCCCGGCGGCACGATGTACCTCGGTGGAGCAGACACCGCTGATCTCACGTCAGACGATGATGACCATACGAGCGATATATCAGCGCAGCCGGTCGCCGGTACGCTTGATCTGATGCATCAATCAAGCGCCGCTGGCACACTTGACCTTGAAGAAGCGCCGGATCCACAAGCGGTTTCGGTGGCTGTGCGTAACCCGTATAAAGGTCTACGTGCGTTTGAGGAATTCGACGCGCCGGATTTCTTCGGACGTGAGGATGAAACCCGGTCGATATTATCACGTTATCATGACTCCGAAGGGCGTTTCCTCGCACTCATCGGGGCAAGCGGCAGCGGAAAATCCAGCTTAGTTAAAGCGGGAGTCATTCCCGCCCTGCGCACCGGGCAAATTCAGGGAGCCGACCGCTGGTTCATCATGACGATGGTTCCCGGCGATGACCCGTTTCGTAAATTGGCGGATACGCTGCTGCGTGTTGCCATTGATGACCAACCCGATTTAGAGTCACGCTTGCGTAAAGGCCCTGAGGCACTTCATCAGGTCATCACGGACTTACTCCCCTACGAAGACGCCGAACTACTGCTCTATATCGATCAGTTCGAGGAAGTGTTTACACAGGTCGAAGCGGAAACCGACCGGGCCGCCTTCCTCGATGCGTTGCAAACAGCGACTGCCCATCCCGAAAGTCGCCTGCGGGTGTTGCTCACACTACGGGCGGACTTTTACGACCGTCCATTGAACTACAAAGCATTCGGCGAACTGCTCCGTGCGAATAGCGAGATCGTGTTGCCCCTCAGCCCCGCTGATCTCGAACACGCGATCAGTGGCCCCGCTGACCGTGCCGGTATCGTGGTTGAACCAGGATTGAGCCAGCGAATCGCGCAAGCCGTATACGAAGAGCCGGGGGCGCTACCGCTGCTACAATATGCGCTGACCGAACTGTTCGAGCGGCGCGATGGTGTCGTTTTAACGGAGAGCGCCTATGATGAAATCGGCGGTATTTCTGGCGCACTTGCCCGCCGCGCCGATGAGATTTACTATGCGCTCGATGCCGATGAACAAACGATGGTCCGTCAGTTGTTTTTGCGTCTGGTGACCGTTGAACCGACCAGCATCACCCGTCGGCGCGTCTTGTGGGATGTGCTGTTTTCTGGCATTGCAGAGCGCAAGCAAGCGGAAGCCATCATCAACCGGTTTAGCGGGTATCGGTTATTGACCTTTGATCGTGACCCGATCACGCGCTCACCGACCGTTGAGATCGCGCATGAAGCGTTCATCAGAAGTTGGGGTGCCCTGCAAGCGTGGATCGCTGACAATCGCGTTGATCTGGAGAAGCGCCAGCGCCTGCAAACCGCCGCTAACGACTGGCTCGAGGCCAATCGGGACGACAGCTTTCTCGCACGCGGGGCACGGCTCGCAGAACTCGAAACACTGCCGGATCACCCGATGCTGGCGGTGAGCGACGACGAACGGGCATTTATCGACGCGAGTGTGGCCTTACGCCGTCGTCGGGAGCAGCGCCGCCAACTGGTCATCGCTGCGTTTGCGGGCTTCGCTCTGGTCGCGCTATTGCTCGCACTGTTCGCCTTTGACCGTGAGCAGCAGGCCGAAGCCGAGCGTGATCGTGCTAATCTTGC
>DAOTTX010000478.1:0-3967 GCA_034437515.1 Anaerolineae bacterium
CCAGTTGCCGGCTGTCCCCCAGAGCGTGCCGACTCCGCCGTTGTCCCAGGTGTAACTGATCGGAAAAAACCACCGCACATTGTCGAAACCGAAGCCGCCGGGGTCGTTGGTCGCCCTGTAGATGTCGCTGTTTGTGTCCGTGATGGAGCTCCCAGCCGTCGTTGGACTGACGTCGACGGCCGCCCCTGGGTTGGCTGCGTCCACCAGGTCGCCGTCGGTGACGCTCACGAAATCCACGTTGGTGCCCGCGGCGGCCGAAACATCCAACTGCCAGAGCACACCGGCCGAGTCGGAAGACAACACGACGCGGTTCGCCGCATCCGGACCTTGAACGTCAAACGTGCCCAAGACCGTCTGTGTAACCGTGTTGTCAAACTGCACGACCTTGGCCCCGGCCGTATTGGGCACCTGGAAGTTGTGAAAGGTCGTCGCGCCGGAAATTGATGTCGGGGAAACAGTCGGGGTGGGGTCGGCGTCAAAGAAGAGCACGGTGCCTCCGCCGGCGGTAAGCGAGCCCGCGGCATTGCTCCAGTCGTAGCCGACTTCCAGTGTCGCGCCGTTGGTGGCCAAGTCGAGGATGCCGTCGGTCAGCACCGCGTTGCCGTCGACCTGCATCCCCGCGGCGCTCAGTCGGAAGGTCGCTGTCCCACCGGCGTCGTCAAACTCGACGTTGTTGAAGTCCTGACCGACACCCGTTCCGCCTGCATCGATACTAACTACACCGGCGGTTGCGTCGAAGGTCACAAGGTTGGCACCGCTTAGGTAGGTGCCGGAGTTTGTGAAGTCGCCGGCGACGTTGAGATTGTGCGGCCCCCCTGCTCCGTTTTCCGTATCGAGGGTACCCAGAATCACCAGGCTGCCCTCCAAATCCAGGGCGTTGTTCGCGACGTCCACGTCGCCGACAAGCCCCACGGTAAGGTCGCCGAGGGGCAACGCCGAATCCACGGTCGTCCCGGCCCCCCCGGTCATCGTCAAGCTGTTGTTGGCCGGATCACTGAAGGTCCCCGAAATGGCCACGTTACCCGAAGCGGTAATGGAGTTGGCCGCCGGGTTATTGACGGTACCGGTGGAGGTGAAGGCATCCACCAGAATGGTGCCGGAAGTTGTGAGGACGCCGGCAGCCTGGTTGTCCATGTCGCCGGTCCCCAGGGATAGCTGTCCACCGGCACCCACCGTAACGGTTCCCTGGGTGTTGGTTATGTTGGAGTTCGCCGTGTCAAGCGTATTCGCCTGGGCGTTCAAACCGGCCCCGGCGCCGTTGAGGGTAGTCCCGCCGGCAAAGGTGGCATCGTCGATAAGAACAATATTCTCTCCGGCGCCGAGGAGGACCGCCGGAGTGAGATTAAGACGGGCCAGCTGAATACTCCTGCCGTTGTAGTCGATATCGGTCCCGAGAAAGTTAAAGATGCCGCCACCGGACTCCTCTTCCAGGGTAACGGTATTTGTGTCGTTGGCTACCTGGAAAACCCCGTTGTTGGTGACGGTTCCACCGTCGACGATTTCGAGCGTTACTGCAGCGGCGCTGCCATCCAAAGAATAGGTAGTGCCGGCGCCGACGGTCAGGCTGTCCATAACAGCAGTGCCGGTCTGGGTAACCGAGCCCCCGGTGACGGTTACGACACCGAAGTTCTGCCCGGCGGGAGTCAGGGACTTGGGGCCGGCGCCGTCGAAGACCAGCGTGCCGGGATTGGTCAGGGTTCCGCCGGTAAGATCGACCAGAACGTCTGCGTTGATCTGGTTCCCGTTGAGGTTAAGCTCTCCTGAAACGATAAGATCGCTTACGTCAAAGCTCGGATTCGTGGCTCCGTCGGACACCAGAACGCCGGCAACATCCACAACGACGACGGTCAAAGGAGTCGCCGCTGCGGGATCAACGAGAGTCACCGTCTCGCCGGCTTGAACTTCTAACTTGCCAAGGGTGTAGGTCGGACCCATCGTAATGGTGCTAGGGCCGCCGGCGTTGGGAAAGATCAAATCACCAAGAATTTCGACATCGGCCGCCGTTTGGAAATCGAAGTCGCCGCCGACGGTCACGTCGTTGCCCAGGGTGTCCAGGGTGCCCAAGGGAATGTCCACGGAACCTGCAACGGAGAAGGCGGTGACAGCCGTAGCATCGAGAGCACCGGAGATAACAGCGCCGCCGGTGCCGACGGTGAGGGCGTTGGCACCGGTTGTAAGGGTACCCGCGACATCAAGGGTCTCGGCGTCGAGGTCTGCGGCCAGAGTGACGCTGTCACCGGCGTTTATGGTCACGGTATCGATTGGGTTCGCCGGAATGCCGGATACGGTAACGGTGTTTCCGGCGTTGAAGGTGGCGGTGTCCCCCGCCCCGAGCTCGCCGGGATAGGTCTGGAGACCGACACCGGCAGTCTTGTTCCAATGTGCCCCGTTGTTCCAGGCCAGGGCGCCACTTCCGCCGATCCAGTCAAAATCGTCGGCCCACCCGGGCGTCGAAGATAGTATAAGCGCCGTTGCCGCGAGGGCAGCAAACCGGAGAGGAGTTATATGTCGAACCGAAACGTCCACTTTTCCGCTTCCATATCGTGCCTTAGAATATAGTCCATGACACCGTATCTATCTATCGACCTCCGACATCCGGCGTCCTTCAATTTTGGCGTCCGCAGCACAATTTCACCTTGAACCGTCGCGTGAAATCGCACTATACTATTGGTAAGCGTGGAGGTCAGCCTTGGTCCTCCAGTCCCGGCATCCGATCATATTGAACGGCGAGGAAGTAAGGAAGATGATAAAAAATCTAAAGCTAGTGATTATGGCGGCCATCGTATCAGCTATTCTACTCGGATGCGGCCAGCTTATTCCCAATTACGACTCCTCTCCAACCCCGCCAAGTACGCTCAGCACCTCCGGCCGGTCCGGGGAGTTCGCCTTCCAAAGCCTCTTCGCCGTTTCCCTTTCCGTGGACGTGGCCCTTTTTGACTACGATGGACTGGAGATTGAGACAGATTCCACGCCGGCCGTCATATCGGTGACCAGCGGCGGCAGCAATGTCTACCGTGGCGCCGCTACCACGGAACACGGCCTGGATACCACACTGCAGATCCCTGCCGACTGGCAGAAACTGATTATTACCGTAGACAAGGATGGATTCGATTCGCAGCGCTTCATCGTGGATGATCCCGCCAGGCTGTCAACAATCAACATTCGCGCCAATATGGCGCGAGGGGGCATAGGCACCCAGCTCTCGGGGGACAAGGACACTGACTTCGACGGAATCCCGGATATCTACGATGCCGCACCCGACGACGCCGATTACGCCTTCAGCCTGACGGTGCCTGCCGACGGGCTTATCACCGTTGCCTACGAGGACAACTTTCCGGCAGTCGGTGACGGCGACTACAACGACTTCGTGGCCAGTTACGATGCAACGGTCCATGCGAACGGATCCGGGGTCACCTCCTTCGAAATCGACGTATCTGCCCGGGCGCGAGTTGCGGGCTACGACCACGAGTTCGGCTTTGTCGTCAAGATGCCGGGTCTCCGTGGTACCCTTAAGGTCGAGATAACCGATCCCGTGAGTGGCGCCGTTACAACCGCCATCGACGGTGCTGCGATAAGCGATCCGTCCGGCGAAGGCGTTCGGATACCCGTTTTTACCTCGACCAAGGCCGCGTTCACAAAGACCGGTCCGGCCCCCGGCGGCCTGGACAACGGCGATCCGGACTACCTCAACTCCGTGGGACACAATGCCAACATCAGGATCTACCAGATCCGTGCCATCGACAACCAGAATCCGCCGGATCCCTGGATGGTCGAGCTCCCTCCCTTCGACCCCTATCTGATTCCGCAGACCGGTTACGATGTGCACCTTATAGGCAAGCCCGCCCTCGATGGGAGCAAGAACTACGAGGTGCCGTTGGCGGAGTGGGAAGATTTCCGCGACCCCGCCGGCTTTCCCCGGGCCCTGCTGGTCCCGACCGACTGGGGCCATCCGGCGGAGACGCTTCAT
>DAOTTX010000479.1:0-3042 GCA_034437515.1 Anaerolineae bacterium
TCGCCTTCGTCGGGCTTGTCGCCCAGCAGCAGGCGGAAGCGCCGCACATCCGGTAGGGTGTCTCGTACCTGCTCGAAGCCGCGTATGCTGAAGTAAGCCGTCGCCACATCGACCTGCTGACCGGACTGCCGCTGGAGAAGATAGTTCAGCACGTCCGCCAAGCGTGTATCCAGGTTGTCAATGACGTAGGGAATACGCATCGTCACGAGGGCATTACTCCGGTCGGTTCGGGGATCGGGATGCCTTCTTCGAGCGCGGTTTCCAACCAGAGTTCCTTCGCTTCGTCGATCATCATGAGGGCTTCTTCGCGGCTCTCGCCCTGGGTCATACACCCCTTGAGCAGTGGAATCTGCGCGAACCAGTAACCGTCCTCATCCGGCGTGAGTTCGATGGTGTAGGGCTGTGACAGATAGGTTTGCAGCGTCTTATTTGTGCGTTCAAGCATAAGGTTTAACGGCTAACTTTCCGACTAAAGTTGTCATATCTTTGAGATTGTGCGTGTACAGCGGCAGGTTCAACCGATGGGCTACCGCTGCAATCTGACAATCGCTCATGCCGATGTGGTGGCTGAACTGAAATGCCTCAAGCTGATCCATCGCCCACTGTTGATCGGCAGACGTGAGGTAGAGCATCTCGAACTGGTCGAGAATCCCTCTGGCTTGTGTTTGATTAGCTTTGCTGGTCGTCCCCTGCATGACCTCCATCCAAGTCGTTGAAGTAACGCCGTAGGTCTGGTTGTTGTTGAACCACGCCAGTGCAGGCTTATAACGGCGCAACAGATGGATGACAACCGTTGTATCTACGATTGCCTCCATTACGCTTCCTCATCGCCTGCATCCCAGTACGGTCTAAGCTGTTCCTGCCGCTTGCGCCGCTGTGCCTTGACCCATTCCACTGGGTCTTCGATGTGTGGATCAACAAATTCTACCGGGCCGTCCATGGCTTCCAACATGGCGACGATCTCTGCACCTGTTTTGGCACGACGGGAGGTTTGTGGCTCATCCGGCATGTTGAGCAACTGCTGTGCCAGTTCCTCACGTTCTTCGCGGGTCAGCTTTTTCGCCTGTTCCAGTATTTCCGTGATGGTCATGTGTGCATCCTTACGCTAGTTGCCTCCATTATACGTCACTCGTCTTCACATATGTCCTCTTGGAATAGATCATTCAGCGACTTACCACACATCATCGAGTGTCTTGGCTGCCTGAAGACGTTCGAGCGTTGTGTATCGGATATTCTGCAAAGCTTTGACTCTGCTTTTGGGAACGAGCTTGATAGGGCCAATCTTCTCAGCAGGTTCAGCGAAGTTGACCACGTACTTGCCTGTGTCGCTCCAGGGTTCGATTGAGCTAACAGGCGCAATATGGGTGATCGCTGATTTTGGACGCACCTGATAAGCGGCAATGTACCTGATCTGTGGGCGCATCGTGCCGTGTATACGAATTGCGTGCCAGCGGTTCTCGCCCAGAAATGTTCCTTTGAAACCTTCTTCTTGCGCTGGAACCACAATCGTATCAACCTCTTCAACATCCAGCGATTGAGACTCTCCACTGACCCTGGATGGCGTGCTGAGGTCTTCTTTTACACCCTCCAGGAACGGCTCAAAGTGATAGATTCTATCCCCATTGCCGTTTGTATATCTCACGACCTGCAAGACCTCGACCCCGAACTTGAATTTCTCGGCCAGGACTGTCTCGAGCCGCGTAGACATCTCATCAATGATGACCAGGGCTGCGAACGGTGCATCAAACACCATTGCTTCAACCATGTGGTCGAGATTCCTGAAGCTGTGGTTTCTCGCGTAGTCTTCGCAGAACGTTTTGATGTCTGGATTGCTCTGGATTGCGTCGAATAAGATATTCTTGATGTTACGGCGGTCGGAATCGAACGAGAGTGAAAACTCTAGCAGTTGAACGGCGACGTGGCGCAGTGGATCGTGTGATGCCAGTTCATTCTCGACTACATAGAGTCGCGGTTTGCGCCCAGTTAAGTCGATCAAATAGCCATCAGGGATGTTCTGCTTGATGGTGCGATTTCCGATTTTCTTTTTGATGTCGAGATAAACCCGATTTGATCCAAATAGCTCTGTTTGAATTTCAAGGATCGCGTCTTCGAGGTCGCTCTCGCTCTCGTAGGCTGTGATTGTATAAGCACCATGCGGTGTCCAAATTACAGACACTTGTTGTTCCTTCCTGTATCAGTCATCTTCAAACCATCCCCAGAATACCCACCGCCCACGCCCGTGCCTGACGCGCTTCGTCGCGGGACAGCACCTCGTCATGAGCCGCTTTGTTGCGAACCTCGATTTGTTCATTGTCCTTGAATGCCGTAATAATCGCGCTTTCATCGCCGAAAACAGTCCGCATAAACTTGTGTAGTGCCGCCTCATTGCTGCTCGGTACGATGAAGACGTAGTTGCCCAGTGTCAGGTTTTTCTGCTTGCCGGACATGAAACGCTTGAACACCGGATTATTTACATCATTTTCGCTGTGTTGCTGACGGAACGGCACAAACACCTGTTGGTCGAGCAGCACTTCCACCGCTTTCATGTACCCGATCACACTGCTGGAGAAGTCCATGTGATCCGGCAGGGAGCGCAGGTTGTAATCGCCCGTGAGCAGGAACACGGGCGCATCCGGCGGTAGCTCCCGCCAGCGGGGGAGTTCGCCATCCAGCGCCGCCTCGACATCGGCGGGGGTGACGCGCTCGAAGAAGCGTTTGGCAGCGGGCAGGATGCCTTCCGCGATCTTTTCCAGCTTCTCCTCGTCGTCGATCTTGTCGTCGCCGACCACCTGCGCCTTTGCATCGGTCAACGCCTGCTCGTAGCCGGGACGCTCGATGAGTTCGATTTCAGCATCCGTCAGCCCATACAGACGATAGACAATCTTATCAATCAGCGCATCCGTACGGGCGAGGTCATGCTTAATCGGAATCAGCGTTGCCAGCGATTTTTCATATTCAATCTGGATTTCGCCCTCAACATCCGCCAGCGACACGGCAAAACGATTGCGATTCTGGTGCAGGCGATAGGTGAAGTCGTCCCAG
>DAOTTX010000480.1:0-14357 GCA_034437515.1 Anaerolineae bacterium
TTCGGTATCATGCGGTTCGGTCCTTGTTGGTCTGGTTTCAGTTTGATGACTTAACTTTGTCCAATTTGGACCACTTTTTCAAGATTTGCTCAACTTTCGTGAACTACTGAATTTAGCACATTTTGAGCCGCAGAAATGCGAATCTATAAGTTCATTTCAGCTCTCTATGGCTCACGTGTTGATTTTTGTCGTAACAAAAATCGCAACCACGCTATCTTGTAGCTGTACCAATTTCGTTTAATGCGCTATTAAATTCGCATATTTTTCTTGACATCCCCGACGATACAAGCTATTGTCAGGAAAATGCTTCATTCAGGAGTGTATGCAATGCAAGCCAACTATGCCATGACGACTATGATGACTATGCCGCACCATAACCGGTGGGGAGATTTTCGCTTAGCGTAGTTGCAACGGATAGGACTTCAATAGCGTGCGGAAATCTCCCGCACGCTTTTTTATTTGACCAGACCAGGGTAGGGAACGAACGATGAAAACGCTCACAATGAAATTCGGTGGTACCTCAGTCGGCAGCCCGGAGGCGCTGACCAACGTCGTCAAGATCGTCCGCGAAACCGTCGAGTCCGGGGATCGGCTGGTGGTGGTCGTCTCGGCGATGTCCGGTGTGACGGATATGCTGCTGAACTCCGTGCGGATGGCGGCAGTCGGTGACAAATGGGAGTACACCCAGCTTTCACGCAAAATGCGCGACAAACATGAGGAAGCCATCAACCGTCTGATGCCGGCTAACCAGTCGCGTGAGCAGATCATCCTTGAGATAAACAAATTGCTCGACCAGCATCTCGAACTTTGTGATGCCATTCACATCCTTGGTGAGGTCACCCCGCGTGTGATGGACGCGGTCGTCTCCTTCGGGGAGCGCCTCAGCAGCCGGATGATCGCGGCGGTCTTGCGGGAGCAAGGCATTGACGCCAAACAATATGATGCTAGCGACATGCTCACCACCGATGAAACCTACCAGAACGCCCAGCCCATCTGGGAGGAGACCGAGCAAAACATCCGCCGGGTGTTGCTGCCCGCTTTAGACCAGGGTACCGTGCCGGTGATTACCGGGTTCATCGGTGCGACGCAAACGGGGGTGTTTACCACGTTGGGGCGGGGCGGCAGTGACTTCAGCGCCGCGATCTTCGCCGCAAACGTCGATAGCGATGAGTTCACCGTATGGACGGATGTTGACGGCGTGATGACCACCGACCCACGCATTGACAGGCGGGCGCGGGTGATTCCCTATATCTCGTATCAAGAGGTGGGGGAATTGGCGTTCTACGGCGCGAAGGTGCTGCACCCCAAGACCGTACAGCCGATCCTGAGCAAGCGTATCCCGATCCGTGTGCGTAACACCTTCAACCCTGATTTCGAGGGCACGTTGATCGGCGAGAAAGCGCACGCCAGTGAAACGGTTATCAAAGCGGTGACCAGTGTGCGCAACACCAGTATGATGATCGTCAGTGGTAAGGGGATGATCGGTGTACCGGGGATCGCCGGGCGCACGTTCTTAGCATCGGCGCAGGCGGGTGCGAACATTTTGATGATCTCGCAGTCGTCATCGGAGCAGAGCTTTTGTTTCACGGTGATGGACGACCGCGCCGATGCCGTGCGGTTGGCGGTCGAAATGGAGCTACAGGCCGAAATCGCCCGGCAGAACGTCGATGGGGTCCGCATCCTCGATGATGTGGTGATCGTCACGGTGGTCGGCGCGGGGATGCGAGGCACACCGGGCGTTGCCGGGCGTGTGTTTACGGTGTTAGGTGACGCCGGTGTGAATGTGCTTGCCATCGCACAGGGGGCGTCGGAATACAGCATCTCGTTTTCCGTCGCGGATCATGACTTAGAAAAAGCGGTGGTCGCCCTGCACGAACTGGCGTTAGAGACGGTCGATGCGCTTTGAAGATTACGAACCGTCTAAACGTTTACATGGGCAGCAGGTTACCACTCAGGGTGTCGTCCATCTTATGCAGGAAGCGCAAGGCTTCCTCACGGGTGGAAAACATGCGAAAGCGGATGTCAAACAGATACGTCACCGTCTGGCTGATGTAGCGCATCAGGCGGTTATCGTTGCCATAGGCCACCATCCAGCCCAATTTTGCCCGGTCTGAAAGGCGAATGTCTGACTGCCGCCGGATCTGCAGAATATTCGTAGGAAATTTTTTGAGTTGGGTCCAATCGTGGAGGAAGTGGACGGGCTGCGCATCGCTGCGTTCAACATAGTTGATCGACGTTTCCAGGGCTTCGACGATGTCATCGACACTGAGTTCACCGGCGAATTCCACGAAAACAATCCGATTATTGAGGTACCATTTTTGTTGAGTAGACATCGGATCACATCCAGTTTTTAGATTATGGAAGAACAAATAAATTTTATCACATTATATAGTTTGAATATCATGAAAACGGTCAAATTCATGACATCTATCGAAAAAATTCGGATTTGCGTCACTAAAGAGTGGGGGTTGAGTCGTGCTAAGATTGTTTTATAGAGTCGCTGAGACGAAAGCATAGATTGATGTTAAAGCATATTCTACTCCCATTAGATGGTTCTGAAGTCGCGGAACGCGCAATCGGCTATGCACGGCAGATCATCGATCCAGAAAACGGACAGATCACACTACTCACCGCGCTGGATGTGCCGGAATATCCTTCGGTCGCATTCTATCCGGTCGCGGCGAATTATGCAGAGGGACGGGCCGAACTGACCGAGAAATTGCTCCCCCATGCGCGTGAATATCTGTGTGGGCAGGCCGAACAACTGCGTACCGAAGGCTATCGTGTCGCTGTAGAGACAACAATCGACGATGCGGCACGGGCAATTGTTGAGAAGGCCGAGCAACTCGGTGTCGATGCAATTGTAATGTCCACGCATGGACGTTCTGGTTTCAGCCGTTGGTTGTTTGGCAGCGTTGCGAATAAAGTATTAGGCTCTACGGAGTGTCCGGTCTTTATCGTACCCGTGCGCGGCTAGATAGGGTAAAATAGTGTTAAACTAATTTACAGAAAGCGGGGTACATATGTTAGAAGAAATCCTTATACGCGATTGGATGACCAGTGAAGTCATCAGCGTTGATGAAGACACACCGATTGCACATGCACACCAGATTATGAAGAAAAATAAGATCCGCCGTCTGATCGTGCTCAATGGTGAAAAGCTCGTTGGTATCATCACTATCGGTGACGTGCGTGAGGCCAGCCCGTCGGATGCCACCTCACTGAGCATATGGGAACTGAATTACCTATGGGCACAGTTGAAGGTCGGTGATGTGATGTCACAGAAGGTGATGACCGTCGTGGCGGACGAACCGGTCATCAATGCGGCGAAGATTATGCTGGAAAGCAAGGTCAGCGGTGTGCCGGTGGTCGATGACAAGAACCACGTCGAAGGCATCATCACCGAGTCCGACGTTTTTAGAATGTTGGTCAAATCACGCGAAGAAGCATAAACAATTATGGTCTGAAAACGAGGGGCGCAATCTGCGCCCTTTTTTGATTCTCATAGTTCAGCACACGTCGGCAGCGGGATGTGCTAAAATAACGTCACACGAACAGACAACTTACGGTGAAACTGTATGCAGGCCGATTTCGTTTTAGATTATGACGTGTTGACGCTCAACGAGTCGCACAAAATCAACCTGATGGCACGCTTTGTCAGCGGCCCCGCCCAGGCAGACCGGCAACGCCGCCCGTTAAACATTAGCCTGGTGATTGACCGCAGCGGGTCAATGGCGGGTGATAAGATCGACTATACCCGGCAGGCCGCGCAGATGCTGGTGCAAAATCTCGGCACACAGGATGTGCTTTCCGTTGTCCTGTACAACGACAAGGTCGAGACGCTGCTTGCGCCAGAGAGCGTCCAGCGGAAAGATGTGATTAACCAACGTCTTGCCACCATCAAACCCGGCGGGACGACCAACCTCAGCAGCGGCTGGCTGGAAGCGTGTAAATTGGTCGCGCAGAATCTCGATACGCGCTACCTCAATCGGGTTATCTTGATGAGTGATGGGCTGGCGAATCGCGGGGTGACCGATTCCGAACGGTTGGTCTCGATGATGCGGCAGAAGTTCGAGGAAAATATCAGCACGACGACTATGGGCCTCGGCACGGACTTCAACGAGGACTTACTAATGGCGTTGGCGACAGCCGGCGGTGGGGCGTTTTATTTCATCGAAAGCCCGGAGGTCGCGCCGACCATCTTTCGGGAAGAGTTACAGGGCTTGTTAAACGTCGTCGGGCAAAATCTGCTGGTGTCGGTGCAACCCTCGGCACAGGTGAACATGGTCAAACAGTTGAACGCCTACCCGGAACACAGCGACGGTCGTCAGACGGCCTTCCGCATGGGGGATGTTTTCGGTGATGAGATCAAGGCGCTGCTGCTGGAACTGAACGTCACGCCGTTAAAGTCGGTCGGTGAGATCGAGATCGCCACACTGCGCTTTGAGTACGACGAACTCAAAGACGAGACGACCCAGCATCATGTGATCGAACTGCCCGTCAAGGTGCGCGTGGAACCCGCCAGCGGTCAACCCCTGCTGCCTAAACCGGAGGTCGAAAATTCCGTGTTGCTGTTGAAGGCGGCGCAGTCTCGCCAGCGGGCGATTAAGCTAGCAGATCGCGGGGAATACAAAAACGCTTCGCAGATTTTGTTGCAAGCCGCCTCGATGATCGAGCATTCGCAGTCCTTTGAACCCGAACTATTGGAAGAAAAGAACGCGCTCGTCGCACAGGCCAAAGAGTTAGAGCGCGGCGACGAACATTACGGACAGTACAGCCGCAAGACCATGTCCACCCAGGCGTTTTACACGATGACCAGCCGCCATCAAGACACGATGATGCTGCGTGTGCGTGAGCAACAGCGCAGCCAGAAGCCGACCAACGACACCAAACCCAAGCGGCTGGAATCACCGTCTATCCAGGTGGAGCCACGTAAGGGCGTCACGCCAACACAGGTCACCTGGAACGACAAGACTTTCGTATTGCAAGGTGATCTGATGCGCGTTGGGCGCAGCAAACATAACGAGATCGGTATTGCAGCGTCCGGTGTTTCGCGCTTCCATTGTCAAATCCGGCGCGAGGGCGATAAACTCTACATCGAAGATCTGGGTAGTACCAACGGTACGATGATTGATGGGGAACTGATCGAAGCACCGCATCCGCTGAGTGTGGGTGATGTGGCTTATTTGTGTGACGAAAAATTGATCTTCCACGACGGAAAATAGGAGCGAGAAGCGTGAAGGATACGCACGAAACATACGGGGTGACGGTCGCCGGGGTGCAGCGTGATCTGCGCTTGTTTGAGGTTAAGCCTGGCTTGCGCATCGCCATTTTAAACATCCTCGGCGATACCGAACTGGTCAGCGCGGCGGCGAAAGCCCTCGCGGAAAAACTCACCAGCAAAGCCTATGATGTGCTGGTCACCGCTGAGGCCAAAAGCATCCCGTTGATTCACATGCTCAGTGCGGAGACGGACAAGCCTTACGTGGTGCTGCGCAAGGCGTATAAGCCCTACATGGGCGAGGCGCTCAAATCGGAGACGTTGAGCATCACTACCGGCAAGCCGCAGACGTTGTTTCTTGATGAGAAAGACCACGCGCTCGTCAAAAATAGCAAAGTCGCGCTGGTCGATGATGTGATCTCCACCGGCAGCACGCTTCAGGGGATGCGCGAGATCATGGACGACGCCGGGGCGAACGTCACCGTCGAGGCGGCGATCTTTACCGAGGGCGACGCGGCAGAGTGGGCGGGCGTCGTCGCACTCGGTCACCTGCCGGTATGGACGGACGGCGCGTAGCTACGTCTTTTCCACCACGAGCAGGTGCGAGAGGCCCCAGGTATCCAGGGGGGTGCCCTCGAACCGATAGAGCAAATCACGCAGCCATCGTCCAGGGTCGCCGATGCGGGCGATGATGTTGTCATAACCGCCGTAGATACGTTCGTAGTGTGCGATTTTGACCGGCAAATCAGCGAACAGCGCCAGCAGACCGCGTTTGGTATATGCCCGGACGTGGGGCGCGAGACGATCTCGGTAGCGGTCGGGCAGGTAGTTAATCAGCGGGGTATTGCCGAAATGATACTCACCGCGCCAGTAATGCCCGTGCGTCTCAACCGGATACCAGCGGTTCGGCACGAAGATCACACCGCGCCCGCCCGGTTTCAGGATGCGGACGATCTCACCGGCGGCGACGCGGTCATCGGCGACGTGCTCCAGCACTTCGTTGGAAATCAGCGCGTCGAAGTAGTTCGTCGGGTAGGGCAATGCCTCCGCAGCGGCGACAACAGCATGGGGCGCTTCGGATTGTGCTTCCTGGGCGCGTGCCAGTTCGATGTCGAATACCTCGACGTGGGGGGTGTAGCGCCGCCGGATCTGCGAGGCATACATGCCGTTGCCCCCACCATGATCGAGCACACGGGCCTTTTCGTGCAAGGCCGCCCAGCGTTCAACCATCTTCAGGCGGCGTTCTTGCCCGGCTCGCCACACATAACTGGGTTCCCCGCGCAAAGCAGCGAGATCAGAATGAGACATCAGCACCTACACAATAAAAAACGCGCGATATGTGCGTCTTAGCATAGCGAGTTTTGCGGAAGCGTCAATACTCGCGCATCCGATCCACATTGGTGCGGGCATAGGCCGCCAGCTTGCTTGACGGGGCGAATGCTTCCGCGCTGCCACCGTTGGCGATAGATTGTTGAATGTCGATAGGAATTTTTACGGTGATGGTGGTGCCCTTGCCGGGGACGCTCTTTAGATCAAGCGTGCCGTTGAGTAGTTCGGCACGTTCGCGCATGTTGACCATACCGAAACTGCCGCGGTCATCGTAATTCGCGTTGACGGCGGCGGCGTCGAAGCCCTTGCCGTTATCCGCGATGCGTACCGCGATGAGATCCTCTTTTTGTACGATCTGCACGCCGATCAAATCTGCTTCGGCGTATTTGCGCGCGTTGTTAACGGCCTCTTCGACCAGGTAGAACAATGCGCCCTGCTGGGCATCGTCCAGATACTCCTGTATATCATCCTGCACTTTGACGACCATGTTTTGCTTGTAGGTCTTTTTCATCTTGTCCGCCAGTTGACCTAGCGCGGCGCTCAAGCCCTGGCTTTCCAGCGCCAGCGGACGCAGTTTGAATAGCACATGCCGGATTTCCTCGGTCGCCCGGCGAGACATCACCTCGGTCTCTTCGACTTCTTCCATGATGTCGCCGGAGTCAGTTTCCAGCATTCGGCGCATGATGCCGAGGCGCATGGTCACGGCGGCGATGGTTTGTGTGGGGATGTCGTGCAAGTCGCGCACCAGTGATTTACGGGCGTCTTCTTCCATCTGGATGATACGTTCTTTTTCTTCGAGAAGGTTACGATAAAGCACGGCGTTCTGCAAGCCGAGTGTGGCCTGAATCGCGATTGCCTTCAGGGTATGGACGTGGTCTTCCTGAAAGACACGCGACGCATCGCTGCCGTAGATCAACACGCCGAAGTTCTCATAATGTGCCCGAAGTGGCAGCACCAGTACGGAGCGAATCCCCGCCATGCCAAGCTCGCGTAGTTCGGGGTCTTTCGAGGGATCTTTGCCGATGACGGGCACCCCTTCGCGCAGCACCTCACCGATGATGCCGTCTTCGCCTTTCAAGCTGACGCCTTCCACGAAACTCAGGCTACGAGATTCGTTGACGTAAAGGCGTCCGTTGTCTCGAAACAGCATCACCACGCTGACCACGCGCTGTTTAGAACGTCGGTTAATGCTCAACGAACCGATGTCGAGCGCGGCATCGAGGATCTTTTGAAAGTGCAGGGTGCCACCCAACGCATCGGACATTTTGGCGATGGTGGCGGTGCGTTCTTCCATGTCACGGAGTTGTTCGGCGCGGGCTTGTGCCATGCGGTCGAGTGCGGTCTTATTGCTGTAATCGTACCGTTGCCGGGCAAGCGTCCAGGCGAGGGTGCCAACGAGCGGTAGCAAAATCACCGCACCGGGCAGCGCGTAGGCTTCGAGTAGGGGTTGTAGGTCTTCCGTGTCATTGAGGTAGACGACCAGACCCGCACCGATGGCGATGACGCCAATCGCCTGCATTACCCCCCAGATGGGGCCGAGGTGCAACAGACCAGCGACGATCAACGCGGCTGCAAGCCCGATGCTGATGACCGTGTCAGCTTCGACCAGATGTACGAATGCGCCGAGTATAACCCAGTCACTCAACACAAGGACGAAGGGAGTCATCACGTTCAACTGACGGATGGCGATGGTGATACCGAGGATGATGAGTGCGCCAGCAACCACCCCACCGGCGACCGGTAGACCTTCGTACAGGTCGGTGACCGGTGGTTCTTGTAGCATCCTGGAGAGGATGACCGTCAGCACCGCACCGATTAAGAGCAACCAGCGTATACCGAGGGTCGTCCAATCTTGCCAGCGCACAGGCTTGATTGTGTCCGTCTTCATTATCTGTATGCCTATTTGTTAAGTAATCGTTTTACCAACACTAAAATTTTCATACAAACCATGGATTAAAGTCAAGCGAAGATTTGCAAAAATTTGTGAAAAGTTCATTGAGCGGAGAAGCCAAACGGTTATCTTTCCGCTCATTTCCGGGTGGTTATGGCTAATGGAAATGGCTGACCTTAATTTTTGATGTCCGCACCCCTTACTCGTTGCGGCTCGTTCGGAAGGGGTGAGGATAAGTCTTATCTCCGTGCTACGACCATGTATTTTTGAATGTACAGATCCGTTAGTTCGCAGAAGCAAGCCCAATGACATCACAGAGCGTGCGTAGTGTCGTCTGCGCTTGATGAAGATCGCGCTCCCCGGTGGCGTCGATGATGGCGGTCGCCAGCGTGTCGAGCTGCTTGATAGCTTTGCCGGTTTGCAGGTCGTCATCCATCGCGGCGACAAACGCCTGCTCGTGCGTCTTGCCGTCGAGTGGCTCGCCGTCACCGCTGGCTGCTTCCAGCGCCGCCCGGATGTCCCTCAGCCGCTCGGTCGCCTGTGCGATTTCCTCGTCGCGGTTATCAACCGACCAGGGATCACGATAATGATGTGAGAGCAGATACAAGCGGATCGCATCCGCCGCGTGTTGCTTGAGCAAGTCGCGCACGAAGACCATGTTACCGAGGGATTTACTCATCTTCTCGCCGTCCATACGCACCATTGCGATGTGGAACCAGTAGCGCACGAAGGGCGCTTCCCCACTGTACCGCTCGGATTGGGCGATCTCACAGCTATGATGCGGGAAGATCAAATCGGAGCCGCCCGCATGGATGTCAATCTTCGGGCCAAGGTAATGCATACTCATCGCGGAGCATTCGATGTGCCAGCCGGGGCGACCTTCTCCCCAGGGACTTGCCCAGGTCGGCTCACCGGGTTGGGCGGCCTGCCACAGCACAAAATCCAGCGGATCACGTTTTTTTTCATCATTTGGGAAGTTACCGCGCTCGTTGGCGGTCGCTAAAAGCTGTTCGTAGGGCATGTCTACTAGATGATGGGCGAATTCACTATCTTTTTTGGTGTCATAGTAGACGTTGCCGTCCACTTCATAGGCGTAGCCCTTATCCAGCAGGCCGCGCACGATGTCGATGATCTGTGGCACTTCCTGTGTGGCATAGGGGAAGTGGTCGGGCATACGGATGTTCAGCGCCTTGATGTCGTTTATGAACTTGTCCGTCTCACGTTTACCGAGTTCGTCCCAGGGGATGCCTTCCTCGTCGGCCTTACGTAGGATGTCGTCGTCGATGTCGGTCACGTTCTGCACTGTGAGGGTTTCGTAACCCTTGTATTCGAGGTAACGCTCCAGCACGTCAAAGCAAATATATGTGAACGCATGGCCTAAGTGTGTGGTGGCATATGGCGTGACACCACACACATACATACGGAAAACCCCGTCATCGCTGGTCACGGGGTCGAGTTGTCCGGTCAGGGTGTTGTAGAGCTTCACAGCGCCTCGCTTTTGTTTGTCATGGCAAATTTGAATGCCCTGTAGATTAGCACTCCATGATGAGTGTGACTTTAGCAATCGTCCGGCGCTGCTTTGTGGAATCAAAAATTGCCTTTTGCAAGGCAATCTCGTAAAGAGGTTAGTGATTTACGCACTGTTGGGCGCAAAGGGACTCGAACCCCTGACCTCACGGATGTGAACCGTGCGCTCTAACCAGCTGAGCTATGCGCCCTTGAGGCATCCCGAAGTATACAAGGATTGCACACGGAAATCAAGAGCATAGAATGGCGAAACGGCGCGTGTATATTTCGATCTCATACGTTTCGCCCCCTCATCCTAAAGCCTTCTCCCACACGGAGAGAACGACTTGCGAAACCTGCGTTTTCGGTTGTCGTAGACAACTACTCCCCCTCTCTCTAGCCTTGTAAAAGGTGTGTGTAGGAGAGGGGGAAAGCGACATTACATTAGTCGCAGGGGGTGAGGGGCAGCACGCATGGTTTGCACCAACTTGACGTACATCCAAGCGCAGTGAACTTTATGACGTCTGTGCCGGTTCGCTCACGTAGACCGGGGTCAGCCAATCACGATATGTGGCGTTCCTCCCCGTGACCGTGCCGAAGAAGATGTCACGCAGTTGGGTGGTGATTGGCCCCATATAGCCAGTGCCGACCGGCCTATGCTCGACCTTCGTAATCGCGGCGATCTGCACACCCGTGCCACACATGAACAACTCATCGGCGAGATAGATTTCTGTGCGGTCGATGTTGCGTTCGATCACGTTAATACCCATTTCATCACGTAGTAGCTGAACCATCGAGCGGCGCACGATGCCTTCGAGGATGTTGGCGTTGACCGGCGGGGTGATGACTTCGTCGTCCCGCACCATGAACAAGTTGGCGGCGCTGGCCTCGGCGACGTGTCCGTCCTCGTTGAGCACCAGCGCCTCGTCGTAGCCCGCCAGCAACGCATCACTTTTAATCAGCGAAGAGTTGGCATACGCGCCGGTGACCTTGCCGCGTGCGGGGATGGAGTTGTCGTCAATGCGCCGCCACGCGGAAAAACAAACGTGTGCGCCTTCCTCGTTGGCGACGTAGCGCCCGAAGGGTAGCGCGAACATGGTGAAGGCGTCATCGACATCGTGCAGGCGCACACCGATCATTTCGGTTGATTTGTAGGCCAGCGGACGGACGTAACAATTGGTGCGGTAGCCTTCTTTGCGGAGCAGTTTAAGCAGGATTTCGGTGAGTTCGGCGGCGCTGTAATCCAGGTTGATGCGCATCAACTTCGCGGAGTTCACCAGCCGTTCAAAGTGGTCGTGCGGGCGGAAGATGAAAAGTTGTTCCTCATCGTCGTTCCAGTAACCGCGCAACCCCCCGAAGACGCCGGTGCCATAGTTGAAGGCGTGCGTCATCACGCTAATCTTCGCTTCTGCCAGTGGGACGATCTCGCCGTTAAAAAAGGCATAGTGTGGTTTTTGCTGCTGCATATCTTATCTCCGAACGTTTATTTTCGATTGTAGAGGAAAGTCTCCTCAAGTACCACCAGACCATAAGCCCGGTATCAAGAAGATAATCAGCGCCGCCGGCAGCCACCACGCCGCCAGCCATTTTAAACGTTCGCGTGCCGTGTAGCCGGTGAACAAAATCCCCGCGATCACAACCGGTGTGCCGACGCGATATACCGCCACTTGATCGTGCCAGCTTACATCGGGCATGGTCATCACAAAGCCGGCAGCGGGTAGGGTCAGCGCGACCGCCAGCGGTAGATCACGTCGTTTGAACCATTGCCCCAGCGCGGCGACCAGAAAGACCAGCGTCGGCAGCCCCATGAAGAAGACCAGCAGCCCGAATTGTAAGTTGAGCGTGGTCTGGTCGATTTCTGCCAACCGGGGATGATCGTTCACCAACGAGAACATCCCCTCGAAGGGTAAAAGGTGCAGTTTGGCTGCCGGGTAGCGTGTTGGCAGTGTGCCGAACCACAATCGCATGATGCCCCACCAGGTGAGGAACGCCAGCACCGGGCCACTGAAGATCAAAATTGACCAGCCGAACCGCCGCTGCCAGAAGGCATGAAGCGCCAACCCCGCCGCGAAGATCGCGCCGAGTTCTTTGGTCAGCGTGGAGAGGATGAGTAAGAAGATCGTCCAGCGGTAGCGTTGATGCTGGTAGGCGATGATCGCCGCGAGTGCCAGCGCGAAGCATAACGGCTCGTTTAAATCGAACCTGATTGCAAATAAATTGCCGAGCCAGAAGCCGTAAATCAACGCGCCGGCGGCGGGTGCGCCCCACCCGCGCAGGATGTAAGCCAGCATCCCGGCACCGGCACTATGGGCGACCAGGTTGATGAGCAGCAGCATCCACGCGACCAGGTCGGCGTTACCGAAGGCCAAAGCCCGTGCTAACACCGGGTAGATAATACGTTGGTAGCGCAGCGATGGCCCGTCGATTAAATCAGCGGCGGCGGCACCATCACGGGCGATGAAATAGGCGAATTGCCCGTCGTAGCCTTTGCTGCCGCCTTCGATGCCTTCGGAGAAGCGCGTGCCGATGTGGGCGAAGGCCAGCACGCCGTCCTTATGGTTGAGCAGCAACGGCAGGCACAGCAGCGTCGTGACGATCAGCGTCACCAGCCCGACCAACAGCGCCGGTCGCAGGTGCGGGTCGTCAGGCAGGGTGGTGATCTCAGGTTGTTGGGTGGCTTCCATCAGTCAATACCAGATACACACATCAAAAAGAGAGCCAGCATTGTGCTGACTCTCTCTTAGTATACTGTCGAAGTACGCGCTCAAGTGTTGAAAGTTACGCCAGATAATCCTTGAGGTTGTGTGCCAGTCTTGGGTGCCGCAGCCGCCGCAGGGCTTCTTTTTCTAATTGACGGATGCGCTCCCGACTGAGACTGAAGCGATTGGCGATCTCTTCGAGGGTGTGCGGTTCGCCACCACCGAGGCCAAAGCGCATGCGTAGGATATGGCTTTGACGAGGGGTGAGTTCGCTTAGCACTTCTTCGATTGTCTCTTCGAGCAGATGATGTGTCGCCACTTCAACCGGGCTGAGGGATTCCTGATCTTCGATGAAGTCGCCGAATTCGCTGTCACCCTCATCACCGATTGGGCGCTCCAATGCGATAGCGTGCTGGCTGGCGTCCATCATGCCGCGCACAGCATCAGCGGGGAGTTCCATCTCTTTGGCGATCTCCTCCGGGGTGGGCCGCCGTCCCATATCTTGTTCCATTGTTTGGGCGGTGCGGTACATCTGCCGGATGCGCTCCGTCATGTGGAGCGGGATGCGAATGGTGCGCGTTTTCTGCGCGAGGGCGCGGGTGATGGCCTGCCGGATCCACCAGGTAGCGTAAGTGCTGAATCGATAGCCACGCTTATAATCGTATTTGTCTACAGCGCGCATCAAACCGACATTCCCCTCTTGAATCAAATCTGGGAACGGCAACCCCTGGCTCATGTAGCGTTTGGCAATGCTGATCACCAATCGTGTGTTGGCACGACCAAGATGTTCGCGGGCTGCTTGCCCATCATAAGCGACGCGCTCAATATTTTTTAACCAAGATTCTTTATAATTTTCGCAGGTGCTAGGGCGTTGTAGGCGTTCTTGAGCTTTCTTACCGAGTTCGATGCGTCTTGCGAGATCAATTTCTTCTTCAGCAGTGAGGAGGGGTTCTTGTGCCATCTGACGAAAATAAAGTCCTACGGGGTCGTCTGAGGAAACTGCGCCGATGTCGCCAACGCTAGGGTCTTTGACTTTCTCCTTCGGTTCAAAATCACTATCGGTGTCTTCACCTACATTGAGTGGGCTTTCGTCGCCTTCCTTCTGGATGTCTATCCCCATTTCGTCGAGTTGGAGGAGAATAGCCTCTATGGCTGCGACGTTGTCACTCTCGTCGTCCTCCTCTAGGATTTCCAGTACGTCGTCGAATGTAATATAGCCGCGCTGATCGGCCCGGTTCACAAGTTCTTGGATCACGTTATACCTTTGCCTGCCAACTGTTGATCTATCGAACGTTTTATTTTTGTCGTCCTGGAATCAAAGGTCCATGACGGTTGCAGTGATTTGGACAACACTGACTTATTGAAAGTGGTGTTCTTTTTAACCGCCAAGCCTCCTTAGGAGCTGTAAAATTGGTGTTTTTGCTTGATATACTCAATCATACACGAGATGTGCCATTGGTGACAGGCGCATAATAAACGCGTAAGATAAGTATAAAGATTGTGTTAAACACAAATATTGTAGCATGAGATGGGCGCAATATTTGATTAGGGATGCGTAAGTTCACCAATGAGGAAACCTTGACGTTCGTAGGTGTTTTAATAAACAATGTGGCAATTCTAGCACAATCTATGAAGTTATGGAGAAAATAAAACGGATTTAAATGATTTTACTCACTTTTAAGCAACACAAAATCATTCAGGTTTGTTTTCA
>DAOTTX010000481.1:0-1946 GCA_034437515.1 Anaerolineae bacterium
GGCGACCGGCGGCAATCTCATCTGGGGGCCGGAGGCGCATCCCGCCGTGCCCGTAAGCGACGGCTTGTTCAGCGTGGGGCTGGGCAGCCAGACCAGCGGCGGCATTCCCACGACGACGTGGAATGGCGACCGCTACTTAGAAATCACCGTCGGCGGGGAGACGTTGAGTCCACGTGAGTTGATCCGCTCCGTGCCGATTGCCGGGATGGCGCTCACGGTGCCGGATGGGGCGATTGGATCGAGTCAGATTGCCGATGGGGCAGTGGGGGCGGTGCAGATCGCGGATGGGGCGGTTGGAACCGTGCAGATTGCGGATGGGTCAGTAACGCAAGATAAAGCACCTTCATTTATTCGTGACCCTGTTAATGACAACACTGTGATACGATACGGTTACATAGGTAATGTTCGTGGTAATGTCAGTGTGACTTTTGCACAACCCTTTACTAAAACACCCTTGGTCTTCATTACGCAACGTGAAGCTGCTGGCGGATCTGGAAATTACATTGTTTCTGCTGTATCTACAACAGGGTTTACTATTAATCAGATGAGTACATCAAACTACGGCAATATTCAGTGGTTAGCTATTGGCCAATAATAACCAGAGATAGCCTAATGTGGCCAAGGGTTGGTTTATAAGGAGGTTTTTGCAATGGACGAGCACAGAAGTTTTATCATAGAATTGGCAGCGTTGATTGACCGTTACTGGCGTAAGTCTGAATCGTCGTCCGGCGCATATTCACAACCGGGCCGCCTGCGCCGACTCATTGGCTGGTTGACCCCCAACGGCGGCACCTTGATCCTAATCGCCCTCCTCATCGCCACACAATCGATCTGGGCGCGACCCTTCGCGGCGACCAACGCCCCCGGCCCGAGCGCGACCACCGTCAACTACCAGGGCCGCCTGGCCGATAACTTGGGAACGCCCCTCGACGGCAGCTACGGGATGTCCTTCGCCCTCTACGACGCGGCGACGGACGGCAACCTGATGTGGGGGCCGGAAGTCCACGACGCCGTGCCGGTGAGCGACGGCCTGTTCAGCGTGGGCCTGGGCAGCCGGACCACGGGCGGCATCCCCACCACGACGTGGAACGGCGACCGCTATCTCGAAATCACCGTCGGTGGGGAGACGCTGAGTCCACGCGAGTTGATTCGCTCCGTGCCGATTGCGGGGATGGCGCTCACCGTGCCGGATGGCGCGATAGGGTCGAATCAGATTGCGGATGGGGCGATCTCCTCAGACAAGTTAGCTATGTCCGCTATACCCATTCTTACTGCAAGCACCTCAGAGGAATACTGGACGCTTCCGCAATGCGACGGAACTTATCAGGTCATCCCCGGCCTGAGTATCGACATAGAAATTGATGACCAGAAAACTCTTTTTGTGGACTTCACAGGGGTGGGTCGTAATCTTGCCACGAAGGGTAATGTTTACACAGCCGTTTATGTGAATGGCAGTTCTGTAAAGACTGCGGCAGGTATGACAGCAATCGGTGGATGTCGAAATAGTTCTACAGACAGTGGGGCCTGGTGTACGCTTGCTAACAGTGTAGCAAAAGAACTCGACCCAGGTAATCATACCGTGGAAATACGAGTCCAGTGTGATTCTGGAGAAGCGGTAATATACACGGGATGGATGAATGCCTTTCTCTTTCCCTAAACAAACATAAGGAGTCAAACAGATGAACAAGCAGAAGAGCTTCCTGATGTATTTTGCAGAGATGATCGAGCAATATAAAGCTGACCAGCAACGCGAAAAGGCACAATGTACATCGTCATCTCAACCAAATCGCTTGCGTCTTTTCTTACGTTGGCTTATCCCCAACGGTGGCACCTTGATCCTCATCGCGCTACTCATCGCCACACAATCGATCTGGGCGCAACCCTTCGCCGCGACGAACGCCCCCGGCCCCAGCGCGACGACCGTCAACTACCAGGGCCGCCTGGCG
>DAOTTX010000482.1:0-12330 GCA_034437515.1 Anaerolineae bacterium
AGAACGATTTTCTCCCCTTCTCCCAGCGAAGCGTTGGGGAGAAGGGGTCGGGGGATGAGGGCCAAAAATTACCGAAATTACCGAAATAATACTTCTCAAACGGCTTCTTAGGGGTTTTGAGCGCGTTCTTCGATAATATATAATATCTGGATTCAATTCTAACCCGTTCACAATGACGATGAAACTACACCACCAACTGTGACAATGCCTCACGCAGTTTGCCCTCAATGGGAGTCGGTCGGTTGGTATCACGTTCTACGAAAACGTGGACGAAATGCCCGACTGCGCACGCTGTCTCGACCCCGTCCTTGAAGATCGCCAGTTCGTAGCGCACGCTACTATTGCCTAACTTGCCGACCCGTAAGCCCACATCCAGCACATCAGGGAAGGCAATAGGCGTGAGAAAGCGGCAGAACGTTTCCACCGCCAGGCCAACTCGTGAGCCAGTCGCCGGGTCGAGGGCGTCCTGCTCGATCAGATAACGGTTGATGATCGTATCAAAGTAGGTGTAATAGGTCGCGTTGTTGACATGCGCGTAGATGTCGTTGTCGATCCAGCGGGTAGGGATTTGTAGAAAATGGCGATAGTGGGTGCGGCGCTCGTCTTTGGCGTCCATGATGTCTCCTCGGTAATCAAATCAGAACGCCGCTTATTATGCCAGTAACGCTACGACCGCCGCCACAACGAGCGCGGACGCCGCCGGATTTTACGCCCGGTCTGGCGAGAGGCGACCACCTGCAACACCACACCAGCGATGGCGAAGATCAGAATCCACACCGGGTCGAGGCCCAGGCCGAGCACGAGCAATTGCGCCCCGACGATAGCCGCATACACGATCAGCAGTTCGGTTGCCAGTGCCAGCAAAATCACCCCGCCGATGATGCCGCCGATGAGTAGCGCAAGGTCGGTCACGGGTGTCAGGTCGAGGGCTTCGCCGAGCGCGTTCGCTATTCCGATGCCGACGTAAACACCGGTGAAGAACACCGCCAGATAGTACAGAAACACCCCTAGCAGCGCCCCGACGATGCCACCAATCACCAGCGCGACGAGCTGCACCGCGAGGGCTTCCCCGGCGACGGCGTCCACCGCGACCGATGCCCCGACGATCAACCCGGAGATCAGGATGATGAACTCGTAGATGCGCCAGCCCGCCACCAGCAAGATCAACCCGCCGACGACCAGCATCACACGGGCGATGTCGTTTTCCGGCACGGTGCCCAGCCGGTCGAGTAAATCACCGATCGACTCGACGGTGGTTTCGGCGGCGCTCTCCGCCGCAGTAACGGTGTCCTGGGCGGCTTCGTCGATGTCAATCGTCACCTCGCCGTCGGCGGGGTCGTCACCGGGTACGGGCGTCTCTTGCGCAAGCGCCCCGCCGAAGCTCCCCAGCACTAAGATGAATAATGTCAGCAGTAAAACAGATCGCTTCATGTGAGTCTCCCTTGTGAGATTATGAGTCATATCGTTGAACATACTGCGCTTCGCCTAGATATGATAGAGGGCTTTCTAAGCGATTGTGATGCTATCCGTAAGAAATATGTGAGACTCAGCGTATGGATGCTGACAGGGCCGAGCATGTGATGTAAAATCTATTGTGAACAATTTCACAGGTTATACAAGGATTGTTGTAGAATGCAACGTTTGCAGAATTTGTTTGACACATTCGACAATCGCCTGACGAACTGGATGGCGCTCTATGGGGTATTATTGCTGCGCATCAGTGTGGGGGTGGTTTTCTTCTGGTTTGGCGTGTTGAAGTTCTTCCCTGATGCCAGCCCGGCGGAAGGACTGGCGACCCAGACCATTGAGACGCTGACGTTCGGGATCATCGAGCCGTCGCTCTCACTGCCGGTGCTGGCAGTCTGGGAGTGTGTGATCGGCCTGGGGTTGATCTCCGGTAAGTTTTTGCGGGTGATAATCTTGTTGCTGTTCGCGCAGATGGTCGGCACGGTGACACCGCTGTTCATCTTCCCCGACGAGACGTGGATGACGTTCCCCTATTCCCCGACGTTAGAAGGGCAATACATCATCAAAAATGTCGTGCTGGTGAGTGCGGCAATCGTCATCGGGGCGACGGCTCGTGGGGGTAACCTGGTTGCCGACCGCGAAGTCGCCGACCCCGCACGAGAAAAGGCTAAGGCGTTGGTCAAAAAAGACCGCGTCACCTCAACCTGATGCAAATGGGGCGACCATCGCAGGCCGCCCCACATGATGATTGATGATTACTCCACTGTGAAGGTGATCGAGTCCTCGATTCCTATGCCACCCGGCCCCCAACTTTTCATCGTCCAGGTGTAGCTACCCGGCGTGGTGATGTTGACCTCAAGCGTACAGGTCTCATCCATGCAGACGACCGCGCCATCGACCCACTGGTCGCGCTCGACGCCCGGCCCGCTGAGCTGGACGTGATACCACGCTACACCCGCGACGTCTGACCATTGTAACGCCTCTAACCCGCCGATGACGGTCGCGCTGTCGATGGGGTTCACACGCGGGATAGCCTCCGGTGCCGCCAGCCCGATGACAAATGCGACCTCGTCGTAGTTGCCCATACCACCCGGCCCCCAGGCCGCCATCCACCAGCGATACGAGCCGTTTTCCAGCGTGCGGGCGTCGATCTCGCAGATGGCATCGTCACAGATTTCGTCGGCGTCGAACCACTTGTCAATGATCGGCTCATCGTCCCGCGCCAGGTAGACGTGATACCAGGCCGCTTTGGGATCACGCACCCAGGGGAGAGTGGTACGTGCCGGGGTCGCCGGGATCGTCCGACTGACGCGGTCAGGGACTGCCAGCGCGAGCGCGAAGGGTGTGTTGGTGTATTCACCGGTGCCGTTGGGGTTCCAGCCCGCCATCCACCAATCGTAAGTGCCGTTGACGAACCAGCCCGCCTCTGGAACCGCACAGACTGCCGCCTCATCGCAGATCGCTTTGGCCTCGTACCATCGGTTGAGGATGACATTACCATCTCTCATCAGGTAAACGTGATACCAGACCGTATCCGGGCGGTGTTCCCAGGTCAACCCCGACCACGTCAGCGGATCTTGCGGCGTTTCACGGACAATCGCGCCCGGTTTATTGGACGACACATCGAACGTGGTTTGATTGTATGCGCCCATGCCACCGATACCCCAGGCCGCCATCCACCAGTCATAGCCGCCGGCAGCGAGCACGAGATCATCAGGATAGGTGCAGCTTGTCTCGTCACAGACCTGCGTGCCTTCGACCCATTGGTCAAGCACGGTACCGTCGGCGTTACCCAGGTAGATGTGATACCACTCGGCGTTGGTATCCGGTTGCCACACAAGCGTGACGGTATCGTTAAAGCCAACTTCGGTGCCATTTGCGGGGGATTGGCGCATAATCGGCGCGGGGGCGCGGGGCGGTTCGGCGCTGTCCCACAAGATGACGCGCTCAATCGTGATCGTTTCATCGGTGGTGTGGTCATCGCAGGCCACATCGAGGCGCAGGCGGTTGATGGCCCCCGTCCAATTGGTGTTGGCGCTCATATCCACCAGATAATCGCGCATGGTGCCATCCGGGATGATGTCAAAATCTACGCGCTGCGTGGCCTGGAATCCCTGCTGCCCCGGTGTGGTGAAGCTGATCGCACCACAGTTGGTCGCCGTTGAACGCATTTTGACGAACACATAACGATAGTTCGCCGCGTCGATGTCGGCAAAGCTCGGCCCCAGCAAATGCGGGTCATCGTCGGTAATGGTGTATTGGATACCGTCGCCGTTGAGGGCCGGGTTATGCAGGCTGTCACTCCCACTGATCCAACCATAAGGGCTACCCGCACCGGAGAAGTCCCACCAATCAGTTTGGCTGACCGGGGCGAAGCATCCTAGATTACGCTGGTTGAGCGTGTCATAACGACTCACGCGCACGCTGTCCGTCAGGATGTCCGGCTGGTTATCGACCGGGGTGCCCTCCAGCCACAGGCGGGTGTTATCCCAGGTCGCCGGGACGCGGTAGCGCATCACATGGCTGCTCAACGGGGTATCCGGCGCGAGGGTAAACTCGCACATCGCCGCGCCTGACCAGACCGGCGCACCACCGGTGAACTGGTGCAGGTAAACGCGCACACGCTTCTCGACGCTACTGGTATTGCCCAGTTCGAGCGAGACCTCAGCGACACTCCCCGCCGGGATGCTGTAGTTCAACATCTGTGACATGACGCCGGTAGCCCCTTCGCGCCCTTTCCACGCAAGGAACTTGCCCGCGCCTTCGTCGTAGACGGCGTAATCGGTGCCTGGTCGGTTTGACCAGAAAATCGCGTCCTGGTCGAAGTCGCCGTTGACCACGAGATTTTCGTTCGAGGGTGACATCGGGAGTTCATCGCTGGCGAGGCTGAGGTCGAAGCCTTCATAGAAGTAGAGCAGAATCTCCTGCCAACTCGCGCCGTCTTCCGCCATGTCCTGTGAATCCCATTGGCCCATGCACGGCGACAGGCCAACGCGCTCACACGTACTCACACGGTCGGTGTAGTGCAAGCGACTGACGCGCTCATTGCTGCGCAGAATCCAGTTCCACGTCAGGTCGATGGCTTCGTTGGTCGATGAGCGTTCGCTGTTGGGCACGTAAACCTGATCGCATGTATCGGCACGGACGTCATAGTCCTTGCCCTCGAAGGTGCCACGCGGGCCGATGTTGATCTTCCACCAGGCGTACATCTTGGCGGCGACACCACCCGCCCGCAGTGCGGCTTGATCCCACGAGGACAACCATTCGTTGGGTATCACGCCTTTGACGTAGCTGTTGAACTCCACCGTGCGTACTTCGGTGACCGGGTACAGCACATACGACCCGTTGATGTAGCGTCCACAATGACGATAGCCGGTCAGCGCGACGTTGATGGTGGTCGGTAAAATATCGTGCGACCAGAAATCACGGGCGTCGTCGGGCAGCGCCCGTTGAAATTGGCTCGTCCCTTGCAGATATTCCGGTGGGGGGAGTGTTTCGCCATCGCTGAAAGCGGTCGTGCTGCCGCCCGCGTCAATGGTCTGTGCGGAGCCACGCAGCAAAATCGCCGGGAAGATGCGCGACTGCTCGGCATAAACAGCGGTGTTGAGCATCGTCCAGCGCCCGTAACCCGCCGCGCTGACGCTCACCGCAGCATGTTGTGATTCGCCCTCGACCAGCAGCGAGCCGTTGAAATAGCCCCGGTCGCTGGTGCGTAGTGTCAGGCTGTCGTCCTCGGTACGCACGACCACTTCAGCGCCGACGACCGGCTGCCCGGTGGCGGCATCCAACACATAGCCCTCGATGATGGCGATACCGCTGCTCTGTGCAGCCACACCGACCCCACATAATCCGATCAATAGTATGCTTAGAATGCGAACCCAACGACTCACGGCGTATTCCCTCATAGACTTTCTTAGTGATAGACGTTCCCTGACGGTAGCCAAAAGCTAACCGCTCAAAAACATCATACTATATCCCTTCGATACCCGGTCTTCAGGCTTATGGAATTTGAGCGGGGTTCTAACCGCATCTGAACGGACGTAGGGAAACCGTCAGGTTTGTTTGCGAGAGAGCCACCACAGGCTGAGGAATAACAACACGATGCCGGCGATTGCCGCCGGGGTCAGGCGTTCACCCAGCACGACCACACCGAGCACACCGGCGGTCAGCGGCTCAGCGAGGGAGAGCGTCACCGCTGTTGAGGAAGGCACACCACGCAACCCACGCCCAAACAGGATATAAGCCAGCGTCACCGTGACCAGCCCCAGATGCAGCGCGACCAGCCCCCCGGCAGGTGTCAACGTCCAGCCGGTCGGTTGTGTGAGCAACAGCGGTGCGAGCAGTAGCGCACCCCCGGCGAAGATCACCGCCATGACCGCGTCCGGTGGGTGGGTGTCGATCAAGACTTTGCTCGCCAGCGCGTAGACCGCGTAGGTGCCCCCCGCACCGACCGCCAGTACAATCCCCAGTGGGTCAACGCCGACATCCGCGCCGGTACGCGCACCGGAGAAGGTCAGCAGCACACACACGATGATGGCGATGATGGTGGCGGCATACCAACGGCGGCTGAGTGGCTCATCACGGATCGCCTTACCGAGCACGCCAGCAAGCACCGGGGCGCTGCCAATGCCGACGATGGTACCGACCGCGACCCCGGTACGGTCAACGGCGGCGAAGAAGCTCAACTGATAGGCCGCCACACCCATGATCCCGGCGATCACCGGCAGGCGGGGCCAGCGCAGCGGATCACCAAAGTTGCCGCGTCCGCGCACCCACAACACCAACCCCACCCCGCCGACCAGCAAGCGCAGCGTGCCGATGCTCAACGGTGTGGCGGCCTCCGGTGCGAGTGCTTGCGCGGTGCCGGTGGTGCCCCACAACGCCGCGCCTAACATCACCATCCAAACATAAGTCTTCATGCCAGCGAGTGTAAACGATTACAGAATCAAAAACGACTACAGAATGCAGTCGCTCGTTGCTCGTCTCTAATTAAATGGTTCTAATTTAGAGGACCTCACACTCACGCACTTCAAAACGGATGGCTGTGCGTTCCTGCCCGTCGATTTCGATCTCGATAAAGACCGGGATGAACGAGATGTCGATGCGGTCTTCTTCGAGATAGCCGCGTGCGATGGCAATCGCCTTAACCGCCTGGTTCACCGCGCCTGCGCCGATCGCCTGAACTTCGACGTAACGCCGTTCGCGCATCACACCCGCGATTGCACCAGCGAGCGCAGTTGAACGTGAAGTAGCGGACACTTTGAGAATCTGTGCAGTTGATGATGTTGTGTTAGCGACCATTTTTGTCCCCTTTAATAAGGTTGCATATAGTTGTGGGGTAACTTAAATTTACCCAACTCATAGTCACCTTATCACGAAAGATCATAATAAGTCCTAAACAGGACGAGAGATAGTACTAGAGTACTATCCCCGCTGGTACAAAAGTACTATATAAGCTAATTTAATCGGCTATGCAATCAGTATAATCATTATTAATAAATAATTTATTAATTACAGGCCTCATTAATGTGGAGACGACCCTGAAAATTGAGGCTTTCCCCTACAACTACACGCCGGTACGCTATGCGTTTCACGGTGCGGGTATGTCCGTCTCCGGTGTGGGTTACAACATCAGCAAGGCGCTGACCGTGTTAGATCACGACGTTCGGCTGTTATCGTTGATCCGGCAGGATGCCGCCGCGTCATTTATCCGTGCGGAACTGGAAGCAAATAAGATCAATACTGCCGACTTGCTGCCACAACTCGAACAGACTCCCCAGTCCGTCATCCTCCATGATGACGCGGGGCGACGCTCGATCAACACTGACTTGAAAGCCATTCAGGAAACACCCTATCCGGTTGAGCGGTTCGCGGATGCGCTGTCACAGGCCGATCTCGCGGTGATTTGTAATATCAATTTTGCACGGCCTTTTCTGGCGGCAGCCAGAGCCGCCGGGTTGCCTATCGCCATCGATGTACACGCCATCGGCACCATTGACGATGCTTACAACCAGGATTATATGCGCCATGCTGACAGCTTGTTTCAGAGCCATGAAAACCTGCCTGATACACCACAAGCGTGGATACGGCAGTTGTGGGCGCATTACCAGACGCCGATCGCGGTCGTTGGGATGGGTGAAGGCGGGTGCGTTGCTGGGCATCTATGATGACCGGACGCTGACGCACGTCCCGGCGGTGCAGGTGCGCCCGGTCGTGAGTACGGTCGGCGCGGGCGATGCGTTGTTTTCCGCGTTTGTGCATGGTTACCTGACCACGCGTGACCCATATCTGGCGCTTAAAAAAGCGGTGGTCTTTGCCGGTCACAAGATCGGCACATCCGGTGACGCGACCGATTTCCTTAATGTAGAAGCACTTGACATGTTATATAATTGTTTTTGAATCGTTATTATTTACTAACCGGAGTATCACAATCTTGATGTGGTCCATCCTTGTTGCTATCGCCGATGCAGATCTCTCTGAGAGTGTGGTCGATATTTTAGAACTCGAAGGCTACCAGGCCAGCGAATGTGATCCGTTGGCGCTACACGGTGTAGAAAACCATCACCTGGTAATCTACGAAGTTGATATGCTGCTTTACGTCAATAAGCCGCCGCCGGACATCACGGATAAGCCGGTCATTTTCCTCGCCTCGCTCAAACAAAAAGACCTGGATTGGTACTTTGATGACATCCAGTTTGAGAATCTGTTAGTTAAGCCCTTCGTCATTGAAACACTTCTCGTATACATCCAAAATCTGTTGCACTGATCCTACTCACTGAACATTCAGTCGGTTCTTTGGCAAGGTTATCCCTGGCGTGTTATAAACATACACAAACTAAAAGCATGTTACGTTAGGAGAGCAAGTTTATGTCCAACCATACTTATAAAAAGATTGAACTCGTCGGTTCCTCACCCGTTTCCGTCGATGAGGCGATCCGTAATGCAATCAATCGTGCCAGCACGACCGTCCGCAACATGCGCTGGTTCGAGGTGACCGAGACACGGGGTCATATTGAAGATGGCAAGGTGGCGCATTTTCAGGTGACGCTGAAGATCGGCTTCACCCTCGATGATGGGGACGACGTCGGCTAGGCCAATTACGGAGCTTTCGTCTGGAACGCAGCAATCCCCCCTGGGCGAAAGCTTGATCTCTCAAACACAACCCTTCTGACACAGAAATCTTATCGGTGTTGCCTGATTGTTTGGGTGGCATAGGAAACAAAAAGACGCGGCACTGAGGCCGCGTCCGTTGTTGATCGGGTTGCTGAGCATGGCCTACAGGCCAGCGTCTCCTAGCACACCCTGGAGGGCACCACCGAGTTCGTTCGGGTCTACCAGTTCGAATTCTTCCGGCGCGGTGACCGCAACATCACGGTTGGGTTCATCGACGAACACGCTGAAGTCGATGGTCAACACAATCGGGTCAAACAGGCCAGGGGAACCCGCCGCTGCACCCAGGTCGAGTTCAAACGAGGTGTTCACGTCAAGCTGCTGCACCAGACCCGTATCGTTGACCACATATTGTGTCACGCTGAAATCCGCCAGGATCGCGTCACGGAGGATTTGCAGGTCATCGGGGTTGAAGTCCGTACCGCTCAGCGCGGCGAAGTTTTCCAGCCCCGGTGAGGCCAGCAGACCGTTCAGGTCAGCAGTGAACAGGAACGGTGAGGCCGTCGCACCGTTGACCTCTTCTTCGGCGAGGCGCACATAGTCGAAGAACTGATCCAGACCGATGATTGCCAGCGCGTCTTCAGCCGTCGTGGTTCCGGCATCATCCAGGCCGAGCAGTTCGGTCAGGTTAGCGGGGTTGATCTCGGTTTCGATTGCCGCCCCATCACCGAGTGCATCACCAGCAGCGCCGGCAGCTTGATTAAAGGCTTCTTCCAACGGGATGCCGAGTGTCTGATCGTTGAAGGTCAGGAACAGCGTGCTATTCACAAGTTGTGCCTGTACCGGGCCGCTGAGGGTATCCATACCCAGTGTTGCGTCAGCGTCCATGGTCACATCGAATACCAGAATGTCTTCGCTATCCGGCGTGAAGGCAACCGGACCACGACCGGTAACGCTCAGGTCGATGGTCGTAGGGACACCTGCCTCCGGTGCGATTAACGCGAAGATATCCAGGCCACTGACGGAAACGTCCAGCGTAAATTCTTGATTGAACGACCCCAGACCACGCGCTTCAGCGGCTGCGGCGTTAATCACGTCACAGTCTTCTTGGTCGAGGGTAAAGCAAGCAGTCCCGACCTGAGCATTGGTCGCCGGGACCATCAGCAACAGCATCGAAACCAACATCAGGAGGGCGACGAAACGTTTTTGCATAACTTCTTCACTCCATATCTAAAATCTTGGATAAAGGTGTTCCATCGCATTATAGCAGGAATTTATACCAGCCTGCGCATAATGCTCGTAAAATGCCTTATTCTAATATTTGGCACGTATGGGCGATTGTCCTAACTTTCCCGGCGCTGGCGCAGCAAGTAGATACCGGCGAAGAAGCCCGTCAACACACCGGAGACGATCAGAATCACGCCGATGGTGGTGCCCGGTAAACCGGCGTCGTCGTCCGCAGGGATTTGTGCCGGTTCGGGTGAAACATCGCCAGCCGCTGAATCTTCTTCATCATCGGTGAAAACTTCAGATTCGAATGCGTCATCTTCGGCTTCTTCTTCGATGGTTTCTTCTTCAGCCTCGGCCTGTGCGACGGCGGGAGCTTGGTCAGCGGCACCACTTTGCATCTCGACAGGAGGCGCGGTCGGCGACGGCGCGACAGCCATACCAGCGGCGGCCTCATCACCTGGCGGCGGCGGGACATCCATGTCGGCGATATTGGGCGCGGTTGCTATTATGATGTCAGCGTCTTCTTCCGCGGCTTCTGCTGCCGGTTCCAACATGGTTTCCGCCTGGGGTACCGCTTCAGTCGTTTCAGTAATGGCTGCGATCTCCGGCGTGTTGAGCATCGTCGCCTGGACGGTCGGCGCACGAGCGATGCTTGTCTCCGCCTGGTCGAGTGTCTGGTTGGTCGTCACACCGACGATGGATCGTTCACGTTCGACAGCGGCCTCGTCGCCGGTATCGTTGTAGATGAACAGCACCCCGGCGAGGATCAACATCACCGATGCAGCCGTACTGAGCAGCGCCATCAGTGGGAAAGAGATCGTTTCCGGACGGCGCGTTGAGATCGGGCGCGTCGGTTCGCTGATGCGTGTGGGCGACTGCCCGACCATCTCCGGCGTGAGTGTGAAATTACGCGGTGCTTTGAGCACCGGCAGGCCGTTGAGCAGCGCGACGGTTTGGCGCAGCGCCCGCAATTCGCCCCGCAGCATGGGTTCAGCATCGAGCCGCGTTTCTAACGCTGCCCGTTCATCTTCTGCCAGCATGCCATCAAGGTATGCCGATAATAGTTCGTAGTCTTGTTCGTTTAACTCGGCAGGCATGATACTCTACTATCAATATCCAACGTGCTTTCCGTTTGGTTAATCATCATTCCCTAGACGATATTCCGACGGTAAAAGTTCCTGAAAAGCCTGTAAGCAGCGGCGAACGGCGGTACGCGCCCGGCTCAGGCGAGATTTGATCGTCCCTAACTGCGCGCCGACCGTATCGGCGATTTCCTGGTAGCTGTAACCTTCGACATCGCTCATTACCAGCACCACCCGTTGATCGTCGCCCAAATCCCGGATGCAGCCCTGGATCGCCGCGCTCAGTTCGGTGTTTTGTGCGGCTTGTTCAGGTGTCAGCGCCTTGTCGGGGATGGGCGGGCCGTCGTCGTAGTCCTCGCTGACCATGTCATCAAAGGCGATTGCCGGTCGCCGTTTGTGGTAGCGCAATGTGTCGTAACAGGTGTTGGTGGCGATGCGCAACAACCACGACTTGAAGCTCCCACCGCGATAGGTCTCCAACTTGCGGAAGGCGCTGATGAACGCCTCCTGCGTGGCGTCGGCGGCGCTGGCACGCTCGCCCATGATGCGATAGGTCACACTGTAGACCTGATCCTGATAGGCCAGTACCAGCGCGTTAAAGGCGTTGACGTCCCCCGCCAGCGCCTGTTCAATTTGTGCTTGTTCGTCTTGACCAGCCATTGACTTTCACGTCCGGTGAATTTATCATGACAAGTATCGCATTATAACAGATCAACGTGCTATCGTTGACCGTCTTTCGCGGAAAAAATGCGAGCAAGTATCACAAAAAACATCAGACAGAATAATTCAGTAAGTATTACTAGCCGGTGTGGCGAAATGGCATACGCGATGTCCTCAAAAGACATTGTCCTCTGGACTTGTGGGTTCGACTCCCACCACCGGCACAATTTCAAAAGACAGATCAAGCTGATCTGTCTTTTTTGTTACGACCTCGTTAGAAAGTTCGTTCGTGCTGCGCAACTGTGTTATATTTTTATTAGTGAAAGTATAGACTCAGGGCGTCATCATGCGTAGCTACGAAGAATACAAACACCTAATCGAACTTGAAGACTGGCAGCAGGCGATTGTCGATGAGTTCCCGTTGGAGTTCTTTCGCGGCCTCTATCATTCCGATGGCACGCGCTCACGCAATGTCGTCAAGGGGAAGGACTATCCGCGCTATATGTTTATCAACACCTCGGAGGACATCCTACGCCTGTTCAGCGAGACGTGCGATAAGCTCGGCCTGCATTGGACGACCAAAGGCGCGAATCGCAAGCACGCCAGCAATCTCGTCTTTATCTCCCGGCGCGAGGACGTCGAATATCTCGACCGGGTGGTCGGGCCGAAAAGCTAAGAAGCTGTTTGAAAAGCCCTCACCCTGTTTCCCTCTCCCCAGGGAGAGGGACTTGAGAACGATTTTCTCCCCTTCTCCCAGCGAAGCGTTGGGGAGAAGGGGTCG
>DAOTTX010000483.1:0-29313 GCA_034437515.1 Anaerolineae bacterium
CGTCAAGCACGAGGTCGGGCCGATTGCTCAACCCAGCAAGATCGAGTTTGTGGACAGCCTGCCCAAGACGCGCTCCGGTAAGATCATGCGGCGTCTGCTCAAGGCACGGGCACAGGGCCTCCCCGAAGGCGACACCAGCACGCTAGAGCAGTAAATACGTTAAACGGATAGAGGCGGGGATTGTCCCCCGCCTCGAATTTCCCTCAATTTGGTGTTAACTATGAATCCAGTTCCTTGCGGACGGTTTCCAGCAGCGTCTCCGCTTTGAGTTGACCGAGTGTGTAGCAGGAACCGCCGAGCTTATCGGCGAGTTTCGCCGCCAGCCCCTGATCGAACGCGACGTGTTCCATGTTAATCACCACGGTGCGGATGTGCTCGTCTTTAATCAGCGTGGCGATGCGGTGCGACTCTTCCTGTGGGGAAAGTTCTTCGCTCATGGAGACGTTGCCCGCGCCATCCGTCAGCAAGATGATGATCGGCATAATATCCGGTTGGGCAGCGAGTTCGCGCCTGGTGACCTCATATGAGAGCAGCAACCCGGCAGAAAGCGGTGTCTTGCCGCCGACCTGTACATCGACCAGCGCATCCTTTGCCAGCACGACCGAGTTGGTCGGCGGCAGCACGAGGTTGGCGCGGTCTTTGTTGAACACCACCAACCCGACGCGATCACGGCGTTGGTAGGCATCCGTCAGCAGGGACATAATCGCGCCCTTTGTGGCCTGCATCCGCTCGGAAACGGCCATACTCCACGAGGCATCGACGGCAAATAAAATCAAGTTCGATGACCGGCGCACACGCACCTTGCGTTGTAAGTCGCTTTTGCGCAGCGCGTAGGCCATGCCGGTCTCGTCTTTTTGTTCCTGCCGGCCCTTCTGGTGAGGCGCGGCGGCACGCAGAGTCGCGTCGAAGGCAATGTCGTCGGTGCGGTCACCTGCCGGCCGAGACTGCACGTAGCGTCCACGCTTGCGGTCGGTGCGGGTGTAAGACCGGCGTCCACTTTGGCGGCGGGTCAGCTTATCAAGTTGGGTATCCAGACGGCGAGGCGCAAATTCTTTGCCGGTGTCGGACTTGTCCCCACCTTCCCACCAGTTGCTATCCTGTGAGCCGAACGCATCCTGTGGTGTGGGTTGCTGTTGACCGACATCCGGCGCTTGCTGCTCAGACGGATCAGTTACCGGTTGACTTTTTTTTTGCCCTGCGTGGTTTCATTAGAAGTCGCCATGTCGCTGTCGCCGGCTTCGTTTTCTTCGGCGTCTTCCATTTCCGCTTCGAGTTGTTCCATCTGTGTCGCCAGTGATCCCATTTCGACCTGCGCATCACTGAACGGGCCGCGCTTCAGCCGGTGCGGGATGGCGAGTTCAATAGCGATCAAAATATCATCGCGGTTGATTTGACGGCGGCCTTCAAAGGCGGCATGGGCACGGGCAGACTTGAGGATCACCAGATCGGCACGATGCCCGTCGATTTGCATGTTGCTGGTCATCAGCGCGATCAAGCGCAGGTCACCGCGTGTGTAGCCGACGTAATCCACGATTTCACGGGCGGCGGCGATGCGGTCACTGAGTTCTTGTTCGGCGGGTGCCCATTCTTTGCGGAAGGCGACCGCGTCATGCTCAAAGGCGATGTGCCGTTCGAGGATTTCCATACGCTCACGGGCGTCGATGATGCCACGTACCTCGGTCGAAAGTGCGAAGCGGTCGAGCAACTGGGGCCGCAGGTCACCTTCTTCGGGGTTCATGGTGCCGATCAGAATAAACCGCGCCGGATGGCTAAAGCTGATCCCTTCGCGCTCCACCACGTTGACACCCATCGCGGCGCTGTCTAATAGCAGATCAACCACATGGTCGTCCAGCAGATTGACTTCGTCCACGTAGAGGATGCCGCGATTGGCATTCGCCAGCACACCGGGGTCGAAGTGGCGTTCCCCGCGCTGGATGGCTTTTTCAATATCAAGCGTGCCGACGACGCGGTCTTCGGTCGCGCTCACGGGGAGGTCGATAAACCGAATACGGCGGCGGTCTACCGGGGGGGGGGCGTCGTTGTCGCCGTAGCGCTCCTGCGTGACATCTGACCAGGTTTCGGGTTGGTTGGGGTCATCGTTGAAGGGTGAATCCGCAACCACATCGATTTCCGGCAGCAGGGCAGCTAAGGCACGGGCGGCGGTTGATTTACCTGTGCCGCGCTCACCGCGAATCAGCACACCACCGATGCGCATGTCAATCGCGTTGAGAACCAGAGCGCGTTTCATGCGCTCCTGCCCGACGATGGCTGTAAAAGGATAAACGTGTGCTCGTCTCGTCATGAAATTTGTTCCTACGTTAAGGCAAATTCTCTCGAATTATAACGCAGGCATAACAGGGATGACAATGCACCATAAGATCCGATTTATGACCGGCGTGCTGGATGCGGTAGCACCGCCTGACCGCGTGCATGAGTGAAACGCACCTGAATCTGACGGACGTGTAGACGCACCATCATCGCAAAATGGGCTACCATATAGCCCAGAATGTCCGCAGAGTTCAGGCATCAACCCAATGTCACAAGCGGCTGACTACCAGGTAATATCGAAGATACCCGGTTCGGTATGGTCGTCCTCAAAACCAGCAATAGGGGTCACATAGACGATCTGGTTACGCGCTTGCATCTTGTTGCATAATGCCCAAACGTAGCCGTAAGCACCATGATTCGCCGTGCCGGTATTATTGACGAAGCGATAATGCTTTTCGCCTAATTTCTCTACGATCCACCCGTAACCTTTTGGTAAATTGCGTTGGTTGGTGGTGTATACATCCGGCAAGGCCATCAAGGCATCTTCTAAGGTTTCGATCCCCTCAGGCGGGATGTAATTCTCGACGGCGGATTTGCCGATGGCGACGAGCGCGTTTTCGCCCGCTTCTGTCTCGTAGATTGATTTTTCGATGTCCAAAAACATCTGATTGGGATACCACTGGTCAACGTCAATGTTGTCTGCATCAAAGCCATACTGCTTCAAAATCGGTTCAGTAAGGTCTTTTTGAAGATTATCCAAATAAGCCATCAAAATCATTCCGCTGACCTCTGCTTCTTCGGGAGCTTTAAACTGCGTTGCTTGATACTTTTTCGTAGCCATGTCTTCTCCAGTTGATCGGCTCTTTGTACTTGATTTTCATCTGTTTTTCATTGTAGCAGCAGAGTTTGAGCCGATAAGTTAAGGATAAACGTCACAAGCAAAGGACAAACGAAACCAGGTGCTGATCTTGTGTAATTATTCACCTATCCATGACATGAGATATGATGATTTTTGAATTTCGGGCACGCAAAAGCGCGTCCCAACAGAGCGAGAATAGGTCAGCACTTTCGCTTCGTTTATCCACCAGCAGATAGCCCCAGGAAGCCCTAAACTACCGTTTTTTCGTGCAGGTCGGTCATCTGCTCGCTGACCTCCCACAGGCGTTGCCAATCCTCGATCTTCCGGGCTTGCTTGCTGGGTTGCGATACCTTACTCTTGGCGAAGTATTTGCCGGTGACGTTCTCTACTTCCGGTGAGGTCGTCAGGTAGATTTGCGTCTGCGCGCCCTGTTCGGCGTTGAGCGCGAACGGCTTGAGCAGCGTCAGCATGATCTTGGTGAGGATGCCGTTGTTCTTACCGAAGCCGGTCGAAACCAGACCGGGGTGCAGTGCATTCGCGGTAACATCGGCGTGTTCCGCTTCTAAACGTCGAGCGAGTTCAAACGTAAACAGAATATTCTCTAACTTGGATTCGCCATAGGCGGCAAAGCCGGTGCCGTAGCTTTTTTTGTTTTGTAGGTCGTCCCAGTCGATTTTCACGCCTCGGTGTGCATCTGAGGAAACATTGACGATGCGAGCGTTGCGCTCCGGGGTGCCACTGGCTTTGATGACGTCGAGCAGCAAGTTGGTCAGCAGGAAGTAGCTCAGATGGTTGAGGGCAAAGGTGCGCTCGTACCCATCGACCGTCTCTTGATAATCGGTAAAGACCGCCCCGGCATTGTTGAGGAGCACATGCAGCGCACTGTAGCGATCTTTGAAGGTCGCTGCCACCTGCCGCACCTCAGCCATCGACGACAGATCGCCGATAATGGTATCCGCTGTGCCGCCGTTCGATTGGATCTCGTTTTGCAGCCGTTGTGCTTTATCTTCGTTGCGTGCCACCATGACGACCGTCGCACCCATTTTCGCCAATTCACGAGCGGTGATCTCACCCAGGCCGCTGGTCGCGCCGGTCACCATGCAGATTTGTCCATCCATTATCGTAGTCTCCATCTTTGACATATCATCGCTCCACAGCGTAGGCGAGCCACTTAAGGTCACCGTGAGAAGAATACAGAATTTGCATTTAAACCCTGTTATCATAGGGGCGAACGTGCAAATGAGAGTAACAAAGGACGAGGTGATGACAGTAGAAGATAACAACGATTTAATGGGGTTGATGGCAATCGGTCGTATCATCGGGGAGACGATCAAGCGCATGGCGGAACATGTCAAACCGGGTGTGACCACCCGCGAACTTGATGAGATCGGCGCAGCTTACCTCAAGAAGAACGGCGCGAACTCTGCGCCTATCCTGACATATAAGTTCCCCGGTTGGACGTGCATCAGCATCAACGAGGAGGCCGCGCACGGCATCCCCGGCGACCGAGTGATTAAACCGGGCGATCTGGTCAACATTGACGTTTCCGCTGCGAAGAACGGCTACTATGCCGACAGCGCGACCACTGTCGCCGTCGGGGAGATTTCCGCAGAAGCACAGGACTTGCTCGACACGACCCGGCACGCCCTCGAACTCGCCATCGAGACCGCCCGCGCCGGGCAGCCGATCAACGCCATCGGTAAGGCCGTCGAGGATTACGCGACCGGCAAGGGTTACAGCATCATCCGGGAGTTACCGGGGCATGGGGTCGGTCGGCGGCTGCACGAGGAACCCTCTGTGCCGAACTACTACGTGCGCCGCCTCAAGAAAAAGCTGACCGAGGGGTTGGTCGTCACGTTGGAGCCGTTTATCTCCGCCGGGAGTCGTCACATCGTCACCGATGACGACGGCTGGACGCTACGCACCAAAGACAACAGCCTCAACGCCCAGTTTGAGCACACGGTGATTATCACCAAAGAGCGCCCGGTGCTGGTCACGGCGGTGTAGCGTTCGTCATAATTACGTAATCTCTGCTTGCTAGCCTAGGGGGGTATAGCCACAAGATATCGTGGTTGCGATTTTTGTTACGACAAAATCAAAACTTGAGCCATAGAGAGCTGAAATGAACTTATTGGTTCGCATTTTTGCGGCTCAGAATGCGCTAAATTGGTTCAAATTTAACCGTCCACGTTATTGTGGGGTGCTACCGGTAAGTCGTCTCGGATTAAAAATGCTCGCATTTTACGAGCGAACCGTGTAGCTCACGATCTAAAACTGAAAAGGCCGCTCGAAGCGTACCACTTTACGAGAGAAGTCCTGTGTAAATGTCTTGAGCTTGGCTTCGGCTTCGTCGAACGTGGGACTGAGCAATGCTGAACGCATGATGTCCGGCGTTTTGGCGAGGAATTCCACCTGACGTTGGGCGTAGCCATCACCGACCACATGCCAGGCGAACATCATCTTCAGGTCAAGCTCGTGCATGGCAGGGACGAATTCACCAAGCATATAACGATAGTACGCCTGGTAGAGCTTTTTACGAACGTCATAGGTCAGGATCAAACGGTGAGATCCGGTCATCAATCGTCCTCATCATAGTCGTCTTAGTAGGATTGTAGCACAGGTTAGGTATGGGTCGCATTCACGCCTTGCTCACAAATCGGACTTGCCGCCATCGTGGAATTGCGTTACCGTTTTGAGTTGAATCTATGAGCAAGGGCGGCAATGTAGACCTATGGCTGACTTTCAGCAAAGACTCGATGATCTGCGCCAGAAGGTGCAGGATTTAACCCAACGCAGCGCACGTGGTGAGGACATCACCGAGGCTGTCAACAGTGTTGAGCGCGAGGCGCGGGAACTGCTTTCCGACGCGAAAAATACCCCACACGAAACCGCAGCGCAGGCGTTGTTCGCCGAGATCGCCGGGTTGAATAAACCGGCGTCCCCACAGGCCGCGTCGGTGCGTGGGTTGCTGCGTCGCGCCAGGATTCGCATTGAGATCGCCGCCGACGAAGATGATATTGACGATGCGATTGACATTCTCGCGGAAGCGCTGGTCGTCAGCCCGGAGAACGCCGAGACGATCAAGCTGTTGCAAGATGCCGCCCGGCGTAGCCCACAAGCCGCGCAGCGCGTAAGCGACCTGTTCTCTCGTTATGATATTGATGAAGCCGCCGTGCCAGTGACGACCTCACCCGCCAAGCCGCCGGTTGATCCGAACAAGCCGCCGCCGACCACGCACACGACGGAAACCGAGCAGGTCGAAGCGGGTGATGATGCCCCACCACGCCCACAAGACAACACACCGGAACCGCCGCGCTATCCCAGTTCTGCCGGGTATCCACCGCCGGAGCAAGACATCGCAAAACGGGCGGAAGCATCATATGGCAGTGAGGCCGATGTCGATGAGCTACTCTCGGAACTCACTGAATTTTATTACTCCGGTGAGTATCAACAGGTGGTGGAAACGGCGAATCGCATTCTCAACGCGCAGCCGGGCAACCCGACCGCGTTAGATTATCGTGAAAAGGCCGAGGATAATATCATTCGCGGCGTCGTGCCGGATCATCGCATTCCGTTTGATGCACGGGTGGCCTACAACCGGGCGAACTCGCTTGTCCGTGCCGGTAACTACGAAGAGGCCGAGCGCCTCTACCGTGAAGCGCGTGATCTCGCCGAGCAAAACGGCATCCTCAGTTGGAAAGACGCCGAACAAGCCATGCTCGACATTCAAGACCTGGCGCTGGCTCGTGAGTTGATGAACGAAGGCGACCGTCTGCTGGCAACGGATAATTGGACGGACGCTATCCGTAAGTACGAAGGGGCGCTGCGGGTCGTCCCCAACGACCCACAGGCCGAGGAACGGCTGGAAACCATCCAGCGGGTACAGCAAGAAGCGGATCAGGCTGCCATGCGCCTGACCACCATCAGCGGCAGCCTCTCTGAGCAGGTTGCGCAGCTGCAGAACGTCCAGGCCGCGCTGGCACGGGTGCGCCAATTACTACCCAGCAGCCAGCGGCTCGCCCAACTGCAAGCGGACGCCAATAACAAGCTCGCCGGCATCAAAACGCAGATCAACGATCAGGCGCAGGCCGCGCTTTCGCGGGCGGGCAACGCGGTATCGCTCGATGAGAAGCTGATGCTCGGTAACGAGGCGCTGCGCTTGCTCGAACACGGTGTTGAGCTTGACCCGTCCGACTCGCGCCTGTCGGATTTGCTGGTCGAGTCACGGGCGATGGTCAACGACTTGCAGCGGGCCAAGCAGATGATCGATCGGGCGAGCGCGTTGGTCGCACAGAACTTCGACAACGAACTGGCACAGGCGCGTGGCATCCTCACGGAGATGCGCGACTATAATCAAGACGACCGCTACCGGCTGGTGGTCAATGATCTGCTTTCCCGGCAGATTGAACGGGCGGAGATCGCCCTAGACGAAGGCGACATCACCGAGGCGAAATCATGGATTGACGTCTCGCGTGAGGAGCCGTTCCGGGCGATGGGTCGCCGGGCGGAAATCCAGCGGGTAGAAAGCCAACTGCGCCAGGAGCGCACCCGTAATCGTGTGCTGGTTGCATCTGTGCTGGGGGGCATTATCATCGTGCTGTTTACGGCGGCTTTGCTCACACGCGGACAGTGGGAGCCGGTCATCAACCCACCGCCGAGCGATACACCCACGATCACCCCGACATCGAGCATCACACCCACGCCGAGCGATACCCCGACGATCACACCCACCGGCACCTCGACCGCCACGCCGAGTGTGACCATCACGCCGTCTTACACCGTCACACCGTCGGAGACACCCACCCACACCCTCACGCCGACACACACGCCGACACCGACGCGCACATCGACCAATACCAACACCCCGACCGCGACGTCGAGCAACACACCGACCGATACCCCCACGGCGACCCTCACGCCGAGCATCACGCCGACGCCGTCGTCGTTGTGTACGCTGATCGTCAGTACGGATGTGGTCAACCTGCGCAGCCAGCCGACAACCGGCGCGCTGATCCTCGCCCGTTTGCAGCGTGGGCAAGAACTCGAAGTCACCGAGCAGACGTTGGTTAACTCGCTGGTGTGGTACCGGGTGCGTGGCATCATTCAGGGCAACCGCGTCGAAGGCTGGTTGCGCGAAGACACCGTCACCGAGACCAGCGGCAATCCCTGCCCGCCGGTGCCGGGTGTCCCCGAAGACGACAACTAACGAGGGCGACGTATGACTGAAAAAGCACCCGCCGGGCGTATCACCCGGCGGCAAGCACTGGCGATCACCGGGGCCGCCGTATTGATCGTCTATCTGATCTGGAACATCGCGTTTCTGGCGTTTCTGGCGTATCCGTTGCGCTTGTTCGTGACCTACGTCCACGAGGCCGGGCATAGCCTGATGGCGCTGGCAAGTGGCGGTGAGGTGGTTGAGTTTCAGGTGTATTCGGATGGCTCCGGCATCGCCACCACACGCGGCGGTGTGCGTGAGTTGATCTTACCGGCGGGGTACATCGGCGCGGCGCTGTTTGGCGCGGCCTTGTTTTATCTGGTGAACCGCACCCGCGCCTCACGCACGCTGTCAATCATCGTCGGGGTGGGTTTGATCGTATTCTCACTGCTCTACGCGGCGACGAGTGATGGTTTTCCGCTGGCGTTGGTGATCGGCATTATCGGCGGGGCGGCGCTGATCGCGCTCGGCTGGAAGGCTCCGCTGGCGGCGACGACGCTGGTGCTGAACGTGCTGGCGATCATGACCGCGCTCAACGCCGTTTTGGACATCGTCACGCTGACGCGCTACAGCGACATCGCCATGCCCACCGGGGACGGCGAGGCCGTCATCCGCAACGACGCGGCGGCCTTCGCCGAGGAGATCGGCTTTTTGCCGCCGTCGTTCTGGGCGCTGCTGTGGGCGGGCATCTCGATTCTGATTGTCGGGGCGGCGGTCTACTACGCGCTGCTGCGCCCCATGCTGCGGGATACCAGCGCGGCGGTCAGCCAGCACGCGGATGGGCTGAGCAGCCTCACCCCACGCTTCCGCCGCCGCAAGGATGATGATTCGCCAGACGTCTAAACGCGCTGTGTGATGTCGTAGGTGACGCCCGTGCGTGCCTCTGAAATATCCCAGAGTTTGGCGGCATCGGCGGCGTCGCGTGCCTTCGCGGAGAGGTCTTCGAGCTGGGGATAGCCTCGCACCGAGAAAAACGACGGTCCGTAGTATTGCCCGCCTTTGACATCCGGTGCGGTGGCGGCATACAGTTGGGGTAACACACCCATCTTCGCACTCTGTGCGATGAACCGATTGGTAAAAGCGTAGATCGCCCCCTCAAAGAACGATCCCGAAGCATCAACGGCGTTGAATTGCAGATCGGTGTTGGTGTAACCGGGGTGCGCCGCCACGCTGATAGTCGGGGCGTTCGCGCTGCTCAGGCGGCGGTGGAGTTCCAGCATAAACAGCAAATTGGCGAGTTTTGTACGATAGTAAGCGTCGTAGCGGTCGTAGTCGTTGTTGTAGTCGAGGTCGTCCAGGTCAATCGTCGTGAGCCGTGCCGCCATACTGCTGACCGTCACCACCCGGCTGCCGGGTGTGGCGAATAGTGTGTCGAGCAGCAGGCCAGTCAGCGCGAAGTGCGCGAAGTGATTCACGCCCATCTGTAACTCGAAGCCGTCTTTAGTCTGGGTATAAGGTCTCGCCATCACACCCGCGTTGTTGAACAGCATATCCAGGCGATCATAAGCGGTTGTAAATGCCTCGACAAATTCACGCACAGAGGCCAGGACGGCGAGGTCAAGTTGCATCAGCGTAATATCGGCGATGGGTGTGTATTGTCTGACCTGGTTGAGCGCGGCCTCACCTTTTTCCAGGTTGCGGCAGGCCATCACGATACGAGCGTTTTTGCGTGCCAGTGCCAGGACGGTCTCGTAACCCAAACCACTGTTCGCACCGGTGACGATGGCGACACGTCCGCTCTGGTCGGGCATGTCGCGTGCTTCCCACTTTGACATAAAATGCTCCGCTTTATCTGCTTATAAGATAACGTTATTCTAACGACAATGCAGGCCGGAGCATAGTGGCATCAGCAGTAACGCACTAAATCATCAGATATTGTGCTTTTATCGTCGGGATGAGATATTCATCAAAGGCACGGTCGGCATCATACTCTGGTGACCAACCCCAATCATGTCGCGCCGCAGAATCATCCAGCGCAGCCGGCCAGCTATCCACGATGCGTTGGCGTCCGCTATGTGGCGCGTAGGTGATCGCTGTTTCGTGGAAGTGCTGGCGCACACGTTCCGCGATGGCTTCCGCACTGAGGCTAAAACTGGTCACGTTATAGATCGCCCGTGTCAATGATCCGCGTGGAGCCGTTGCCAAGCACAATAGGGCTTGTATGGCATCCGGCATGGTCATAAACGGCATGATCGTATCTGGTCGGACGAACGCGGCATACGGTTCGTTTTTCGCCGCCGCGTGGATCATCTCCGGTGCGTAGTCACTGGTGCCGCCGCTGGGCATGGTGGTCGCGCTGATGAGGCCGGGGAAGCGCACGGCGCGGAAATCCACACCGGGTTCCTCCGACGTGCTGGCAAGTTGACGATAGTGGTTGGTGTAATAACGGCCTAGATGCTCACAGTAGAGCTTGTTGCAACCATACATGGTGATCGGTTCCAGGTAAGCCGCCTCGTCAATCGCCCCGGCATTTGCTTTGGTGGTGGCGTCGGGCATCCCGTAGACCGCAACCGAACTCGGAAAGATGAACTTGACCGGTTCGGCACGCCAACGCGCCTGTTCAATCGCCAGGTGCAACAGGTTGAGCGTGCCCTGCACGTTGACGCGATGCGCCGCTTCCGGGCGATATTCCGAGTGGGTAGAAAGCAATGCTGCCAGATGATAAATGGTATCAATCTCGTATTCGCTGGTGAGGTTATCCAGCAGGTTTTCGTCGAGGATGTCACCGACGATGCTGGTTTCCACGTATGGCGTCATGGCGGGGTCTAAGTTGCGAATATCAAGCACAATTATGGGCGGCGCTTCCGGCATTTCGTGTAATTGCCGGATCAAGCCATGCCCAACTTCGCCGTTTGCACCGGTAATTAAAATCACTTTCTTCCTCAAAAGATTACCTTTTTGTGTAAAAAAGCTATTTTTGTTTATGTATTTTACACAAAAATTTGTGATAATGCACCTTTTGTCCGTTCGTAATCATTCATTCGTAGGACGGAAAAATCTCCGCGTTTCTGCTACTTTAGGGGTAGAGAATCCGTATAGATTTTACGTAAAAGACAGAAAGGTTATACATGCGTTATTCACTGTTTATGCTTATCATTTTGGTTTTGCCCTTCGGTATCGTCCACGCCCAGGAGGACGCCGACGCCGCCACCTTCGCGGAAAATGTCGTCAACCTGTTGAACGATGGCGATTTTGATGCTGTTGTCACACTGTACGACGATACCCTGAGTGATGCTATTGACGCCGAGCAGACCGAGATGGCCTGGGAAAGCCTGACCAATCGGATTGGCGGCTTTGAGGCTATCGAAGAGACGACCGTTGAAACCGTCGAGGGCAACCAGCGAGTGACCATCCGGGCACAGTTTAATGGCGGCCTGGCGAATATCACGATCACGGTCAACTCGGCGGGTGAAATCGCCGGATTGTTCTTCGGTGCGGCGGAGACAGGGCGGGCGCAGCAAGCACCGCCTGAAGCCCCCGCCGAGGCCACGCCGGAACCGGTCGAGGAACCACCTTACATCCAACCGGATGCGTTCACCGAAACCGAAGTGGTCGTCGGGGAAGGCACAGATTTCGAACTTCCCGGTACGCTGGCGCTACCAGCCGGTGATGGCCCCTTCCCGGTTGTGATCTTGCTGGGTGGTTCCGGCCCGACAGATCGTGACTCGACCGTCGGCGCGAACACGCCGCTGCGCGACATCGCACAAGGGTTGGCCTCCGCCGGGGTCGCCACGCTGCGCTATGACAAGCGCCCCGCCGTGTATCCGCAGGCGTTCGCCGGTGAAGTGTTCACATTACAAGAAGAATACGTCGAGGACGCGCTGAACGCGATCAGCTTAGTGCAGGGCTACGATGAGATCGACACCGAGCAAGTGTACGTCCTCGGTCACAGCCTGGGTGGGGAAGCCGCGCCGCGTGTTGCCACACAAAGCGATGACGTCGCCGGATTGATCCTCGCCGCGCCGAGTGCGGTACCGCTGCATGAAACCCTGCTGCGGCAAGTACGCTATCTTGCTGAGATCGACGGCGAGGTCACCGAGCAGGAACAGGCACAGCTCAACGCGATCGAAGGCTTCAAAGGACAAGTTGATGCGTTAGACGCGACGCTCGACGAAGAAACCGCCAGCACCTACGCGCTTGGTGTGCCGTTAGGGTACTGGGTTGATCTACGCGAGACCGACCCGGTCGCGCTGACCGCCGACCTCGAAATGCCGGTGCTCATCGTGCAGGGGGCGCGGGACTATCAGGTGACGGTCGAGGGAGACTTGATGCGCTGGCGCGAAGGACTTGAGGACGAAGAGGATGTCACTATCAACGTCTACGACGCGCTTAACCACATCTTCATGCCCGGCGAAGGCCCCGGCAATCCGCAAGAATATCAGACACCGGGGAACGTCGCGCCGGTCGTCGTCGAAGACATCATCGCGTGGATTGCAAGCCAACAGTAACGCAATATTCAAATGGTTTTAATGCAGCGAAAGCCCGACGTTAAGCCCGTCGGGTTACGCTGTTGATATCAATATCAGCAACAAAGTAAGGAAATACCCATGAATATTGCACTCGATGTCAACGTTTACGCCAACGAAAGCAAATTCGGCAAGATCACACAGGTCGTCATTGATCCCCAGGCGGCGCGTATTCAATATATTGTCGTCAAAGCAGACGACGCCCCGCACGAAGAATATCTCGTCCCGCTGGAAAAGGTGGCGGAAAGCGACAGCGAAAAGACCGTGCTGAATGCCAGCAAGGGCGAGGTGATGTCCATGCAGACGTTCGTAGATCGTGAATTCGTCGAAGTCGAACGGGATTACGTCGAACCGATTGGCATCTACACCGGTTCGAGCAACATGCTCTCGCAACCGTTCGTCGTCCAGTCCAAAGAAACCTATCAGGTCACTGAGGAAAATATTCCGCGTGATGACCTGACCATCCGGCGTGGTGATGACGTTCACGCCGCTAATGGTGATCGTCTCGGCAAGGTTGATGAGTTCATCATTGATGATGTGGGGCATATCACGCATATCGTCATGCGCGAGGATCATTTACTTCGTGCGGAGAAAGAATACGCTATTCCGACCAATATGGTCGAACGTGTGCAGAACGGCAATGTCAATCTGACGGTATCAAAGGACGAGGTTGAGGCGCTGCCGGTCGTGGCGGTTCACCGCTGGTGGTCATAGTGTGGCAGTGAGCATCGCACGCGGAGTTTTGCGCTCCGCGTGTTTGTTTAAAGTATGGCCTGATTGCTTTCCATCAAGGCGGCCTTGAGCGCATCTAAATTCTCGAAAGGGCCGGCGGTGTGCTCAAGCACATTGCTGGTCAGCATCAGATGGTTGGATTCCATCGCTTCGCGTGCTTTGTCACGATCTCGCAGTGGGTAAAAATACTCGCGTGATTGCTTGATGCGGCTCTCGATGCGTTCTTTAATGCGGTTGACATTATCCTTCTGCGTGATGATAACGAAGTCCTCCGGGCCGATGTGTCCGATGTAGTCCTCCGAACTGCCGTACTCGCGCACGGCGTTACGTACCATCAGCGTGACGGCCCGCAGCACGTCATCCGCCGCGACAAAACCGTACATCTCACGGAAGCGGCTCAGGCTGCTGATGTTGACGCGCAGCAGCGCCCAGGGCGCGTTGCTTTCCGTCAAGTTGCGCAGCCGCTCATCGACCATCGTGCCTTCCGGCAGGTCGGTCACCGGGTTGACGACCGTCTGTTGGTTGGCGCGGTTGATAGCATTACGCACCCGCAGCCGCAACTCCTGGATGTCGAATGGTTTGGTGATGTAATCCACCACACCCAGTTCTAACCCTTGCAGTTTATCGACGCGGTCGCGCTTCTCAGTGAGGAAGACAATCGGGATGTCCTGGGTTTTACGTTGGGTGCGTAGGCGGCGGCAGACTTCAAACCCGTCAATATCGGGAAGGCGAATATCAAGGACGATTAAGTCCATATCGTTATCTCGGCTGATCTCAATCGCTTCCTCGCCCCAGGCAGCGGTGTAGACCTCATAATTTTGCACGCGGAAATACGAGTTCAGCATTTCCGCCAGGTCAAGATCATCCTCGACGATAAGAATATTGGGCTTATCCACTGCTTAGACCCCCTATCGGTGTCTTGCTCACTTTAAACACATAATTTTCATCATCACTTGTACGGTGCGGCAGTTCATAGACGTGGAACTCAAACCCGTGCGTCGCATAGCGGATGGCCTCTTGTATGATGCCGACCAGCGCATGCGATACCGGTTGGTCAACCGAGCGACCCCAGGCCATCGGGCTGATTTCCACTTCAAACAGATAGTGATCGCTTTTATCAACCACGCTGGATTGCTGGTCGGTAAAGCGATTAAAAACCGCTGCAAGCGCCTTAATGCCCATGTCGATCTGCTGCTCAAGCGGCAGCGAACGAAACGCGGGGTCGCGCATCCCTGCCATAACACCAAAGTCTTTGATGCCCATTGAGAAGGTCGCTCGACCAATTTTCAGGGCGATGCCCCGCCCACCACGCGGCCCATACATATCTTCTAGTGACTGGCTGATCGCCGCCATGTAGGCAAAATCAAACTGCTTCGCCAGGTCATCGGGCGGCAGTTGGTCAATATAAAAATCAACACCAGCCATGCTCAAGATCGCGTGTAGTCCATGCCGACCCATGACGTCTTCCATCGCCAACATGAACACGCGGGCAAAGCGGTTGGGGTAATACAGGCCGCTTGGTTCAAGCATTCGCTGTGCTTTTTCTGGCTACTGCCGCTAGACGATACCACTTAAGGCTTCGACGGTTCGGTTAACATCGAGGAAGATAAGACCGAGCTTGGCATCGGAACGTGCCAATACGGTTAGCACCGCTTCCTCACCGACTGCCGTGAGGATCACGTAGCCGCTCTCCCCTTTAACCATCACCTGTTCTAACTCACCACGTCCTAGTTCGGACGAGATACGCTCACCGAGAGAAAGCATCGCCGCAGACATCGCGCTGACGCGATCTTCTTCGATGTTGGCAGGCAAAGATGACGCCATACTCAGGCCGTCTACACTGACGATGGCAGCGGCTTCGACATCGCCGGAGCTTGCCTGGAGGTCGCGCAGACGGTCATTCAGTTGTTCTGTGCGTGACTTTGACAACGGATTATCTCCTATCGAGACTGATATACCCGACGCATATGCTGTGATTGTACAACATCTCGATACACAGCGCACGTCTAAATGATTAAGGCTTTGAAATCATCGTGGTGATCTTGATGTTTATGGGTTTGATTTTGCTGTATGGTTGGGGTAGTGACCAAGCCTCACTTCATTGATGTGACTCTGGCACTTTTTCTAACAAGAGGGGATTAATCATGGCAAATACCTATGTCGTCACAGGCGGTGCGGGGTTTATCGGCTCGCATATTGCCGCCCGTCTGTTGCGAGACGGACATAAAGTGCGTGTGGTCGATAATATGCTGACTGGCAATCGTAAAAATCTGGATTATCTCGAAAGCCTGGACGCTGATTTCACCTATTATCCGGTGAGCATCGCCGAACTGGAAAAGCTCATACCGATTTTCGCCGGTGCGGATTACGTCTATCATCAGGCGGCGCTGCCTTCGGTGCCGCTGAGTATAGAAACACCTCTGGAAACGCACGAGCATTGCGTCACCGGCACATTGAATGTGTTGATTGCCGCGAAGGATGCCGGTGTACGGCGGGTGATCTATGCGGCCTCGTCCTCGGCTTATGGTGATGCTGAAAGTGAGCGCCAAACCGAAGAGATGCTGCCGAGGCCGCTCTCACCATATGGGGTCGCCAAACTCGCCGGGGAATATTATTGTCAGTCGTTCTATGAGGTCTACGGGTTGGAAACGGTCGCGTTGCGTTACTTCAACGTGTTCGGTGCCCGGCAAGACCCATCATCGCACTACGCGGCGGTAATCCCCAAGTTCATCATGTTGATGCTAGCGGGTAAACAACCGGTAATTTACGGGGACGGCACACAGTCACGAGATTTTACGCACGTCGATAACATCGTACATGGTAATCTACTGGCGGCAGAAGTACCGGACGCCGCCGGGGAGATGATGAACCTTGCCACCGGGGAACGCATCACATTGCTTGATCTCGTCGAGCAGATTAACGCCGCACTCGGCACCGACATCGAACCGATCCTGACCGACCCTCGCCCCGGTGACATTCTGCATTCACGCGCCGGGACGCAAAAATCACAAGACCTGCTCGACTTCGCCCCGGCGGTCAGCTTCGAGGAAGGGTTGAGGCGCACGATCGAGTTTTACCGCCAGCAACTCGACGCCTGAAATTTGCGTGGAGCTATTCACTTCCGGCGGTGGCTTCCGGCATCGGTGTAGAGGTTATCGCCGCAGCCGTCACCGCTCGTTGGGTGACCGTCGCCGCCATGCGCTCCTGCACGACTGTAGAAACCCGGCCTAACGTGGCCTCAAATGCCGTCGCTTCTGCCGTGCTGCGTGGGTAGAACGTGCTTTCCGAGTTCTGTGCGATGCCGGTCGCGGTGGCAATCAGAAACGGCTGCACGGTCTCGTTGAAATAGTCCTCGGCGGTCGCGGGGAAGGCGGCGGCCTGCTCGGTCGTTTTGGGCAGCAAGTCGTCGATAAAGAAGTTGCGCGTCAAGAAGATTTGCGTTTCTACTCCGGCGAATTCGTCCTCCGGCGCGACGGTAATATCCAACGCGATACCGACGACCGCCGCGATAAACATCACCACAATCGGGATGCCCAACCACAACGCCGCCCGTCGGTTCGCCGCTCGCTTGGATGGCGTCAGCACGGTGATCGGCGGCGGCGAACCGGCACGACTCACCCGGTCGATCTGTTGGTTGAGCGCAGCCCCGCTGTAACTGGCGCTGAAATCCAGCGGTTGTAAGTTGCTCAGAATGGGCGGCAGTTCCGCATCGCCCACCAGCACCGGGATCACATGCTGGCTGTTATCCAACGCGGTATACAGGCCAGCCTCGACCGCATCAAGTTGATCCGGTGCGATGACCACGACCGCTAGCGCGCCCGCCGTCGCCGGGACACTTTCCACGACGGTGTGCCCGGCCTGTTGTATATCCTCGCGCATCCGTTCGGCGAGCTGTGCGTGTGCGTCGGGGTAAATCAGGGCGATGGTTGCCATAAAATCATTCCTCTCAATCGTTGTTCTGGACGGTTGCCGCTGCTGTTTGCTCAAACGTGCGGATGTAGTTGACGACGTGCCAGTGTTCGTATAGGCTCAGGTCACCGGCGCAGGCCGGTAGGTCGCGCCAGCCATCACGCAGCATCAAGTAGAGTTCTTCATCGCTGGTACGCGGCAAGCGGATGACCAGCGCGTTCAGGTCGTTGCTCTCTGTCCAGGCGGCGCAGTGCTGCTCATAAAGGGCTTGCCCCCGGTCGAGCGAGTATTGCGACGGCAGCACCGCGTTGATGTGCTGGGGTACGGGTTGCAGCGTGTCTTGATAGTCCTCACGGCTGTTTTGCACCAGCACGAACCCGCCCCACAACATGACCACAGTCGCCGCCGTCGCGCTGAACGCAATCGCCACGCTGATCGGTGAGAGGTCGAGCGCGTTGTAAAATCCGCGTAGCAGCGGGAAAATCGCGTAGATCACCGCCGCGACCACCGCCAGCAGCGCGGCGATGTTGACCACACTCGGCTGGATGGACTCGATCACCGCTGCCTCGTCGCTGATGCCCCACTCGAACGCGAGGCGTTCCTGCTCCCCGTCCGGCGTGGTGAGGTCAAGCAGCGTCCACCAGTTGCCGGCGTTGTCGAAGTCGTCGGTGACCGTGATGTACAGCCCTGCCTCGATGGTCTCTAGTTGGTGCAGGTCGCTCCGCACACTTCGCGCCGGGCGCATGTTGCGGATGACCATATCCAACCCTTCGACGCGCTCACCGTCGCGGGTGATGGTCGTGTCGTGTGTGTTGATCCCCGGTCCACCCGGTGAGAGTGTCATCACGACCATGAGGCCGTCGCGTTCGATCACCTGTGTGGGGGCGGCGATCTCTTCCTGTGCAAACTCCGGCACGGGGACGGGGGTCGCGGTCAGCAACCCCGCCGCGCCGACCACCAGCAGTGCGGCGACGGCTTCCAGACGCAGCGTGCGACTGAAATTACCGATGCGCCCGGTCAACGCGCGGAAGCGGGCGTACTGTGCCGGTCTTAACGCGATGTGATGCAGTGCGCCGAGGCCGACCAGCAACCCGACCAGCACGAGCTTAAAGCCCAACGACGCGCCAAAGCTGCTCTGTACCTCGTTCATGCCGAAGATCCAGTTGGTGCTGCTGTAGACCCCGGTCGCAATCACCACGACGACCGCACCCGCCGCAATCCGAGAGAAGCGCCGCAGCGCCGCCAGTAAAGCCATCCGGCGCTGTTCGCCGGTGTAGGGATCTAAGGCGCGGGGGAGTACCAGCACCAGCGCCGCCAGCCCGCCGACCCAGAAGCCAACCGCGATAATGTGCAGCCAATCCACCGCCACACCGACCCAGGGCAAAATCAACGACCCGGCAGCGTGGCTCAGCACACTCGACGAGCCAAGCACCAACGCCATCACCCAGGCGTTCGCCGTCCAGAAGGCGCGGACGCTCGCCGGTTGCTTATCGGTATAGTAGAGCGATGCCAGGTAGCTCGCGCCGACCACGCCAAGCAGCAGCATACGCCAGTTCCATACATCGCCAAAGCGAGAGCCGATCCGCACCAGTGACCAGAAATCTGGGTTGAGCGCCTGCGTAAAATCGATGTTAAAGAACACCATGGTCTGCTGCACCAGCGCGACCAACAGCGAGCCAAACGTGACCGCCAGCGTGTACCCGGTAATCACATTGAGGCGGCGCATCACGCGCGGCGGCAGCAAACCGGCGGCGTACCTGGCATTGCCCCAGGCGGGCACCAGTACCAGCGCATACAACGTGAACAGGCCGAACAGCAGCGTGCTCGACGCGAGGAAAACGGCTTTCCACGCGACTTCCAACGGCACGGCCTGATTGGTCGCGCTCTGCCCGGCGACCCCGCCGATTTCTTCACCGACGAAAAACACGCGGCTTTCCGCAACGACATGCCCGTCACTGGCGAAGGCCGGACGCAGTTCTACGATGTACGCGCCGTCGTCGAGGCTGTTGGGCAGGCGCACGGTCATCAGCGTGTCATCGTTCTCGGCGACACCACCGGTCGCAATAATCTCACCGGATTGGTCACGCACGTTGAGTTCGCTGAACTCGATTTCCAGCGCCTCGCTGAACCAGTATTGCAGGCGTGTGGGTGGGCGGTCGAACACAGCGCGGTCTTCGGGGATGGCGCGGACGATGTAGCCATGCGCCATCGCGTCAGGCACGATGCCAAAGAGGACAACCAGTAAACCCAGTAACCAGAGTGATTTTTTTATCATGTGTGTGTGGGGCTAATCCAATCGGAAGCGGTCGCCCGTGTCGGTCGTCTCAACGTCGGACGTATCCACATCCACAGGCGAGGGCGTATCTTCAAATTCTGTGTTGCGTGCCTTCACCCATTGGATGCCCATCATCGCCAGAAAAAGAAAAATGATCCCGGCGAAGACCAGTTCATCGGCCCAACCCAGCGCGCCATGTGCGATTAGTGTTTGAAAGAATAACATCAGTGCCTCGTTTTAGTCCGCAGTATATGGCTCTTTACTAACAGCTATAAGTCTATTTTACCGCAGAACATCGACTATGTGAGGGTTTTCACGAATCGCTTACGCGATTCTATTGAAGCGCCGTAGAAACACTAATCACCGCTGATGGGGGTGGTCTTTTGCGCGGTCGGGGCGTAAGTCTCCACGAGGTACCCGGCAAGGATGCCCAGCACCGCCGCAATCATCAGGCCGAGCTTGTTTTCCAACCCGTTGAACGCGACCGCCGATACCCCGGAGACGACCGTCGCCACCAGCATCGGGCGTGTGCGGATCAGCGGCACCACGATGCCGATGAATGTTACTGACATCGCCATTGCCGCGTAAGACTGCGCATTCGGCAGCACTTGCCCGGCGAGGATGCCGATCAACGTGCAAAGTTGCCAGTTGACGTACATTAAAACCGCAGCACCGAAGTAAAACCAGTGCTTGTAAGCGGAATCGTCGTGGGTAGCGTAGCGGTTGATGGTCACCGCGTAGGCTTCGTCGGTGAGCCAGAACCCCAGCGGCAGCAACCACTTATGCGACAAATGCTTGACATACGGCGCGAGTGACGCCGAGTAGAGCGCGTGCCGCAGGTTGACGACGAACGTGGTCAGGATGATGATGCCCATTCCCACGCTCTGGCTGACCAGCCCCGCCGCGACGAACTGCGCCGACCCCGCAAACACGAATAACGACATCCCCATCACCGCCGCCGGCGACATCGTCGCGCTGGCAATCGCCCCGAACATGATGCCGAAGGGGACAGCGCCGGCGATCAACGGGACGATGGCCTTCATACCGTTGATAAATTCCTGTTTGCGAGTCGTCATGTTTTTGTCCTCTTGCCTGCGTCCAGTCCAGGAACAAGCTGAGTTTGCACGGTCATTTTTGCCCCTCTCACCCCCGTCTCGCTGTGCGAGCCACCCGACCTCTGGTTGAGGCCGGACAGGGTGAGGGGGCCGAAGATTGCATTCTTATCTTGTCCGGCTATTAGCTCAGGATAGCATGTGTACGTACCGCCCGTGTAGTACAGATGCAGGCCAATCCAATCGGACAATCTTACAATGAACTTTATCTCGCTGTGACTTCACACACATATGGATACGTGAATAAATACCCCTTAGCTGAGGTGAGTGCCAGCGAGGAGGCAGAAAAGCACAAAAATCACATGAAAATTTGGAGCGATCGCCTTACTACTTCGACTTTTGCAAAAGGTCCCGCAAGGCGGACTCGATGTGTTCGTGATGAAACGAGTAACCCGCTTCGAGCAACCGCGCCGGGTGGACGCGCTGGCTTGCCAGCACGGTCGCGGACATCTCGCCCAACGCCAGCCGCAGCGCCGCCGCTGGCACCGGGATGGTCGTGGGCCAGTGCAGCACCTGCCCGATGTGGTGCATCAGTGTCTGGTTGGTGACCGGATAGGGCGAGACCAGATTGTAAGCACCACTGGTCTGTGGGTTATCCATCAGATAGGTGATCGCCCCGGTGACGTCGTCATTGTGGATCCAGGGCACCCACTGGCGACCGCTACCGATCCGGTTGCCGAACATGCGTGTCGCCAGCACCATCGGTGGCAACGCCCCGCTGCGTGTATCCATCACAATGCCGATGCGCAGTAGGCAGCGCCGCACCCCGACCGACTCAACCGGTTCGGTGAGTTCCTCCCACTTACTGCATACATCGGCTCGCCAGCCTTCCCCGCCGGGGCTGTATTCGCTCAGTGTTTCCTGACCGCGTGCGCCGTAATAGCCCACAGCGGACGCTTGCAGCAGCACCGCCGGTTTTTCTTCAGCCACTTTGACCGCGTCCAGCATGGCGCGGCTGGCGTCCAGGCGGCTTTGCCGGACGCGCTCTTTATGTCCGTTCGTCCAGCGCCAATTGGCGACACTTTCCCCGGCAAGGTTGACGATGGCGGTGTCCACGTTGATCAAATGTCCCCAACCGCGTGCGGTGCGAGTATCCCAGGCGACCAGCCGCACCCCTGCCGGGAAACGTCCTTCGTATTTTACCGGGGTACGACTGAGTACGATGACCTCGTCCCCACGCTCGTGCAGATGATTGACCAACACCGTGCCGATGAGTCCTGTACCGCCGGTGACGATGACGCGCATAAGTTACTCCTTGTTTTACCGTCGTTAACACCAGCTATTTTAACAACGAATCTGCATGATGCGCACGTTAATCGACCGAAAGCATGAGATCGAGTGCTTCCGTGTACTGTTGAACGTAGGCTGTCTCGTCCGGGGCCAGTTCGACAGCCTGCCCATAACGGATCGCCGCCAGCGCATAATCTCCGGCGTTGAAGGCCGCCACGCCCTGTTCGGCGTAGTCGGTGTCGCTGAGTGTACGCTGGTCGCCCCAATCGTCCGCGACCATCCACCCGCAGATGACGGGGCCGCCGTGTTCGTCAGGGATCGGTGCGCCGTAGTCTTCCGGCAGGCCGTTGTACCCGCGCAGATAACCGCGCTCACCGTCGATTTGCGCCCGTGCAATCGGCGAGAGGTCGGCATCACCGACCGCAATCGCATGAATGTGGATGGGCGAGTCTTCGTAGAGGGAACCGGTATCCCGCAGCCACCCGGCAAACCCGGCGATGCGCAGCGCCTCAATCATCGCGGGTATTTCGGCGGTCAGCACACTCCAATCGACGTAACTACGCACCGAGAGGTCAACCGCGCCGCCGCCGTCATGGGTGCCAAAGCTGGCGGAGACACCACCGGGGTTGTAGCTCCCCTGCGTGATGGCCTGCCGGAAGTTCACCGGGCCATTGGGGTTGCGGCTGTCGTAGATCAACTGCGCCTGGTCGAGCATTGCCAGCGTGCGCTGGTTGAGCGTGGCATAGCCGATCTGCTCACGGCTGTAGTCTTCCGGTGGGCGCATACAACCGGCAGGTTCGATGAAGCCTTCGCTGTCGATCACATAAGGCCGTTCGATGCCGTCCGCGCCGGTGGAGTAAACCAGCACGCCGCGTGGCTCTAACCAGTGTTCGCCGTTTGCTGGGTTGCCCTCCGCCACCCAGCCGACCTGTCCGGCGTGTTGCACCTGCCACCACACATAGCCTTCGTTACAGCGTGGGCCGCCGGTGACTTCGGGCATCGTCCCGCTGTTCAACTGACCGATGCGTGCCAGCCGTGTGGACGCCTCCGGGCGAAAGTTCAACGGGGTGCCGGGCAGCACTCGCGCCCACTCACCGACCGTCAGGCGCGGCGCAAGGTAGCCGTCGTAATCTGCGGGACATTCGGCAGAGTCGGCTTGCTGCGCGAGGTTGCCGCCGGTATAAATTGCCAGTATGAGGAAAAATGCGACTAAGAACCACTTGTGCATGATCTACTCCTGAATAGTCATTCAGGGCAATCATAGCATGAGTCGGCACGGGTAAAAGTGACGATTACGCTACGATACACGGGGCGTCCCGGTGATGAGACGCCCCGAAAGTGTGCTATCTACGGGCTGACCGGGTCGTACCCGGTGAAGCTGAAGGAAGTGATGCCGCTGAAGCCACCCGGCCCCCAGGCTTGCACTTCCATGATGTAGTTTACGTCTTTTTGCTGGTCAACCAGGCTGTTATCCAGGGTACACTGTTCGCCCTGGAACACACAGCCCAGGTCACTCGGCCCGCTGAACCACCGGTTGTATGTCTCTACGTTGTCGGATTGGCGCTTTAAACGCACGTTATACCAGGTGGAATTCTCCCCGGCACCCCAACTGAAGAAAACCGCGCCGTCCACACCAAAGCCGCGCTGTAGGTTCGTCGGGGTGGTTGCCGGGTCGTCCGGTAGGACGAGATTCGGCCCTTGTACCCAGGCCCCCGCTCCGTCTGCACCGGTACCGTCGGCGTTGCTGAAGCCGCCCGGCCCCCAATACTGCGCCCAGACCTGATACGTCCCGGCGACGAAGTCCGCAGGTGGCGTTAGCTCGCAGACTGAGGTCGGGTAACCATAACAGCGGATGAACGTCTGGCATTCTTGCAGGGTGTTAGTGTTCGTGCAGGTGTCGCCATCCACGACCTTGTGCCATTGTAGGTAATAATTGTTGCTCGCCGGGTCACCGATGTAGACCTGTGCGTAAGACACACTCGTGGCAACTTCACTGAATGTGTTGTCGAAGTTAATCAGCGGGCGGCCTTCGCGTGGCAAGACCTCGATGAACTCCGGCGGTTCCGGTGCTTTCATGTCAATCGTGAAGATGCCCGGTTGTGTACTCCACCGGATGTCACCAGGGCTGACGTATGCGCCCACCCAGAACTGATATTGACCTTTGGGCAGCACTTCGGTCTCGATAGGTGCATCGCACAGCACGCCGGTACAAATTTCGTTCGCGTCGTACCACTGGTCATAGAACTGCCCGCCGTTGAGCTGCACATAGACGCGATACCAGGAGCCACCCGGCCCGGTCGCCCCGGCGCTGGTCTTGTGTTCCCATAAGGCGCTGGCATAGGTCGGCAGGAAGCTACCCTCAGCGCGTGCGCCCAGGTTGGACGGGGCGCTGGTTACTGGTACGCCGTCCATGATAGAACAGTTTTGCACGGTAGTATCGCCGCTGAACTCGTTACCACCGCCCTGACCGCCAAAGACGAAAATCGTGACGTCCTCACCGAGTGCTGGTTGTGTCTCCCACGGGATGCGGGCGTCATAATAGCTGATGTAGGTGTTATCACCAGCGACGATGGGCGTATCCAGCGGTTGCAGGGTGATATCCTGCGCGTTGATGTAAGTCACGGTATTCGGGAAGGAAGCGCCGTCATCGACGGTCAGGCCGCCGTTCAGCTTGGACTCGACATCCGAGGCGAACTCGAAGCGCACCCCATCGGTGCAGATCTGATAGGTGCTGTCCTCAACCGCCCATAGTTCTTCGACACAATCCGGGTCACCACCGCAGATGCTACCGCCGACCGGCTCCCATTCTGCGAAGGCTTGCGGAAGATCGACCGAAAGTAAAATAAGAGTCGTGCAAAGGCACGCCGTCAAAAAATAGAAAAATTTGCGCATGATATTTTTACCCCCATACGTCTTTTGTGTGATGAGCGTCGTAACAAAAATGAATTTGATGTTACAATTTCAGCATAAACGCTCTCAAACCGCATATCAAGCAATTCATACAAGTTTTTACACGAGGCCGCTCACATGAATCAAACTTTGCTCTCTTATGTCCCCCGGCATGTGGTGACAGGTCTTCAGCAATACGATGATATTGTCGGTGTGGAACAGCGAATGCACGTCGTCGCCATGTTCGCGGATGTCTCCGGTTTTACAGTCATCAGTGAGGCGTTGGGCGAGACGGGCAAGGCGGGCACCGAAGAACTGGTCGGCATCCTGAACAGCTATTTCGAGCCGATGATCGCCCTCATCCGGCGCTACGGTGGCACCATCGGCAAGTTCGGCGGGGATGCGATGACGGTGCTGTTTCCCTACGAGGTCGGTGTGGCGATGCCAGCGGTGCGGCGGGCGATCCAGTGTGCGGCGGCGATGCAGGCCAAAATGGCCGATTACGTTGACATCCCGACGTCGGTCGGTGAATACAGCCTGACGATGAAGGCCGGCCTATCAATGGGGCCGATCTTCACCATGACGACCGGTGAATATGGCAAACGGTTGGAGTATATCATCGCCGGTGATGCACTCGATCTGTGCGCCGATGCCGAGCATCACGCGACAAAGGGGCAGATCGTTGTGCAAGACACGCTGCTGTCGTATACCGGCGGTGTCGAGATCGTCAAACGAATGGACGGCTTCACGCAGATCATCGGTTTGCAAACCCCCGCCGCACCACTCGACGCGACCGGTGATCTGGCGTTGTCTGCCGAAAAGCTGGCAATCGTGCGTGACTTCATCCCCAGGGCGATTGCGGATCGTATCCTCCAGGGCAGGACGAACTTCATCGCCGAACACCGGCTGGTGACGGTGTTGTTTGCCACGTTCGAGGGGTTTGATTACGACAACGATCCTGATGTGGGGCGCAAGCTGCAAACCTACCTCGCGGATGTGATCGCCATCATTGACCGTTACGACGGCACACTCAATAAGGTCGATATGGGTGACAAGGGCAGTAAGTTTATGGTGTTGTTCGGTGCGCCCGTCGGTCATGAGGACGACGAGATCCGTGTGGCCCGCTGTGCGTTGGAACTCAGCCAATTGCCGGTGCCCAGCCGCATCGGGGTAAACAGCGGTTTCGTGTTTTGCGGTCAGGTCGGGTCGAACATCCGGCAGGAATACACGGTGATCGGAGACGCGGTCAACCTCGCCTCCCGCTTGATGCAATACAGCAAAATTGGGCAGATCATCATCAGTGATTACACGCGCCGTGTGACCGGTGACATCTTCGATTGGTCAGAACCGCAGACCATCCAGGTTAAAGGCAAGTCGGAGCCGGTCACGGTCTACCAACTGCTTGACCTGCACCGCCGCAGTATTTACCTGCACCGCCCGCAGTACCGTTATCCGCTGGTGGGACGTAAGGACGAGCAGGCGCAGATCGCCGCTAGAATCGCCGGCCTTGCGCGTGGCGAGGGCGCGATCCTCGGCATCAGCGGGGAGGCCGGCGCGGGAAAGTCACGGTTGGCGGTCAAGGCGATGGAGATTGCCGAAGACGCACATTTTGCGATCACCGGCGGGGAGTGTCTCTCTTACGGCACCAATATCAGCTATCAGGTGTGGCAGGGGGTATGGCGCGGCTTCTTCGACCTGCGACCGGATCAACTCCCGGCGGGGCAAATCGCCCGTTTGACCGACCAACTCAACACGATTAACCCGCAGTTGGTGCAGCGTGCGCCCCTGCTCGCGCCGGTGCTCGGCCTGCCCATTCAGGATAACGAATTCACCCGTGAGCTTGACGGTCAACTGCGCTTTGACCTGACCTTCTCTTTACTGTTGGAATGTCTGCGCCATCGTTTGAAGCAAGAACCGTTGATGATCGTGTTGGAGGACTGCCAATGGCTCGACCCGGTCTCACAGCAGTTGTTGGCGTTTGTGGGGCGCAACATCGTTGATCTACCGGTGCTGCTGTTGTTGATCTATCGTGAGGAGGGCGCGATGATCGAGGATACGCCGGCGCGTTCGGTCACCACATACGACCATTTCTATCCGTTGCCGTTGGCGGCCTTCAAAACCGCCGACGCCGAAGCCTTAATCTCCGTCAAGTTAGCCATGCTGACCGAAGCGGTGACCATCCCCACCAGCGTTACCGCGCAGATCATCGAACGGTCACAGGGTAACCCGTTTTACATCGAAGAGATTTTGAACTACATCCACGAGCGTGAGCTTGACTTGAGCGATGTAGACATGCTTGACCTGCCGGATAGCTTGCACAGCCTGATTATCAGTCGCATCGACACGCTCGGTGAGGACGAGAAGGTGACGGTCAAAGTTGCCAGCGTGATCGGGCGCTTCTTCAAAGCAGATTGGATCTGGAACGCTTACCCCGAAGGCGGCGGAGACGCGGTCATCCAGCGGCAGTTGAGCAAACTCAACCGCTTAGACATCACGCCGATCTACAATGTCGATAACTACGAGTATATGTTTAAGCACATCACCACGCAGGAAGTGGCCTACGGCAGCCTGGCCTATGCCACCCGTGAGATGTTGCACGAACGTTTCGGGCATTACGTCGAGCGTGCCTATGGGGACGAGATCGAACAGTATATCGACACACTGGCCTATCACTACGGTCACAGCACCAATGACGCCAAAAAGCGCGAATATCTGCTGCGGGCTGGCGATCATGCTAAAGCGATCTATGCCAATGAAGCAGCCATCGATTATTACCAGCGTGTGCTGCCCATAGTGCCCGCAGCCGACCGCGCCGAAGTGCTGGTCGCGCTTGGTGAGGTGTTGCAGTTGATCGGACGCTGGGACGACGCTGAAAACCTTTACCGCGAGGCCGTGGAGCTTGCCCAACAGCAGGCTGACCGTCACGCACTGGCAAAGGCACAAAACGCGCTTGGTCTGCTGCTCTCCAAAACAGATAAGCCCGAAGTCGCCGTCGAATGGTTGCAGAAGGGGTTGGTCGGCTTTCGCAACGTGCGAGATCAAGCCGGGGTCGAACAGGTCATGCAGAACATCGGCACACTGTTGATGACGCAGTATCGCTACGACGAGGCCGAACGCTATTTCGATCAACTGCGCCAATCGGAGAACCCGCGTAGTGTGGTGGAGGCCAATCTATTTTTGAGCTGGGTACACATGCGTCAGGGCGACTTTGAAGTCGCCGAACAGATGACGCTTCGTGCTATCCACACCGCACAAGAGAACAATTACAAGCATGGTGAATACGCCACAAACGCCGACCTCGCCGGGTTTTACTTCATGCGCGGGGATTTTCGCAAATCCATCGGACACTGTAACGCCGCCCTGGAAGCGGCTCAGAGCATGGGCTTTCTTGAGGGGATCCGTTTGGTGATCGGCAATACCGGGGAAATCTATCGTCAATTGGGTGATTTTACCCGCGCCCTCCGCTGTTACCATCATGCGCTCGCACTCGCGTTGGAGTTGGGTAATGTACGCGGGATGTTCTTCTCGTTGGTCAATCTTAGCTCGCTGTACTTTACGCAGGGGAATGACACCGGGTGCATTGAGATGAGCCGGATGGCAGCCGACCTGGACGCAAGTGTCAACACGCCGTATGTGCTGTGTTCGGCGCTTTACCGGCAGGCGGCGGCGCACCACGCCCTCGATGAACGGGTGCAAGCCGCGCAGGTCAACGCACGCGCCGCACAGATGGCGCAACAGGCCGAGAACCAGCAGACCATTTTTGCTACAACCGTGCTGCAAAAACAACTCGACGGTGACATTGACGGTCTGCTGGCGCTGATCGGCACGGAGACCGAACCGGAGCACGAAGCACGTCTATACGACGCCGTCTATCAGATCGACCCGGCACGGACAGACGCCCGCGACCGCGCCGCGACCCTGTACCGCGAACTCTATGCGAAGTCGCCGAATGTGATTTATCGCCGTGCTTATCACCGGCTGACCGGGGACGCACTGCCCGAACCGCCGCCGCTGCCGCACCTCACCGATGCACTGGGCGACGATGTCGAGCCGCTGGATGTGTTGCTTGACCGGGTGCGCAGTACCATGAAAACCGTTTAGACGCTCTATTAGCTGTGGCATCGTCCAGGGCTACATTGAGAGACGTTCCTGGGTGCGCTGACCCTGCGTGTGGTCATCGGGGATGTGACAAATCTGGGGGCCACGCTGCCGGCAGGTTCGGTGGGACAGTCCTTCGGGCTGTGCGGCTGGCTGAGCTTATGTTCCGCAGTTGATGCGCGTGGTACAAAAGTGCACAATAGGATCATCGATCGTGAGAAGGGAGACAGTGCCATGTCTCAGGCCAATCAGTTTCGTAA
>DAOTTX010000484.1:0-2038 GCA_034437515.1 Anaerolineae bacterium
GAGACGTATTGTAAACCATACGCCTTGCTTCTGTGCAACCACTTGCCAGAATGCAGGGCGTTTTCCATGTATAGAGGAAATCATGCCGAGATACGGTAAACGCAAAGAAAAGAAAATTGATCCCTACCGGGCGCAGCCATTACCGCTGGATCGTCCGGTAGCGGTCTACTATCGCCAATCGTCCGAAGGACAGATTGGCAATATCAACACGACCCTGCAAACAGTGGATATGGTCGAACACCTGATGCACCAGGGCTGGGTCCGCGATCAGGTTATCATGATCGACATGGATGCGGGTGTGAGCGGTTCAACGAACATCGAGGAACGCCCAGGGATGTCCTATCTCTATAGTCTGATCGAGAAAGACGAGATTGGTTTGGTGGCATCACAGGACGTAGATCGCTTTTTCCGCGATGTGACGCAAATCCAGACCAACATCTTCATTGATGCCTGTCGTCGTCATAACGTGCTGGTCCTCACGCCGACATTTGTTTATGACTTCGCCCATCCTTCACAGGGTCGCTACCATATGCAGATGTTCCGCGATCAGGCACAGCGGGCAGCGGATTTTGTGGAGTACCACGTCAAAGGTCGCCTGGCTCATGCCCGTGATTACCTGCGTGAGCGAGGTGTGTGGACGGGGCGCACCATCGCTGTTGGCTTCATGGTCGATATGCGCGAGCGGCTGCCCGACGGCACAGCCAACCCGAATCACCGCAAATATGTGCGTTTCCAACCCTGCGCGGATGTTGTGCTGGCGTACTTCAAGCTGTTTCGCAAGTTCAACCGTAACGCCACGCGCACTTGGGAGCATATCTTCGAGAATGGTCCCTACTATCCCGAAAACTACGCCGATCTGGTGCCGCATGGTTTCAAGATCAGTCCGAATGTCACTTATCGCAGTGCCAACGGCCGACTGATCTCGTCGGTGGACGGTTTGCGTTATATGTTCACCAATATCGCCTACATCGGTCACTGGGCATATCGGGGTGTTGTCGAAGAATGGCACAACCACGAAGCCATCATTCCCGAAGACCTGTTCATGTACGCCTACAACGCGCTTTCGCCTACGGACTTCTTCGGTGAACCTAACCCGGATTATCGCCCCTATCGCACGTTCAACCGGCACAAAGTCGATGAACGCCGCGCCGATCCGCCAACGTACAGCGGGCTGGTGTTTTCCGACTCCATGCCGGATTATCCCTACAAGCCGGTCAATGCTTACTACTTCTTTTATGAGGAGAATAATCAAGAGTACCGCTACGTGCTGACCAATAAGCGTGGGCGGGCTTTCATGAGCATCCTATCGACCCATCTCGATAAAGTTGTCGATGACTTACTGCTTGAGCGATTGCAGGCGACCACCATCGACGACGAGACATGGCAGAAGGCACTGGAAAACACGAAGCAGAGTGAACAGGGTGATGTGCGACGTATCGAACAGGATATTCGGGCGGCTGAACGCGCCAAGCAGACCATCCTGAACAACCTAAAAACCATCGACAACCTGGAAATCGTGAAGAATTTGCAAGCCAGTTTTGAAGCCAACGACCGGGATCTTGATCGGCTGAAGGCAGAATTGGCAAAAGCGGAAGCAGATGCGTCACGTAATCACAGGGTCAATCTGCAAGATGCGCGTCCGGTATTAGAGCTGGTCATTCAACGCTGGGATGATGTGCCGGGGCAGCAGCGGCGTGAACTTTTTGAGGCATTTGCCCGGCGGATCATCGTCACCCGGCTTGGTGACGTGAAACGGTGTCTGACGATTGAGTGGCGTGACGGCACAACATCGACACATAGCTTCCGCACGAAGAGAACCAAGTACACGCTGACCCAGGAAGAAGCGGACAAGCTGATCGCGATGATCTACGATCAGCGTCCACAGTGGGAGATATTGCGCGAGTTTCCAGGGCTGAACTGGCAGGGAGTTGTCAATCGCCTCTATCACCACGGCAATCGAGCACGTATCGGTGAAATCTATCATCAGCCGCGCAAGTACACCTACAAACAGACCTGGTACGATACCGAGGAATACCAG
>DAOTTX010000485.1:0-1839 GCA_034437515.1 Anaerolineae bacterium
TCAACTCAACAGAATCAGACCGACGAGCAAGCGACGGAAGCTTCACGCCACGCGGAAGAACTCCGATGTCACACTGGGGCCATGAGCGGCCACCCGAGCAACGCGCAAGAGCCTTCACGGAGATTCTTAGGGTTTCGACTTGAAAAGCCTTTACCTATTTGGTAAATACTTTGTTGACGAGAGCCGATCATGGATATAGACTTCAGAACGACGAAGCTACGGAAGGCTTGCAGCAGCGACAAGGCCATGCGCGCCGAGTGGGGTGACCAGATGGCCAAGAAGCTGAAACGACGTCTCGCCGATCTCGAAGCAGCCGTCTGTCTTGAGGATATGAGGGCTTTGCCTGGAAGGTTCCACCAACTCAAGGGCGACAGATCGGGCGAGTTCGCCGCCGCCCTCTCGGGCCAATACCGTCTTATCTTTCGTCCTGACCACGACCCTGTCCCTACCATGAAGGATGGCGGTGTCGACTGGGCACAGATTACGGCGCTCGTCGTCATAGATGTTGGTGTCGATTACCACTGACACAGGACAAAGGAGCACCCGATGATTGCTGACAAAGAAAGCACATACCAGCCAGACTACGCCGTACCTCCGGGAGAGACGCTCGATGAGATCCTTGCGGAGAGTGGCATGGACCAGAAGGAACTTGCCGTTCGTCTTGAGATGTCGCCGAAAACGATCAACCAGATCATTCACGGCAAGGCCCCAATTACACACGAGACGGCCATCGGTCTTGAACGGGTGACCCGTGTTCCTGCCAGTTTCTGGCTGAACCGTGAAGCCGTCTATCGAGAGCGGCTTGCGAGGATTGATGATGCGAAGCGTCTTGAGGCCGATCTCGACTGGCTCAAGGACATCCCGGCAAAAGAGCTTCGTGATCGTGGATGTATTCAGGCCAAGAGACGAAGTCCAGAAATGCTGGATGAGGTGCTGTCCTTCTTCGGTGTGACTAGCACGGAGGCATGGCAAAAGTATTGGGCGGGATTTCAGGAGCGATTCCGAATCGCGGCCCGAAAATCCAATCGCCATGAGACTCGCGACGCCGCTTTGGCAGTGTGGATTCGGTTGGGACAGATCGAGGCCCAACGGATTGATTGCGAGCCGTTTGACCTGCAGCGGTTTCGCGACGCAGTGCAGCAGATACGGACGTGCACTACCCATGCACCGGAGGACTTCGTTCCGAAGATGAAGTCGCTTTGTGCCCAGTGCGGTGTGGCATTCGTGCTGGTACCGGAAATCAAGAAGGTTCCCTGGCATGGTGCATGTTGGTGGATAACTGCAAGAAAGGCTGTGATTGAACTCAACCTTCGCGGTCGGACGGAAGACCAGTACTGGTTCTCTTTTTTTCATGAAGCTGGCCACATTGCCAAGCAGCACAGCAAAAAGGCCGTCTTCATCAACACTGGCGTGGAAGACGACGCTCAAGAACGCGAAGCCAATGAGTTCGCAATGGACGTGCTTATCCCTAAAGAAAGAAGGGCAGAAATCGGGCAGCTACACAGCAGTAGCGCAATCAGATGTTTTGCGGAGGACCTTGATATCAGTCCGGGAATTGTGGCGGGCCAGTACCAACGGATGACTCAGTGTTACAACCGCAAGTGGGTTCATAATCTGAAGCGCCGGTTTGAGTGGGTCAACAGCAAGTGATCACTTAAACACGGTTCGGCAGGCACTTGGCGTAAGCTCCCGCGATCACTCATGCCAATGTTCGGTATGCCCCCCTAGCCCGCATTTCTCACCGGTCCGTTGATTTTTGTTGGTGACGACGATTGGTGGCGTCTTGGCGGGGAGTGCAGGATTCCAGAGGGCGTTTTGCCCGACGAGGGCACAAGGCCC
>DAOTTX010000486.1:0-2207 GCA_034437515.1 Anaerolineae bacterium
TGCCCCCTATTTTACCCCATTTCGGCCAGTTCGTGTTGACATTTTCGCCTGAAATCGGCATCCGCCTGAGCACAAATGTCAGCGCGGCCTAACCTTTTTTCAGGAGACTCGTCAATAGGTAACGAAAAAGCTGATTATGGTAGATTCTAATCATGATTTCTGGTTATTGATATGACCTCAACGAAAAAACTCAGGCAGCCACAGGCTGATAAAGTGACTGAGGTTCAAGCCAACGGAAAAACGAGCGCGAAAAGGAGCGAAAAGCCAAAGAAACAGCGTGTTGTAAAGCCGTGTTGCCCCCATTTTGAGCAGTTTCCGCTTCGCTTTTCCCTATCTGATAACCCCAAAGTCGCCGCACATTGACCATGGCGGCGGATGCGATCATCATCAGGCTCACGCGGATGTGTCCGCGCACCGGGAGCTTGTGATTGCCAAACGGATGCTTGACCGAGCGGACCGTTGCCTCTACTGCGCTGCGTAAATTTTGACCGCTGGCCAGGGCTTGCCGTTGGTTCTCGCGGCGGTGAGCGACATTGACCTGCTGCTGGTCGAAGCGCAGGATGCGATACTGCGGTTTGCGTTTGAGCCGCTGGGTGGGACATTGCTCCAACAGCGGACAGCCAGCACATGTATCAGCCTCAAACCGGGCGGAGAAACGTCTGGGCTTACGCGCGGGGACGACCTCGGCCTGCTGTTTGCCTGGGCAACGCACCGCCTGGGGCGTCCCATGTTCATCGCGGGTGAAAACAAAATCAGACACCGCTATCCGGTCGTCAGCGGGCTGTTTGCCGCGGATGGCGGATTGAAACTGCTCGATTTGAGCGTCGTTGAGGACCGCATCAACGGTCGGACTGTTGTAGCCGCCATCGGTGTACATCTCGTCCACCGCGGTGCGCTCGACCAGATCGGGTACAGCGTCTTCCAGCATCGCCGCATCGTCGGTATGGTTCGGCTCCGTTTGCATTTTGATGATTAACTGCACCGGGTTGTCCGGGTTGCAGGTTTCGGTCACGTTAGCCACGTAGCCCTGGTACCCCTCACCGCGTTTCTGGCGATAGGTCGCTTCCCAATCGTCGGGTGATTGCAGGCTGCTGGCGCTCAATTCCTGCCCGACTTTGGGCCGTATCCCGTTCTCGACCTCGACAAAATGTTCGCGGTAGACCCGCGTTAGCACGCGATAGGTGTTGTGTTTGCCATAGTCGGCTGCCAACTCGATGACCAACTGCCGCATCAAGTGCCCGATGGCTTCCAGGTGGCGCGGCGCTTCGCCCGGCTCGATGTGATAGGTATACTGGCCCGACGTTCCCTTGCGATACGGCGCAAAATCTGCCGTATACCGCATCTGGTCTTCCTCGGTCAGCATCCGCCAGACCCGCTGGGTCACTTCCACCAGCAACTGCACCCGGCTCATCTGCCGGATGTTACTCGCGATTTGCGTGCTGTCCATGCGCAGCTTACCTGTTTTCAGTTCCAGGGCTTCGATTTGCTCATCCGTCACCTGTTCGAAGGCTTCTTCTAACAAATTCTCACCGGTAGCCTGCATATGCTCGGCCAGACGCCGCCGAAAATTGTACACCGTCCGCAACTCAAAATGTCCCTCCGTTAAGTCACGATAGCCCAGCGCATAGCGCACCTGGATGTTGAATGCCATTTGGGCTTCCAGTTCCGCATCACTCCACCCGAACCCGGCTTTCAGCGCCTCCAACCCCACCAACACGTTCACCGGTATGTTCGGGCGCGAGGCAAGGTCACTGTACAGAATCGCGAAAATAGTCTCGTCAATCCGGCTGAAGAACTCGCGGTAAAACGTCCCCGCCCATGAGTTTTCCAAGCGTTTCCGCTGCTTATCCGGCAAGTCATCCAGCGTGCTGAACATCGGTATTTGTTGGTGTTGATCGTTTTTGCGAAACATGCGCTTGCTCACTCTGGGTACGGGTTCGATTCACTTCCCCTATTTTACCCTATCTGGACTCACCTTTTTTCAGTGGACTCATTCCTTTAAATATCTGTGCGATTTTTGGTAGTCTCCCGCTCAAGTGTTGTTAGGAACGGGAACATAGGATAAAAGCTCTTCAATCGACCAAATATGGTCAGCCAGACCAGCGACCATTGCCGGTGAGCGTTGAAGCCATCGACGGGTTCCATCATTAACTTCCAGCCGTAAGGTTTTGACATGACGCGCCAAGTTGTACACCACATCTTCCCAA
>DAOTTX010000487.1:0-2657 GCA_034437515.1 Anaerolineae bacterium
TTTATGATGATAGCGGTTGGGTTAGACACCTTCTCGACCTTTTGTGAAAATCAGATCGAGTCTACTCTAACCTAATTTATCTCTTTTGCTTATGTGCAAAGTCGAGCTAAGGCACTGGAATTTCTCAAATCGCAGACACCCGATCTGCTGGTGCTGGATATTGGCTTGCCGGGGATGACTGGCTGGCAACTGCTAGAGCAGGTCAAAGTCGAGGAGCTGCTGCCGGATGAGGTGCCGGTGGTGATTACGACCGCTTTTAGTGACCCCGCAAACCGGGTGGTGGGCAAATTGCAAGCGGTGACGCGCTACATTACCAAGCCCTTCGCCCCGGCAGAGTTTCGGTCGGTCATCGTAGAATTGCTCTCATTGGAGTAGTGCGTACCCTCGTCCAGAATAGAGCGAGAGGGTACGCAGGTACGTGGTTAAACCGCGATCATACCGCCGTCGATAGCGATGGTCGATCCGGTCATAAATGACGGCTCATCCGAACATAACCAGACGATTGTCCGGGCGATTTCTTCCGGCTGTGCATAGCGTCCCATCGGGTGTGGATCCGGCTGGTCTTCGGCATTGAACCCTTCGGGCAGTTCGATGTCAGCGGTCATCGGTGTGGCGACCCCGCCGGGGTTCACCGCGTTGATGCGAATCCCGGCCTTTGCATATTCGACCGCTGCGACCTTCGTCATGCCGACGACGGCGTGCTTGCTGGCGGTATAAGCGACCAACATCGGCTGTGCGACCAACCCCGCAGCCGAGGCCGTGTTGACAATCGCACCGCCGCCGTTTTGCAACATCGCCGGAATCTCATGTTTCATACACAGGAAGACGCCGCGTGTGTTGACCGCGAGGATTTGGTCGAACAATTCTTCAGGGTATTCGTGTGTGGGCATAAACCTTCCCAGGATGCCAGCGTTATTGGCAGCACAATCCAGCTTTCCGTAAGTGTCAAGCGCGGTTTTAACCATCGCCTGCACATCTTCGGATTTGCTGACATCCGTCTTGATAAATGTCGCCTCACCACCGGCATCTTTAATCATTCCGATGGTGGCTTCACCCCCTTCGACGTTCATATCCGCGACGACGACTTTTGCGCCTTTCTGCGCGAATAACTTTGCGGTGGCCTGCCCAATGCCGGAGCCGCCCCCCGTCACGAGTGCAACTTTACCTGTAAAATCTGTCATTTTTCTGCTCCTGTAAAATGATTTTTTAAGAAGGATCATTGAGAGTTCGGTGTAGACAACCTGACTATAGCGTTCCGCAAACCATCACGCAATGTGTTATAGTGAAATTAAAAGCAATACCTTCGCCAAAAACGAGCGTATGGAGGGCTTTTGAGGTATAGTTGTTGTTCTTTAAAACGACACTAACCAAAGCAAAAGCCCATGCCTGAAATTGTACCACTGCTCATATGCCTGAACGAATTGCTCACACCCACAACGGCGCGTCAACTGCGTCAGATTGTGTTCGCGCTGCTGTGCAGCCCGGATCGCATCACGATGTTGGGACTATCACGCTGGACGGAACGTGGTGGCAGCTATCGGACGATCCAGCGTTTCTACCAAAGCCCCATCAACTGGGCATGCATGCACTGGACATTAATCCAGACCCATCTGTTGGGATCATCGGGGCCGTACCTGCTGGCGGGGGACGAAGTGGTGGTCAGCAAAGCGGGCAAGGAAACACACGGTGTCGGGCGCTTCTATTCCGGTCTGGCACAGCGGGTCATTCCAGGGATTTCATTTCTGGCCGTGTCGCTGATTGATGTCGAACGGCGGCAGTCCTATCCCCTGCAAATCGAGCAATTGTTGCCGCATCAAGCGACGGATGAGACCGCCCCGCCACACGAAAAACGTCCACCAGGACGCCCTAAAGGACGCAAGAACTACGAGAAACCACCGCCTCAACTGACCCCCGAATTGACCTGTTTGCAGGCGATGTTAGGCGGTATTCTGGCACGGATCACCCGACTTCATCGGAGGCGTTTGCTGCCAATCCTCTGGTGTGATTTCGAAATCGGTGAGTGGTGACGGTAGTTCATTCATAGACCAACAGTATACCCTTAATTTCTCCTGTTTTCACCCCCTGAACGGATACTCGTAAACAGCAGAATCAAAAACGGCGCGGGGAACAATCGTCGCCGCGCCGCGTGTGGCTGTTGCTATTCGCTCAGATCAGGGTGTCGTCTCCACCGTGAACGTCGCTGCCGGGGAGTTACCGTTCACGTCCGTCCATTGCAGGAAGCCGTCCGGCCCCCATAAGCGCATCCACATTTCGTAGTCGCCGTCAGGGATTGGCGGCATAGACGCATCAAGCGCAAGCGTGCAGGTGGTCGCGTCACAGATCTCGGTCGCATCTTCCCAATCGTAGAAGGCGGTGTAGGGCGTGCCATCCGGCCCCACAACTTGACCGAGCCAGATCTCCATCCATAGCACGTTCGGGTCACGATCCCACGTTACCTGTGTGGGCGCGGTCGCCACCGTACCGGACGGCGTGACGCCGGTCAGTGCGCCAGCGGTTGGCGGGTCGAAATCGACGCTGAAGGTGGTACCGTTCCAATAGCTGTTCCACGCCGGGAAGTTCGGCCCCCAGTAAGTCATCCACCAGCTATAGTCACCATTGGCGAGCCACACATCGACCGGCAGCGTGCAGATCATCGT
>DAOTTX010000488.1:0-2568 GCA_034437515.1 Anaerolineae bacterium
CCCTTCTATCGTTATCCCGACCCCCTAAATGATAATCCGCGGCTCCGGGAGAGCAGCTATCTTACCGAAACTCATCTGGGAGATCACGGCGTGCCAACAGTGATAGATACGCAAGCCGGCCTGCTGATGACCGACGTACCTTATAGTACGCGCACACCGGAAACCCCCACGTCGCCGCAACCTGACTATGCCGTGGGGCGCATCTTCGCGCCCAACCCCCTCACGTTGCTGAACATGATCGCGGGCTATGAACAACCCGTCGTTGTGGGCGCGCGCACCGGCTCAGCTTTCACTTTCAATATCGCCGACGAACGTGCGTTTGCCTGGGCTGAAAATACGGAATACCTGGCGATCAGACCGCTAGGGGCCGCCGGTTATTGGCATCCTACCACAAGCCTGACCGATCTCGGCAAGGTGCGCCACCGGGGCTGGTTGGACGGCAATGCCAGGCTTTGGGGTCCCGTAAACCTTCTAAAAGCACTATACAAGGATAATAACAATCGCTTGACAGTGCTCAATTCTCACGCAGACCATTTGTCCAATACAACGCTTGATAAGAGGATCAGTGCCCATCATATCGATCAGTTGGCGCTCTTTCCCGGCGCGGTTTGGCTAAACGCGGGTTGCCATGGCGGCTATTCCACCGGCTACGATCCCACCACCCCGACCACCTCAACCTGGAGCTATTATAGCGATGCGTTGGTGCGTGCGGCGCTCGAGCGGCAACTCACTTACTATGCCAGCACGACGTATGGACACACCACGGCAAACAAAGAGATCCGCTACCACGACCGCATGCATCAGCTCCACCTCCGTTACCTGGCATACAACGCCAGAACCACCGCGACCACGGGCGACGTTCACCGCTCGGCGGGGGTCAATTACACCGATTATGCGTCATCGCCCCTCACAGCGCGGGACATTTCCGCCCTTTACGGAACAATACTCTATGGACTGCCCACCCAGCGCATCACGCGCAAGCTGAACGAGGTGACGGTACAGGCCGTAGGGCCTATGCCTGATATAGCCGCCATTCAAGCCACACAGAGGTTGAGCGTTAGCCTGAGCGCGCCGAACTTTTCCATCACCACCGACGACGCAGGTTACACCTGGTTCGAGGTTCCCCACGGCGGCGAGTTGACAGCAGTGGGCGCGGGGCCGGTTGTGCCCTTGTTCGTTCACAACTTCTACCTGCCTGCCGGCGCTAGCGGGTTGAGCGTGACTCTCGTTGCTTCAGATACGACGATCTATCCTGAGAGCGTACAGTTGCCTCTGCAACAGGCAGGCAACCGCACCTTTGGCGTCGAGACGATCCCCTTTACTGGGACGGCGACCTATCCTGAGCAATTTTTCTGGACGACTACGTTCACGGATAGCGCGGGCGTCTATGTATCTATCAGCGCGATACCTCTACGCTATGCGCCAACCACCGGGCAGGTGACGCTCATTCACCGGATGGACTTTGCCGTGGACTATGACGTAGCTGCGAACCACGTTCAGATTGATGCGCTCACCCTAAACGATGGCGCCCTGGTGCAGATTGATCAAGACACGCTGCCCATCACCCTGACCTTGAGCACGACCACGGCTGACCCTTTGACCCTCTACTGGGTTATCGAAGACCAGGGCGGCGCGCCCTTACGCAGCGGCAGCGATGTCTTCACCCCTACCGCAGGGACTAACGACGTGGTCTGGCACACCGACAGCCGGGGCTGGCAGCCTGGCTCCAAGGTGCTCCACGTCACCTTGGAAGATCAGACCGGGACCGTTATCGCCGCCGAATACGAGACGCTGAACGTCCAGGGACGCAGTCTGGCCCTCTCGACTGATGCCAGCGTCTATGGCGCGAGCGAGACCCAGGCCAGCGTGAGCGCGCAAGTGCGTGATGAAAGCGGCGCACTGGTCACAGGACTGACCAGCGCACTTACCCAGACGCTCAATGACGTCCCGCTGGCGCTCAACTGGTATGAGGCCGGTGGCTACACTGCCACACTCGCCCTGACGACGCTCACCACCGGCACGCACACGCTTGACGTCACCTTGAACGATGGGCCGGCAACGCAAGTGACCTTCATGCTAGATCGCGCGCCGCCTACTTCGACGTTGCGCAGCCCCGCTATCGTCTACAGTCCGGCTATCACCATCACAATCTCTGGCGGGGATGATCTGAGCGGCGTAGAGACATATTTTTTGCAGTATCGCGTTGGGGCAGATGGAGAGTGGACGGACTGGCTGACTCGCACGACTGGTTGGGACTATGACATCGGCGCACCGGCTGACCTCTCACCCATCTTTGGCCCCACGCAACCGGTGACGCTTATCGAAGGGGAAATCTACGATTTCCGCGTGCGCGCTGTCGACCGGGCTGGCAATGCGGAGGCCCTACATTCTATCCCTGATACCGCTACCACTTACGCGGTAGCGCCGCCGTGCAATCCGCCCGCCGCCGTCGAAATCACCGGCGCGCCCACGGCCACGCTTTCTATCCCGGGCACCTTCACCGCCACCGTCACGCCGTTGACCAGCACGGTCATCCTGCCGATGAATTTCCCGCTCACCTACACCTGG
>DAOTTX010000489.1:0-5607 GCA_034437515.1 Anaerolineae bacterium
TCTGTGATTTGCTGAAAGCCCTGCGAGGCCTGGATGCCCAGTTCGGTCATCAAGTCGATCTCGTCCGTTTTGACCACCAGCAGTTGCAGCAGCCGGTGAAAATCCGCCTCATAGATGTCTGTGACGACCGACCGGTTGGTGCAGCCACACTTCACCCCGTTCTTGTGACGATAGCGGCGCGTCTTGCCGTCATTGCTGGTCCAGCCACCGAACTTGGAACGCAGCGAGGCATCACCATGTTTCTTTGCCCGTGCTTCGCAATGTGCGCAATATGTGATCCGGGCCACGGATACGATGACTGCTTCATCCCGTCGTTGATCGGGCGGCGTATCGATCGCTTGCGCCGGACTTCGGCCACACGATACAGCAGTTCAACCGGAAAGACGGCTCGCTCTTCGTTGAGTTCGATGCTGTCGATGTCCATATCCAGTGGATGCCGCTCACGGGCACGGGCGTTACCAACCCAACCGCCATACTCCGCCCAATTTGCCACGATACGACGCACATCATCGCCATCGAACAGCGTCGGGTTCCCGTTGCGATCCCGAAACGCCCAGCCGTCGATCTGCATTTGATAGGCAATGGTATCCAGACCGTGCTTGTTCTGTGCGTACAGCCGCAACACCCGCTCGGCGGCTTCGGCGTAAGGCCGCCAGATCGCATCGCGATCCGGTGGTCTGGTTGCTTCTCCGGCCTTGAACGTACCATCCGGCATAGACCAGGCCCCCTCGGACGTCAGTTGCAAATACCCATCGTTATCCCGCACGGTGCCGAACGGCGGCAGACCCACCGTGATCCCGCGCCGCTTACGATGTTTGATGCTGTCGCTCGACCGCTGTGAAATATCGACGGCGTACCACTCGTCGAAGATGGCGCTGAGTTGCGCGATGATGCGACCCTGCGGCGTGGAGAAATCCATCTGCTTGCCCGGTGCCGCCAGCACCAGATTGACTTCGTGCTCATCGACAAAATCCAGCAGGTCACCGACACGCCAGCCTTTGCGATGCAACCGCGATAGGTCATTGGCGACCAACGCGGCCACGTCGGGATCAGCCAGCCGCGCTTTGAGCGCCAGCCAGCCGGGACGGTTCTTCACTTTCGTGCCGGATTTATGCCCTTCCACGTCCTCGTACCATTCGGGCGTCCAGCCGTGCTGTTCACAGACGAGCTGGATGTTCTCGCGCTGGCGGTCGGGACTGTCCATATCGCTCTCATCGCGGGTCTGCGATTGCCGCACATAGCAGAGTGCAATGTGGCGATCCGGCAATTTACGGAGTTTCTTCTTACGGGCCATGCTAGCCTCCTGATAAGGAATCATCGGTAGCACAAGCCGAGGAGACCTGCTAGAGTCTTACCCGGTCGTTGTGCTTTGATCGAAAGATGCTGCGACTGAAACGGTAAGGTGGGACTAATCACCTTACCGTTCGTATGTGCTTGATACCCATAAGATTATCCTCTTGTCGATGACTTGTCAAATGCCCGTCGCTTGCTGAAGTGCTTCGCCTGGATCTTCCCGGCCAGATGCAGGAACTCCGCCAACCCATCCCGGACGTCAGGATCATTGAACGTTGGATCGGCATGTCGCTCCGCCATTTCTGCGCAGACCTGCTGCGCATAGCGGTCAATGCCCTCGCGCTCCGGCGGTAGATACTCGGCGTGTGGATGGTTCGCGCTCATACAAATTCCCCTGCCAATACGTATCAACAGCATAGCAGTATGACCCCGAGCAACCCGTGAAATATTACGGTTTCGGCGTGGTAATCGTGCAGAACATCGAAGCACGACTTCAGGGTGCGGTGCTGCGTTTCTGGCGATGATTTCAGCATAGCGGGGTGAACAAGGGGAGAAATTGAAGCATTACAGATTTGGGGGTTCAGTTGGCATTCAGTTTTCAGCCAGCACCACCCAATGACCTAAAGCGCCCAATTTGACCCGCCTGACGGCGGGGGGAAACTTGGGGGCAAGCCCCCAAACCCCCGGAGAGGCACGCTGCGCGTGCTAGAGTGACAGAGTGCGTCAGCTTCGCTGACGTTCAGAGGTCAGAGGGCGGCGGACAAGCCGCCGACAGAGTTCAGAGTGCGCTAATAGGGGCAGCAACAACCAAACGACAACCGTGATGGTTGTGATCATTGAGCGGATTGCCATAGTAGCGGTAGGACGAACGCGCATTAAACTGAGGGTTACCGAACGAGCCGCCCCGAAGCACCTTGCTATTACCGCTGCTATAACCGTCTATCGTTTCCGGATCCCCGTAATCGTTGCGGCACCATTCCCACACATTACCGGCCATGTCCAGCACCCCAAACGGTGACGCGCCCTGTGGATAGCTGCCGACCGCTGTGGTCTTATACAGGAAATACGGACCAACACCCTCTCCGAATTGCTCATCGAGATTGGCATACCCCACCCGGTAGCCATCACCCCAGGGATATTGGCGACCATCACTACCGCGGGCCGCATACTCCCATTCTTGCTCGGTTGGGAGGCGCATCTGAACATCAGCACCAATCAAACCCGCAGCGCGATATTTTGCATCCAGCCAGCGGCTAAACGCCACTGCCTGATACCAGCTCACTCTGTCACGCGGATGGTTGCGATACGGGTTGTTTTGCTCACGCATTTTCTGTGGGCGATAACGATCAGGAAAACCTTCCCACCATGCCGGGTCATCAAACTCACCGGAATCAATAAACGCCTGGAACTGCACAAATGTCACCGGGTATTTGGCGATCTTAAAGCTATAAGCGATTTCACGTTCCTGCTTATCATTACCATACAAAAATGTTCCAGCAGGCACCTCACACCAGGCAATGTCCGGTAAGCCATCAGGCCGTAAATCCACACCGGGACGCTTATCATGTTCGTGGTTCAGCCTGCCCCACTCGGCCACCGCATAGGGGGAACGGCGGGCACCTGCTGCCGGTTGGTATAAGGCTTTCAGCACGTCCTTATCACAGCGGGTCCCGCTCTCGGTCGCTACCTTATATGCCAGATCCGGTTGTACCGGCGTCAGCCAGGTAACGACTGCGCTGGCATCGCCCTGCATCCCTGCCAATAAAAGCGCGGTTTCTTCCCAACCGGTCGGTGTCCACCACTCATCAGATGGAAAGTATTTACTGGCAGGCACACCCCGTCGCAGGTCTTCCCCCATTTCATACGCCGCGAAATACTCCTGTAGCAGTTGATGACTAAAGCGAATGCTATCCGTCTGATCGAGAATGCTGGCGCTCACGGCAAAATACAACAGTAAATCAGCGTCTTGCGTGGGTTCAACCTGTTTGAAGGTCTCACGCACGAAATCCGCGCTGACACTGGTGCCGGTAACTTCGCTTTGCATGCGATAAGCAAGTGCGGCTAAGGCGCGTTTTTGTGTCTCTTCGGCAATCCAGGGGCGATCATCACGCACAGCCGTTTTGCCCCGTTCTTCCAGCAGCAACGCCACAAAACGCCCGAATAAATCCCCTTTGTTGCGCGGCGGCTCGCCACTGAGCGCGAAAATCTCGATCACGATCTGCATCAGGAAGGGATTCGTTACCACACCCAACATATCCGGTAATGTTTGTTGCTCTCGGAAAGATTGACCGATTTGTATAATCAGTTTTTCATCAGGTGATGGAAATCTAGTTGAATATTCATTGTTGAAGAAATCGCGGTAGGTTGTTTCGCCTTTCTTCTGCTGGTACCAGGCCCACGCCCGACGCGCACCATGCCCGGCCAACGCCCAGAACAGCCGCTCGCGGTCTTCTTCTTCCAGGAAGTTGCCCATGAACAACCGGATGCGCTCCAGATCGAGCGGGCGCACGTCCACGCGCTGCAACGGCAGCTTGCGCTCGACATAATCCAGCTTGCGGCAGGAAACGACCACCGCCACATCCGGGTTTTTGCGCAACCAATCATCGACCTTACCATGATACGTTGGCGGCATCTCGTTCAGGCCATCGAGTAGCAGCACCACCCGCTCCGGTATGTAATCTCGTAGGCGCAACCCACCGAACGACGCTTCCAGGAACCCGTCGAAGTCACCCCCATCATAGGCACCCAGGCGCACGAACAGTGGCAGCGGTTGCGTGTAGGGATCGTCGGCTTCCTCGGCGGCGGTGCTGGCATATTCGTAGGCGAGGCGTTCCAATGTGGTCGTCTTGCCCGCACCCGGATCACCGATCAACGCCACCCGCCGGTAATCACGCAGACCGTCGCGCAGTTCGTCCAGGCTTTCGGTTTTGACGGTCTTGCCCTTATCCGCGTCCAGGCTGTGGTCGATCTTCTGGTGAATAGCGTGGCGCATCTCGATCATGCGTGCCGCCGCCGCTTTCAGCTTGACCTTGCGTTCCTCAATGCGGGCGGTCGCCGCCATATCGGTGTACAGGTCGCGCCAGTGGTCGTACTTCTGCCCGATCTGCTGTAAATAGCGCAGTTCGTACTCGCGCTGTGTGGCCGGATCAATCTCCTCAACATCCAGGCTCTTGATGCGTTCTTTGAGCTGGGCGTAACCAGCATCCCAATCCGCAAAACTGATGTAGGTATGGTTGATGATGACAATCGGGCGATGTCCACCCGGAAACACCAGCGGGATGATCGGCTTTTTCTGCGTCAGCGCATAGCCGATTTCCAGCCGCACGAAACTGTCCGCCCGTTTGAGGTCGGGCGTGACGATCACAACGACGTGCGTTGCGTTGTTGATCCCGTCTTCGATTTCGCCGGTGAAGTCGGCGGTTGGGTCGATGCGGTTGTCACGCCAGGCACCGATACCATCGGCTTGCAGGTCATTGTACAGGTGTAGGCTTTCGTCTGCGCCGTCGGCGCGGGCATAGGAGATGAAGATTTGCGTCATAGCTTTCCAGGGACAATGCGATTACTTAAATCATAGTCACCATTATACTTGAGTTTGCCGTATGCACCCAACAAGCAGCCCCAATGGTATAATCAGATGACGCGAGTTTTGGAGATGAAACGTGATGGTCGAATCAACCCCTACACGCATCAAGGCCAGCGAATACTATCAGCTTCCAGAGTACGAACAACATGAGTTGATCCAGCTCATCAACGGTGAGGTGATTATTGGTATGCCCCCTATTCTGAAGCATCAACTGCTCATCAAGAAAATTCTGTTACTGCTTGCACAAGTTGAAACTCAAAAGGGAGGCGTTGCTTTCACTGCCCCCACAGAGGTGCGGTTCGATGAAAACAATATCTTTGAGCCGGATGTGCTGTATATCAAGCCAGAGAACATCGGCATCGCACAACAGGATGAAAAGCGCATTATCGGTGCGCCCAACCTGGTTGTCGAGGTCTTATCCCCCAGCACCGCCCGCTTTGACCGCCAGGAAAAGTATCACGCCTATGAGCGGCATGGCGTGGATGAATACTGGATCGTTGACCCGGTACACGAGACAATCGAAGTGTGGACGCTGGGCGAGAGCAAGCAATTTGTACGGCAGGGTGCGTATGGAAAAACTGGAACGTTTGAATCCGCCACGCTTGGCACGACGGTTACGGTAGAGGCCATTTTCGACGTGTAGCAGCACCTACCCGGCAGCCTGACGGCTTATCACCGTAGGCGTATTATAGCGCAATTTGGCGGGGGCACACGTCGGGCGGGGGCACACG
>DAOTTX010000490.1:0-5764 GCA_034437515.1 Anaerolineae bacterium
CCGACCCCTTCTCCCCAACGCTTCGCTGGGAGAAGGGGAGAAAATCGTTCTCAAGTCCCTCTCCCTGGGGAGAGGGAAACAGGGTGAGGGCTTTTCAAACAGCTTCTAAGCGACGCTTCAAGGGGGGCAAAGACATAGAAAGCGTATTGCGGAAACGTCTCTATCGCGCCGTATGACCCGTCGTTTTACTCCGATGCGGTGGAACCGCTGTAGCTGCGCGTCTCCTGGATCTCGCCGTTGCCTTTATGGATAATCAAATCGACACGGCGTTCTTCCGCGAGCTTGCGCCCCTGTTGCACCGCATCGGATTTCGTCGGGCAGGTTTGCAGCGGACGCTTGCGCTTCTCCGCACGGATCGCCCAGATGTCCTTGTACGGGACGACGTGCAGGTCGCGGTCTTCGTTGTCGCGTTGTTTGGTCGGGATGCCACGATTCTGTGCCCATTCTTTGGCCTGGGCGATGGCAATTGGGATAGCCCGGTCTTCTTCGTAGCCTTCTTCCTCAAGCAGTGTATTGGCGATGTCGATCGCTTTATCACGCACGACCGGGTTCAGGCTTTTCATCGAGTCGGGGAAGTCGTTACGATTCCAGGGCATAAAATATCTCCTGTGCAATAATTTTGTATACTATAGAAAATCAAACTGAACGTAGGCTTAGATGCACTATAAGCCATCAATGGGTATTATTTAAACATCGGATAATCAGGAGACACCACCGATGCAATTTGCCTGCCACACCTGGGGATTTAACGACAAATCACTGACGGAAGCCCTGGGCACCATCGCCCGGATGGGCTTTCGTTATGTTGACCTGGGCACCGGCGCACATCTGGAAATGGCGAAGATTGCCAAAGACCCACGCGGCAGCGCCGCCGCCATCCGGGCCGACCTTGACCTGTTCAACCTCAAACTAAGTGATGTTTACGTGATGCTACCGCGTATCTCGCTCGCCGATGACGAGCGCCGCCGCCGGGAGATCACCCTGTTCAAAGCGATCTTGCCGTTTCTGGTCGCGCTGGGAGCACCGGGCGTCACGCTTTCCCCCGGCTTGCTTCACGGTGCGGACGACGAAACCGCGTTCGACCGGTCGGTCGCCGCTTTGCAGGAGATGGTCACGGCGGCGAAGGCCGCGACCCCGGCGACCCAACTCCAGGTGAGCATTGAACCGCACATGGACAGCATGGCACAGACCCCGGACGCCGCGCTCAAAATCCTCGACCGGGTACCAGACCTCGCGCTCACGCTTGATTGGGCACAGTTGGTCTGTCAGGATGTCTTTCATGATGAGATCGTGAAGTTGATCCCCAGGGCGCGGCATGTGCAGGTACGGCAGGCGGCACGGGCACAGCTCCAACTGCCGTTTGAACGGGGACGCATCCAACCGGCGAAGGTGGTCAGCGCGTTGCAAGAGGCCGATTATGACGGTGTGGTCTGCATCGAATATATGCAAACTAAAAGCGACCGTCACGGTATGGTCGCTGTGGACGCGCTCACCGAGGCCGTGAAGCTCAGGGACGCGCTGCGCGACGCCCGCAAGACGTAACCAGCCGCCAGGCCAACTGCCGACCTGCCCTTGACACCTGCCCTGGCCACATTATAATGCCCTCATAAGTGAAAGCGACTTTACCGCAGACCGCAGGTGCCCTAAACGGCTTAATTCCCTGCCGAGGTGGAGGCCACGAACAACCCATGTTAAATACATGGCGGCCTTGACATCTGTGTAGGCCGCTTTTTGAATCACCCGTCCGGAACTCACCGGACGGTCAAAGACTCCCAACGAAAGGAGGCAGGCGCTTTTGGCTATTACTCGTGCTCGTAAAGAAGAGCTAATCGCGCAGTACGTTGACCTGCTGGACAAAAGCAACGGCTTTGTGATCGTCCAGTATGGCGGCATGACGGTGCCACAAATTGATGACTTACGTACCAAAGTACGTGAGGCAGAGGGTCAATACCTGGTTACCAAGAACACGCTGTTCACGAGGGCACTCCAACAACAAGAGTGGCCCGTGCCGGATGATCTACTCAATGGGCCGGTAGCGGTCGCGTTCGGGCTGGAAAATCTACCGGGTGTGGCGAAAGCCGTGCTGGATATCCTGGACAAGGCTCCATATCAGGAGAATCTCCAGATACTCGGCGGTGTGATGGGAACAGACATCCTCGACCCCGGTCGAGTGGAATCGGTTTCCAAGCTACCCACGCTCGATGAACTTCGTGCGCAGATCGCCGGGCTGGTGGTCTCACCGGCACAGGGGATCGTCAACGTGCTGTACTCAGCAACGGGCCAGGTCGTCAATGTGCTACAAGCATATATCGACGATCAAGGCGAAGACGAAGCGGAAGAAGAAGGCGCGGCTTAGCCGCATAGCAATTTGAACCCATAACGATCTCTGAAAGGAACCTCAAGATCATGGCTGATCTCGAAAAGATTGTAGAAGACCTGAGTGCGCTGACCATCCTGGAAGCGGCTGAACTGAAGACCATGCTCGAAGAAAAATGGGGCGTGGAAGCAGCGACCGGCGGCGGCATGATGATGGCTGCACCCGGCATGATGGCGGGTGGCGCTGAGGCCGAAGCCGAAGAAGAGCAGGACGAATTCAACGTGGTGCTCACGGACATCGGCCCGAAGAAGATCAATGTCATCAAGACCGTGCGTGCGCTAACCAGCCTGGGCCTCAAAGAGGCAAAGGAACTGGTCGAAGGTGTGCCCAGCACTGTGCTGGAAGCGGTCACCAAAGACTCCGCCGAAGAAGCCAAGAAGAAACTGGAAGAAGACGGCGCGAAGGTCGAAGTCAAGTAAGACGGCTTCGCCAACACAACAACATCAAGGGACGGCTCATCCGGGTCGTCCTTTTTGATTCATGCCGGGTTAAACCGAACGCGGTATATTGAGCTTCATGATTGACGATGGACTGAGGAGAATGACGTAATGAACCGATCTACACGCTGGATTTTACTCTTATTCGCCCTATTGGTGATGCCGTTGACCGCGCAGGAAGACGCCTGGGAACCGATCACCGTGACGGATGCGCTCGGTGTCGAGGTGACGATTGATGACCCATCGCGCATTATCTCGCTGGGGGGGGCGGTCACCGAGGTGATTTACGACCTCGGTTATGGCGACCAGATCATCGCCGTTGATGAGAGCAGCATCTACCCGACGGAGGCGCTGGAACTGCCGCAGGTCGGTTATCTGCGCTTTCTTTCAGCGGAGCCGATTCTCTCGCTCGACCCGACGCTGATTATCGCCACTGAGGACGCCGGGCCGGAAGAAGTGGTGCAGCAACTTCGCAATGCCGGCGTGCCGTTCTTGATCGTCCCCGCCCAGGACACACTTGACGGCGCGGTAGACAAGATCGCCGCGATTGCCGAAGCCCTCGGCGAAGTCGAACGCGGTGCAGGACTCATCGCCGCGATGAACGCCGACATCGAGAAGGCACAGGACTTGCTGGCGACCATCGAGGTGACGCCGCGTGTGATGTTCGTCTACGCACGCGGACGCGCTGTGCTGACGGTCAGCGGGACGGGCACCGGCGCGGATGAGATGATCCGCCTTGCCGGGGCACAGAACGCGGTGCCGCAGGTGGACGGCTACATCCCGATGACGGCGGAAGCGGTGGTCGCCGCCCAACCGGAGATCATCCTCGCGGCGACGTTGGGCGCTGCCAGCGTGGATGATATGGGCGGTCTGGAAGACCTGCCGGGTGTGGCGCTCACACCCGCAGCAGAAAACGGTCGGATCTATACGATGGATGACCTGTATCTGCTGGGCTTCACGCCGCGTCTGGGCGATGCCATCCTTGACCTGACCTACCTGCTACACGAAGACCTGCCGCGTCCCATCCCGACGGTCACCCGATTGACCAACGAGTTCCCCACGCTGGTTGAAGCCCTGGACATCAGCGGCTTAGAGACAACCCTCAGCGACGAAGACCCGATCACGTTGTTCTTGCCGACGGAAGCGGCCTTCAACGAACTGCCGGACGCGATCATCAACGGTGTGTTTGGCAGCGCGGTCACCGTGCAAGCGGCGATTTCCTATCATGTGGTGGACGGCGCGTATACGCTGGACGATCTGCGTGAACTCGACGGCGAAACGCTGGAGACGTGGCTGGGCACCCCGTTGAGCATCAGTGTCGAGGACGATACTGTGCTGATTAACGGGACGGCGCTCACCGGGCGTACCCTGGAAGCGGCGAACGGCCTGATCCATGTGATCGACGGGGTGTTCATCCCGGCCCGGCCTCAGTAATCGCTATCCGTGCCGGGGATTTTCGAGGCACCCATGACAGCAATTAAAAACCCTTGCTCAACGGTGAGCAAGGGTTAAACGATACGCGATACGGTTAAAGCCTATGGCTGTTCGGTGGCCTCAGCTGGTTGCACGAAGTAGTTGTCGAGCCAGTCGTCGTCGTATTTGCTGCTGTCGACAAAAAACAGCGTCTCAGGGTCTTCAAAGATAGGATCAAATATCACGGCGTCGATGCTTGTGCTGTCGGCTACTTCACCCGATGGCGTCAACGCTTGGTATTGCATTACGATGCCAGTTTCAATGTCGATCCAGTAATGCCATGTTTGCCATTCATCGCTGTATATCACCTTGATCGTCTCACGATCACTGATTGTCTCGACATCAACAATTTCAATCTCTACGTTGTCTCTCGCAGGTGATGACAATCCAGCCGCTGCTGCTGGGTTAGGTGCCCCTAAACGCACCGCGAGGTTCTCCGGTGCGATCATCGTCGCCATGGGTTGTAGGATGTGAGCGACAGCACGTGGGCTAGCGTTCATTTCAACCACGACCTGTTCACCGCCAACCACCACTGACATATAGCTGCCGCTGCTGACTTCGAGATTTTGAAAGATCTCGCCTTCAGCGGTCGTCACCGTTCGTTGGTCACGAAACGCATTTGCTGACTGCGACATCCAGACTTCGTTGTGTACGATGTTGCCCCGCTGGTCATCGCTGGTGATTTGAAGGTAGATTGTATCGTACTGCTCGTGGGCGGTGAGCAGCGCGTCGATGATCTCATCGAGGGTGGCATCAGCGGTGAGGACGGGGTCGGTCTCGATGACGTCCTCTTGCTGTAGAACGACCATGTAAGTCGTGAGTCCCAAAAGCAATGTAAGTAGTGTGAGTCGCATCAATCGTTTCAACATAGGTAAATTTTTCTCCTTAAGCGTCATCCGTGCCGAGGATTTTCCAGGCACCCATGACAGCGATTAAAAACCCTTGCTCAACGGTGAGCAAGGGTCTCTAACATTGTTGTTCTACTTGGACAAAATTACTACTGTTCCTGACTTTGTTCTGTGTGCGCCTGTTCGAGCAGATCATTGATTAGATCAGTGCTATATGCGGAATGATCTACGTGAAACAACTCGGCGGCGTTTTCAAATGTAGGGTCGAATTCAACAAAATCCAGCATTGTGATGCGCCGGACTTCACCATCGACGACAGTTTCCTCGCGCACCACAATTCCCGTTTCTAAATCAACCCAGATGTTGATGTCCCAGGAACTAGCATAAGACGTAATCTTAATTGTGTTACGCCCGTTGAGGGTTTCTAAGCCAACAATTTCGGTTTCCTGCTCAGGCATTTCCAGGCGTACTGCAAGTCTTTCCGGCGCGATGTAGCTCGAAACACCGCCCAAAGCACGAACGATATTTTCGGGACCTTCACCTGCGACGAAAACTAAAGAATGTCCACCTACGCCGATACTGTCATACATATATTGACCATCACTAATGAGTAGAGACTCCTGTGTATC
>DAOTTX010000491.1:0-18655 GCA_034437515.1 Anaerolineae bacterium
GTCGATGTCTTCTTCGTCCTCGTATTCATCGCCGAACAGATCATCGAGGTCGTCGTCGGACGCGGCGACAGCGACAGGTTCTTCGTCCTCGTATTCATCGCCGAACAGATCATCGAGGTCGTCGTCGGACGCGGCAACGGCGGCAGGTTCCTCGTCTTCGTACTCATCGCCGAATAGGTCGTCGAGGTCGTCGTCGGACGCGGCAACGGCAGCAGGTTCCTCGTCTTCGTCCTCGTCGCCACCAGTCAGTTCACCTAGTAAATCAAAATCATCGACCGCTTCGTCATCACCGAGTAGAGCCGCCAGATCGTCCTCGTCGTCAGCGGTCAGTTCGCCCAGCAGATCGAAGTCGTCTTCTTCTTCGAAGTCGAAATCCTCTTCACCGAACATATCTTCAAAATCAGCAGAAGTGGGTGACTCGCTCTGGGTGAGCAACTCGTCCAGGTCATCCGCGTCGTCACCAAATAGATCGTCAAAATCGTCGTCGGCGTCGTCTGCCATGAAGAACGGTTCTTCTTCGATTTCTTCGACCTCGGCGGCGGGGGCATCGTCGCGCATCCACGCGGGGATTTCTTCATCGTCGCTCTCATTGACCGGAGCTTCGTCAATGTCGCCGGTTTCTTCGACCTCAACACCTCGCATCCAGTCGGGGACATCGTCGTCTTGGGCAGTGGCGACGGGTTCGTCGTCGAAGGTGTCTTCTTCTTCGACACCGATGCCCTGCATCCAGTCGGGGACATCGTCGTCTTGGGCAGTGGTGGCGGGTTCGTCGTCGAAAGTGTCTTCTTCTTCGACACCGACGCCCTGCATCCAGTCCGGGACGCCGTCTTCGTCCTCGTCTTCATTGACAGCAGGGGAGTCATCGAGTGAACCGGTGCCGATATTTTGCATCCAATCGGGCGCAGATTCGGTTTCGTCCTCGGCAGGTGCATAGAGCGTACCGGTATCTTGCATCCACTCAGGAACGTCGCCAGCGTCGGCTTCTGCGTCCTCGACAGGGGAGTCGTCGATGTCTGCTTCGGTGTAGAGGTCATCGTCGGCGTCGGGTTTCATCCAGTCGGGGATCTCATCGAGCAGGTCGTCATCCTCAGCGTCTAGTCCCGCGTCGAGTTCGTCAGCGTAATCCGGCACCGGCCCATTGTATTGAACCGGCATCGTCGGCCCGTCCGCGCCCTCGATGTTCTCATCGACACCCTGCATCCAGGCGGGTAGCTCATCATTGGCGGCGGACTCAGCGGCGTCGATTTGTTGCTCGAAGCCATCTTGTTCGTCCTGCTGCCAATTGAGCATCCCGGTGACGCCCGTCCGTGAGTCGTCACGATTGGGTGTGCCGTCGCCGGTTTCCTCTTGCAGCCAGTCGAGGTCGGCAAGGTCATCGTCATCGTCTCTGACGGTCTCACCATCTTCACCGGTCGCTTGCTGCCAATCCAATTGACCGGTCAGGCCAGTTCTTTCTTGGTTACTAGATTTTGGTTCGTCGTCGTCATCAGCAAGCCAATCGAGGTCGGAGAGATCAAGATCATCGTCCTCTTCCGGCATTTCATCATCGTTGAACCACTTGTCAAAATCGTCGCTCATCAGTGCCCCACTTATTCGCGATAAGACCGGTCTGTGCCGATTAGCACGCGCACGCCGGTAACTACCGTCGCTAACGCGATACCCAACAGCAGACCACGCGCCCCTGCGCTGACCGGGATTTCCAGCAGCCAATCACGGGTGTCTTGTAATACATCCAGTTCGGTGAAGGGCAGCGCCCCCACCAGCACCACCAGCAACACGGCGATAAACAACACCCCCGCCCAAGTCACCTGATCGCGCAGCATCCGGTAAGCGCCATAGACCAGCGCAAAGAATAATAACCCCGCCAACGCGGATTCAACCGAGAATTGCACCGTTTCCAGTAAAATATCGCTGGTTTCCCGGTCGAAGATGGTCGCGGCGATCACCCCGGCGAAACTGAGCAACAACACAAGGCTGTAGATCGCTTCGCGGCGGCGGCTGAACAACTTGCCGATGTGTACCGACAGCAGATTAATGATGCCGATGAGAATCGTCAGTGCAACGGTGATCGTCACCAGATCGAGCATGACCCCGGCGAAGTCCTGCGTAATATCAACGAAGCCCTCATAGCCGCTGAGGTTATCCGGCAGCAGCAGACCGAGCAAGACCAGCGTCCCGATGCTGATGGTCAGCACCGAGGCGAGGATGGCGAGCACACGAATACGCATAGGTTAGGCTCCTTCCGCTAATCTGAAGATCAACCCGACTAGCATCACCAACACCAGCAACCAACGCAGAATATCCAGCGTGACGGCTTTGCCGGTCGCACGCGGGTTCTCGTCTAAATAGCTAGATGCGACAAACAGCTCTTCGCCGATCAGCGGGGTTTGTGAAAAGGCATAGGCCACCGCCTGCCCTTCAAGTTGGTCGCTCACGCCGATAAACGGCAGACTGCGCCGCGCACTGACTTCACCGATCAGCGCCAGTTCCGGGCCGTAGCTACCGGTCATCACATTTGAGGAAACGTCCTCGTTGTGGATGAGCGTGGTCACAGCAGCCGCGTAAGCCAGCGAGCGCGTCCCCGATGGATACCAGCGGACGTTAGTCGCCCGGTAGCGTTCGGCGAGGTTCCGCGCCTGATACGCCCGGCGCAGGGTATCCTGCCCTAGCGCGAGCGTGCTGGCGTCAGAAAGTGTGATGATCGGTGAGACATCACCGATCGTGGCGCGTTCCGCCGTATAATAGGCGAGTTCCGCGCTGGCGACCGTGAGTAATGTCGTCCCGCCGCCTAACCCGGCACTGCCGAATGACAGATGCATCGGTCGGTTGGACTCAATCGCCAACCCCGCCAGCGATGATAGCCGTTCGTAGGCGGGCAGGCGGCGCAGCGTGAAGCGCCGGCGTGCCGGGACTGTCAGCAGCACCAACGTCAGCAGAAGTATGAGAATACTGAGTACCTCGATTGTGGTTTGATCCATCGCAGAACCTCCCGCCTGGGTGTGTTAGTCGTCATCCGCCAGATGGTGACGTAAGGTTTCAATGCCGTCCGGTTGCTCCAGCGCGTCCGCCAGATGGCGGATCGTCCGCCCCCAGCCAAAGACACTGCCGACCGGTTGCAAGACGTAAAGCATCTGTGCGCTAAGCGGACCGAACGGCTCCATCACATCCAATAGGGTGCGACAGGGACCAGCCAGCCCACGTGCTTTGATTTTGTCGATCCATTCCGGCGTATCATTCATGTGCGGAGTATAACACAGCGCACAGATGCACGAAACTTGAGGCGCGACTTTCGGCGAAATTACAACCAGGATGAAACGCGGGAAATATTACGGCAGTGGTGCTAACTGGCTGATGTCGGTCGCGATCTCGACCGCTTCACCACCGCCGGCTGGCACAAGCAGGATGGCAGGGGCGGCGGTGGCGCGTTCCTGGGCGAAGCCAGCCGGGGCGTTGGGGTCAATCTGCCCGGTGGTGAGGGCTTCCACCCAATCTTCGCCGTTGGGGATCAAGCTAAAGTACACCCCCTGCGCGGTCGGGAAGATGCGCCCAACCGCCCAACCAGGGCCGCTGTAAAGCTGTGTGCTGTCGCCACCGTCCAGATTGGCGCGGTAAATTCTCACTGTATACTGCGGGATGCTGAAATCGCTGATCCCCGTCCATGCGCTGAGGATTTGTGTTTCTTCGTCGGAAAGGGGCAGGGGTTCATCGAGTAGGGTACGCACACTATAATAGACCGTGCTGCCATCCAGCCCCCACGCGACCTGGCTCGGTGCCTGGGTGGGGTTGAAGCTGCGCCGCGCACCGCTGCTGAGATCAACGGCGACGATCGTCCGTCCGTTTTCGATACCAAGTATCTGGGTGCCATCCGTTGAAATGTGCGCCCGGCTGAGTCCGCCTGCCAATATACGACTTTCGCCCGACTCTAAATCCAGCAACGCCACCCCCTCCCCGGCACAGTTAACACTGTGGACGACCCCAACCGATGTATTCTGGAAAAGCAGCGCCCCACCATTGAACCCGGTTTCGATGGTGTAGACCGCATCCATGATGTAAGGTGAACCACTGCCCCCGCAATCGGTGCTAAACCCAATCGTAGCGATCTCACGCGGTGTGGCATCGGGGTTGAGCGCCTGTGCGAGGACGCGCACCGTGCCGTTATCGCCCGACGTATAGATGATCTCGTCGCCACTGGTGGTGAAGGTCGGCGGTAAGCTGGCGACATCTTGAGCTAACTCGACCGGTGCCGTACCGTTGCGGTCACTCAGCATCAAACGGGCGCTGAGGTCTTCGGTATAGTAAACAAATGCGAGGTGTTCACCGTTCGTGCTCCACGTCAGATCATCGAAGGGCAGGGCACCCTCCGTCATGATCTGCGTACCGCCGCCCAGGTTATAAAGTCGTAACGTGCGGTCATGAACAGCGGCACTCGCTGGCAGTGTGCCATCCTGCGCGTGGATGTCATACAGGCTCAGTAGCAATAGCAAAAACAGTAAAATCACCGGATAAAATCGTTTCATCGGCATCAAGTCCCTAGAATAGTCACTCACAATGTGTATTGTAGCGCGGTTGCAGCCTGCGTTTCCAGATACGACCAATCGCCGCCTGACCTCCGCTTAGTAGTGTAAGAATTCCAACCGTGTAGAGTTCGGTTTGCGTTAAGTCTTATTCGTTCGCTTGACAGTGACTCCCGATTTTTCATATAATCCGTCTGTAAGGTTTAAAGTAAACTCTCTAAACCCTTAAGAATATGCTACCTTGAAGGTATATGCCTTATGGCAAACCCCAACTATGTGAGCAATCGGGTACTAAAACTAAACATCGGCTTTCTCCTCACAGATGGTCCCGCTCACAGTCACACTTCAGAAATTGACTTCCCAGCCGTTCAGGTCGCGGATGATTTGCGCGTAAAATTCATTGAAGGCACGCTACGCCTGAGCCGCACTAAGGAAGGCGTTCTGGTGCAAGCGAAACTCCATACCGCGCTCGATGGCGAATGCTACCGCTGCCTTGACCCTTATCAGCATCCGATTACACTCCAAATCGAAGAGCTATACGCGATGCATCCAGGGAGTGACACCGAATTTTTTATCGGGGACGATGGCATTCTTGACCTGGCTCCTCTGCTGCGCGGCGAAATTATCATTGAGGCGGATTATGGCAGACCTTTTCGTCCAGATGACAATGGAGTCTGTCGTATGTGCGGTGTTGATATTGAGGAGAAACTGCGCCTCAACGAAGAAGAAGATCTCGACCCGCGCCTGGCAGTCCTGAAAAAATTGCTCGACTCAGATTAATTCTTATAAGCACTAATCACATCTCTGGGGGATGGAACCTTGACTGATTATAGCGACGAATACGGCACTGATATGGATCCGATGTCAGGTGTGGGCTTCTTCAAAGAAGAAGACACCGACGAAACTAATGATCTCTTTTTGCACAATAAGGATTCATCGTTCGAGGAAGAAGACGCCGACGAAGAAGACGAGATCGAAGAAGATGAATACGACCTCAGTTATCTATCCTCCAGTGACACGGTCGGCTTGTATTTAAAAGAGATGGCGCGTGTGCCGCTGCTGACCATCGAAGAAGAGGTCACGCTGGCAATGCGTCTCGAAGCGGGGATCAACGCACAGAAGAAACTCAAGAAAAAGCCGGAGAGCGACCAGGCGACCGAATGGCGCATGTTGATTGAGGACGGCGAGAACGCGCGTGAACATCTCATCAAGGCCAACACACGTCTGGTCGTTTCCATCGCCAAAAAATACATGACGCGGGGTGTCCCTTTCCTTGATCTGATACAAGAGGGCAACCTCGGCTTGATGAAAGCGGTGGAAAAGTTCGACTATCGTCGCGGCTATCGCTTCAGCACTTACGCGACCTGGTGGATTCGGCAGACCATCACTCGTGCCATCGCTGACCAGGGGCGCACCATTCGCGTACCTGTTCACATGAGCGACCGCATCCGCAAGCTTTACCGGGTGGTGCGTGAGATGGAACAAGAACTCGGTCGCAAACCGACCATCGAAGAGATTGCCGAAGAATTAGAGCTGGAACCGCGAAAAGTCCAGTGGATGCTGAAAGTCTCCTGGCAACCGCTCAGTTTGGAACATCCCGTCGGTGAAGACGAGGACAGCGAACTCGGTAACTTCATTGAAAACGATGCTATCCCTCAACCCTCAGAGAGCGCCCACGACAAGATGCTCGGCGAGAAAATCGAAACCCTGCTCGATACACTGACGCCACGCGAGGCGCGTATCCTGCGGTTGCGCTTTGGTCTGCAAAACGGACGCAGCTATACGCTGGAAGAGGTCGGGAAGAAGTTCGGCCTGACCCGTGAGCGCATCCGGCAGATCGAAGGGCGGGCACTGCGCCGCCTGCGACACCCACGTCGCAGTCGCCAACTCCGCGATTATCTGTAGCGCATACGATGACCGGCGCACCCGAATGGGCGTCGGTTTTTGATTCTATCTAGGGTGTGTTGGACGCTAAAAACGGCCCGACCAACGCCTTGAAATCTTCCCACGACTGGTCGTGGATGGCGTGTCCACATTCGACCATCTCCAGGCGGCCTTGCGGCGCACGGTCTACGTAACGCTGTCCATAGCTCGCCGGGTTAAGTGTGTCTTGCGTGCCGAGCAGCATCAGCAACGGCGCGATGATCTGCGGTGCCAGCGACAGGCTCAGGTCACCGCCAGCGTCGATAATCTTACGCACACTTTGAATCCACCCCAGCACGAATGAGTCCACGTTGTCGATACCGTGCAGATCGCGTTCTTCCTGCGTGATCCAATCACCGGGGAACATGCGCTGCACCACCGGGCGCATCGCCGGGCCATAATAACCGACCGCACCCCACACCGTCACCGAATGAAACCGCGCTGAGTTCGTCCCCGCTGCCAGTAAGCTGACCTCGCCGCCATCGGAATAACCGAGCAGGTGCGCCTTATCGATCCCCAGCGCCGCCATGAACGCCAACACATCACGCGCATCCTGTTGGTAAAAATCCGGCGGGAACAGGCGCGGTTTCGGTGTCGAGCCGCCGTAGCCGCGCAAACTGGGGCCGATCACGCGGTAATCCGGCTTGAGCCAGTCGATCACATTGTCGAGGTCTTTACGCGCTGTGCCGAGCAGCCCGTGTAGCACGACAGCAACCGGCTTATCCTCGCCGCCGGTGTCCACATAGTCGAGGGTTGCGCCGGTGGAAAGTTGGATAGTGGGCATCAGGGGCCTCCTTGTTTGTCGATTACGTAAAGTGTGGGGCCGGAGACGAAATACAACAATTCACGGCCATCGGTGCCGGGCGCGGCGGCAACCCCGCTGACTTGAGACAGCGCCGCCGCGTTGGTCGCTCGCCATTGGTTACGGAAAATGCCCGTCCAACTGAGTTCGTAAATGGCGGCGCGTTCCGGTGAGGTGATGTAAAGGTCTTGTGAGATGTCGCGCTCGTCGATCCACATGCTGGTGGCGCTGGCGATGTCTTGCCCTTCCGTAAAATTGGAGTAGAGAAAGTCTTCGGGTTGCCCGCCACTGTAACGGAAAACCACACCCTCACTGGTCAGGATGTACACCGTCCCGCTGCGGTCAATATCAAGGGCGACCGCGTTACTCACGTTGGGTGGGGTAGCACTCGCGCCGAAATAGGCCTCACCCGCGTTGAGGAACTCACTAGCGGAAACGCCCGACGGCACATAGCGCCATATTTGCCCGTTGCCCACACCGGGGTCAAGCACGTAGAGATTGCCGTTCCACATCCTGATGTCTACCGGGTTTTCCCAATTATCTACCCCTTGCAGGCGTTGCGCGGTGCAGTTCTGCGCGAAGTTCAACTGGCAGCGCACCAACGCACCGTTGCGATCTACCGCGACGAACTGGCTGGTACGGTCGTTGTAGTCAACGCCGATCAACTCACCGACTGCGATGCCATCGGGTGCTGCGCCGGTACGCATGTCACGCAGCGGTTCTGAGTTGACAATCGCCGTGCCGCTCTGGTCGAGGTCAAGCCGGTAGACCTGCCCGTTGTTGGAATCCAGCACGTAGACCGCACGCCCTTGAATGACAACATCGGTCAGGTTGATGCGTTCGTCCAAGAACCACAGCGGCACCGCCTCTCGCCGGTCAATGTCGCTGATCGCATCGAGGACGGCCTGTCCTTCTTGCTCGATGGTGATGAGTTGGGCTTCATCCGGTCGGATCTGCTGGCATTCCTCGACTTTGGTCAGGGTTTGATCCCACGCGCTCAAGATCGTCTGACGATCCTGCAAGCCGACACTCCGTGCAAGTTCGGCGTTATCCTGTGCTTCCTGCATGCAAATGTCGAGGCGTGTCTCGCCGGTGCCTGTCAGCCAGAGTGCCACTACCAGCATGACGACCGCCGCCGGTAACAAGATCACCGAGGCCGCCCCCAGTGGTGTGCCGATCCAACCGCGTTCACCGTCTTCGTTCGGGCCGAAGTAATGTCGTAGCGCCCGGTTCATCATGTTGACGCCGGATCCCATTTGGAGTGCGACCCGCCCGGCTCCACGTTTGACGCGCCGGACGACCTCGCGGCGTGCGTCTCGACGGCGGTCACGGGAGGAGGGCAACTTGGGCAATTGTTCCCCGGCTTCAGATGTTGATTTTACCCGTGCGCGCGCGTTGATTTTCGTCGTTGATTCGCCTTCGGGTAAGTCGGCGGCCTGCGGTGCATTCGGTGGGACAAATTCCGCCGTCATCAACGTGAGCTTCAACCGTGCCAGTTCCTTAAAGCCGACTAACACCGTCGCCAGATCGACCGACATCAGCGCGTAACGGACTTGATCGTGTATGAGGTCGGCGATGCTGGCATCCGCAAAGACCATGCGCGTACCGTTGTCTACCTGGAACTGAGTCAGCTTGATGTTCGGCACATCCTGCACGCCTAACGGCGCGGTATAGAGGGCTTCGTCGTCGTTGAGGTTCGGCGGGAAGCTCTGCATGACCCCCTGCTGTTGAAACAGAATGACGCTGCTGCCCACCCGCCCGATGATAAGGTCATGCCCGCGCAGCACCGCACAGGCGATGTCGGCTTCATATTTGCGTCCTTGCGTCTGTTGGTTATGATCCATCAGGTTCTTGTTCAGTTTGGTGAAGACTTCACGCAAGCCGGCGGTGACACTGCCGGTGCTGTTGAAGTAACACTCTGCGGCATGTTGTGCCATGCGCTCGTAAAAGGTCGGCGACGCGGTGAAATCACCAGTAGGCAGCACCAGTGTGAAGAACGTGTCGGTTTCGCGTCCGCGTGCAGCACGGCGCGGCGCGACCTCACACAGTGCCCCCGGTGGTGTTGCACGGATGGCACGTCCACCTACAACATTTAGATGACCGATCAAGGCTTCAAATTCAAAGGGCATAGATTCGTCTGGTTACTAACGGAACACGGACTCTCGATTATAGGCTGACTTCCCCGCTTCGGATAGAGAATTTATCGGAAGTTGCGCAGTTCATCTTTGCTAGTTTTTAGTGAGTCTCAAGTCAATTGTACAGCTTTTGTTTTACCGGTATCCTCTGCTAACCACCAATGACTGATAGCTTGCGTGTGGCTGATTAGATCACACAGGTGCGGAAGTCCTATTTATATCAGTAGTGAGAGCAAAATGCTCAACGTCAACACACTCAGTAGTGTACTGACCACGATCACACTGGTGACAAATTCGGAGTCCGCGCCGAACTCGGTCGCCAGCACGCCGGCGATGACCGCTGTCGGCATCGAGGACTGCACAATCGCCACGTTGAACGACAACCCACTGAGGCCGAACAGCAGCGCCAACCCGACTGCGACCACTGGCCCGACCACCAGCCGCACACCACTGGTCAGCAAAATCAGCGGGATTTGCCCGCGAATGGTCGCCCGTGAAAGCTGGATGCCAAGCAGTGCCAGCATACCGGGGATCGCCGCGTCCGCCAGCAGACCCACCGAGCGTTCCAGCGGTAGCGGCAGTGTGAAATCGGTGACGTTAAAGATGAACCCGATGATCGCCGCGTAGATCAGCGGCACTTTGACGATGTTCAGCAGCGCCTCACGGGTGGAGACCGACCCGCGTGAGGCGAAATAAATGCCCATTGTGTTGCTAATCATCACCGAAACCACGTAGTAAATCAGTGCGCGTTGCTCTGCCATCAGCGCCAGGTCGGGCGTTTCCCCGAAGGCGAAGCTGTTCAGCGGAATACCATAATTCGCCGCGTTGACCAGAATCAGCGCCAACACCAGCGCACTCGTCAGACGTGTTTCTAAGTTGAAAATATACCCAATGCCCAACCCAATCACCGCCATCAGCACCGCGACACCGAGCGCAACCCCGGCGATGGCGAGCACTTCGCCGCCGCTGACCTCGGTCTGGGCGACGCCGCGCAGCACCAAAAATGGGATGAACACATACAACACCACACCGGAAAGGGTGCGAGGTTCCGGCTTAAACTGACGCCCGTATAAAAACGCCACACCGACCACTAAAAAGATCGGTGCGATGCTGTTAATCATAATTTCGAGCATAGTGTGCATCCTTTGTGAAAACCGCCACGATTGTAGCGGCGGTCAGGATGCGCCGCAAGCGATGAGATGTCAATTCCCGAAGTGCGATGACCATCGCACTCCGGGCACCGGTACCGTTTGGGACGATAACGGTGCCAGATTAGGGCATGTGTTCAACGGGCGAAGTCCTGAAGAGCCAAAAATTCTACCAAAAGTTCGTTGACCCGCGCCGAACGTTCGTAGATCATGGCATGCCCTGAATCGGCGATGATATGCCCATCTACAAAACCAGGTAGCACCCGTTCTGCGCGAGTCAGCACGGTCTCGGCGTCAAACAGCGCATCTTGATCGCCGGTGATGATGCGTACCGGCGCGGTGAAACGCCGTGCCTCAATGCCCGGCAGTGGTAAACCGGCGACCAAACTTTCCAGCAACAAGCGCGGCGACCGTACCGGCTTTTGATAACGGGCGGTGATCTCCAGAAATTCGCGCACGTCTTCGATGTCGGCATCAACCTCGACATCGGGGGTGATAAAAATGTGTTCCATCACACGTCCCATGCCGGCGGTGAAGTCACCGAAGGGCAGGTTGGCCTGCATGACGCGCATCACCATCGGCAGGCGCACACTCGACAAACCTGCCGGGGAAAGCAGCACCGCCCGCGTGACTCGCTCCGGCATTAGTGCGCCGAACTTGAGCGTGATATACGCCCCCATCGACACCCCGACGATAGCAGCGCGTTCCAGGCCGAGGCCGTCGAGGACTTCGCCGAGCCAGCGCCCATAATCCCCATTGATGAGTGAGGGTTTTTCCGGATGGCTGCGCCCCGGTTGCCCGACGATGTCTACAGCGTGGACGTGAAAACGGCTCAAGGCCGGTAGTTGTGGCTTCCAGATGGGCGCGTTATTGTTGAGTCCGTGCAGCAGTACAACCGGGGTGCCGGTGGGGTCACCGGTGATGAGGATGTGCGTCCGACCGAATGTGGTTTCAACGTAACGTGACTCACAGGTCACAGGGAGATGTTCAACGGCGTTGCAGTACCACGCCTCGACCAGAGCAACCGCTTCTTCTGATGTGTACAGGTGACGTGTATAGGCAGACATAAAACCTTCGCTAAATGATGACGATCACTACGATCTTACAGATTTTTTAGATAGTCACGCTAAAATATAATACTTATCTCATAAAATCATGCTACGATGTCTATACGTGAAATTGTACACAATTAAGGCGTCCTCATTGATGATACACAACGGCGTAGCCCCTGAAGTTGTTCTGAAGATCCAGGATTTGAGTAAAACCTACGAAGAAGGCGGTAAGCCTCGAATCGTACTCGATGCAGTAGATCTTGAGATTGCAGTGGGCGAGTTTTTCGTGATGCTGGGCAGAAGCGGCAGCGGAAAATCTACCATTTTGAACCTGGTAAGCGGCATCGACAAGCCTGATGACAACCAAGCCGCTAAAATCATCATCGGTGAGACGGACATTACCACCCTCGATGAAACCGCGCAAACGTTATTTCGGCGGGACAACATCGGCATCATTTTCCAGTTTTTCAACCTCATCCCGACATTGACCGTGCTAGAAAACATCAGCCTGCCGTTGGAATTACGCGGTCAGAAGAAGCGCCACAGCCAGGACAAAGCGCAGGCCCTACTTGAACGTGTCGGCCTGGGTGACCGCGCCGATACTTTCCCCGATAAACTCAGCGGGGGCGAGCAGCAGCGCGTCGCCATCGCACGGGCGCTCATCCACGAGCCGAAACTCGTGCTTGCCGATGAACCTACCGGAAACCTTGATGAAGAAACCGGCGAGACTGTGCTAGAATTGCTCTTAGAATTAACGAAAAATTCGGGCAAGACGCTGTTAATGGCGACACACAGTCCGGAAATTGTGCCCTATGCAGATCGCGTTTGCCGGATAAATGAGGGCAAATTGGTAATTTCGCACGAAGAGGAAGACGCATTACTTGCATAAGGGTGACAAGTCATTATCATAGGGGTGTGGTACGATAGAAATGTACGCTTGCTCCAGACGCAAATCACCCCTGTCCGGCGAGGACGCCTTAACAAACCGATAGTGAAAGGGACGGTCCATTCATGGGAGACCCAGACCCGATGGTTATCAAACAGTTACTGACTGATCTGCGTGATGTGAATAAAGACAAGCGCCGCACCGCCGTGATGAAGCTCGGCCTGGCGGGTGGTGATGAGGCGATCCGTGCTTTGATGCGAACCGTACAGGACGACTACGAAGACCTGATCGTCCGAGGTCGCGCTGCCTTGATGCTAGGCAAGCTGAGAGATCAACGCGCCGTTGACTCGCTCATTCGTGCGCTGGATGCGCCAGGGTTCCAGACGCCGCTTAACGCAGCGCAGGCGCTCGGCAAAATCGGCGATGAACGCGCCATCGAACCCCTGGTGATGATGGCAGCCGCCACCAACGACAAAGCGCGTAACGCCGCCCTCGATGCGCTTACGCAACTCGGCTACGATACCGACAGCGTCGACGAATCCGAACAAGACAAGCCGACACCCGAAATCAGCGGGTGAACGACCAATCATCATAATGATGTGATTATACTGCGCCCACTTACTTAGAGTGGGCGCTTTTCATTTTAATTAAATTTCCAGACAACTTGATAGGTACAGGGCGCGTCTATACCCTTGTGGATGAGGTCTGAACCATCGTAGGTGACCGTGAAGGTATGTTTTTTAGGCAAGAAACGCCGTACCAACGCATAGATCAGGCCGTACTCAAAATCCGCCGGGAAGGGTGTGGTTGAGACACAGGTCGCTTGCTTCCCTTTGATCGTAACATCCCAACCGCCCGTTTTATCTTTGTTATTCAGGTGATAATAAGCATCGAGCGAGCCAAGCGCCTCCTCGAGCGTATTTACACCGGGCGGGAAGGTGGCGCTTTCCAACACACGCATCCCGATGGCGACCATATTGTGCATGACATTGAAATCTCTTTCGTAGATGTCATTGAACACATCGAGATATTCTTGCTGCGGGTACCATGTTTTGGGGTCAAGACTCGCAAGATGGTGGTCAATCACCACATCACGGACTTCGTCGCCCATCGCATCGAATACCGGTCGGATTGACGCCCCCAACGTCTTATTTTCAGTTGCTGATGCAATAAATGGCTTGTTCATAAGTTTCTCCTTTGCTTTCCACATTTGCATTATATGCAATTTCGCCAGGTTAAAGCCTTAAGATTTGTTACGGTAGACCGAGTATGTAATGTTGCGTCCGGTCGAACTGGGAGTAAAATGGATTTAAACGGTGGTTGGTGAGGTGTGTATGAAAACGATCAGGCTCGGTCTTATTCTATTGGTTACTAGTTTTCTATTGCTGACTTTGCCGGTACAGGCACAGGAACCAACGCCCTCGCCCGTCCCCGATGATGCACCACCGGAAGCCCCTGCGCGGGTTGAAGTGCAGCCGACTGCTCGTGACGACGAAATCCAGGAACGTCTGCAAGATATTCTTTCCACCACTGGTTGGTTCACCGCGCCGGATGTGCGCGTCGAAGATGGTGTGGTCTTCCTTACCGGGGAGACGCAAACCGAAGAATTCAAGCGGTGGGCCGGTGACCTCGCCCGTAACACCCAGGACGTGGCGGCGGTGGTCAACCAGCTTCAAGTTGTTGAACCTGCACTGCTGGATTTCCAACCGGTGTTAAGCGGCCTGCATGACCAGGGGCGGGCGCTATTGCGGTCTATCCCCGTGCTGGGTTTCAGCCTCGTGATCTTGTTTTTTGCGTGGTTGGTTGCAAGGCGTATGACCAACGCCGTGAGACATTACTTACGGCAGCGTGGGCTAAGTGTGCTGCTGTTGAATGTTATTTCACGCAGCGTCGGTATCATCGTGTTTCTTGCCGGGTTGTATCTGGTGTTTCAGGTCGCCGGGTTGACCAACATCGCGTTGACCATCCTCGGCGGTACCGGCTTGCTCGGTTTGATCCTCGGTATCGCCTTCCGTGACATTACCGAAAACTTCCTCGCCAGCATCTTCTTAAGCATCCAGAATCCGTTTAACATCGGTGATCTGGTCGAGATTGATGATGTGCTCGGCTTTGTGCAGCGCATGACGACCCGTACCACCATTTTGATGACCCCCGCCGGTAATCATGTGCAAATTCCCAACGCGACCGTCTACAAAAGTATCATCCACAATTACACCAGCAACCCCAACCGCAGCATCGACTTTACCATTGGCATCGGCTACGACGATTCGATCTCGCTGGCGCAGGAGACCGTCCGGCAAGTGTTGGAAGAACACCCCGCCGTGCTCAACGACCCGGAGCATCTGGTATTGGTGGATAGCCTGGGCAGCGCGACCGTTAATCTACAAATTTACTTCTGGTTGGATGGCACCCAGCACAGTTGGTTGAAGGTCAAGTCATCGGTGATCCGGCTGGTCAAACGCGCCATTCAGGACGCCGGTATCTCGATGCCGGATGAAGCCCGTGAGATGATCTTCCCGCAGGGTGTCCCGGTCGAGATGGTCAACAGTGACTATCGCGCTACCGTACCGGAGCGCCTGCCGCATCCGGTCGAAGACGATACGGTATCAACAGAGGCAGAGGGGGGCTTACGCAGCGAAGCCGAGGAAATCGAAACGCAGGCGCGGCAGTCTCGTACTCCCGAACCCGGCGAAAACCTGCTCAAAAGTGACGGCTCAGACTGAACCATGAGTCAATCACCCTTTGATTGCACCCCGGATGACCTCGCGCAGAACCGCGCCGGGCGCGTCTCCGAGCGGCAGGTGATGACCGCTCGCGCCGATGTCGAGCGGTTTCGTCGCCGGTTGTTCGGGCTGCCGCTGCTGCTCGCGTTGGTGATCGGCGGTGGGGTGGCGCTGCTGGTCGGTGATGATCTGTTTGCCTTTTTCCAGTGGATTTGTGCGGTGCAGTTCGCCGTTGCCGGGAGTGCGCTGGCGTGGCGGTCGCTACGGGCTGATCTGGTCGAATGGGTGCCGCGTCTCGATGATACGGTGGTCGCCGGGGAGGTCGAGGAAATCACCGAAACCAGCATCCGCGTCGGGGAAAGGTGGCTGTCAGTTTCAGCGGCGCAGGCAGCTTACCTCACCGAGCAACCCGTCCCCCTGCGTGTGTACTATATCGAGCGCAACGAACGGGTGATCGCCGCTGAGCCGTTTACGTAGACTGTGTCGAAAAGAATCGCACACCTTCATCCATCGCGGCGGCGATGATCTCCGATAGAAGGGGCGGCACAATGTCGAGGTTAGAGAGTTCGGTGAGTGGGAACCAGCGGAATTCCAGCGCAACCGTCGTCTCGACTCCGGCAATCTCAGCCGGGGCGTGATGCGTTGGGTGGCTCACACGGAAGTAGAAGCAGTATTCCCGTACATCGACCGCGCCATCCTGCCAGAAGTTTTCATGCACGGCAGCGAGACCGTCGCTGTGCATCTGTAAACCGGTTTCTTCCTGGTACTCGCGTAGCATACAGGTCTCGACGCTCTCGCCCGGTTCTAACCCACCACCGGGGATGCCCCACGTATCCAACCTTCGAGTGATTCTAGTAAAACCATTCCGTTGTCGATCCAGATGCCAGCGCCACGCATCCGTGTTTCAGTCATCGCCGCGTGCTCTGATCTTCGCCACCACGCCCTTGAGCGTTTCGTAAGGCTGCGCACCGGGGAGCAGCATCCGCTCGTTAAAGACCAGCGCCGGCACCCCCTGAATGCCGCTGTTGTGCGCGGTCATCACATCTTGCGTGACGGCCTGGGCGTACTGCGGATCATCCAACGCGGCGAGGAAGTCATCACCGTCAAGGCCGACTGACTCGGCCAGTTCGCGCAGCACGTCGAGGTCGCTGATGTCTCGCGCTGCCTGCCAGTAAGCGTGCAACACCGCCTTGTGATAGGCTTCGCCGGTCGCCTCGGATTGTGCTTCGGCGTATTTTGCGCCGACGAGCGCGGGGCGGCTGTCGATGCCGAACGGCCCGGCGTTGATCTCAATATCGTAGTGCTGTTTGGCGATGGCGCGGAACTGTGGGCGCATCGCTTCGATCTTGGCGCGTGTTTCCGCTGAGGGCGGCGGTGAGCCTGCCGGACGCAGTTCATACGACCGCCAGTGCATCTCAATATCGTCTTCGTTCTGTTGGAGTCGCTCCAAACTGGAGGACACAAGATAACACCAGGGTCAGACGTAATCCGACCAGACATCAATACGGATGGTCATGGTTTATACTCCTACTTTTTCAATCAAACGTAAGGCTTCAAGTTGCATCTCTGCGGAGCGCCGCCCCAGGCTGGCGAGTTCGACGCTGGGGTCTTTCCCACTCAGGTGACGCTCGGCCTGCGCCATACAGATAATGCCCCAACGGATGTTGCCGACGATCTCCCACCAATCGGCGGCGGCACGGTCAACGGTGGTGCCGCTGTGCTTCTCGTAGGCTTGCAGGAAGCGTTCACGGTCACACAACCCCGCCGCGTGCAGGTGATCGTTGCCGAAGCGCCAGTCCCGCATACACAGGTAGCCGATTTCTTCCAGCGGATCACCGATATGGGCGAACTCCCAGTCGATAACGGCGGCGAGGCCGTTTTCATCCACCAGCAGGTTACCGATGCGAAAATCGCCATGCACGAAGGTCACCGCATGGACGGGCGGCTCGTTGCGTACTGCCCAACGCAGCGCAAATTCAAACGGCGGCGATGCCACGCCGAGATCATCCAGGACGATGTACATGTGCTCAAGCACATTTTGTGCCGGGGTCTGGCCTTCGCCGGGACGTTCCAGAAAATCGATGTTGTGTTTTGCCACGTCAATCTGATGGATGCGGGCGAGTTGTTGTGCCATCTGTTCGGGCAGCACATCACGAGCGTGTTCAAGCGACGGTTCTTTAATGACCTTGCGCCCGATGCTGATACCCTCGACAAAATCCATGATGAAGAACGGCAGGCCGAGCACCGCCGGGTCATCACTCTGGAAGCGCATCCGCGCCACCTTGACGCCGCTTTCGTAGGCGGCGTGCATCATGCGATATTCTTGCTCACGGGAAAGGGCGCGTTCGTTCATGGTAGTGGGGAAGTCCTTACGCAGCACCAGATGTTGCGGTTCCCCTTCAATGACAGCGGTGAACGCCCAGCTATCCCGCGATGCCCCCCCGGCTAAAGGCTTCATGTCGGCAATTTCGACAGATGTGCCGGTTTCATCGGCGATAAAAGTTTCGAGGCTGCTTTTAAAATCGTCTATGTTTTGAGTCATACATTATTCGTTTTCGATCAAGGCCAAATATTTGCACTCAAATCTTACCGGGTTCGGCGGCGGCTGGCAAACACCCGATGAAAGCCGCGCCCACAATCACCAGCAAGTCCCCCCATTGACCGGCACGCAAGCCGCCGACCACCGGCATGTAGTCCCCACGTAAGAAGGCCACACCGAACATCCCCGCCGCGAACAATGCGACGATCAGCGGTAACCGATAACGCCGCAGCCATCCCCGCCACAGTAGTACCACGCCTAACATCAGCCACGCCGCCGAGAACGCCATGCCGATCCACTGGGTGGCATAGCGGGGGGCGATCAACGTATAGATGTCGCGTTCTTCCCATACCAACCACGCGGGATAGTTCGCCAGGGTATCGACCTCACGCCCGTAAGCACAATGCGCAGCACCGCAGCCCCACCACGCCATCAGGCCGAGCAGCGGTATGGCGACCACACCGGCAGCACGCACCTCGCGCAGCGCGACCCCACGCACACGGGCGACAATCGCCGTGCCGAGCAGCGCCCCGACCAGCGCCCCGCGCCAGTCCAGCCCACCAGCGGTGAACTGTGTGATTTCGTCCGTATGAGATTGAAAATACGTCCATTGGAACAGTACATGCAGTCCGCGCCCTATAAGCAAGCCGCCGAACAGTCCACCGAGGCACACATCCAACCTGGCACGGGTGACGCCCCATCCCCACAGATAGCCAGCGCAAACCACCAGCACCCCGATACCGATCAAAAAGGTGTAGGTGGAAGTATACAACGGGCCGATGTCGGTAAATTGTGCGGGCAAAGGGCGTTCCTCCAATCGTGCCAGGGCATACGCATGAGATAGCGTTAAGACGTTAAGACTTCGAGCAAGAATTGTTCTTTCAACGCGGCACGATACCGTTTCTGCCGCAATGACTTTTTGCTCGGATGCCG
>DAOTTX010000492.1:0-24550 GCA_034437515.1 Anaerolineae bacterium
CTTTCAACGGAAGACATGTGCATCTCTCACTAATGGGTCATTGAACCTCCATCTTGCCGAGATCACCGCTGTCTTTCCACTCCCATTCTCAAATACAAAGTAGCCACACCCAAATGACTTTCAAAGATAGACCGAATGACAGAATCTGACGTCAAATCGGGTGTAAAGATACGGTATTCCCTCTCATATTTCTTTAACTTATGACGTCTGAGGAGCGAAATCTGTCCTTTCTAAAAAGTGTACGGTAGTGAAGGGGGATTTAGGGGGATTGGGGTCAGAGTAGTTGCATATTGAAGCACATCAGCTTAACTTAACACGTATGTCCGCTACCTATCGCTATCCATCAAACGCAGCCCGTGTATAATGAGTGGTGGTATAAAAACGTGACTTAAAGGGTGACGGTATGCGACGGATATTCGGTGTGATCGTGCTGCTGGCGATATTTGCCGGGACGATCATCATATGGGCTGCACCGGAAAAACAAGAAACAGCGTTTGAACTCTTCCTCTTCAACCTCAGGCAAGACATGGAATTCCTCGCCGATGAGGTCTACGGCATCGGGGAACGCCCGGAAAATTGGACGTATGAGCCGGTGCTGGGGTCGGAAATCCCCGTGCTGGATTTTGATTCGCCGACCCTGGTGCCTGATCTATGGTTCGACGGCGAAAAGCTGGCGGATGCCGTCTTTGGGGATGATGTACGCCCGCCGGAATGGTTCGGGGCAACTTCGACCGTGCCACAAATCCTCGCGCGGAATGTGCGCCATGACCTTGAACTGACCGCCGATGAGTTCTTCGGCTCCGCGCTACGTCCACCGGAATGGGGCGGCGCGGCGTCGATCTTCCGTTGTGACCGCACCTTGCAGAACTTCGTCCGTATCGTTGAGGACATCTACGGCGAAACTCTGACCACTCCCGACGGCTCGTTGAGCTACTGCCAGACAGCGAGCCGCGCTGCGGTGGTCGAGCTGCTGCCGCTGGTGATTGAAGATGACGGTGGGCTGGAAAATGTCAACGCGCTGGCGTTGGCGCTGCGTGGTGACCTGGAACGCCTCGCCGATGAGTTGCTCGGCCTGGGCGCACGCCCGCAGGACTGGGTGGGCAACGTCCAAGAAACCTCCCCCACACTGCTGGAAGACATTAACACCGACCTGGAACGCCTGGCCCGTGACGAGTTTGGCCCTGACCAGCGTCCGCCGGAATGGTTGCCGTTCATCCCCAATGCGCCGAGCACGTCTTACCTTAACCTGCGCAGTAATCTCGAATTGCTCACCGAACGGTTGATTACCGGTGAGGGCGCACGTCCCAACGGTTGGCAGGGCTTGACGGATGATCCACTGAGCCAATGTACAGTAATCGAACGCGGTCTGCTGGAACTGGCACAGGACGAATACGCCTTCACGCTGGATCAAACCCTGTTCGAGACGCAGAACTACTGCGAAGTGATTACCTTCACGGTCAACAGTGTGGTGGAAGCCCCGCGTGAGCAGGTCGTCGAGGAAAGCAGCCGCTTCCGGGCAGAATCAAACTTCGCCTTCGCTTATCTTGATGTCGCCGCGCTGGAATATATGGGGGTCATGCCGGGCGGTACAGAGTTCCGGGCGTGGTATCGCAACTTCCAGGAATCAAACATGATGTTCGTCAGTGGCGACGACTTCGCGTTGTTTATCGACCGGCGTTACACCACGCTTTCCGAGGATGTGTTCAACACGCTGGAAACACTCGAAGGCCGCCGCCCGCTGACCTTCTGTGATGCGACTTGGTGCAACGGCCCCGGCCCCACACCCACCCCGACCGGCTTCGGTCCGCTGGCAGCCGTCATCAACGATGCGACCCCACCGCCGACCGCCGCCGTTGGTGATGACGGGGTGATCTCTACCGAGAAAACACAGGTCTCTTGGAACAACGTCCGTGTCACTTATTTGCAGGATACCCCGGAGAACAACACAGCACAGGTCGCGCTGGAAATCTGCCAGGAACCGGAGCAGATTACCTGTGAGCCGGTCATCAGTGTGTTTGATAACAATCTCGGCATCGCCAAGCCGGTGCTGTATCTCTCACCGACCGGGTTGAATGTCTACGAGTTCGGCTACGGTTACACGACCAATCTGGTCATCGAGAGCGAAAGTCTGATCTCAACGGATGTGTTCATCAGCGACCCGACCATCCGCTAGCATTGTGTGCAGGGGGTGACGACTTTATTGTGTCGTCACTCCCTCCATTATGCCCGCCCTGTCGCCTGTAGATACTCGGTGTACCCGCCCAAATACCCGTGCAAGTCGCCGTCCCTCAACTCGACTACCCGATCCACCACGCGATCTAAGAAATAGCGATCATGCGAGATCGTCAAAATCGCGCCCTCGAATTCGTGCAGGGCTTCTTCCAGCACCTCGGTTGATTGAATGTCGAGGTTGTTGGTCGGTTCGTCCAGCAGCAACAGTTTCGGCCCTTCCAGCATCAGCTTGAGCAGTTGTAACCGGCTGCGCTCACCGCCGCTCAATGTGTGGATCGGCTGGCGGCACTGGTCGTAAGTGAACGCGAACTTGAGTAAACGGGTCACGGCGGCCCCTTCCGCCATCGGGCGTATATCTCGCACCAGGTCAACCGGTGTGCGTCGTGCCCACGTTTGCAGGTCTGGTGTGCCTGTGCATAGTAGCCGATGCGCGTGCTAGGGCCTATCTTGATCTGCCCTTCCAGCGGGTCAAGCTGTTCCAGGATCAACCGGAACAACAGCGACTTCCCCGCACCGTTGGGGCCGATTAACCCGACGCGCTCGCCGTGCTCCACCAGTAAATCGAGGTCGAGGAAGATCAGGTCGTCGTCAAAGCCCATGCTCACACCTGTCAATGTCAACGCTTTGGTACTGCCCCGGCTCCCGGCAATCTGCAAATTCATCAACCGTCCCTCGGTGACGCGCTCGATAATCTCGCCGTTGGCCTCCATGCGTTCGAGCATCTTGCGCCGGCTGCGCGCCTGCTTGATGTGTCGCTCGTTGACGACCTGGCTGGCCCACAGTTCAAACCGGACGATGGCAGATTCGATCTGTGCGATCTCTTTTTGCTGTGTGATGTACTGCTGTTGTTGGCGCAAGCGGCGCAGTTCGCGCTCGTTGGCATACGCGGAGTAGTTACCGGGGTGAATTGTCAGTTTACCCGCTTCCAGTTCGGTGACCTGCGTGACGACCTCATCCAGCCACTTGTAAACTGTGATATGGGTGATCTGCTGGATTTCTTGGATTTGCTGAACACTGTAGCCTCGGCTACTCAGCAGAATCAGTTGTGCGCGGAGGGCGATACGGCCCACTTCCTGCTGGGCCATCGTTTCCAGTTCTTCTTGCTCGGCATCGGTTAGCGAGCGAACATAGCGCATTTTCGGAATGGCAAATTCTCTTTTCGGTAAACTGTCCTACTTTTACTTTATCGCATGCAGTTAAGTTTTTTATCAGCGAATATGCTTGTGGTTACTTAGCTTTTCAAACCGCTTCTTAGCCGTTGTAACAAACCGCTGAATCGCTCTGCGACCTTGTTGTTTGTCACGGCGATGCGTATCGCCTGCCGGTTGCCCACGAGGATCACCGCCTGCCGCGCACGGGTGATGGCGGTGTAGAGCAAGTTACGCTGAAGCATCATGTAATGCTGCGTCATCAACGGGATGACGACGATGGGATACTCTGACCCCTGGCTGCGGTGGATGCTGATGCAATACGCATGGATGACGTCTTCAATTTCGGTGTAATCATAATTGACGACGCGGTCATCCATGATGACCTCAAATCTGTTCTTGTCGTCGTCGATTTGCCGGATGTAGCCAATATCCCCGTTAAAGACGTCTTTTTCGTAGTTGTTGCGCGTCTGCATGATCTTATCGTCTTTGCGTAGCAACTTGCCGATGGTCTGCTTTTCCACTTTGCGATGGTCGCTATTGAGCGCCTCTTGCAACTTCTCATTAAGCATGTTGATCCCTACAGGTGTGCGATACATCGGCGCGATGACCTGCACATCGGTGATCGGATTAATACCGGGGAACTTTTTCGGAATGCGGTTACGCACAATATCCACGACCAGATCAGCGGCGCGTTCGGGGTCGTTTTCCCCGAAGAAGAAAAAGTCATTGCTGGTGTTGTTGGTAAAGGGCATCTCACCATCGTTGACGCGATGCGCATTGACGATGATGTGACTGTCTTCGCTCTGCCGGAAGATGTTTTCCAACCGGGTCACATAGGCGACGCCGCTGGCGATGACGTCGCGTAGCACGTTCCCTGCGCCGACACTCGGCAACTGATCGACATCGCCGACCAGCATGAGGTGTGTTTCCGGCTTGAGGCCGCGCAGCACACTATGAAACAGCAGCAGGTCGATCATCGAGGCCTCGTCGATGATGAGCATGTCAATTTCCAGCGGTGAGGCTTCATCGAAGTAGAAGCCCAAACCCAGCTTAAAACCGAACAACCGGTGAATGGTGTAGGCTTCTCGTCCGGTGGCCTCGGCGAGGCGTTTAGCGGCACGCCCGGTCGGGGAGGCCAGCGCATATCTGTAGTCGCCGTCATCCAGCGCGTTGATGACCATCTGTAGCGTGGTGGTCTTGCCGGTGCCGGGGCCGCCGGTCAACACATTGACCTTGCTGGTCAGCGCGGCTTTGACCGCGCCCTGCTGCTGTTCGGTAAGTTCTACATCGTTGCTGGCTGCCAGCGCGTCCAGGTAGCCCTGCCATTTGACGTCCTTCGACGCCTCGGTGATCTTCGAGGAGAAGTTGTTCATCGTTTTCAAGTATTTCGCCACGCCCGTTTCCGCCCGATGGTAGTGCGGCAGGTAAATCGCCTGATGATCGACGCCGTCACGCTCGACATAATCCATAATCAGTTTGTTACGGGCTACCTGTTCGTTGATGGACACGGTAATCAGGGATTCATCATCGACTTGTAGCAGGTCTTTGGCAGTGTCGATCAATAACTCCGTCGGCGCGTAGGTGTGCCCATCTTGCGCGAGACGATCCAGCGTGTAGCTCAACCCGGCGCGGATGCGCTCCGGCGCGTCGAAGGCCAGCCCCATATTCCGGGCGATCTGATCCGCCTTGAGGAAGCCCACGCCGAACACATCATCGGCGAGGCTGTAGGGGTTCTCTTTGACTTTGGTGATGGTCTCCGCGCCATAGACACCATAGATGCGGTTCGACATACGTGAGCTGACGCCGTAACCTTGCAAGAAGATCATGGTCTGGCGTACCGCGTAGTTTTCCTCCCAGGCTTCGGCGAGTTTATCCACGAGGCTGGTCTTTAAACCGGGGACGTCGTGCAGGCGCTGCGGGTCACGGTTGAGCACGTCGAGCGTCTCCACACCGAAGTGATCGACGATGCGCCCCGCCGTCACCGGGCCGATGCCCTTGACGATGCCGCTGGAGAGATAGCGTGTGATGCCCTGCTCGCTGGTGGGCGCGATTGGCGTGACGACCTGGACGCGCATCTGCGTGCCGTAGCGAGGGTCTTCCACCCACTCGCCGTTGAACTCCGCACTTTCCCCCACACCGAGTTCCGGCATACTGCCGACGACCGTCACCAGCCCTTGGCGGGAGGTCTTACCGGGTAATTTTTGGTCTGGCATCACCTTAACGACGCTGTAGCCGTTTTCTTCGTTGTAATAGGTGATGCGCTCCACCATGCCTGTGAGTGTATCCATGAGTTTTAGTCTTTAATAGCCCCGGCGATGATTTGCACTTCACTTTCAAAAGCGGCGGTCGGCACATTGTCGATTGGCGGCAGGACGAACGCATCACACGCTGCCAGTAGCCACACCATCAACAGGCAGATTATACCCTGTCGTATCGACCGCCGCTTCATGGTTAGTTCCAGCTACGCCCACCACGACCGGGGCGGCGGTTCGATGAGGGTTGCTGCTGCTGACGACTACCCTCGACCAGCGCCCGGCGCGCCTTCTGCACATCGCTTTCGTGCTTCAACAACACGGTGAGTGTGGTTTCCAGCGTTTTCTGGTCAAGCCGGTCAGCATTGAGCATGACCAGCGCCTTCGCCCAGTCAATCGTTTCAGAAACGCTGGGGTTCTTCTTCAGGTCAAGCTTGCGTAAGCTCTGCACCACATCGACGGCTTGCTGAGCCAGCTTATCACCGAGTTCGGGCACGCGCAGCCGCACGATGCTCAACTCCGACTCGTGCGCGGGGTAATCCACGAACAGGTACAGGCAGCGGCGTTTCAACGCCTCGGAGAGTTCACGGGTGTTGTTGCTGGTCAGCAGTACATCGGGGCGGTGCTTGGCGCTGATGGTTCCCAACTCAGGGATAGAGACCTGAAAGTCACTCAAGACTTCGAGCAAGAACGCCTCGAATTCGGCATCTGCCCGGTCGATCTCGTCGATGAGCAGCACCACCGGCTCATCGGCGGTGATGGCTTGCAGCAGCGGACGCGCCAGCAAGAACCGGTCGGAGAAGAAGACATTTTCTTCCTGCGCTAGCCGGTCGGCGGCCTGTGTGAGTGTGTCCGCTTCGGAAAGCACTTCACTGAGCTTGTCACGCAGCAGTTGCGTATAGAGCATCTGCTTGGCGTATTCCCACTCATAGAGTGCCTTACCCTCGTCCAGCCCTTCGTAGCACTGCAAGCGGATCAAGCGTTTGCCGGTGGCACCCGCCCAGGCCTTCGCCAGTTCGGTCTTGCCGACCCCGGCGGGGCCTTCTGCCAGCAGTGGTTTACCGAGTTTGTTCGCCAGGAATGACACCGTCGAGATCTCATCGGTGGAGATGTAATGTTGCCCATTCAATCCTTCGGTGACTTGTTCAATTGACTCAAATACCATTACAGCCTTCTTTACTCATACATTAACATTCAGGGTTTGTGCGATTTTTGCGATCAGACGTTCGATATCACGATGGAAATCCGGGTCAGGCCGCACAACCTCCCCGGATTTATCTGCAAAGGGTTTCATACGAAGTGGCAGCTCGTCGTGGTCGGGGAAGCTGGTTCCACGTACCAACACCGGGATCACCGGGATACGACGGTCAAGCGCGATTTCGACTTCCAGCCGGACGATGTCGTTGGGGTTGTCAAGGCGGCGCTCGCCGGTTTTGTCGTCGGCGATGTCTAGCCAGCGGTCACCGATGACCACCAGCATCAAGTCGGAAACCTGCAACTGCCGTTCGAGTTGGGTGGTGAAGTTACGTCCGATGATGATGTTCTCCACATCACGGAAGACGCTGCCCTTTCCTAACGCCTCTGCCAGCCGATCATAGATGCGCCCGGTGATGTAGGCGCTGTCGTCACGCCGGTAGCTGATAAAGATACGCTTGTCGATACCGGGGACAATCTGCTGAGACTGGCTGAAGATGTCTGGATATTGTTCGGCGAGTTCGGCGAATTCGGTCAGTTTATCAAACGGAAGCGCCAGTGTGATTTCGACGGTATTCATCAACGCTGTGTTTTCGCCTGTAAATCTACGATAGCGACATCTTCAACTTCAATCCCTGCCTTCTGCAACCGCTCGACGAACTCCAACAGGGCAGTATCCGCCTGGGTGAGCTTGCCATTGACCGTCACCGAGAGGCGCATATTGCCGGGACGAGACCCCCGCTCCCCTTTGTCCCGCAGCATGGCGGTGGGTGTTTCACGTTCATGAACACGCTTGACCAACTTCTTGATTCCTCGTTTGAAGTCTTGCGTCAGGTCAACCGGCATGGATGCGACTAAGGCAGGGGGCATCTCATCGTATTCGATGTGCTGCATCTTCACCGCGTAAAGCGGCTTGCCGGCCTTCATGAAGTAGTGATACTCACGCGCCACGCTCGGCAGTTGCAGCGCCGCAGTAGAAAGCAGCAGCACACAGGCATCCGCTGCGGACATGGCCTGTTCGACGGCTTCGTACCAATCATGGTCGGCCTCGACATCCTGCGCTTCCGCCCAGGTTTTGAAGCCATATTGTTTAAGCGCCTGCAATACTTTCATGGCGCTGTCTTCATCCTGGTAGGCATAGCTGATAAATAATCGGGTCATTATCGCCCTCAAGGGTTAGGATAGACTGTTTGTAGTATATCTAGGGAGTGTCCACTTCGTCAATTTGTTCGTCGGTCATGCCGAAGCGCCGCCGCCTGCGGCTGAACGCCCATAAGGCTTTGCGCAGTTCGTTTTCGTCAAAATCAGGCCAGTAGACCGGCGTCGAGTAGTATTCGGAATATGCGCTTTGCCACAGCAGAAAGTTGCTCAAGCGAAACTCACCACTGGTGCGGATGATCAGTTCGGGATCGGGTAAATCGGCGGTATAAAGATAGCGGCTGATGAGTGCCTCATCAACGTCTTCCGCCGGGGTGCCATCGTTGATGATATGCTGCACGGCCTGTACGATCTCATCACGCCCGCCATAGTTAAACGCAACATTGAGGATGAGCCGTTCGTTATCTTTGGTGAACTCACAGGCTTGTGTGATCTTCTTCTGCAACTTGGGGTCTACACGGTCCATCCTGCCGATGTGCCGCACCTGGACGCCGTTTTCATGCAGCTTCTTCACTTCCTGGTCAAGCACCAGGTTAAGGATGGACATCAGCACGCCCACTTCGGACGGGGGACGTTCCCAGTTTTCGGTCGAAAATGCGTAGATCGTCAGAATGTCGATGCCGAATTCAACGCACGACTCTAGAATGTGACGCAGGTTTTCTTTCCCCTGCCGGTGCCCGGCGGTACGTGGCAACCCGCGAGATTTTGCCCAGCGTCCGTTGCCGTCCATAATAATCGCTACGTGCTGTGGTACACGGGGGGGGAGTTTGGCAGTCACGTCGTCATTGTCCTGTTGGCGCAGAAAGTCCATCTTTTTGCCGCCCTTTCACTCACGAACTGAATTGGGATGGGTGGGAGTTGTCTGATCCCTACCCGCACATATTTACACCTCTAGGATGTCTTTTTCCTTTTCTTTGCTCATATTCTCGATCTTCTCGATGTACTCATTTGTGAGTTTTTGTACCTGTTCTTCCCCACGCTTTTGCTCGTCTTCGGAGATCATCTTTTCCTTCTCGAAATCCTGCAAGTCCTGGTTGGCGCTGCGCCGGATGTTACGGATGGCGACCCGTGCATCCTCGGTACGCTTGCTCAGCACGCGGGTGAGTTCCTGGCGACGCTCACGGGTGAGCGTGGGCATATTCAAGCGGATGGTGTTGCCATCCGTGCTGGGGTTAATGCCGATATTTGAGGTCTGGATCGCCTTTTCAATTGCCTGGGTCGCGGTGCCATCGTAGGGACGGATGAGGATCTGCATCGCCTCCGGTGTGGAGATGTTCGCCAGTTGGCGCAGTTCCGTATCCTGCCCATAATAATCGACCAGCAGCCGATTTACGAGCGCGATGCTGGCGCGGTTGCCACGAATGCCTTGCAGGTCGTCTTCAAAGGCCGCAAGGGAGGCTTTCATATTTGCTTTTGTTTCGTTGATAATGTCGTTAATCATTTTTTATCACCTGATTTTTCAAATTACCCCACTCTCAATGATACACCTGTCTTGCCGGGAGCGCACTAGGATTTCTCCGGTGGCTTCCAGCCGTGCCAATCACGAGCCTGCCACGCATTATACAACGTGATCGAACCGACCGTCGCCACATTTAAGCTGGCGACCCGTCCACGCATGGGCAGTGTGAGCAGCAGATCGCACGTTTCCCGCACCAGACGGCGCATCCCTTCGCCCTCGCTGCCCAGCACGATGCCGATAGCCATATTGAGGTTGGTCTTGTTCAGCGGCAGCAGGTCAGGGCCGAGGTCAAAGCCGACCATCCATATATCACGTTCCTTGAGGTCTTTCATGGTGTTGACGATGTTGGTCACGACGGCGACGTTGAGATGCTCCACCGCGCCGGACGAGGCGCTCACGACTGATGGCGTCACGGAGACGCTGCGCCGCTCCTGCAAGACCACGCCATGAATGCCGACCGCATCCGCCACGCGCATCAGACTACCGACGTTCTGCGGGTCTTTGAGCAAGTCGAGGATCAAGATAAACGGCTTTTCCTGGCGGGCCTCGCTGGTCTGCAAGATGTCGTGGATGTCTACGTATGGGTAGCCCTTCGTCCGCAACACCGTGCCCTGATGGTTGCCGCCCTGCGCGAGATCGTCCATGATCTCACGCGGGACGCGCCGAATCTCGACATCACGCGCTTTGGCGAGGTTGACGATCTCCCCGGAAACGCCGCGTGTCTCCGCACGTTCGGCGATGAGCAACTGTTCGATCTGGCGGCGGTTGGCCTTTAATGCTTCCATCACGGGCCAATGTCCGTAAAGATATTCTGGCATAGGGGCGCTTTCCTTCTGTCTGTTTGTTTCTACACGGGCGAATAGCCGGTAGCGTCACAAAATACAAAATAGCGTGGATGCAGGTACGCAGTCGGCGGACAGCCTTCTGACCGTCCCATACGTGTCAAGTTAAGCCGATGGTGCTTCAATATGCAGCTATTCTGACCCCTATCTCCCTAAATCTCCCTTATTCCCGTAGACGGAGAAAGGGGGATTTGCACCTACAACAAAGCCGCAAAATGCACGAACAAAGTAGCATCTAAGCATGAGCAGGCATATTATCCTCCCTGTCTACGGTGAGGGTGGGCTGATCGCAGGTCAGACCGGGTGGGGTTCAAAAGCCTAAATTGACAGCTATGGAACGCCATTCTTGGCGTCCGTATGCAACAAATTTGTCTCTGTGCGCTGTTATGTGATCATACCGAATAGCCCTGTCATTATATCAGTTGACCGCTTGAAAGCGGCGGCGAATGTCTTGCATCCGGCGGCGGTTGGCTTGCAGGTCGCTCTGGCCTAACCGCGCCGCTGACCGGAAATGCACGACCTTGTCTTCGGCGTCAAAATAGAATTCGGTGTCGTCGACGAAGCCCCAGAGTTGGGAGCGAAACTCGGCGTGGATGTAATCATCGTTCTCGCTGACGATGGTCGAGCGATCCATCGCTTCGACCACGTCGAGCATCTGCGCTTTGGCCTCCGTGACGGTGCCGTTAAACGGGATCGGTTCCATCGCCGGGTAGCCGTCTTCGGTCTGCGAGTTGACGCAGTTGGGTTTCTGCGGGCAGGTCTTGAGCTTGCCATCGGTGACGCCCAGGTCATCGGGGCGCTTGCTCACCTCTGGAATCACCAGGAAACGCCCAGCCAGGAACCCGACGATTGCCAGGATCACCAGGATAATCAGTACTGTCATGAGTTTCTTTCTCACTTTCGTTTTGATCCTATTGTAGTTCATGAGTAAGCGATGAAAATGTAGCAAGTGCAGTAGAGAGGTAGATGAGTTACGCCTAACCAGGGCGTAAGCATTTGCACTACACATCCGGTGAGCGAGCGCCTAAAATGAGCGGCGCTTGCATCGTAACGGAGAGACACTAGATGTCTGAACAAAAAACGTATCTCATCACCGGGGGCGCTGGTTTCCTCGGCATCAACATCATACGCTATCTATTGGCACGCGGTCATGCGGTCGTCTCGCTTGACCTCCAGCCATTTGACTATCCCGAACAACCGCAAATCACCGAGATCACCGGGGACATCCGCAACCGCGCCACCGTAGACAAGGCCATGCAAGGGGTAGATATCGTCATCCACACCGCCGCCGCGCTGCCGCTTTACAGCGCCGAAGATATTTACTCCACTGACATCGACGGCACCCGCAACATGATCGACAGTGCCTTTGAGAACGGCGCGGAACGCTTCATCCACATCTCCTCGACGGCGGTCTATGGCGTGCCGGATCATCACCCGTTGCACGAGGACGATCCGCTCATCGGCGTGGGACCGTATGGCAAGGCTAAAATCGCCGCCGAAGAGGTCTGCCTGGAATATCGGAATAAGGGGATGTGTGTGCCGATCATCCGTCCCAAGTCGTTCATCGGTGTGGAACGTCTGGGTGTGTTCGCGCTGCTGTATGACTGGGCGAAGGACGGCAAAGGCTTCCCGATCCCCGGCAAGGGCGATAACCTGTATCAATATCTCGAAGTCGAAGACTTATGTGATGCTATCTACCTGACCGCCACGCTGGATAAAGACGTGGTGAACGACACCTTCAACGCCGGTGCAAAGGAATACGGCACCTTCCGCGACGACTTCCAGGCGGTGCTCGACCACGCCGGACATGGTAAGAAGGTGATCTCGGTGCCGGTGGCCCCCGCGTTGTGGACGCTGCGCATCCTCGACCGGTTCAACCTGTCGCCGTTGTATCCCTGGGTGTACGAAACCGCCGTCAAGGAGTCGTTCGTCTCGATTGATAAGGCACGAGAAAATCTCGGTTGGGAGCCGAAATACTCTAACAAAGAGGCGCTCATCCGTAACTACGATTGGTACGTCGCCAACCTGGAAAAGTTCGAGAACCAATCCGGCGTGACGCACCGCGTCCCCTGGAGCCAGGGTGTGCTCAAGTTTGCGAAGGTATTCTTCTAGCGGGCGGGATTGCTGCTCGAGCGTAAGATTTGCTGTTGGAACGAACCCCACCCGCGCTTATAATGATCCGCACGGTTGATAATACGACGGAGTAACAGCGGTTTATGCGGTCTATGATGATTTTGGTGCTGATTGCGCTAGTCGGCTGCACCGGCGATACCAACAGCACCTTGAACTACGATGACATCCCGCGTACCGGGGATGTGACCAATGGTGAGCGGCTCTACGTCGAGTCGATTGACAACGCGCCGGTTTGCACGGCCTGCCACAATCCAGCGGCGGTCGCTGCACCAACACTGATCGACTATGGTGCAATCGCGGGGGCGCGCGTCGAGGGGCAGGACGCACACGAATATACCTTCTACGCCATCGCGGAACCAGCACAGCACATCGTCGAGGGTTACGGCAACGCGATGTATGCTGGCTACGACGAGCGCATGACCCCACAGCAAATGTCGGATCTGATCGCGTATTTGCTGAGTTTGTAGCGGTCATAAAAGGACGAGCAAAAGCAGGTACAGTCTCTGAGACTGTACCTGGTCATTCATTCTGTATAGTTATGATTCTAAGGGTTATTCCCTGTCGTCGGGATACCGGGGATCGCGTCGTGGATCCTGTCGTGAACGTACCGGAATCGGCACTTTAGCCCGTTTCTTCTTCTTCTCCGGGTTGAGCATCTGATCGACGTCTTCCCAGAGGCGGCGTGCGCCGTCAACGATATCATCCAGAAACGTTCGTTTTTCTTCACTCACAACGAGTCACCTTCTCACTTCGTGTCGTTTAGAAAACATGAAACCCCTTCGCAACCTGTACGAAGGGGCTTCCGCATCTTGTGGACCTAATGAGACTCGAACTCATGACCTCCTCAATGCCATTGAGGCGCTCTCCCAACTGAGCTATAGGCCCATCAATTTGTACGGGGGATTTTAGCCCCTTCAATTTCACTTGTCAATAGTAAGCATACAACACTTTTGCGTGTTTGAGTCATGAGTATATCGGATTCTAACATCGATTTTAGAAACTCTTTACAACTTATGGTGTTGCTGCTTACTTTCGTGGTGATTTTCTCAGTATTTTCGCCTTTCTGCATCATCTCAACCGGACGGCTGATTCTCGCTATCCTGCCGAAATTTGACGACCACCGTCTCACTTTTCCGCTTTACGATACACACTTGGATAGCTCAACAAGCGGGACCACCGGCGCGCTAACCACTTCACCGCGCCGATCTTCGCCGAGCGCACAGCGGTTCATACGCCATAAATATTTGTCTTCCAATCGAATACGGTACGTAATCACTAACAATAAAGGGGTTTCATAAATTCTTCGCCTATAATGCCCGTATAAACCTGTGGAGCTAAGGATAAGTCATTATGAAGTCTCTCATTTTACTTTTGGTTGGGTTATCGTCCGTCATTTTAGTTGTACCTACGCTGGCAAGTGAAGATACACATGCGCGTGAGGTTATCGCGCTTCCTGATCCCTCAATCGTAGACGACATGCTACAACGCACCAACGACCTGCGGGTACGACGCGGATTAGAATCGTATGTGCTCAATGAGGCGCTGAACACAGCAGCGCAAAACCAGGCCAACTGGTTGGCGGGTACGGGTCGCCGGGGACACTACGGGGAAAATGGTAGTTTGCCATCACACCGGGCGAAGGCGGTCGGTTACACCCCGATTGGTTGGTGCTGTGGTGAAAATTACTACATGAGCATCGACGCGACACCCGATATGGTCTGGACTTTCTGGGTGAACAGTGCCTCGCATTACGTCAACCTGACGCACCGCAAATTCACCGAGATCGGTGTTGGTATGGCGACCGACGGCTATCGTCACAGTTACGTGTTGGTGTTCGGCAATTCGATTGTGCCGGAAGAAACCGCGCCGGTGCTGGTCGAAAGTCCGGCTGAAGAAGTCGTGCCACCGGTGGCGACAGTCGTCACAGCGGACGTGGTCACGCTACCCGAAGAAGGCGTCCATGTGGTCGCCAGCGGTGATACGCTTTTCAAGATTGGTCGGCGCTACGGCATTTCCCATGTATTGCTGGCGCAGATCAACGCGCTCGAAACCCCCGATGTGATCTATCCCGGTCAGGTCATCCTGTTACAGCAAGAGACCGGGCAGTGACACTCACTGATGCAGGGGAGCGCCGAGTCTCCCTTGTATTGTAATATTTTCCCCTGTGACCGCATCTAAGTTGTAGAACTTACGTCACAAAATGGAGAACATAACGGATGAAAAGCCGTTCCATACTGCTATTCTTATTGTTATTCACGCTGGTCGGTGCGGTGCTCGTCGCGCAGGACGACGGCGAGACGGAAACCGATCCTCTGTCGGTGCTAGAAAGCGCCGGGCTTACCGTGCAGCCGCTCGATGTGGTCACCGAATCACCGGAGCAAATCCTCGATCTGATGCCGACCTCGGCGCGGTTGAACTTCGTCGGCACGATCCCGCTGGCGTGTACGGTCGTGTTTGGTGAGACGACCGACTTCGGCAATGCCTCGGTTGACCCGGATATGAACGGCGCGACGCTAATCGACCATAACCCGCTGCTGCTCGACCTGGAACCGGACACTGAATACTTCTACCGTGTGCAGGGATCGGGTGTGGATGGCACCTTTTACGTCGGTGAGATCCAGTCGTTCCGCACCCCGCCGGAAAGTGACGATGTTACCGATAACCTGCTCAGTCCAGAGCGCGGCGCGGAGGTGATCGGCGTGAGCAGCAACTTCGGCGGCAACGCCAACGATGAGAACTGGGGCGTTCTGCGGGCGTTTGACGGCAACGTCAACACGGCCTGGTCAAGCGATGGCGACGGCGATGACGCCTGGTTCGAGGTCGAACTTGGGCAACGCTCGCAGATCAACACAGTCGCCTTCGAGACCCGCGCGATGAGTGACGGCTCATCAGAGGTAGATGCTTTCGAGATCACCACTGACAGCGGCGAGACTTATGGCCCGTTTGAAGTGCCTGCCCCTGGTGAAACCGGCGAGTACGAAGTCGATTTCGTCGCCTCTACGCTGCGCTTTGATGTGGTCAGCAGCACCGGCGGCAACACCGGCGCGATGGAGATCGCGGTCTACGGCGAGCCGGTCGAGGAATAGAAGACCCATCAACCGGCGGCGCGTCGAAAATTTCTCGCCCTCTGGATAAGAGGGCGGTAGTATGATGTGAGGATTGGAAAACGAGCGGAGAGGTTCACTATGCAGACGATTGGTCTCATCGGCGGGATGAGCTGGGAGTCATCGCTGGAATACTATCGCATCATCAACGAGGAGGTTAAGCGACGGCTGGGTGGGTTGCACTCTGCGGATTGCCTGATGTATTCGTTTGACTTCGCGGAGATCGAGACGTTGCAGGCCGCCGGAGATTGGGCGCAGGCCACCGAGCGGATGATCGAGGCGGCACAGCGGTTAGAACGGGGCGGCGCGGCCTGTATCGTGATCTGCACCAACACCATGCACAAGATGGCGGATGCTGTGCAGGATGCGGTCGATTTACCGTTGATCCACATCGCCGACCCGACCGCGCAGAAGATCAAGGCGGCGAACATCGACACAGTCGGCTTGCTCGGCACCCGCTTCACGATGACCGAACCGTTCTACAAAGGCCGCTTGACCGAGCATCATGGGTTAAGCGTGCTGGTGCCTGACGACGCCGACCGTATGATCGTCGATGACATCATCTATAACGAACTGGTACTCGGTGACAGCCGTGAGGAATCCCGCGAGGCTTATAAGGCTGTGATCGGCAGGTTGCACGCGCAGGGCGCACAGGGAATCATCCTCGGCTGTACGGAGATTGGCCTGCTCATCCAACGAGCGCATAGTCCCGTGCCTGTTTTCGACACCACACAGCTTCATGCGACCGCTGCTGTGGATTTCGCGCTTTCATGAGGCGGCTTCGACTGCAGTTTGCGTCCGGCGGTGGTCGTTGATAATCGCCAGCGCCTCGAGTAAATCATCAGCGATACGGGCGTCATCGGCGATGTTTGGGTAGAGCTTGCGGAACACATCGCCCAATGCCGCCATAAACGGGGTCACGCCGATGATGACGACCAACCCTCGATTGGGGGTATGCTGGCGCAGCGCCCAGCGGAAGTGTGTAATCGCGCCACTGGGCATCACACTGCCCTTGCTAAAGTCCAACACCAGGTCAACCACGTCGGGCGCTTCTTGGATTAACTGCAAGTGCCTCTCTGCACTTTCGTAAAAGTTATCCCAACCCCAGGGGGTTTCAAAGTGGTGATGCAGGATATTTTTTTCTTCGTTTAACCATTCAACAGTCACGGGCATGATACAGTCTCAGCCTCTTATAATTGATTTACGACAATAATCAAATTATATATCAATTATTCATAGATTAAAACAAAGTCTTTACATTCTTATTTCAATTCTATATTTCGGTGTGACTCAGTTGACATCCCTCGGAAGACAGAGTATTGTGACTCTAGTTTATACATCGGAAACCGAGGTATTGCCCATGAACCTGAAAGGCAGCCTGCCCCTGTTGATTCTTGCCATCCTCGAAGATGGACCGAATCACGGGTATCGCATCGCCAAGCGCATCAAGCACGACTCACAAGGGGTGCTTGACTTTCGAGAGGGGACGCTTTACCCCACGCTGCATGGTCTGGAAAAAGACGGTTTGATCGCAGGACGAAAACAGACGACAAGCGGATGTCCGCGTAAATACTACTCTCTGACTGACGCCGGACGCGCCGCGCTCCAGGAACGGCAAGACGAATGGCAGAATTTTATGACAGCGGTGAACCGTGTGTTGAAGCGAGGTGACGTATGACCGAACATTCGGAACTCCGTCACTGGCTTGACGACGCAACCGACGGTCTCGTCGTGGAGGTTGCGGCTGAGGTGCGTGAGGAACTGCACATGCACTATGAAGACGCTTACGATGATTATCTGTTGGGCGGCTTTTCACCGGGAGAAGCACACATGCGCGTCATGTGTGATTTGGGTGCATCCTCACAGACCGCCGACGGCCTACGCAAAACGCACCAACGCGAACGGCGTTACAAACGCGCCAGCTTTGCCAGCCTCGCCGCACCGTTGACGTTGATCCTGTTCATTCCGCTTGCCGTGCTAAATCAGTCCGGTGTGTTCTCAGAGACGACCCAAACACTGTTCAATATCAGCATGATGATCGCGCTTAGTGGGGTGAGCCTGCTTGCGCTGCCGTATGTGCTGGGCACGCTGCATCTGTTGGGTGGCTTCGGCAGTCGCCTGGAACGATCTATACAGGTTATTGTTCGTGGCTCTCAGCTTTTGTTCGTGATGGCGTTGGCGGCGATGTTTCTACGCATCAGCATAGGCTCTGAGTTGTACATCCTCGTGTTTAATGACCCGCTGGTGACGTTCACCGCACCGCATGGTTTAGACCCACCTGCGAACGGCGCGGTCATCCTGTCGGAGGCGTTAACCGGCGGACTGTTGTTATACGTCGGGTGGGGGTGGCTGCTGCTGACACACCGCTTCGCCGCACCTCACCTTTATGGGCTGGGCGGGTTGGTATATGGCACGTTCTGGTGCAGCGGAGTTTTGATTTTGGGGACGGCAATCGCGGTGCTGCTGCGCTACAACAATGCGGTGATGTTTTTCGCAACCGCACTATGTTTCTTATCCGCGATCAAGTATTGCGGCCTGACTTTGTTGTTCTATCGGGCGGCTTATTATCCGAAACGAAAGAGGATACAATGACGACAACAGCTATTCGTCTTGAGAATATCAGCAAGACTTTCGGCCTGTTCAAGAAAGTGCAGGCAGTGAAGAACGCCTCGTTTGAGGTCGAAAACGGGCAAGTGTACGGCTTCCTCGGCCCCAACGGTGCGGGCAAGACCACCGCCATCCGTTTGATGCTGGATATGATGCGTCCCTCCAACGGCACAGCGTATATCTACGGCAAGCCGGTACGCCGCCATCATGACATCTTGCGGCGGGTCGGCGCGCTGGTGGAAGGCGCGACGTACTACCCTTACCTGAGCGCACAAAAAAATTTGACCGTGCTGGCCCGCACCCACGGCCTGCAAGACCTGAGCCGCATTGACTCCCTACTCAAGCAGGTCGGGTTAAACGCCCGCGCCAAGCAGCGCGTCAAGCAATATTCTATGGGGATGAAGCAGCGTTACGGGTTGGCGGCGGCGCTGCTGCACGACCCCGACCTGCTCATCCTCGATGAGCCGACCAACGGCCTTGACCCCGCCGGCATTCAAGAGATGCGTGTGTTCATCCGTGATCTAGTGGATAAGCAAGGCAAGACGGTCTTTCTTTCCAGCCACATGCTCAACGAGGTCGAGCAAATCTGTGACCGCGTTGCCATCATCAGCCAGGGTGAGATCGTCCGCGAAGGGTCAGTACAGTCGATGATACAGGCTGCCAGCAGCGTCGGCGGGGTGACTCTGCGTGTTTCCCCGCTGGAACAGGCCGAGGCCGTGCTGCAACCGCGTTACACCGTGCAGAACGGTCGCAAAGACGGTCTGCTGGATGTACAGACCGACAACGATGATGACGTGCCACAACTTGTGCGTATGTTGGTCGAACAAGGCATTGATGTCTATGAAGTCGTCCCACAAAAGCACACGCTGGAAGATTTCTTCCTCAGTGTGACGCAACAACTCGACGAAACCGAAAAACCGAACGAACAACCAGAGGAGGCCGCACATGTACGTTAGTCTGTTTCGAGGCGAATGGCTGAAGATCGCCGGGAATCGCTGGGCGACGTCTTTTCTGATGTGGATCTTTCCGGTGGGGATGGCGATCATCTCGTTTATCGCCATTTTACTGGCGTTGTTCTCCGACGATTACGCCGAATCGCAGCGGCTGCTGGGCATCGACCCCTGGAATGAAACCATGCTCAGCACCTGGCAAGTCATTAACAATATCGTCGGGCGCTGGATTATCATCGCATTTACGGCGGTGGTCTTCGCCACCGAATACCGGCACGGCACCTGGAAGAACCTCATCACCCGGCGCAGCCGCGTGACGTTGATCGTCAATAAGTACGTCACGGTGAGTGTGTTTGTGACCGTCGCGGCGGTTTTGTTCTCGGTGGTGGCGTTTCTCGGTGCCGGGGCGGTGGCCGTCATCCTGGATATTGACTACGGTCTGAGTAACTTCGGCGATGTGCTGCCGCAATTCTTAGAGGATTACGGGCTGCAAATGTTTACCACGCTGGCGGCGACGTTCATCTCGGCGACGTTCGCCGCCTTCGCCGCGATGCTCGCCAAAAACATCATGGCAAGCGTGATCGTTGGCATCCTGCTTTACATGCTGGAATACGTCGGCTTTTTTATCTTGATGGGGTTGCTCAGCGGGTTTCTCAACATCGACATCTCGCCGGTGTATCAGTTTTTGCCGAGCTACAACCTGGACAACATCACATCATGGGTGGTGAACGGCGAAGGATTGCTGGTTTCACTGCTGGAGCAAGACTACACCGCGCATCCACTGGGCCTCTCGTTGTTGATTGTGGCGGTGTGGGTGGTGTTGATGGTCAGCCTGACGGTGTATGCGTTCTACCGCCAGGACATCAGTACATAGGTGCGGATAAAGTCGCCGAGCGTTTTCAATGCTCGGCGGTTGGCTCTACTGAATGACACCCCCTCCGCCGCGACGATGTCGCGCCACCTCCCCCGATTCGCTTGGCGACTGCGTCGTACACTACGCGGGAGGTCTACGCACACCGAGCGTCGAAATCGCGACGCAGACGCCTTTCCTCCCTCGTTCGCATACGTCTTTTGCAAGTTTGAGGAGGGAGGAAAACATTGTCTTGGACAACGATTGCCACAGGCAACCGAAACCGCAGGGTTCGTAAGTCCTTCTACCACAAGAGGAGAAGGACTTAGGATGAGGGGAGACCTTAATCGTCGGCGTAGCCGCGCCCCACACCACGATAGGTGAAGCCGAAGCCGCGCATTTTTTCCGGGTCGTGCAGGTTGCGCCCGTCGATGAGCACCGGGTTTTGCATCGCTTCGGCGATGCGAGCCATGTTCAACTGCTTGAACTCGTTCCAGGGCGTGCCGATGACCAGACCGTCCGCGTTCTGTGCGACCTCGTAAGGATCATTGCACAGCGCGAGTTCCGGCACTTCGTCGATGGCGTTTTCCATCGCTACCGGGTCGTAAGCCTGTACGGTCGCGCCCTGTTGGATCAGATACTTGGCGATGTCCAGCGAGGGCGACTCACGGATGTCATCGGTGTTTTCCTTGAAGGCCAGTCCCAGCATCCCGATGACCTTACCGTCGAGGTCGCCCAGTAGATCGTGTAACTTGAGCATGACGTGCTTACGCTGGAAGGCGTTAATTTCCATCACCGCTTGCAGCAACTGCGGGTGCATCCCGTGTGTCTGCGCCATGTGTGCCAGTGCGGAAACGTCCTTCGGGAAGCAGCTCCCGCCGTAACCCACACCCGCGGACAGGAAGTGATGCCCGATGCGCTTGTCGAAGCCCATACCCTGCGCCACTTCGATCACATCAGCGCCGAGCTTCTCACAGATGATGCTGATCTCGTTAATAAAGCTGATGCGCGTCGCCAGGAAGGCGTTGGAGGCATACTTAATCATCTCGGCGGTGCGCAGGTCGGTCATGACAATGGGTGAGCGCAGCGGCAGGTAAAGTTGGGCGACGGCTTCCGCTGCGTTCTGGTCAAAGGAACCGAGCACGGTGCGGTCGGTATTCATGAAATCCGGCACAGCGGAGCCTTCCCGCAGGAATTCCGGGCAGCTCACGACGGCGAATTCAACCGGGCTGGGCTGGTTTTTCTTGATAATGTCGGAAACCCAGTCTCCCGTGCCGACCGGTACCGTCGATTTGTTGATGACGATCAACGGATGATCCATCGTCTTAGCGATGGTTTCCGCAGCGGAGCGGACGTAGCGTAGATCGGCTTCGCCATCGACACCCTGCGGTGTACCAACACAGATAAACACGAATTCGGCGTCTTTCATGCCTTCTTCGTAGGATGTGGTGAATTTGAGACGACCGGCGGCGGTGTTGCGCTTGACCAGATCCTCCAGCCCCGGCTCGTAGATCGGCATGTGACCCTCTTTCAGCCGCTGGATCTTCTCTTCGTTGATGTCTACCGTGATGACGTTGTTGCCCAGGTCGGCAAAGCATGTCCCGTTGACCAGACCGACGTAGCCGGTACCAATGACGCAGATATTCTTCATAAGTAGTCGTATCTCCCTTGAGCTTGAGATTATCGATTGTTTGACATAACTAAATTACGTGGTTCATCTATGTTATTGTACAGCCGTAGGCGCGAATTTCCGTGAATTTTTTACGAATTTTCGATACCTTGCAGGATTTTCAGAGATAAGCGCCGTTATCTATTTTCGCTCGCCATCATCTCACGGGCGACACGCCGCCCGATCTCGACCGCAAAGTTCGTCCCGCGATCCCAGGGGTAGACCTGACTCATGCTGGCCCACCACAGGCCGGGAAGTGGGGTTTGCAGCGGCGGGATCTGCTCGCTGTGCCCCACGCCGGGGACGGGCTGTGCATAAGGCGCACGGAACGCCCACGCTTCACGAATCCATGTCGGGTCGAAATCCGCGTTGAAGGTGGGTAGTGCCAGCGCGAAGCGGTCGATCAACTCTTGTTCGCTCATCTGGAAGTATTCGTGATCGGGCGGCACGTAATCCCCGGCATAGACGATCACGTCATCGTTATAGTGCGCTTTGGGCAGCCAGTTGGTGTGTTCGACCAGTGCCAAAAACGGAAAGCGGCTCTTGTCCTTGTCGGGGCTATCCGCCGGGAGGTTGAGCCAGTACGTCCCATCGGTGAGCAGTGATCGTTTCAGCGCGTAGATCACGCAGACCGCACCGATGCTGCGCAATCCGGCGGCCTGTTCACCGTAGGGAGTCTCGCGCAGGCCGTCGGTCATGTTCAGCAGCAGACGCGGTGAGGTCGTGCTTAACACCTGGTCGTAAGGGTGCGTCGTCCCGTTGACGGTCAGCACCGGTTGCTCGTCCTCGAAGTGGATGCGTTCCACCGGCGCGTTAAGCTGTATAGTCGCGCCCTGTTCGTTGATCTTGGTTGCCATCGTCTCTAAAAATGCCTGGAAGCCGCCTGTGTAGATGCCCAATCGCAGCGACCGCGCTTTGACTCGCGCCCACATCCACGCCATGTTGACCTCTTGATACAACCGCCCGAACTTGCCGATCAACAGTGGTTTGAAGAACTTGTTATAGGCTTCATCGCCCATGTAGCGGCGTAGCCAGTCGTGCGCGGTGTGCTTTTCGAGAAAAGTACCGTCGCCCACCAGCTTGAGGAACACCCCCGCTGCTCCCATACGCACGGTCGCCGGGAGTGAGATCGGCAGGAACAGCGCCGAGGGCGAGATTTCCGAGCGCACGATTTTACCGTCGATCCAGTAGCTGGTTTTGGGTCGCGGGAAGACCACGTTCTGCCACTCGCCCATCTCGATGAGCAGTTGCTTGATGTCCTCATCGGTTTCAAACCAGTGATGATAGAACTTCTCTAAGTACCAATCCCAGCCGTCATCTTTGAAGCCTGCCGCCAACCCGCCGACGGCGTCCCCGGCTTCATAGAGTGTGACCGTGTGCCCGTCGCGGGTTAAGTCCCACGCTGCGGACATCCCCGCTGCACCTGCGCCAATAATGCCGATGTTGCTCATATAATGTCCTTCAACATGAATTCGCTGTCGATTATGGGATGACGCGGTTGTTCAGCATGTCATTAGCGGCCTTGACCAACCGGCGCAGCTCGTCCTCAAGGTCTTCGGTGATGTCATCGAGGATCGCCGCATCACGGAAGGCGTCCCGCGCCTCGCGCAGGTTGGATTGGCCTTCGCGCAACTTGCGCAGTCCGTTGCGCATGTGATCGCGGGCCTCACGGCTGGCGGGGCTGGTGTAATGCGCCGGGAAGTCCCAGCCGTGCAGTGAGCCGACCGCTTGCAATTCGGTGACGAAATCCCCGGCAGTTGTGAACTCCATCGCCGCGCCCGCTTGCAGCAACGCTTGTAAGGCATCGCTCAGGGTCGGCTCACTGCCAAAATCCAACGCGGAAATATCCCGGTAGCGTGCCTCGACCTGTTCGCGGTTGCTCGGCTGCGGCCTCAGCGCGGTTTTCTGTGGCGAAAGACCGGTGAACGCCGGATAGAGGATGCCCACACACAGGTTATGCACATCGGCGCGGTACTGCTGCGAATCGCCGACTTGATCTTCCAGCAAGCGAGAACTGTTCAAGTCGATCACGGTCAGCTTGTAGCCATCCCAATAGACGTGTTCTAGCTTATGGTCGAGGTAAACGATCTTCTGGCTGTGCGCCATCTGGAGCATCTGCCCGAATTGCAAGGCCAGCGCCAGCCCTTCCTCGGTAGGGAGGCGGCGGCGCGTGCTCTGGTTGTTGGGCTTCATCAGGTAGAACAGGTTATCCGACCGGACGAGGTTGGGCATGGTCAGGTAAGGCCGCCAGTTGCGCTCGGCATAATCGTTGATCGTCTCCGCAAATGCCTTTATATCCGTGCCGAACGACACGATCTCGCCGTTGACCGGTGCTTCACTCCCCGATGCCAGATAACCGCAGTCCAGCAGATCGACGATGTGTGGGCTATCCGCCAGTTTCATGAGCAGGTCGGCCTCGTTGGGGAACGCCCGGTATTCCCAACGGATGTCACCATCCGGCGAGAGATGCTCCGCTCGCATCACTTTAAACGCGACCACCTGCCGGGTGCGTTCGTCATAGGCTTCTAACACGCGAGCGTAGTGCCCCAGTGCGAACGTGTCTATATAATTATCGATGCGATAAAGCTGGTCGAGCGTCGTCATATGTCGAGTCAGTCATTCTGGCCGGTAGAGGTCAAACTTTATCATTTTTGATGGTGCAATTATAGGGGAAACGCCCATATCACGCATTTTTCGGTGGTCTAGTCCGGGCGTCCGGGCGTATACTAGAAACGGAACAAAACGAGAATATCGCTTTCCGCCCCCCTCACCCCCGTCTCGCTGTGCGAGCCACCCCCTCTCCCACATCCGGCTTACAGCCTGGGGAGAGGGGGGGAAGCGCGAACGACCGACTTCTGGTAGGCGTTCACATCGTCACCCCCACGTGGGGAGAGTGACAGGCTGATCGTAGGTCAGACGGGGTGAGGGGACAACTTGGCTCGTTCTTGC
>DAOTTX010000493.1:0-1611 GCA_034437515.1 Anaerolineae bacterium
GAAGAAACCGTTCATCGTCCGCTCGGTGAGCTGTCGGACAAACTGCTCACGCTTTTCCGGCGGCACCATCCCGATCAAATCCGTATTCGGGTTGATCACGAGGCTGAACAGCAGCACATGCTCGCTCTGGTAGGCATCACAGCGGTCAGCAATTTCCGCCACCGAGCCGCCCATGCCTCGATCCATCCAGCGTTCACGCCCTCCGGCGTGGCGTGCCTTCTCAGTGCGCGACTCGCGGTAGGTCAGATAGCCGAGCAGGTTCTTCATCCGCTTGGACTCGTTCTGAGTCGGCTTCTTGTACTTCACGTTCGACACACACATCTGCTTGCGATCCATGTCCTACGCGCCTCGCTTCTTCTTGAAGAAGGTGACCAGCTTCTCCAGCAGATCATTCTGTTTTTGAAGCTGCTCCTCGACCGCATCCAAGCGTCCTTCCAGCTTGCGCGTGATGGCTGCCCGTGTGCCGGGGATGTCGTCCTGATGCGATAGGTACAGATTGAGCGCGTCCCGTATCAAATCCGTCTTGTGCTGCATCTTGCCGTCGCGGGCACGGACACGCAGAATCTCCTCGACACGGCGCATCTGCTCTGGCGTGAAGCCCACTGACAGTCGCTCGCTGTAACCGCTTTTCCTGCCTCGTTTACTCAAACTCCACCTCCTGTAGTTTTGCTTTCAGTTGCGGTGTCGGACGGAAGCGCCCGTACACCCGGCGCAGCCGACCATGTGCGGCAAGTGCGCCTCCGGCGGTCATGTCCTGCACCTCGATGCTCAGCCGCCCGATGTCGGGCAGGCTCACCTCATTGCCACTGGCGAGTTCCTCGAACCACACCTCGGTCAGCACTTCGATTACCTCACTCACGTCGCGCCGCGTCTGGTGCGGCAGTCGTCTGGCTACTGCTGCGATCACGTCTCGGTGATACACGATGCTTCTCCTGTACTTGTTTTTAGCTTTTGGGTCAGCGGCGAAAAGCCGTCTGACGCTGCCCGGATGGGCAGCAGCACCGCACACCGCAAAAATGTGCGTGTGTGCAGTCGGTCGGCGTGGCAAACCACGCTGAACGGTGCGGCGGCACCCTGACACCGCCGCACGGGTGCAAGCACGGATGTGCGCTGCACCAAGCCCTCCCGGCGACTGAGGGACCAGCGATTTAGCTGGCTTAGACCGGAGGGGGACATTCACCCACTCGACACGAAACCGTGTCCCCTCCGGTCGTACCCTGTTGGGCATGCCCCAACAGGGATGGACTGCGCCAGCAGGCCATGCCGTCGGACGCGCAGATTGGGCTACCATGTGGCCCCCTTCATCTTCCGTGCTCGACGCTGCGTTTCGGCATCCGTCAGAGCGGGATCGTCTTTGGCGACCACCTTCGGCGATGCCCTGGCAGGATGTCCTACACCAACCTGTGCTGGCGCGGTGACTTGCTGAATCACGCGCTCCAGGTAGGCAGGCATATCGTTCAGCGCATCCTTGATCCATAACGTGTCGCGGCGCACCTCCATCAGCTCTGGCAGGTCGATGATCGCTGTCTCCGACAGCTTGCCTTTCGGTTTGCGTCGGACACCCAACTGGTCGCGGATAAGATCGCGCATCGCGTCGCTGCGCTCGCCTTC
>DAOTTX010000494.1:0-1802 GCA_034437515.1 Anaerolineae bacterium
ACCAGTACTGCAACTACGTCCTGGAGACATCATTGAGCGCCGCGCGGGGACAGACGACGCTTCGCTCGGTGATGTTGCTGCTGGCGGACGAGGGGCCTCTGACCTCCAGCCAGGCCGCGCGGCGCTTGCGGCGGCAAGCGGGGCAGATAAACAACTATTTCCGCCGCCTCTTGGACTATGATTTGATCGTGCGGGAAGGAAATGAGTACCACATTGTCGATCCGGTACTGGCGTTGTGGATTAAGTATGCGCTGCTGGAGGCGATACCGGAATATGAAACATTTCGCAGTTCGGCCGAGACCTACCTGGCCCAATTGCGTGAAAGGGCCGAGGCGCTTTCCACAGAGCTGGGACAGGCCCAGGAGAGCGTTGTGCGCGAATTGCTGGAATAACTGGCGGGCCACACGGTGAAGGGAAGCTGGTTCGGGCAAATCGGCGATCTGGAGATCCCTACTTTCGTCCAGGTGAGCCGTTACCGGTCGGAGGATGGTCAAGTCGAAGTGGATGCGCTGGCCGAGACGGATAGCCCACCAACGGGGTCAAGCCGGAGCATTGGGTGCTGGTGGTCAAAGAGGTTACCCAGGAGCGGGAGATTAAGGCCCAGCTTCAACAACAGGAGCGATTGGCCGCAGTGGGCCAACTGGCAGCCGGTATCGCCCATGATTTCAACAACATAATGGCCACCATCGTACTCTACGCCCAGATAGCTGCTCAATCAGAGGGATTGTCTGAACGAGATCGGGAAAGGATGGCCATGATCAATCAGCAAGCCTGGCACGCCACTCGGCTGATCGAGAGGATACTCGACTTTAGCCGGCGGTCTATGCTGGAAAAACGGCCCCTTGATCTGCTGTTGTTGCTGAAGGAACAGATCGAGCTGCTGAATCGGACGCTGCCGGAGCACATCAAAATAGAGCTGGAGTATGGAAAAGGGGATTATATAATCCGCGCCGACCCGACGCGCATGCAGCAGATGCTCACAAACCTGGCGGTCAACGCACGGGACGCGATGCCGAATGGAGGGGAGTTAAGCATCCGCCTGGAGCGGGTTATTGTGGGAGACGGCAAATCACCCATACTGCCGGAAATAGAGGCGGGAGAATGGGTACGGCTGAAAGTTTCGGATACCGGAACTGGCATATCCCCGGACGTGTTGCCACACATCTTCGAACCCTTCTTCACCACCAAGTGACCGGGCGAGGGTAGCGGGCTGGGGCTGGCACAGGTGCACGGCATCGTGGGGCAGCACGGAGGACGCATCGACGTAGATACGAGGCTGAACGAGGGAACGACCATTACCATCTACCTGCCCATGCTAGATTCACCCTCAAACGAGCCCCCTTCGTCGATTGTATCCACCACCCCCCGGGGGCAGGGCGAGGTGGTGCTGGTGGTGGAGGACAACAAGACGGTGCGGAAAGCGTTGATGGCAAGCCTGGAACAATTGAACTACAGGATTCTGGAAGCAGCAAACGGTCAAGAAGCGCTGAAAATAGTGAAAGATAAGGGGAAGCAGATTGCCCTGGTGCTGAGCGATGTGGTGATGACCGTGATGGGCGGCATCGCGCTGTTCCAGAGGCTGAAGGATCGGGGATGGCAAAAGCCGATACTCTTACTCACAGGTCATTAGATGGATAAAGAACTTGAGAGATTGCGCGAGCAAGGGCTGAATGACTGGCTACCCAAACCGCCCAGCCTGGAGCGCTTGGCCCGCTTGATAGATGAGGCGCTCAACTGAGAGACCGGGCCATCATCTCACAGGAATTCCATCACGATTTTGGGCCTCTTATGGCTGGGAATCC
>DAOTTX010000495.1:0-3769 GCA_034437515.1 Anaerolineae bacterium
CTGATAGATCTGCTTATCTTTGAGTTGAGCAGGTTAGTCCCTTACAAGTAGGGGGCTAACCGAAACATGAACCTACTGGTGAACTTCATTCCTTTAGAGAACGAAGTTGCCATAGACATTGGCGAATGGTATCGGTTGTTACAGGGTGCAGGTCGTCCCTTCATCGGGCAGCTCGAGATTGATGAGGTAGTCGGCGACGATCTCGTTGACACAGGCGTTGTTGTCGATGAGGGCTACGCCGTGCTGTTCACCTTCAACGGTGAGCAGGTAGCCACCAAGCGTCTCGGCAAGGCTGATACCGCCTGAAAGCGGGGTCGCCGTGTCGCGAGTGACCGACACAATCAGGGTGGTGGGAAGCCCCTCGATGTCCTGGGCGTAGGGGTAGCCGAGGGTGGGCTGCAACGGCCAGTGCTCGCACGGGTTGCGGGCCGTCACGGGCCGGCCCGGGTCCATAAACGGTGCCACCTCGTAGATGCCGCGTATCATGTCCGTTTGCTGCTCGGGCGTGTAACGCTCCTCATCGAGGCAGTCAATGGCGAACAGGGCATCACCAAAGTTACTGTAGCTGCCATCGGGACTACGCCCGGTAGCAGCATCACGAATCCGCATCAGGAAGTCACCCCTGCCAGCTTCAAGTTCTGCGATGCCCTGGATGAGCTGCGGCCAGATCATCTCGATCCGCAGCGCGAACTGCACACCACTCACGGCATCGACGTGGGTCAGCCTGCGTCCATCGGTGGTGATGATCGGGTTGTCAGCGAGAGGTCGCACGAGTTGCTGAAAGACGGCCGTGGCCTGTGCGGGGTCGGTGCCGAGCAGACAATCCGGGCTCTGGGCGCAGAAGGCCGCAAAACGCTCGAAGGCCTGCTGGAAGGCCTCGGACTGTACGAGGCGACGCTCGGCGGTGCCGGTGGTAGGGTCTACCGGTCCGTCGAGCACCAAGGCCCGCACGTTCTGCGGGAAGGTCTCGGCGTAGACTGCCCCGAGCCGGGTACCGTAGCTGTACCCGACGAAGGTCAGTTGCTCGTCGCCAAGCACCGCACGGAGCAAGTCCATATCGCGCACGGCATCGCGTGTACCCACGTGGGCCAGCACGTCCGCCCCGCCCGACCGCTCGGCGCACTGTTCGTAGAGCTGGCGGGTATCTTCCTCGGTGTAGTTCTGGCCCCAGAGCCCGAAGTTCGTTGCGCCAGGCTCGAGTTCGGCATCGGTGAAGCAGTCCAGGGCCGGGGTCGAGGCCCCGACCCCGCGTGGGTCAAAGCCGATCAAATCGAACCGCTCGGTAATTGGGCTGTCGGCCAGGTTCTGGGCTATATCGGTTGCGTGCCACATCCCAGCCAAGCCGGGACCGCCTGGGTTAACCAGGAGCGAGCCGATGCGGCTGCCCGGCGCGCCTCGCGCCGGGACACGCAACAGGGCGATCTGCGCGGTTCGTCCATCGGGATCCTCGTAGTCGAGCGGCACTTCCAACCGGGCACATTCGTAGGTGTCATTGGCGAAGGCGACAGCGTCGGCGTCGGTGGTCGCGAAATCTTCGCAGGAGCCGAAGGTCAATTCCTGCTCGTAGAAGCGTTCCAGCCCTGTCGGGACTTCCCCAGGAGCGGGTGGCTGCCCGAGTGCGGGCTGGCCGCCGACACTGAGAACCAGCATCATTGCCCCCAGCATGAGCGAAATTTGCATGTAGGTTTTGCGAGTGAACATCATTCTCCTCCTGATAGATCTGCTTAACGCTGAATTGAGTAGGTTAGCCCCTTGCAAGTAGAGGACTAACCAAAACATGAAACCTACTGGTGAACTTCATTCCTTTAGAGAATGAAGTTGCCCTAGACATTGGCGAATGGTATCGATGGTTACAGGGTGCAGGTCGTCCCTTCGTCCGGAAGCTCAAGGTTGATGAGGTAGTCGGCGACGATCTCGTTGACGCAGGCGTTGGTGGTAGTGAGTGCCACGCCGTGCTGTTCGCCCTCAACGGTGAGCAGATAACCGCCGAGCGCCTCGGCGAGGCTGATACCGCCCGAATGCGGGGTAGCTGGGTCGCGGGTGATTGACACAATCAGGGTCGTGGACAGCCCTTCGATGTCCTGGGCGTAGGGGTAGCCGAGGGTCGGCTGCACCGGCCAATGCTCACAGACGTTGCGGGCTTCGACAGGGCGTCCGGTATCCATGAAGGGCGCAATCTCCACGATGCTCTGCTTCATGGCGGTCTCCTGCTCGGGCGTGTGGCGTTCCTCGTCGAGGCAATCGATAGCCAGCGTTGCCTCGAAGGCATTGCTGTAGCTGCCGTCGGTATTGCGCCCGTTATAAAAATCGCGCAGGAGCAGCAAGGTATCCCCTCGCCCGTCCCTCAATTCGGTGAGGCCCTGGATGAGCGCAGGCCAGCCCGCCTCGCTATAGAGGAGGACGATGATGCCGTCAAGGGCGGCGGTATACGTCAGCTCGCGCCCGCTTGCAGTGACAATGGGTTGGTCGATCAGCGGTTGCAAGAGCTGCTGGACAGCGGCGGTAGCTTGCTGGGGATCGGTACCCAGCGGGCAGTCGGGGCTCTGAGCGCAGAAGGCTGCCATACTTTCGAAGGCTCGCTGGAAGCCTTCGAGTTGGACGAGACGACGTTCGGTCGTGCCTGTGGTGGGGTCCATTGCACTGTCCAGGACCATGGCCCGCACGTTCTGGGGGAAGGTTTCGGCGTAAACTGCGCCAAGCCGGGTGCCGTAGCTTTGCCCGAAAAAGTTAAGCTGCTCGTCACCGAGAACAGCACGCAGTATGTCCATGTCACGAACCGCGTCGCGGGTGCCGACGTGAGCCAGCACGTCCTCGCCGCCGGAACGCTCGGCGCACTGCTCGTACAGTTGGCGCGTTTCGTCCTCGGTATACGCCTCAGCCCCGGAGTTGAGATTAGAGAGTATTACGTCTGCATCTCGTTCGGCGTCAGTCAGGCAGTCCAGGGCCGGTGTCGAAGCCCCGACCCCGCGCGGGTCGAAACCGATCAGGTCAAACTGCTTAGTGATCGGGTGTTCACCTAAGGTAGTCGCTATCAAGACGGCGTGACTCGTTCCGGGGAAGCCGGGACCGCCTGGGTTAACCAGCAGGGATCCGATCGGCGTGCCCGTCGCGGGGATGCGCAGGACAGCGATCTGCGCCGTCCGCCCGTCGGGATTGTTGTAGTCGAGCGGCACTTCCAACCGGGCACATTCGTAGGTGTCATTGACGAAGGCGATAGCATCGGCGTCGGTGGTGGCGTAACCCTCGCACGAGCCGAAGGTCAATTCCTGCGCGTAGAAACGTTCCAACCCTGCCGGGACTTCCCCTGGTACTGGCTGCTGTCCGAGTGCGAGCTGGCCGCCGACACTGAGAACCAGCATCATTGCCCCAAGCATGAGCGAAATTCGCATGTAGGTTTTGCGAGTGAACATGATTATCCTTCTTACAGACATAGTTGACTCTGAGTTGTGTGATGCCACCAGCAAGCAGGTGACTAGCGGAAAGGCAAGACATACCGATGAACTCCTTTTAGCGCGACCCGTTCAGTCCACGCCAGCGAGCATCACTACCGGTTCAGTAGTCGAGCGTGAATTCATCGCGTTGTTAGCGCCTTATGAATTACACCGCCTGCGCTGCGCGCAGGATCAGGTCGGCAACAAGCTCGGCACGTGATATGGCTAGGGCGTGCGAGGCTCCCGCCACCTCCACTAGCTCGCGCCCACCTGCCCGTTCCGCCATCCGGCGCAGCGCCGCTGGCGGAATGTTCTGGTCACCATCGCCCCAGATGAAC
>DAOTTX010000496.1:0-2527 GCA_034437515.1 Anaerolineae bacterium
GTCCAGTGGGAGGCCCCACCGGGCGATAGTTTCCCGTTGTTTTTGCGCAAGTTCATTCGGTTGTTTTTACCACATTCGCGCTCAATTCTCGAATGTGACATTGTCAAACTACTACAGTTAGGGCATACCAGAGTCTGAACTTCGTCTTCAGACATTAGAGAAATAGTGATCTTGTATGAATTAGAAGTTACGCAGTTGAGCGAGAAATGCTAAACTTGAAAGCATGAACCCACCCAAATGCAATGAACTGGACTACATCAACTTTCTGATTGCCGCGCAACAAGTGTTTAGCACGGTTGAAGCAGCAAAAACCTCGCCGGATGAACGAGCGCCAGCGCACGACGCCTATACGCGCCTGTTGCAACGCTTGCCACCGGATAGTGCGGCGCTGTGGTCGGAAGTTGAAGGGTTGGTGCAGCGCAAGCGTGGGGTATTGGTGATTGACGATAGCACGTTGGACAAACCGTATGCGTCGAAAATGGCGCTGGTGACACACCATTGGTCGGGTAAGCATGGGCGGGTGGTGCAAGGCATCAATCTGATCTCGTTGGTCTGGACGGACCGCGATACGCGCTTGCCATGCGACTTTCGGATCTACAACAAGGCGCAGGATGGCCTGAGCAAGAACGACCATTTTCAACACATGATCCAGCAGGCCCACCAGCGGGGCTTTGAGCCGGAGTTGGTCGCCTTTGATAGCTGGTACAGCGGGTTGGATAACCTCAAGCTGCTGCGCCAGTTGGACTGGCCCTGGCTGACCCAGCTCAAGTCGAATCGCCACGTGAGCGTTGACCGGACTGGCAATCGAGCCATTGCGGAGATTTTGATCCCACCCCATGGTCGGGTGGTACATCTGAAAGGCTATGGCTGGATCCGCGTATTCAAGGTAGCTGCCACAAACGGCGGCGTTGAGTATTGGGCGACCAGTGTGTTGGACATGCCGCTCGAAACATGTGCCTTGCATGCCCTGGATGCCTGGCAGGTGGAAGTCTATCATCGTGGCCTCAAGCAGTTCACCGGCATTGAACGCGGTCAGTTCCGCCGCGAGGTTTCGCAGCGCAATCACATCGGGTTGGCGATCCGGGCCTTTGTTCGATTGGAGGTTCATCGCCTTCAGACCGGTACATCCTGGTTTCAATCCAAAGCGCAGATCATTCGCGATGCAATCCGTGCTTATCTTGCTCACCCGCACTTGACTTTAGGGTCAACTGCGTAACTCCTATGAATACTAAACCCCAGCACCCGTGGCGATCTTTGACCCGATGAGTACCCCGAGTCTAACATTGGCTCTGGTACAATGATCGGGGGCAGGTCATAGACAACACCACGAGCCTCAAGATACGCGTAAATATTACAGCCATGAGTATCCTGAAATGGATGAACCATATAGAGTATCGCCTTAGTGATCCTGATTATGCTTACTATAACGACTGCATTCACCTTTAGCCGCCTTATGTTAGCGAAAAGTAGTTATATGTTCAGTTAGCATAATATTAAATATAAAGTCACAAAATTTATTGGACGGCATTTGCGCTGCTCGGATCAGTAACCGCAAAAAGCCAACCTCCTGTTATTTGTGAGGCGATACCACATGTCACATGGGAAGCGTATTTTTATTTCCTACAGCCGGGCCGACCGTCAATTCGTGGACGAGATTGTGCCGCTGCTGCGCCGGATGTACGGCCACGACAGCGTGTGGTTTGATGACGACATTCACGGCGGTGTCGACTATTGGGCGATGATCCTGGATGAGGTCGCCAGGTGCGATCTGTTCATCTACCTTGCCTCAAATGCCTCGCTCGAATCGCCGTACTGCCAGGCGGAATTCCGCGAAGCGCTGCGCCTGCAAAAGCAGTTCCTGCCGGTGATTGTACGCCCCAAGACCGAGTATCCGGGCGATGTCGCACCTGACCTGGAACCGCACCTGCGCCAGACACAGTTTGTCGATCTCTCTCGGGGCTTTGGCGATACCAAGGCGCTGACGCTGCTTTTTGCGTCGGTCAGCCGACTGTTAGACGCCGTGCCACCGCAGCAGCCCCCACCGCTCGACCCGCAGCCCGTCCGCCAGCCGCCCGAGCCGGACAAACCCGCCGGGCGCAGATTAGCCCTTACCATATCGAGTATAATTGGTATTGCAACAATATTGTTGATGGTTACGATCAGACTGTGGATTTTCGTTGATAATGGTGACAACAAAGACGTCGTGCTGACCAGCACAGATAGAGCATCAGCTACGGCAGCTACCCCGAAACCGAGCCCATCATTCAAAGCGCCCACTACGCCACCTGCCCCATCTAAGGACACACCAGAACTACCTGTCTCGAACTATACGCCTGCACGTACAGTAACAGAAGCGACAGAAATTGAACAAACCTTAGCAAATGGTATAAGTTTAGCCTTGACCGATGACAAGCGAACTGTCGTGCGGGCGAATTTCTGGACACAACCAGAAGGTAGTATAGTAGAGGTTGTGAAAGGAACGAACGATGAGCAAAAAACGCCGCACATACAGCACCGAATTCAAATT
>DAOTTX010000497.1:0-2842 GCA_034437515.1 Anaerolineae bacterium
ACTTGCACCTACAAAGCCGCAAAATGCACGACCAAATTAGCATCGAGGCATTAGCAGGCATGTTGCCCTCACTCTCTACGGGGAGGGTAGGCTGACCGCAGATCAGACCGAGTGGGGTTCAAAAGCCTGAATTGACAGCTATGGGACGCCATTTTGGCGTCCACATACCGCAATTTACGAATACACGCTATCGACCTTATTCGCCGGATGACTCCGTGATCGAGAGGGTGTACGGCCCGGATTCGTTGTCATTAAAGCCAGCAACCTCGACAATCAACGTCAACCCGGCGGGAACTTCAATGGCACGCAACGCGGAATTCACCGTATCGGCGTCGAGTTCGTCGTCGTTCTCGGCGGCGACCTGCGGGTTGCCCTGCACGTAAAGACGCAGCACGGTGTCAAGTTCGCCGCTTTCATCACCAAGCACAAAGTCAAGCGTGAGTGCTTCAGGGATTTCCAGCACATATTGTACGCGCTCACCCTCGACCAACTCACCCTCAACACTATCACCGATGGCGATGTCGCCACCATCCGTCACCGGGATGGTCGAGGCGTCATCGAGATACCCGACTGCCACATCGAGCAGCGGATCACCTTCGGCGAACAATGTTTCTTCGTCCACCGGGACGTCGATGGTCGGCGGGACGCCAATACCCTCGATGCGGATGTCGCCCTCCGGCGTCAGCGCCCGGCTGATCGTAAACTGGAAGTATACGTCATCCGGCATAAAGACCGGCGTAATGCTGCCCCCCAGACCCGATGTGGTGTAATGCCCGACGATGGCGGCGCGGTCGTTCAGGCTCATGTTGTAGGTGAACGATTCGCACGCGCTGGCACAGTTCGGCCCGACCAACACCGCGACCGGCCCGCCATAGTAACGTCCATCCGGTGCTGGCTCGATGCTTTCTTCCAGCAGTGGGTCAACATAGAAGCCCTCACCTTCGTAGAAACGCGCCTCGTTGCCGACCAGCACTTCCTCATCGAAGAAGTAGGCCGCCATCTGGTTATCAACGTTGTAACCACCGCCGTTGTTGCGCATGTCGATCACCAGGCCGGGTACTTGTTCTTCGTTCATCGTGTCGATGACCCATTCCCATAGACGCAACATCACCTGCGGATCTTCAGAGAATGTGTTGATCCGTGCGTAGCCATAGCCGTTATCTAGCACCTCAAACTCAACCGGCTGCGACCACGAAGGCGCGGCATCGCGGTTAAACGAAGAATAATTCCAGCTATCACGCTCGGCGACGACTTCCAGTGTGACCGTTTCGATCTCATCAGCGTCCGGGTTCTGGTAGGTCAGCTCCACCTGATCGCCGACCGGGAAGCGCATCGCATAACGCATCTGCTGCAAGCGGCGGCGGTCTTCCGTGCTAAACGGGGATGACCAGGGGATCGTATCATCAATCAGCTTTAGGATTTCCTGACCGTTCACGGTGAAGATTTCCGTACCGAGTTCGAAACCCGTTTCTGCTGCCGGGCCGCCCTCGGCCAAATATTCCACGACAACACGACCGTCATCTAACTCACGGATTGACAGACCGAGACCACCGTCAGTCTCATCGAAGAAGGCTTGCGGCAGCGGCACCCCGACGCCGACATGCCCATCAGGGATGGCCCAGGTAAACTCACGCAGGGCTTGTTGATAGGCGAGGGCGTCATCGTTGGCTTCCGCCTCGGCAAAGCGCGGGGTGAACTCATCAGAGAGGGCGTCCCAATCGACATTTTTGAGTTCGGTGAAAGAATATTCACGGCGCATCTGCTCAACCAATGCGTCGAAGGCTTCACTGTAACTCAGTTCGGTGTAATCGGATGGCTGTAGGGATTGCTCCGCTTCGATCAGATCAACCGTCGCCACCGTCGCCCGGCTGAAAGTGTAAGGGTCTGTGTCCGTATCGACGACGGTGTAACCCTGCGGCAACGTCACAATCGGGTCGTCTTCGGTGAAGATCAGGCCGTCCTCACCCCATCCACCGGGGAATCCCTGCTCATCATCCGGTGCCCACACCACGAACTTACCACCGACGACCTCATAGCGCAGGTCAAATTCGGTCGTGCTGCGCGTGGAGTTAAACCCGGCGCTATATTCACGGGTGTCTTCCCAATAGGCGTTACCGAACATATCCGTAAAGACGCTAACGGTCATGACAATCACACCGTCGTCCGCTTTGGGGTCGTTATCCACATCACGGAACTCACCACGCGGCACAATCGGCAGGTTCAGCGCATACGAGAAGGGCGACGTCAGCGGATCAGATGTCACCTGACCGAGCAACTGATAATCTTCCGGCAGTGAATAATCGGGGTCAAGGTTGCGATCTACCACTGCCGAGGCGTCACTCAGCACGACCGTCACCGACCCCGCGCCAAAGTCTTCCAGGAAGCCAACGGTGTAGTTCACCTCACCTATGAGGATTTCAACACCGCCTTCGTCATCGATAATTTCCGCCGGTGGGAAGTCAACCGATTCTTGTGCGGTAATTTGCATAGAAAGCAATACCAGTAAAGCAAAAACTGTAAAACCTATCAATTTCTTCATCGAGATTCCTAGTCAGGTACGTTAAGAAGCGATGCTCTATTCTACAACGTTGCTTATTCGATTCACAAAGATAGATAGAAGATATTAATGTATTAGGGGGATTTCACGCCTCATGGATAAATGAAAACAAACCTGAATGATTTTGTGTTGCTTAAAAGTGAGTAAAATCATTTAAATCCGTTTTATTTTCTCCATCGTGAAGAATCAAAAAGAGGATGAAAATGTGAGATTGACGTTGGCAGCGGCCTACTCTCCCACACCGTCTCCAGTGCAGTACCATCAGCGCTTATGGGCTTAACTACC
>DAOTTX010000498.1:0-15677 GCA_034437515.1 Anaerolineae bacterium
CGCTTGTGGCATCCACCGCCATTAACGGAGAATCAAGCTCTGCTCTGGGAGGCGCTTGACCTTCCACCGCTCCTCGATTGGCTGAACAACAACTGCGGAACATAAGCTGAGGAATAGGAAAAGCGATGCAAAACTTGTCAACTTGGGCGTGAAACAGAGATTATTAGCCGATTTTTCTCTTGTACCTCAGCGTAAGCTGACATGCGCTCAAATCGGCAAAATACAAAGTAGCTACACCCAGGCGATTATAAGATGTGGCATCTCATCTATCGAATAATCAGAACCCGCCAGCCGTAACTGACGGGTACGGAAATGGATCACTTAAAGCGCGTTCGCCAGCAGATCTAGCGCGGCGATGGGGTCATCACCGAGGTCGATGTAAAGCACCTGCCGGTCGTTATCCAGCAGCGCCTGTCGATCACCGAGAAGCTGCGAGGTCTTGAGCACGCCGAACGTCACGCCGGAGTGCGGCTCGCCTGCTTCATCGGGGATGGGGGCGTCTTCCGGCATGGTTGCGGTAAACTGCACGAACAAGCCCTCCCCGGCGTCACCTTTGTGCAACTGCCCGGTGCTGTGCAGGAAGCGCGGCCCGTACCCCAACGTAGTCGCCTTGTGGGTCACGTTGCGGAGTTTGGTACGCAGCGCATCCAGCGCGCCGCCGATGATTGCGGTCGGTTCGATGTAGGCTTGCAGCGCGATATACTTCCCCGGTTGCTTGACGAACGATGCAAAGGCGTCGGACGGTCTACCGGCATCTACGTCGCCGTAGACGGTCATACCCTGGTCTTGCAGCGCGACCTCGGCTTCGGGTAATTTGCCCGATTCCTGGTAGGCGTCCAACATCTCACGGGCGCGGATTTTAGCGGATTCTACGTTAGGCTGGTCGAAGGGGTTGATGCCCAACCGCTGCCCGGCGACGGCGGTCGCCAGCTCCCACAGGAAGAACTGCCCGCCGAGATCATAAAGGTCATCCAGATGTACGATGAGAACCGGCTCCCCAGCCTCGACCAGTGACGACACCAGCTCATCGTGGGTGTTATCACCTGCTAGCTTGAGGTAGACGAAAACCCGATCATCAGCATAGCTACCGACCGCGCCGGGGGCTTCGCCCACCACCGGCAGGATGCCTACCCCTTGCTTGCCGGTACTTTCTGCGATGAGTTGTTCGGCCCAATCTCCGAAGGAAAACAGCGACGGGGAGCTGAAGAAAGTCAGGTTAGTGCGGCCTTCTTTTGCCAGTTCGCCCATGATGGCACCGATATGCGCCGCCATGCTTTCTGGCTTATCCGCACCGCACATCGTCGCCATTTGCGAAGCACGTTTGAGCAGCTTATCCACATCGATGCCGAGGAGGGCCGCCGGTACCATGCCGAAATAAGACAGCACAGAGTAACGTCCGCCGATGTTGGGATCATTGATGAACATCGTGCGGAAGTTGAGGCGTTCGCCGAGCTTTTCCAGCTTGCTGCCGGGGTCGGTGATGCCGATGAAGTGCTTACCGACCTCGGCCTCACCGACGATGTCCTGAGTGTAGTTGTAGAAATACTTGAAGAACGAGAGCGTTTCCGCCGTGCCGCCGGATTTGGTCGAGACGATGAACAGCGTCTTCGACGGGTCGATTTTATCCGCGTAGGTCTTGACGGTGCCGGGGTCGGTGCTGTCAAGCACGCTCAGGTTAAGGTAGCCGTCAGCGGTGCCGAATGTGCGGCTGAATACCTCCGGGGCCAGGCTAGAGCCGCCCATGCCCAGTAGCAGCACATCGGTGTACCCCGCAGCGCGAACGTCGTTCACCAACTGGTGGATGCTGTCGAGGTTGCTACTGGTTTCCTCCATTATGCGCAGCCAGCCGAGCCGGTTGGTGATCTCGGTAGGGTCGTCTTGCCAGATGGTATAGTCGGCCTGCCACAACCGCTGGATGATGTCATTCTTGCGCATCTCGTTTAGCGCCTGCTCTACGACGGCAGTGTACGCGCCGAGATGTGTTTCCAGCTTGGACTTACCGCGATCACCATTGCCGGCGAGTTGGTCGCGCTTTTCCTCGATACCGTCGATCAACCCCTCGAACGCATTGGCGAACTTCGCCAGCCCTTCTTTTAACAGGCGATCCGTGATCGCATCGAGATCAATGCCGACTTCGGCGAGCTGTTTGAGTTGTTCTTTGGCGGTGTCAATGTGCTGGTCGAGCGTGCTGGTCACCGAGCCGTGATCGAGGAAGTTTTCCAGCGTTTCAACTGGCATGGTGTTGACGGTATGTTGCGCGACCATGTTATCGACGTAGAGTGTATCCGGGTAGGCGGGGTCTTTGGTGCTGGTGCTGGCCCACAGAACGCGCTGCACCCGCGCCCCCTTCAACGCCAGCCGATCCCAGCGGGCACCGTCGAACAGGCTTTCAAACTTGTCATAGGCGAGCGCACCGTTAGCGATAGCGATCTTGCCTTTGAGGTCGGTGTTGCCCTTTTCATCGAGGGCTTCGTCTACGGCGTTGTCAATGCGGCTGATGAAGAAAGAAGCCACCGATGCGACCTGACTGAGATCGCCGCCGTTGCCGTTGAACGTTTCCAGCCCGTTCAGGTAAGCCTGGACGACTCTGGTGTATTGATCGACGCCGAAGATCAGCGTGACGTTGATGTTGATGCCCTCGCCGATCAGCGTTTCGATAGCCTGTACGCCCGCCTTGGTCGCCGGAACCTTAATCATCACGTTGGGGCGGCTTACCGCAGCGAATAACCGCCGCGCCTCCGCGATGGTGCCGTCCCGGTCTTTTGCCAGGTTGGGGTTAACTTCCAGGCTGATGTAACCGTCGATATGGTTGCTCTCGTTGTAAATGGGCAGCAGAATGTCAGCAGCGGTCTGAATGTCTTGAATCGCCAGCGCCTCATAGATTTCCATCGCGCTGTTTTCTATCATATGCTCGATGGTGCTATCGTAGTCATTGCTGCCGGTGATGGCCTTCTCAAAGATTGACGGGTTTGAGGTGATGCCGCGCACCCCCTGTTCGACCCGTCGTTGCAGATCGCCATCGAGTAAAAAACTGCGCCGGATGTAATCCAGCCAGGCGGATTGTCCCTGTGTGATGAGATCATGAACTTTAGTCAATTTATTTGCTCCTATAAGTTGAGTTTCACTATTCAGTCGTATTTTGCCATGCCTTTCTTACAGAGTCGAACTGTGCAGGCAAATTGATAAACTGACAACTGACAACCCCCACCACTGAATGTACAATCTGCGTGTATGCTGTTTACGTTAGGAGCCTTACCCATGAGTAATGACCACAAGCGACTGGTGCTGCCCGGCCCGGTCGAAGTTCGTAGAGAAATCCTCGATGCCCAGACCGAATGGATGATCGGGCACCGTTCCACCGCGTTTGCCGACCTCTTTGCCCGCCTGCAAACCAAACTCAAGCAAACGTTTGTCACTGAAAACCGTGTGTTCGTGCAGGGATCGTCCGGCACGGGCCTGTGGGAAGGCGCGTCCCGTAATTGCATCCGCGATGGCAAGAAGGCGCTGCATCTGGTCGGCGGGGCATTCAGTGAACGCTGGGCCGAGATCAGCGAGGCCAACGGCAAGGACTTCGATGTCATCAAGGTCGAATGGGGGCAGGCCCACACCGCGCAGATGGTCGCGGACGCGCTCAAACAGCACGATTATGACGCGGTGTGCGTCGTCCACAACGAGACCAGCACCGGCGTCACCAACCCCATCAAGGCCATCGGTGAGGTCGTTAAAGATTATGAGGACACCTTGCTGCTGGTGGATTCGGTCAGCGGTTTCCTCGGTGCGGAACTGCGCGTGGACGACTGGCATGTTGATCTGGCGCTGACTTCCGGGCAGAAGGCGTTCGCACTGCCGCCGGGCATCGCGTTCGCGTCCATCAGTGATGCAGTGCTGGCGCGCGCCGAACAGGTGAAAAATCGCGGCTATTATTTCGACTTTTTGACCATCAACAAGAGTCTCCAGAAGAACAACACCCCTTCGACGCCGCCGATCAGCCTGATGTACGCGGCTGATAAACAGCTTGATGACATCCTCGCCGAAGGCTTGGAAAACCGTTGGCAGCGTCACCTGCAAATGCGTGACATCACCCACAATTGGGCGCTGGAGCGCGACTTCGGCCTGTTTGCGCAGGCCGGCTACCGCAGCCCGACCGTGACCACCGTCGATAACCGGGAGCGCGGCATCGACGTTTCCGAGATGGCGTCGTTCATGTCGGAGCGCGGTTTTGCGATGGACAAGGGCTACGGCAAGATCAAAGGTACCACTTTCCGCATCCCGCATATGGGGGATATGCCGGTCACCATGCTGGAAGAAGTGCTCGCCGGGTTGGATGACTTCCTGGGACGATAGTTATCAGCTATCAGCTCCCGCAGGCGGACACATCAATCCGCCCCTACATTATGTGATTCTTTTTCATTCGCCCATAAGAGACCTTCCCCGTTATGGGGCAAGGTGGCTCGACACAGTCGAGACGGAGGGGGTTCAGGCTGTGTCAGGCAACAACACACATCAAACACAACGGAGAGAGAAACAAACACCATGAGCTATCATGTATTGGTACCGGATAACGTCGATCAAAAAGCAATCGACCTGCTCGAAGCGGCGCAAGAGATCACCGTGCAGGCATCGGGTAGCATGAGCCGCGAGCAAACCCTCGCCGCCGTACCCACCGCCGACGCACTCGTCATCCGCAGCAGCACCACCGCCGACGCCGAATTATTAGGTGCGGCGACCAAACTCAAGGCGATTGCACGCGCTGGCGTCGGTGTGGATAACATCGACGTGTCACAAGCCACCGCACAGGGCATCGTGGTGATGAACACGCCGGATGGCAACACCATCTCCACAGCGGAATTTACCTTCGGGTTGATGCTGTCGCTGGCGCGGCATATCCCCCGCAGCCACGGCTACATGAGCGAAGGCCGTTGGGATCGCAAGGTGTTTAAGGGCGTCGAACTGCGCGGCAAGACCCTCGGCATCATCGGGTTTGGGCGCATCGGACGGGCGATTGCCAAGCGTGCGCTGGCTTTCGAGATGGAGGTCATCACCGCCGACCCCTACATCGCCGAGGATGTCGCCCGTGATTTCGGCGTGTCATTGGTTGATTTGGATACACTCTACGCCCGGTCGGATTTCATCACACTGCACACCGTCGCCACGCCGGAAACGAAAGAGATGATTAACACCGAGTCTATCGCCAGGATGAAGCCCGGTGTGCGTCTCATCAACGCGGCGCGGGGCGCACTCATCGACGATGAGGCGTTGGCGCTGGCGCTCAAAAGTGGGCAGGTCGGCGGCGCGGCTGTCGATGTCTACCATGACGAACCACCTCCCACCGAACACCCGCTGATCGGTCTGCAAAACGTCATTCACACGCCGCACCTCGCCGCCAGCACCTCAGACGCCCAGGTGAACGTCGGCATCGACGCAGCACAACAGATCATCGACGGCTTACTGCGTAGCGACTGGCGCAACGTCATCAACCCTGACGTGCTGAAGTGATAATCTACTATTTTGTCTGACTGCGATTACCCGTCACTATTATGACGTTAGTTTCTGGTTAGTGCGATGGGTTTCCTCATTTGTTACCCCTCAAGGTAAGCGTCGATTTGCGTTAGCAGGGCGGCGCGAGTCTCGCGGTCGAAGGTGATGCCCGGCGGGGGCGCGGGCAGGGATGGCGGTTCGGGCAGGTCGTCGCCGGTGAGCGTGATGTAACGCTCGCGGTACTGCGGCGTCGGTGTGTCATCGAACAGCACCCGGTAGCGATCCGCAGCGGAGCGCCGTGCGTCGTCGTCGTCCGTCATCTGCCAGATCACGTCATCGAGTTCGGCTTCCTGTTGTGGTTGGTTGAACGTCGCGCGCAGGCCATCCAGCACCCCGACCGCCGCCGCGTCATCGAGATCGCCGGTTTGACGACGGGCACGCACCAGCAGTAGATTGGCCTCGAACGCGGTTGAGGTGTTGTTGACCTGCTGCGCGATTGCGGCGGCTTCTTCGGTCAGTTGCAGCGCCTCCGGCAGATCGTCAGCTTCTAAACTTAGTTGGGCCGCCACACGCAACGCTAACGCCAGATCGTGCAGTGCCTCCAGACGGCGGGACAGCGGCAGACCGCGTTCCAGCAGGGCGGCGGCCTCGTTGTATTCACCGCGTTGCTCGTGCAGCATCGCCATGTTGACCAGCGCGGTGACGATCATCGTCCAATCGCCAAGCGTCAGGCCGATCTCTAAGCCGTGCTGGTAGCAGGCCAGCGCGTCCTCGGTTTGCCCGCCGATGACATAGGTGCTGCCCATGTTGGTGATGAGCGCCGCCAGCGCCCGCACGTAGCCGATGCGCTGAGCTTCCTCGACGGCCTCGCGTAGCACGTCCATCGCACCGGCGTAATCCCCACGCATAAAGTGTAACCCGGCGATGTTGCTCCCGGCGTAGATCACACCCTGCGTGTACCCGGAGTCACGGGCGGCGGTCGTCACTGCGTCAAAGGTGCTCAGCGCGGCGTCGAAGTCGCCGGTGTACCACTCCACAAGACCGATGTTCTGCCGTGCCTCGCTGATCGCTACCCGGTCATGCACGGCGGAAGCGGCCTCAAATTGCTGTTCGGCGCTGCTGCGGGCGCGGTCGTAGTCTCCGCTGCGTAAATGTGCGAAGCTCAAATGCTTGAGTGCCTGATTCAAACCGCGATTGTCCCCGGCGGCGGTGAAGGTCGTCTGCGCCGCGCTTAACACGTCGATGGCTTCGCTGTACGTCTCACGGAACGAGAGCAGATCACCGAGCGCGGTCTGGCACTCGGCGCGGAACGTGTTGGTCAAGCCAGCGTCGAGCGCCTCACGGAAAAGTGACTCCGCCCGTTCCCAGTCACCGGTGATGCGCAGTACCTCGCCTAGCGAAAGCTGCACCCGTGACCGGTCGCCATTAACCAGCAGGGGCAGCAATCGCTCGTAGTAGTAAACGGCGGCGGGCAGTGCGTAGGTCTTTTTAGCGTGGTCACCGGCGAGACGGAAATACGTGCGCTGTTTGTCCTCGTTGTTGGTCATGCCGTAGTGATAGGCGATCACATCGTAGTAACGTGCGCGATTATCGGTGTAACGCTCGGCGATGAAATCTCCCAGGCGTTCGTGCAGGGTGTTACGCACGGCGAAGGCCATCGTGTCATAGGCCACCTCCTGCGTAAGCAAATGCCGGAACAGGTATTCGAGTTCCGGTTCCGGTTGGTCGAGCGGTGTCAATTCCAGGTCGTCCAGCCGATCAAGCCGGTCGATGACCATCTGCGGCACACCGATCTCCGGGTAACTGCCGTAAACCCAACTGGCCCGGAACACGCGCCCGATGATGCTGGCGACCTTAATCACGCTCTTTTCGTCCTCGCTCAGCCCGTCGATGCGGCTGAGGATGAGTTGTTGCAGGGTATCCGGCAGATCAAACTCGCGCAGTGCGTCGGGACCTGTCGGGTCGATGGCACGGTCACGCAGCAGACTCATCAGTTCTTCGATGTAGAAGGGGTTGCCCTGTGCACGTGCGGTGATGCGCTCCACCAATGCCGGGGCGATATCGCCTATCCCCTCGAAAAGCTGCTCCAGCTTGAGCCGGATGAGTTCCGCGGCCTCGGCATTGCTGAAGGTATCCAGCACCAGCTCGACAAAATGCGGCAGGTCACGCACCGGCGCGGCGGCGTTGTCTTCTTCGATCTTGTAGGGCGGGCGGTAGAGCATCAGGATCACCACCGGCAGCGCGGCGATGTTGCGACCGAGGAACGCCAGCAGATCCGCCGATGATGAGTCCATCCAGTGACAATCTTCCAATATGAGCAGTAGCGGTGTACGCCCCGCCCGCGCTCGCAAACAGGTGAGCAGCAGATCGTAGCGTAGTTCTGTGCGTAGATCGGCGTCTAGCGTCTCGGTGAAGTCGTTATCGGCGATGGTGATGCCGACCACCGGCCCCAGCAGCGGCAGGCGCGGCAGCAGCACGGGGTCGATGGCATGCAGTACGGCTTCGATCTGTGTGATTTGCTGGGCGTCGTCCTGCGCCGGGTCGAGGTCGAAGAATCCGCGCCACACCCCCCGCCACACCATGTAACCGAGCGTGATGTTAAACGATTGACACGCGCCGCCATATCCGGCGAAGCCCAGCGTCAGCGCCGCACCAATGGCCTCCGCACCCAGACGAGACTTGCCCATCCCGGCCTCGCCCTGCACACCGACGATGCCACCGGCACCGTCTCGCGCCTGTGCCAGCCGCTCACGGATGACGACCAGTTCCGGTTTGCGCCCGACCATCGGCAGCGCGTACTCCGGCTCACTGAGCGCGACGGCCCGCTTGGCACTGACACCGGTCAACCGGACGATCTCGATGGATTCGGTCTTGCCTTTGACGTTGATCGCGTCTAATTCGTCCCAGGTGAACACGTCAACGGCACGCTGCCGGGTGAACTGCCGCACGATGATCTGTCCCGGCTGCGCGAACTGCATCAAACGGGCGGAGAGGTTGACCGAATCGCCCATCGCCGTGTATTCCTGCCGCACCTGAGAGCCAACCCGTCCGGCGTAGAGGTCGCCGGTGTTGATGCCGGTGCGCGTGCGTACCAGGCCGTGACCGGGCACGTCGATCTCGCGGATTTCCAGCGCACAGCGCAGCGCCCGTTCTTCGTCTTGTTCGGAGGCGACCGGCGCACCGAACAGGATAATATACTTGCTGCCCTTATCGCCCATGTCGATCTTGTTGAGGTAACCGCCGTAACGGTCGATGATGCCTATGACTTGCCGGAAGTACGCCTGCAACTTCTCGCCGACTGCGGGATCGTCGTCATAGTCGAAGCCGTCAAAGCTGACGAATAACACAGTCGTGCGGCGGTGTTCGTCGATAAAGTCGGTCTGCTCACTCCGCAGCCGTGCCGCGATGACCGGATGCAGATAGCGGCTGAATACCGTCCCGGCGGTGTCAGGGACAAAGTCGATTGTCGGCAGGCTCGCACCATTGACCGACTCGGTCATATCCGTGATCAGGCTGAAGCCGTCACGGGCTTCGGCGATGACCGCATCCGGGGCGAATTCGAGCAGTGGATCATGCACCATGACCTCGCCGCGTGTCGCGTGATGCTCGGCGTCACTGCACAGGTCGATTGGCTCACCCGCGATGATGAACTCCAAACGGATCTCAGAGTCGCCGACGACGGTGGTGAAAATCGTCCCCATTGCGAGGCCGGCTTTCATCGCCAACCCATACACGCCCTGGCTGGTCTCGATGTTTTCGTAGTTGACCATGTCGCGCTGCATATCAAGCGCACACCGTAACCCGCGCCGGACGGCGTCGGCCTGTGTATCACCGTCATAAGGGAACAGGATCGTCATCGCGTCCCCGCCAAACTTGCCGACGATGCCGCCGTAAGACTTGACCAGCGCGATCATCGGGTCGAAGTAGCTGTTGAGTACCTGCGTCAGTTCTTCCGTACCGATCTTGCCGGATTTACCGAGCGCCTCACTCATGGCGGTAAAACCGGAAACGTCCGCAAAGAGAGTCACGGCTTCAAAATGCCGGGCTTCGCCAAGTGGTAGGGGGTCGTTTTGTTCGAGCATCTGCTGGGCGACGTGATGTGGAACGTAGGAGAGAAAATTTGTACTCATTGTTATGCCACCATTGTTAAAACTTGTTTGAATTTACAAAGTTTGCTGTACATGTTGATTGAGATTCAATTATAATTTAAGCATATTCTAAAAATTATACAAATAGCGACGTGGGTAAATATGTCACGAAGAAGTCTACGCCTCAGTCTAATCACACTAACAACACTCATGATGTTTTTGTTCGGTAGCATCGCGCTGGCTGGCCCGAATTGGTTACCGCTGCCGCAATTTTTTGGACTCGACATCAGCCCCAGCCAGACGGCCTGGCAACCGACCGCGCAGGTAAGCTGTTCGGCGTTGACCGTCGCTATGCAAGCGCCGACGGAAGATCAAAGCCTGATCGATGAGGTGTTCCTGATCGAGACTTTTAACGGTTTTGAGGAATACTATACCGGTCGGGTCCTCGCGATGGATACCGTCAAGTGGTACGTCACCGGTCTGTATGATTTTGACGGCAACCTGATCTCGACCAACATCAACAGTCCTGAACTCTTAATGGATTTCGTGCCCGGTCAGGACGAGGGCACGACGGAGATGAGAAATTTCACCATCGACACACCACTGCGACCGGGGCAGCGCGTCTATCTGGAAACCTACTACGAGGTTTCAGGTCGCATCTATGATCAGACGGATGGTGAGGACCCCGATGATCCCACGAGCACCTATGAACCCTGGTCGAAGACCAATATCAACAACAAAGACACCATCGGTGACAGCGAATACCCCGACCGCTATATTCGTGTGTATGACCGGGCCTTCTCCGCAGAAGACGCGACCAACAACGCCCGTGAATACGCCTGTAGTGACAACAGCGCCGCGCCCACCCTCCAGATGAGCCTGGAAGGTGGCCTTGACCAGAACGAGGGCGATACAACCCGCGATCTTTCGTACAGCCTCAACCTGGTCGATGGCAACGGCAACCCGACCACCACCACTCAAGACGTGTGGGCTTACGTCGAAGTCGATGTCGTCACGGATGACCCACGCCTTGGTGATTATGATCGGCCTATGTGGACGGGTGACTCGACTATCAACGGAGTAGGCGACTTTACCGTCTTTGATAACTCGTCCGGCACACCGGTTGAGATGCAAGATACTGAAAATATCGCGGTGCGCTACGTCCACGTGAACAACAGCGACCAGTGCGGCGGGTCCTACTGTGATGTGATTCCGTCCAACCCGGCGGAAACCGTGCGCGTTTACATCCCGGCGGGGCAGAACAACGGGGACTTCACCCTGCGCATCTTTGGTGACATCAAACCAGAAACGGATGAGCGGCTCCGCTTTGAACTGCTCGGCGCGAGCCACGCCAAAATGCCCACCGAGCGGACGCAAGCCCTTCTCTTGCGTGATGACGACCAGCCGCTCGTTTCCATCGACGATGTGACCGGTTCGCTATGCAGTGTGCCGGAGGGCAGCAGCAAGACCTTCATGTTCCCGGTCAGCATCCCGGAGATGATTGAAGGTCAGGTCGAACTTGAGTACACCACGACCACCAGCGGGACCTCTCTGATCGAGTTTCTGGAATACACACCAATTCCCGCTGATCCGCAGGACATCTACTCTGCACGCGGCGATTACACCGACCTCCCATCCGGCACCACCACCACCACCGCGGAGATCGACATCCTCCGTAATGCCGAATACCGAGGCAGTAACTTCAACGCAGTCGGTGACACACTGGTGATGAACCTCGACCGCTGGCAAGATATCGAGATTGGGCGTGGTGGCGACGAATTCTATGTGCCTGCCGGGGTGCGCTTCCGCGATGGGGATATGAGCGCCACACTGACCATCCTCCCCTGGGGGCCGGAGGTCAGCGTGAGTGATGCGACCCTGATCGAAGGCGACGATGGGCAGCAATTCATCGAGTTTACGCTCACCCTGGCGGAAGCCGCCGTTGAAAATGGCGACATCCCGCAGGACATCACCGTCGCCTACCGCACAGTCGATGGCACCGCCATCGCCGGGCAGGACTACGTCGCCACAAATGGCACGGTGACCCTCGGCGCAGTGCCGAACGACCCCAACCCACCGGCCTTCGAGCAGACCACCACCGTGCAAATTCCGATCATTGGTGATGAACTGGTCGAAAATAACGAAACGTTTACGCTGGAACTCATTCACGAAGACAGCAGCGGCATTTGTGTTTCCGAGACGGCAGGCGCAGCGACCGGCACCATCACCGACGACGACCCGCCGACCCTGACGGTCAATGACGTTAGCGCGAGTGAGGCCGACGGCACACTGGCCTTTACCTTCATGTTGGACGCCGCCAGTGGGCGCGACATCAGCGTGGGCTACACCACGACCGGCATCAGCGCCACCGCCGATGAGGACTTCACCGCCACCAGCGGCACGCTGAACTTCACCAACGGTGAAACCGAGCAGACCGTCGAGGTGCCCCTCAACGATGACAACATCTGGGAAGACGGCGATGAGACCTTCACGCTCGACCTGAGCAGCAGCAGTGACGTCATTCTTGCGGTGACCAGTGTGACCGGCACCATCACCGATGATGAAGGCGTGCCTGTGCTCACTGTCGAGGACGCCACGACTGTCGAAAATGACGGCAGCATCGTCTTTGATTTGAGCCTGAGCAACCCCAGCGCGACCGCGACCACCTGGGAATACATCACCAACGACGGCACCGCTATCGCCGGGGAGGATTACACCTTCACCCGCGACTCGGTGACCATCCCCGCGCTGGCGACGACCGCACAGGTCAGCGTGCCGGTGCTGGATGACGACCTTTACGAACCCGACGAGACGTTCACGCTGGTCTTCCCTGGTGACATCAACGACCTGTTCCGCGTAGATGCCGCCGCTCAGTTGACCGACATCAGCGCGATCGGCATCATCACCGACGACGACACCGCCATCAGCATCACCGCTGCCAGCGCGAACGAAGCCGCCGGCCAGATGATCTTTACCGTGACTCGTAGCGGCGTCGCGCAAGCGGTCACGTTTGACTACGCGACCACTGATGGCACAGCCATCGCCGGAACGCACTACACGGCGACTGCTGGCAACGCATCTATTGCCGCAAACGCGACTGCGACGACGATCAACGTGCCAATCATCGACGATAACGTCGCCAATGTAGACCGCACTTTCACCCTGAGCTTGAGCAACGCCAGCGGCGCGGGGATCACACAGGACAGCGCGACCGGCACCATCATCAATGATGACGCGCTCAGCGATGTACCCACACAACTGACGCAAACCGGCGCGACCGATGTCGCCCCGCTGGAACTGATCTTCGGTTGGCAGCATCAGGCCGCTATCGGCGTGGATGACGTTGCCGGGGATTGGTATAACGTTGTCATCTACCAGGGGGCGCAGGTCTTCGTCGATGAATGGCGGCAGGCCAGCACCATCTGTACCGGCATCACCTGTGAGCTTACGCTGGTCGATGACTATCCGTATGATCTGCTTGACGGCAACTATGAATGGCTGGTGCAGGCCAGCATCGGCGACGACATCCTCACCAGTGCCCCGCAAGCCCTGACGATCAACATGGGTGTCCCGGCGGCACCGATGATCGCCGATGCCAGCTACGGCGGCGGTGACCTCACCGTGAACTTCAACAGTGACCCCGCCGCGACGTGGTACAACGTGCTCGTGGAAGATAGCAGCAGCACCGTAGTACTCAGCGTCTGGTTGGAGAAAAGCGCGATTTGCACCGCCGCGACCTGTACTTCCGTCGAAGGGTTGGGCGTAGCGTCCGGTACCTACAGCGTCGAAGTGGGCGCATGGGGGCCGAACAGTACCGGCCTCGGCACCCGCAGCGCACCCACCAGCCTGACCATCTCCGGCACGGCACCGGCACTGCTCACCGGTTTGAGCGTGATTAATGAGACTTACGGTCAACCACTTTTCACCTGGAACGCTGACCCCGCCGCCAGCTACTACCGCGTGTGGATTGGCACAGCGGATTACACTCGCACGTCTTACTTCCAGTGGAACAGCGCCGCCAGCCTGAGCTGTAGCAGCGGCACCTGTACACTCGACCCGATGCTGAACCTCATCGGCGGTACCTACACCTGGTTCGCGCAGGCCTGGGGGCCGGGTGGTTACAACGACAACGATATCAGCGGCTGGGTGCAGGGGCCGAACTTCACCGTCACCAGCACCGCGCCGGGTCTGGTCAGTGGTTTGAGTGTGACCGAAGCGGACACCGGCTCACCGACTATCACCTGGGCAGAAGACCCCGCCGCGACCTGGTACCAGCTCTGGATGGGGCTGGCGGACGGCAGTTCGACCGCCTTCTATGGCTGGACGAGCGCCGCAGAACTCAACTGTACCAGCGGCACCTGCATCTTCGCGCCGGACGTCGCACTGGCGAATGGCAGTTATGCGATCTACGCGCAGGCCTGGGGGCCGGGCGGCTTCAACGCGGATGACCAGAACGGCTGGGCGGGTACCGACTTCGCCGTCGGTGCACCTGCGCCTACCGCGCCCACGCTGATCGCCCCGGCGAGCAACGCGATTGTGCCGGGTGTGCCGGAGTTCCGCTGGAACGCGGTCAGTGGTGCGACATGGTATCACCTGGAAGTCGTCCAACAGCCGACCGCGACCCGCGCCTCCGCGACGATTGACCTATGGATGAACGCGGCGGATTTCGGCTGTGAGGACAATGTCTGTGAGTTGATCCCGACCACGCCGTTAGCAACGGGCGGTTACGAATGGCGCGTTCAGGCTTATAGCCCGGCGGGGTTGGGTACCTGGTCACCGGTCGAGGCGTTCAGCGTCAACTGACACGCTGCATAAATCTGATCTTCAGACAGCCGCCTCTTACCGGGGCGGCTTTTTTTATCATGCACGAGTTTATTTGCCGTCAAGCTGTTGTTATGCTGGTGTTTAACTAAATTCAAGCTACCCATCACACCAGCGTCCTAGACTAAAAGACAAAGTAAATTAGTGATTTAAGGAAAGATCATGGAATATAGAGAAGGCGCAGACGTTTACAACGCTCAGAATGAAAAGGTCGGCGAAATCAAACGAGTTGTGCTGCATCCCAAGAAGCACACCGTCACCCACATCGTTGTGGAAAAAGGTTTTCTGTTCACGACCGATAAAGTCATCTCCGCTGATATGGTCGCGCAGGCCGATGACGACCGTGTGACGCTCAAGTCAGGTATGCGAGACTTCGAAGACCTGCCAGATTATACCGAAACTCACTATGTCGAGATCGGGCAGATGGATAACTACCCGGACGCATCCGGCGTCACCACGCCGATGTATTATTATGGTCCGCGTGCCAGTTGGTGGAGCTACCCCGGCATCTATGACGCGACCGAGCCGCGCTACATGAACGTAGAAGTGCGTAATATCCCCGATGAGACGATTCCTTTGCGAGAAGGAACAGATGTCATCAGCAGTGATGGTGAGAACATCGGCGACATCGAAGAAGTCATCACCGACGAGTCCGGTGAACGAGCGACGCATCTGCTGATCTCACAGGGCTTGCTGTTCAAGGATCACAAGGAAATCCCCACCTATTGGATCGACACCGTCGTCAATGATAAGGTGCATCTCAGTGTGGATTCCGCGACGTTGAGGTCCCTACCGAAACACGAAAATAACCCTGTGTAGATCACAATCTCGGTGGCGGGGTCGAACCTGATCCGTCACCGCTTGCCGCAAAGGAGTGTAATCCATGAAACTAAACAAAGATGGTTATCAAAAAGCCAAAGACCTGATCGAGAAAAATCAGTATGTGCTCGATAGCGATTGGAGCGAAGCCCAACCTGACAACGACCGTGAAAATGAGTTTCTCGACGATCATGGTTGGGACAGTTACAGCGAGTGGTTCCTCGCTATCGACGATGACGCCTCACCGGAGACCAAAGGCCACTTCAATTTCCCCTATGGCGACTTCCGCCGTGTGCATCGGGATGGGTTGATCGCAGCGAAACAGCGTGCCGCACAGAACAACTACAGCGATGTAGAAGAAGCCGCCGACGACCTGCTGGAAATGATCGACACCGAATAAATTCATCGCAGCGGATCCGCAACCTTTCCCTCAAAATTACTGGTTCTAACGCTTTCGGTGGAATCAAATCA
>DAOTTX010000499.1:0-2294 GCA_034437515.1 Anaerolineae bacterium
CGTCGCTGAATACCGCAAACCGCAGTTAACTGGAGTTTTTCTCGAAGGCAGTGAGGCTGCCGTCCGAGTGCCGCTTCCGGGGATGGTACTGATTCGCGTCACGCGCCACCAGCAGCGCCCCGACTACAAGCTGTACGCCGTCAAGCGCCGCCCAAATACGCTGGATGCGCCGCTGTACCATGCCCCGATACCGAACGTGTTTACCAGCGGCGGCATCTGCTGGGGCACGGTGGAACGTGTGTCAGATGTGGCGCTGACGGGCGTATCACTGGCAGAAGGGTGGGCGCAGCTTCTTGGTTCGCCTTTTGGCTCCCATGCATGTTCAGGCAAATCCAAAACCCATCGGGATGACGTGCGTAAACAGTTGATCGCACTGGAGGCAGCGGGGAAGAAACGGTATCCGACCACAGACTTGATCGCGGCGAAGGCGAAATTGTCCGATGCTCTGGCGGTGCGCTCATGACCCATGTCTTTGACCCGCACACCTACATCAAGACGATCTATGTGGTCGGCGTGGGCGGAACCGGAAGCAGTGCCGCCCGCATCATCGCTCGCATTTTGTATGACATGGAGCGCAGCCGTAAGCACCCCCCGCAGATGATTCTGGTCGATCACGATTTGGTGGAAGAAAAGAACATCGGACGGCAGGCGCTCTTCCTGCCTGCTGATATTGGCTCCCCGAAGGCAACCACTGTAGCGAAACGACTGAGCTTTGCGCTGGGATTAGAAATCGGCGCAATCCCGATGAAGTTCGACCCGGAACGTCACACCGAACGCTACGGTGGCAACCTGATCGTGTCGTGTGTGGATAATCACGAGGCACGTCAAGCCATCCACCGCGCTAAAGGCGTCACTATCGCATCGGGCAACGAACGGGATCACGGACAGGTCGTTATCGGGTCGTCACATGATGCTGACCTCATTCGTCACGAATCGAACTGGCGAAATGGAACAGTACGCCATCTGCCATCGGAAGGACTGCTGTTCCCATCGCTGCTTGAACCTGATCCCGTAGTAACACCGCAACCTGCCGCGTCCTGTGGTGCGTTGGTCGAGCAAGGCAGCCAGTCACTTTTAGTCAATGACTGGCAATCTGTCGTCATCGGTAGCTACGTTTATAAGTTGCTGCACAGGCAGCCCATCCAAACCTTCATCACGTTTCTCGCCGACGGCGTAGTTAGCGGAAAGTCCCTAACCCGCGACAACGTTCTGGCATATCTCAACGCCGAATAATCCCCCTCAAAAACACAACTGAATACAAGGAAAATCCCATGAACGAAAACGCTGCTTTGCAGACGTACCATGCCCGCTATAACAACACGACCTACCGCGCCGTCCAGACTGCCATCGTGACCGAACTGCACGGTGAGTTGGTCGCGTCGCAGCCGCTGCTGCTCGATGAGGCACTTGCAAGTGAGCCGACGCACATGATTCTCAACCTGGTTATAGACGCCTGCCTGGAAAGCACGGGGCATCCGCTGATGGCGGGACGTGGCAAGAAACTGATCGCGGTGATGCTGACCAACAAGCTGAGTGCCGACGCTGTAGAAACTATTGCCGCACATCTGGCGAACTTCGATGCGACGGCGGCTGCCGACTGGAAGCACACCGCACTCGCCCTGCAACGGATTTACGCCCTGAATCTGGCGGCGATCAAGTCGCACACGTCCACGATTCACGGCGCGGAGGGCAACGCGGCAGATCACCTGATGACGGCGGCGGCGAATCTGCTGCACCTAGCGCGTCTGACGCTGCTCAACGAGCCATCCGAGAGCTACCAGCGCGAGAAGTTGTCCGCTGCGGAGTGGTCGCTAGCGACGGCGAAGGAGTGGCTGAAGCTGGAATAGTTCGGTTAGCGAGTCACACAAGAACCTGTCCCTGTTTGGGGATGGGTTTCGTTTTTTTGGAAATGTGATGCTTATAATCCAGTTCGTGGTATTTAGGGCTTATCTGAATCAAAACGGGCAAGAAAATCATACGGGAGGCTGTGCCTGCTTTTATCTACGTCAAAACCCAATAAGACACAACTATCCGTCTTGCTGTCTATCATTACTTGTGAGGCGACATTCTGTGCTAACTGATTTCTAGTGTCAGTTTCTAAGTTGCGAAAAGCCATCAATATAATCGAGTAATCTGAGTTAGAAATGTGTGTGTAGATGGGAGTTGTATTCGACTTCTTCTTGACTCGACTTTATCCAATTACGAAAATGTAAGGTTTTTATGGGTCATAAGCAACGTCAATGTTTCAGGAAAAGGGTTGAAACTTCTTTTTTGACCCATTATGACCCTTCCTG
>DAOTTX010000500.1:0-1514 GCA_034437515.1 Anaerolineae bacterium
GTCATTCTACGTCGGTGGATGCTACTGCAAGCCCGCACGGATGAAAAGGGCGACTCCATCCTATAAATTGCTTGCCACCGGTTGTAAACTATGAACCGCAGACAATGAGGGAGACATAAGGAATGCAGCCATGCGTGTGTTGATCCTGGGTGCAGCGGGGATGCTCGGTCACAAACTCTATCAAATGTATCAAGGGCGCTTCGATACCTGGGCTACCGTCCGGCGGCATTACAGCAATTACGCCCGCTTCCAACTTTTTGACCCGGAGCGCATCTGCGGCGGTGTGGATGTCGAGGACTTCGACATGGTCACACGCACGATTGAGAGCATCAGACCGGATGTGGTGGTTAACTGCGTCGGTCTGGTCAAAGCGCACGAAGAGGCCAAAGACCCGGTCGCTAGCATTAACATTAACGCGCTGTTCCCGCATCGGCTGGCGGTGCTGTGCCGCGCCCACGACATCCGCTTGATCCACATCAGCACGGATCGCGTGTTCAACGGGCGCAAGGGGGGCTACAGTGAGGCCGACCCCGGTGACGCCTATGACCTCTACGGACGAACCAAACTGCTCGGCGAATTGGACAGCCCCAACACACTTACCCTGCGCACCGCCATCATCGGGCGGGAGATCAACTCACAACAGGGGTTGGTGGAATGGTTCCTCACCAACCGCCCAGCGGGGAGTGTGCGCGGCTTTCGCCGGGCGATTTATACCGGCTTTACCACCCTGGCCTTCGCGGAGATCGTCGCCTGTTTGATCGAGGATTTCCCCATGCTTTCCGGCCTGTATCACGTCGCTTCGGAGCCGATTAGCAAGTACGAGCTACTGTTGCGCCTGCGTGATGCCTTCAATACCGAGATTCACATCGAACCCTACGACCACATCCATATTGACCGCAGCCTGAACAACCACCGCTTTCTTGAGCAGACCGGCCTCTCCGCCCCCTCGTGGAAGACCATGATTCACCAACTCGCCCAAGACGCCACCCCCTACGATCAGTGGCATCGGTAGATTCCTGATGTGCCGGCACAATCGCATATGACATTTGTGCAATCTGTCGTGGGCAGACCCGCGGGTGCTCCTCCTGCCCCAGGTGCAATTGCTCTCTAACGGGCGCTTTGTTATCGCAATGCCGGTTTAAATTTGTTATGGTTAGTATCTATCGTTCTACTTATCATCTCTGATTTTACTGGTTCCAACCTTTCTGGTGGAAACGTAGAATTTAACGCCGCCCCCGCGCCTGCCTTCACCTTGAAGCCGTCTTCCAGCACAGCGTTCGGGAGTTTACCAAGATGTGACGCGGGGCCAGGGGATGAGGGCCAAAAGACAATTCCGGTAGAGCGAGTGATTTTAATGACAGGCAATGTAACTACTCAGGTGGGTGAAAAGAGTGACTTGGCAAATGGGAACAATGGGTAGAGAATAGCAATATGTCAAAGTATCCTACATGTCCCCCCGAATTAAGCCGCGAAGACCTATGGGCGATGAATCTCGAATTGCGCGAGGTCATCAC
>DAOTTX010000501.1:0-1807 GCA_034437515.1 Anaerolineae bacterium
TCTACATCGCGGAGCATCCCGACGACGAACGCCGCTACGACACCGGCGACAAGCACACCGCCTATCGCAACTTCCTGAAGTGGCAGGCGGCGCAGTTTGCCGACGAGATTAGCGTGCTGTTCAATCCAGAGGAACCGGCGAACATCGTCTTTCCGCCGCAGCGCACACTGGACGACGTGCTGGACCTGCTCAACAGCGAGGCGCTGGCCAGCATCTGGACGGAGGACGAGACGATTGGCTGGGTGTACCAGTATTTCACGCCGAAGGAACTGCGCGACAAAGCCCGCAAGGAATCACAAGCACCGCGCAACAGCTACGAACTCGCCTTCCGCAACCAGTTCTTCACGCCGCGCTATGTGGTGGAGTTCCTGACGGACAACACGCTGGGCCGCACCTGGTACGAGATGCAGGGGGGCGACACCCAACTGACCGAGGTCTGCCGCTATCTGGTGCGCCGACCCAACGAAATTTTCCTCGCAGAAGGTGACGAAGCCCCCGTAGGGACGCGCAACGGCGCGTCCGACACCGACGAAAACCTCACACAAGAAGAACTACTACGCCAGCCCGTTTACATCCCCTACCGCCGCAAGAAATACCCGCGCCGCCTGCGCATCCTCGACCCGGCTTGCGGCAGCGGACACTTTTTGCTGTACACCTACGACCTGCTGACCCACATCTATGAGGAAGCCTATGCCGACCCGGACGCGACCTTTGACGCGCTGCGCCGCGAGTACAAGACGCTTGACGACCTGCGCCGTGACCTGCCGCACCTGATTTTGCGCCATAACCTGCACGGCGTAGACATCGACCCGCGTGCCATCCAGATTGCGGCGCTGGCGCTGTGGCTGCGTGCCCAGCGGAGCTATCAGGCGATGGGCTACAAACGCGGCGAAACCCGCCCGCGCATCACCCGCAGTAATTTGGTGACTGCCGAGCCGATGCCCGGTGACCGCGCCATGCTGGATGAGTTTTGCGCCACGCTGAACCCGCCGCTGCTGGGCGACCTGGTACGAAATGTGTTCGATAAGATGGAACTGGCGGGGGAGGCCGGAAGTCTGCTCAAGATCGAGGAGGAAATCCACGAGGACATTGCAAAGGCGCGGGAGGCGTTTGAGAAAGGCCCGACCCCGCAGCAGCAGGCGTTGATGCCGGACTACACACCGGAACCCACCCCGCAGCAGGGCAGTCTGTTCGACCTGAGCGGCTTAGACGATGCCCGCTTCTTTGACAGTGCCGAGAAGCGCGTGCTGGAGGCGCTGCAAGCCTACGCGGAGCAAGCCAGCAACGGGCGCGGGCTGGGACGGCGGCTGTTCGCGGAGGACACCGCACGCGGCTTCGCCTTCATCGAACTGATGCGCCAGCGTTACGACGTGGTGCTGATGAATCCACCGTTTGGGGCGAATAGTAAGTCAGCAAAGAAATATGTTGAAACAACATACAAACGTAGTAAAGGTGACATACTCGCCCATTTCGTAGAGAGAACAATCATTCTCCTGCATGTTTCTGGTCAGGTTGGAGCAATTATTAGCAGATCCAGCTTCTTTTTGGGGTCTATGTCAAAGTTTAGACGAATGGTCTTGGAGGATGATGCACAAACCCTATTTTGTGCCGATTTTGGTGATGGAGTTCTGGACGCAACAGTTGAAACGACTGCATATGTGTTGGAGAGAAAGCGAAATACAAATAAGGAATCTGTATTCAATACCTTCGCCAAAATTCAAGATGGTCGAAAAATGGCGATTTTAGCGAAAATTTGACACTTTATGACCTCTTATAAGCCAACTTTTCACGCTAATTCTGATGTTTT
>DAOTTX010000502.1:0-1679 GCA_034437515.1 Anaerolineae bacterium
GAAGAGCAGACCCGCGCCGACCTGTTGGAACCTATTTTGCGTGAACTGAACTTCGGTTGGACGGTGGCACAGTCCAGCGGTGATGAAGTGCAGCCCGATTACGTGCTGACGGGTGCTGACGACAAAACCCCGCTCGCCTATGCGCTGACCTATCGCTGGGATCGTTATCTGGATGGACATGACCTTGCGTTTGACTTCTCGCCGGGATTAGATGCCGACAAGATTGACGACAATCCGGGAGCGCGAGTCGTGAGCCTGCTGGCTGCGGATGATGCCCCGCCCTATATCATCGTGACGAACGGCAAAATCTGGCGCATCTACGCCCGTGAGGCGCACAGCCGCAGCACCAATTACTACGAGATCGACCTGGAAGAGACGCTCACCGACCCCGACCGCGACGTGGCGACGCGCTACTTCTGGCTGTTCTTTCGGGCATCGGCGTTTGTAGCGACAGATGAACAGGAGTGCTTCCTTGACCGGGTGATGGCGGGCAGCGCGAGTTACGCCAAAGAGCTTGAGGAGCGCCTGAAAGAGCGTGTGTTTGAGGGGATTTTCCCGCAGTTTGCCCAGGGATTCATCCGCTATCGTTGGGGCGAACTGCCGCCCCAGCAGGAAGACCTGGACGAGGTGTATCAGGCAACGCTGACCTTCCTCTACCGCTTGATGTTCCTGCTGTACGCCGAAGCACGCGACTTGCTGCCGACCAAAGAGGCGCACGGCTACGGCGCGATGAGCTTGCGAAGCATCGCCCAGGACATTGCGGGGCGTGCCGGGTTGGTGCTGGACAGTGCGCCGGATAATCTGCGCGGAACTTACAGCACCACTGAGACGGCGCTCTACGACCGGCTGGCGGCGCTGTTTGCGGCGGTGGACAAGGGCGACCCCGCCATGAACGTGCCGCATTACAACGGTGGTCTGTTCATGACTGCGCCAGCCGACGACGACACCGGAGCCGATGCCGCGAACGCCCGCTTTTTACGCGATGCAAAAATCCCGGATCGTTACCTTGCGCTCGGACTGGATCGGCTTGCCCGTGACTTAGGCGCACGTCCCGGTGAGGGGTTGGTGTTTATCGACTACAAATCGCTGGGCGTGCGGCAGTTGGGCAGCATCTATGAGGGATTGCTGGAGTTCAAGCTGCGGACTGCGCCGGAGCGTATGGCGATTGTAAAGGGGGCACGCACCGAGGAGATTGTCCCGTATAAGCAGGCGAAGAAGAAGGACATTCTTACCACCGGGCGCGGCGACGCCAAACAGGAGCGTACATTGCCAAAGGGGGCGGTCTACCTGGAAAACAACAAGCAGGAGCGCAAGGCGACGGGCAGTTATTATACGCCGGATTACATTGTGAGCTATATCGTGGAGCATACGGTGGGGCCGGTGCTGGACGAGAAGTTCGCCGCGCTGACCCCGCGCCTGCGCGAGGCGGAGAAGGTGTACTACGGCGCGGTGCAGAACAACCGGGCGAAGGCGAAAGCGGGCATGGAGGCACAACCGCCCGACCTGGTGTGGAACCGTGAGGACATGCAGCAGCTTGCCGCTGATGTGCTGGACGTGAAAGTGCTGGACCCGGCGATGGGCAGCGGGCATTTTCTGGTGGAAGTGGTGGACTACGTGACCGACCGCACGCTGCAATACCTTGACCGCTTCCGGCATAACCCGGTGACGGCCCAGCTTCA
>DAOTTX010000503.1:0-1692 GCA_034437515.1 Anaerolineae bacterium
TGGAGCAAGGCCTGTGGCGCACCCTCGTCGTTCACCATCTGCACCAACCGGTGGGCCAGTGCGTGAACTGTATGCATTCCTGCATCGTCGCTAGCTTCCTGCCCAAAGCGCTCCCAGGGCAGGGTACGGTTGAGGAAAGTGATGGCGTCTTTTTTGTGCTTTTCCCCTTGCTCATCGCGCCATTTCAGGGATTTTGCCGTGTGCTCAGCCGCCCCGGCGTCGGCCGCCGCCTGGTAGAGCGGGTATTTGCCGCCTACCAAGGCCACTCCCGCGCTAGCGTGGATGCCGGGATGTGTCGCTGCGAAGCGCGTCAGATCTACCCGTATCCGGCGGGCCAGTTCCACCACTACATCCCAAGCGCCGACGAAGAACAAGTCATCGCCGCCGGAGTAGATGGAGTAGAGCACATCACGTTCGTTCTCCTTCAGCGTCTTGGCAATGTGCCCCACCCAGCCTTCAAAGTAAAGGCTAGTGGTAAAACTCAACGCTGCCACGCGGGAAAGCGTCGCCTCGTCGCCCAGCCCCTCGGCGAATAGCTTGCCCAGATTATCCACGTCCATCCGCAACACGCCCAGCCGCTTGATACCCTGAGACTGTGCCTCCATTACAGAGAATGGCTTGACGCTCCCGGCCTGCGGCAAGTCTTCAACTTTTCCCCGGAGGTCATCAATCTCTTCCTGAGTGATGGTTGGCGTCACGTTGACCAGGAAGCGACGTCCCACGGCGACGTGAGCGGCAGGAGATAGATTGGTCAGCGCATCATCATTCAGCGCCAAGATGAGGCGCTGAGTTGCGCCATCCCTTTGTGGAAAATTCTCGTCGATGTCGCTGTCCAAACCAAAAGCATTCAGCACCTCTTGCCAGCCGCCGGGCTCGATTTTCAGTGGTTCCCTTGGGATCTCCGTATCTTGTTCCTCAAACCAGAGATAATTAGCGTGCCGTAGACTGTCGCCTAGTTTCTCGTAAGAAAGGCATTGTGGGCATTTGCGCACATCTTCATCTTCATCTGTATCGGGATGTTCGCGCCCACACACCTGGCACTGTTCGTCTTGGTTGCCGCCGTGCCCCTGGGGAACAAAGAGCGTACCGATCTCATCGCCCAGTTCGGCAAAGCGGCGCTGCTTGACGTTGCGCAGGGCGCGGGCCAGTTCATCCCATTTCTCGGAGATACGGCCAGCGTAGAAATCGGTGACCACGAGCGGTTCGCCGGCCAGCGCCAGGTAGAGGTCACCTCTATGATGGGCCAACAGCACACGGCTCACCTCTCGCTGAATCTCCGTCAGATGTTCGGCGTCCCCGGCGCGGGCCAACAGATAAAAGCCACCGCCGCCCTGATAGATGAGATTGGTGATAGGCAACTCCAGACTGCGCAGCACATAGCGCGCCACGGCCTCGGTGAGCAGCTGGAGATAAAAAGATCGTCCTCGCAACGCGCTGGCCGCGCCTTTAGCCGTGATGGTATAGATGAAATCTTGCACACCGGAAACATCGCCTCCGACCAGCAGTGCCAGAGGTTCATCTACCTTCTCGCCGTTCAACATAGCGTCGATCCGATCCTCATCCTGATCGACCAGACAAGCCGCCAGCGCCGCCGTCATGCGGCTGTGATCATAGAAGCTCACATCAGGCAGAGAGCGGTAGTAGGTCGAAGGAATGCACCAAGTGTAACGTTGCATCAAAAGCAGCAAATTC
>DAOTTX010000504.1:0-3278 GCA_034437515.1 Anaerolineae bacterium
TCGCCATGAACGTACTTGAACAAGAAATTATCGAGAAGTTCCAGCAATTAGAACCGTCTGCCAGACAGCGCGTTTTAGGTTTTCTGGAACAGTTAGAGCATGAGCGTCCACTGTCCGCACTTGAATTGATGCGCCTCCCCGCTGAAGAACGTCAACGGCGGGTGCAGGCGGCGATTGCTTCAGCGGCAGATGAGGATTTCGAGACATTTGAAGCCTACAGTGAAGAAGCCATCAATGACTGAGGCTGTACAGCGTGGCGACATCTGGACAATTCGTTTTGACCCAAGTGAAGGTGATGAAATCCAGAAAGTTCGTCCAGCAGTAGTCATGACTGCGGCAGATGCAGGCAAAATACGCTTGCAAATGGCGTTGTTGAATGGAGATTGTGAGGCAAGCTGGGTATAATGCGGCTTATGACAACAACAACGCAACCCAAACCAATGTACCGAGTCCAGAACTGGTCTGAATACAACGACAGCTTGGTGAACCGTGGCGACATCACACTGTGGCTGTCAGAGGATGTCCTTGAAAAATGGTATCACGATTATGGTAAGGATCGTCCACATGGCGGCCAGTTGTACTTTTCGGATCTCGCAATCGAGAGCCTACTGACCCTGAAAGCCGTCTTTCAATTGACCTATCGCCAAACAGAGGGATTTGCCAGGTCCCTGGTACGGCTCATGGGACTCGCCATTGAAGTGCCAGATTATTCGACTCTGTGCTACCGGGCGCAGACGCTGTCGGTGTCTATTAATGTGCCAGATACAGCGGGCCCAAAGCACATAGTTAGGACTTTCGCTTGAGGTACTCAAAAAGGGTCACAATGGCGCAAACCATGAGTGTTTTGACCCATTATGACCTTTAATCAGTTTACCGAGCGAAAGTCCTAATAGTGATCGACAGCACTGGGCTGAAGATCTACGGGGAGGGCGAGTGGAAAGTGCGCCAGCATGGGCACAGCAAGCGGCGTACCTGGCGCAAGCTACACCTGAGTGTGAACGCAAGCACTCATATGATTGAGGCGGTTGAGCTCACCGAGGCATCGGTTGACGATGCCGAAGCCGGGATCGCGTTGCTGGAAGCCACACCGGGTGAGATAGATCAGGTCGGCGCAGATGGTGCCTACGACAAGCGCAAGATGTACGCCACGTGCCAGCGGCGAAAGGTCAAGCGGATTGCTATTCCCCCTCAACGTGATGCTGTCATCTGGCAGCATGGTAATGCGAATGCGCCGCCCCACCCACGCGATGAGAACCTGCGTCGGATTCGTCAGGTTGGTCGCAAATCGTATAAGCAGGAAGTCGGCTATCACCAACGATCACTTGCTGAGACGGCGATGTAGCGCATGAAGTGTATTTTCGGCAATCAATTATCTGCTCGAACGCTCGACAGACAAAAAACAGAAGCAACGATCCGCGTTGTGGCGCTCAATCGCATGACGCAGCTCGGCATGCCAGATTTGTATCGTATTGACTGAATTTTCACAATTCAGGGGCTAACTATTTTTCATTTTATCTCGATTCAACAACGCCACTTGTGAGCAATGCCCTAAGGATGACTTGGCAGGACTGGGTCAGGCTTCCCCGGCGATGAACCCCGCCAACACATCCGAGAACTCGTGCTCATCGACCGGGCCAAACTGCCGCCACATAATCTCACCGTTAGGTGCGATCAAAATCGTTTGTGGAAGGCTGATGGCCTGGTACGCCTGTCGTGTTTCGCTGGTCACGTTTATCAGAACCGGGAACGTAATGTCGTGTTGGGCCACGAACTCGCGCACAAGTGGCTCCGATTCGGCCATATTGAGGCCCAGCAGTACCACACCGTCCTGTGCGTAGCGGTCGGCAATCGCTTGGAGTGCCGGCATTTCTCGCACACATGGCTCGCACCATGTCGCCCAGAAGTTCAGAATCACCCATTGGCCGCGCAGGTCGTTCAGGCGGTAGGTAGTACCGTCCAGGGCGATAGCTTCGAAACCGGGGGCGATGTAGGCCGGGTCAGCGGTGGGGAATGGGGGAGCGGCCCCACCACGACTACATGCCGCCGTCAGCAGCAAGAACAACAGCCCTGCTGTCCACCTCATGCCGGGAACAGCCGATCCACAACATCGACGCGATACGCCATCACCGCCGGGACCAGCCCCGCCAGCACCCCAACGCCTACCGTTAGCGCCCATAAAACCGACTCTAACTCCGGCAAAAAGCGAATCGGCACCGGGATGGCGGATTGCGCGCTGTAGACACTGGCGATAGTCCAGGCTAGACCATAGCCTAAAAGCCGCCCGAACAGTGCCCCGGCGACAGAAACCATCAGTGTCTCGAAAATGATGATGCGGAAGATACTAGCGCGATTGCTCCCCAAGCCCCGCATGATGGCGATGGCCTGCTGTCGTGCCAGCACCGCACTGTACATCGACAGAAACAGGGTTAACCCAGCAGTGGCAAGCATCAGATAACCGACGATTTCTAGCACGGCCTGGCCCTGGTTTAGGAGGCCTAACAAGTTGCCGAGTTCCTCGCCAGGGAAGGCCGCTTGTAGGGTCGGATCTGTGTAGAATTCTTGGGCAAGCTGGTTTTGTGCAACAAAGCTGGTAGGTAGCACCATAACCGCAGTCACCTCGTCGGTCTCCGGTGCAGCAGCCGTCTCCGGTGGCGCGGTGAGACCGGTTAAGCCGGGTACGCCGGCTAGATTCAGTCCGTCGTCGTCTTCTGGTTCGTCCTGGTGAACGCGCCACACGTTCTGGATCGGCGTGTAGATAGCTGTGTCATAGGGGGTGCCGCTGGGTTGTAGGATGCCGACCACCTCGTAGGCGATGTGGTCGTGGGTATTCTCTGCGATGCTCGGACCGATGCCGTGCGTGCCGAAGAACTGGTCGCCGATGGATAGCCCAATGGTGGCGGCGGTTTTCGCGCCGATGACTGCCTCGACAACTTCTACCTCACCGTGGTCGTGATCCTCGTCGGCGTGATCTTCGTCGCTGCGGTCGGCGGTATGTTCGTCGTCAGCGTGATCTTCGTCGTCGCTGTGGTCGTCACCGGCGTGGTCTTCCGGCATCTCGAACAGGCGTCCCTGGGCAACCTGAAAGGCCGGCGGCGACTGCCTGCTGGATCGTAGCTCGAAGAAGTTGAGGTCGGTGCCAATGATGCGTGCGCCTTCGTAGCTGTCCCCCATGGCCAATGGAACAGCTAATTGGACGCGGTCACCGTCGTCGCGCAGATTTTCGTAGACGTTGTACGGAATGTTGCCGATTGGGTTACCTTGCAGCAGTACAGTGCTCA
>DAOTTX010000505.1:0-3162 GCA_034437515.1 Anaerolineae bacterium
GATGTCCGCGTGGCGGCAGCCGAGTTGGACTATCCGTCGCCGGATGACGATGAGCGGGTCGAGGTGACGTACAAGGTCTACAGCCGCGCCGGTCGCGTCGAGTTTGTCTGGTTGACCGGGTTGCAGAAGTGGACGAAGGAGGAGAAAGATGGCTAAAGGAACAATCAAGATGGTCAAACACCGAGAAGGTTATGGCTTCATAAACCAGGATGGTGATGACGAGGATGTGTACTTCAAACCGCAGTGGGTTAAAGATATATCCTCGCACGAGATCCGTAGAGGTCTACGAGTAGAATATGACACTCGCAGAACTCCTCGAGGCCTTCAGACCAAATGGGTAAGAGCCATTGTTGAACAAGAGCAATCACCAACAGAGTTGCAACAAAAGACCTATCGCTTCCTAAATCCCTACAACTTTGTGCGCTACCTGGGCAAGCCAACACCAGAGCCAACCGATGATTCTCCGGAGCCACTGCTGATGTGGCGCTGTCCCCCGCCGCCGCACGACCGCTACGTGGGCCTGACCGGGTGCATCACCTGTACCGTCGAGGCCAAGACGCCGCTCTTCATCTCCGATTCGCACGCCGTTGAGGAAAAGCCAGGCGACCACAAATCCTACCGCTTCTTCCAGTACGACGGCAAACCGGCCCTTCCGGCCAGCAGTCTGCGAGGGATGGTGCGCTCGGCGTTCGAGGCGGTGACGAATTCGTGCTATCACATTCTGGGAGGAGAGCGACTCGATCATCGACTCGAACCCGGCGACGCCCTGGAATTGGTTCCTGCCAGAATTGAACCTACAGAAAATGGGTGGAAATTGTGGCTTTTGACTGGAACCACCAGGTTACGAGTTGGCGGAACTCCTTCGGGTAAACAGTATGCAGCCTGGCTGCATCGCTATAGGCCGGTAAATCCGAGCAAAACTCTTACGAAGAAGCGCAATGTGAACGGTGTTACTCGAGAGTTTCAGGAACGGACTAAGGAGGGCACCGAAGTGGATCTGGGAGGTTTAGAACACGGCCAATCGTGCTATGCTCTGCTTGAGCCGAGACAGCATCCTTACGATAAAATCAAGTTCTGGGACGTTGTTGAGGTCAGTGAGGATAGCGAGGAGGGTAAGGAGGCGCTTCTTAGGAAAAAACGTGACAATCAGCGAGTTGAACGGGGTTGGTTATGTCTTAATAACCAGAACATTGATAGGAAACACAGTGAGCGCTTCTTCTTTCGAGCAAGTGAAAATAACCGTGGCTCCGAGTCAGTCGATCTTGCCCTGGAAGTCGTCAGCAGATATGAGGAGTTGATTAAAGGTTACCAAAAGCGTCACAAGGACGAAGTTCAAAAGCGCAGCAAACAACATCAACCATTTGGAGAGCCAATCGAGAAAGGCGACGGCAAAGAGTTGGGACTTAGCCGTTTTATCTATCAGACGGGAGAAAAGAAGGTGCGTGGAGGCGAATTAGTTTATGCAAAACTGCGTGGTTCGACCAACAACCCACAAGTGGAGTCTATCGTACCGGTTTCAATCCCACGCGTGGGCTATGAGTACCCCATTGGGGAACTATTGAAGACGCACACAAAACATCTTGTGCGTTGTTCTCAATACGAGAAACTCTGCCCCGCCTGCCGTGTCTTCGGTTGGGTCTGGGACAGCCCGCCTGAAGACGCCGACCGCGTCGCCTACGCCGGGCGGGTGCGCTTCGCCCACGGTAAAGCGCGGGTGGAAACACTGGACTACGAGGAGCCAATTCCCTTGGCCATCCTCTCCACTCCCAAGCCGACAACGACTGAGTTCTACCTGTTAGACTCCGAGGGAAAGCCAGACTTCGACGTGGATTATGATGATAAAGGTGCTCAACTCCGAGGTCGCAAGTTCTATCGTCACCACGGGGAAGCCGATCCCGACGAATATACCAGCGAGCCCAGCGATCAAAACCGTACCGTGCGGGACGCGCTCAAGCCCGGCGCGACCTTCACCTTCACCGTGGATTTCGAGAACCTGGCCCCGGTGGAACTGGGCGCGCTGCTCTACGCCCTGGAACTAGAGGGCGACCTGGTCCACCGCCTGGGCTACGCCAAGCCGCTGGGCTTCGGCTCGGTCAAGGTGGCGGTGAACGGGGCGAAAAGGGTGGAGGACTGGCCCACACGGCTCCAATCGCTGGACGCGGAAGCGGGCTGGAAGGAGGTTGGTCGGGAAAAGGTCGACGATCTCAAGAGGGATTTCCTGCAAACAATGCGTGAACTCTACGGCGATGAGTTCGACGACAAGGTGCTGTCTGACCTGAAAGCGCTACTCGGTGAGCCCCCCGAAGGCTTGCCGGTGCATTACCCTCGAACCGATGAAAAACCTGATCCCGACGGCAAGAACTATGAGTGGTTTGAGGAACATGAGGATGAAGCATTGCCTTTGGCACCACATGATACACAGGGATTCTCGTTGTAAGCAGACCTAACCCCCACTCCCCTCCCCCCGTGGGGGAGGGGCCGGGGGAGGGGTAAAAGAAAGGACCCATCTATGCCAAAACCAAGCAACATCATCCGAGGACAGAAAATCGATCCGAAGAAGCTCGAACGCGCCAAGGAACTGCGTCGCAACATGACACCGGCGGAGACGAAACTGTGGGCCGCCCTACGGCGCAACCAATTGGATGGTTTCCATTTCCGTCGCCAGCAAATCATCGATGGCTTCATTGTTGACTTTTATTGTCACGCCGTTGGGTTGGTGGTGGAGGTCGATGGGCCAGTACACGATGAGGCCGAACAAGCCGACTACGATGCCGAGCGTGACCGCATCTTGGCAGCTCGCGGCCTGTGCCTTTTGCGCGTCAGAAACGAGGAAGTGATGCAAAACCTGGGTAGCGTTCTCGAACGCATACGAGATGCCTGCCGCGTCGGAGAGGACCTAACCCCCCAGCCCCCTTCCCTGCCAGGGAAGGGGGAGCACTCCCCTCCCCGCATTGGGGAGGGGACGGGGGAGCATTCCCCTTCCCGCATCGGGGATGGGCCGGGGGAGCACTCCCCTCCCCTCGTAGGGGAGGGGCCGGGGGAGGGGTCACCATGATCCTCCTAAACTTCGCCCACCCCCTCACCGACGCCCAACACACCCAAATCGAGACCCTCACCGGCCAGACCATCGAGCGCGCCGTCGACATCCCCAGCCAGATCGAC
>DAOTTX010000506.1:0-2591 GCA_034437515.1 Anaerolineae bacterium
GATATACTGTTCGATATTACGGACGAAAAACGGTTAACTTAGGACGCCTATCCCATGAGCCAGATTCTCACCTATCTCCGCACCTCCACCGATAAACAGGACCTCGACGGCCAGCGGCTGCAAATTCTTGACTATGCCCGCAACCATCAGCTTGAGATTACCGATTTCATCCCAAACATTGCCAAAATTAGGTTTAAAGCGTCGTTTTCAAGTGGGATTTTGAATTCGCCAATAAGACCCATCCCGTATTAATGCCTTTGTGTTCGTCAAATCTTCTGAAGCCTTGTAGAATAGAAAAGATTAGTCTCTTATTGAGTATTTGATGATATTGATGTCAACTCTAAACAAACAAACGTTCGATGAAATCGTGAAATTGCTTGCGCCGTACATGGACACATCCGGGCAGCGGCGAGCTTTCGCAACCCAATCACTTTTTGATGCGCCACCTCTGATGCAAAATATCGACTATGAGGGTGATGCCCGGCAATTCACCGTCAATCTGGTGACGACGTGTGACCAGTTCGGGCAGATCGCGCCGGGACAGCTAGCCGTTGTCGCGCTGCTGGCGCATCTACGGGAGCAGGTCGGGCCTGATAAGCAGCAGCAGATCGACCGCATCATCACGGCCATCACCCGCGAACACACCGAAACGCCGTTTGAGTTCGTCGGAGCGGAGGGCGATGGCGCACACATCTTCATTTCGTATTCGCGGGCGAATCTGCCGTTTGTGCAGCAGCTCACCCGTGATTTGCAGGCACGGGATGTCAACGTGTGGATCGACAAGATTGGCTTGAAAGCCGGCACACCCGACTGGGAAAACGCGCTGCGCGAGGCCATTCAGCGGTCGGATGGGGTGGTACTGGTTGCCTCACCTGATAGCCGACAATCAGCCTATGTGCGGGATGAGCTGGCGATTGCGCGAGCCGCGAAACGCAAGTTGTATCCCGTCTGGGCGGCGGGCGACGAGTACAGCGACTGCATCCCGATGGGCATGGGGTATATCCAGTTTGTGGATATGCGCGGTGATGCTTACAAGCGCGGTCTGGATGAACTGGTCGCGGTGCTGACCGGGGACGAACAAACGCCAGCCGACGCCGGGATAACTGCCCCCGCACCGGACGAACCGCCGCCCGTGCCGCCGGACTTTGTGCCGCGTAATCCGTACAAGGGACTGCGTGCCTTCCGTGCGAAAGATCGCGGTGACTTCTTTGGGCGGGATGCGCTGGTCGCGGAACTGGTCGCAGCGCTGCGCTTTGAACGCAATCAGCCGCGGTTTCTGGCGGTGGTAGGTGCATCGGGCAGCGGTAAGTCGAGCGTGGTGATGGCGGGACTGCTGCCCGCGCTGATAGACGGCGCAGTTGACGGTAGCGAAAACTGGCGCTACCTGGAGCCGATGGTGCCGGGAACGCATCCGCTGGAGAACCTGACCGTCGCGCTGGCGGAAATCTTCCCGGAAAAGTCGCAAACCGCTATCCGCGAAGATTTAGACAACCCCAACACACGCGGACTGCACGCACTGGCGAAGCAGGCCGCGAAGAACACCCGGCTGGTGATGTACATCGACCAGTTTGAAGAATTATTCACGCTGACGGCGGACGAGGACGAGCGCCGCCACTTCATCGACCTGCTGACGACCGCCGTCACAGAGCCGGACGGGGCGCTGATCGTGATCCTCAGCCTGCGGGCAGACTTCTACGACCGTCCGCTGGAATACAACGCACTGGGTAAGTTGATTGAATTACAACACCGCGCTGTGCTGCCGATGACGCTGGCAGACCTCTACGATGTTATCGAACAGCCCGCCGAACTGCCCGATGTGCGCCTGACGTTTGAAGACGGCCTCGTAACGGACATTTTGTTCGCCGTGCGCGATGAGATCGGGGCGCTACCACTGCTGCAATTCACGCTGGATCAGTTGTTTCAGAAGCGTGAGGGCCAGACGCTCACCCGCGCCGCCTACCGGGAAATGGGCGGCGTGCGCGGGGCGCTGACCCAACACGCCGAGCAGACTTATCTTGACCTGCCATCGGACGAACACCGCCAGATGGCACGGGCGCTGTTCCTGCGCTTGATTGAACCCGGCGGGACCGAACAGGACACCACCCGCCGCCGCGCCAGTCGTAGTGACCTCATACTACCAGATGCCAAACTAACGCAGATATTGCAGGAAACTGCCGGAATCTTCATTAATAGCCGTCTGCTGGTGAGCGATGAAAATACAGTTGAAGTAGCACACGAGGCGCTCATCCGTGAGTGGGACCGGCTGAAGCTGTGGCTGAACGACGCCCGCGACGACCTGCGTTTGCAGAAGAAGGTCAACTCGGACGCTGCCGACTGGGTGCGTGCCGGTCGCCCGGAGAATTACGGCGGCTTTTATGCCGGGACGCTGCTAGCTGACGCGCAAACGTGGGCGGACCACGCCACGCCATCGCAGGCTGAGGCGGGCTTCATCGCGGCATCAGTCAGGGCGGACGAAATCCGCCAGCAGAAAGAAGAAGCCACCGCCCGCCGCGTGCGTAACTTCCGTCGTGCCTCTGTAGTGCTGGGCGTTATGGTGGTGCTGGCAGTTGGCGCAACTATTCTCGCCGGGT
>DAOTTX010000507.1:0-2046 GCA_034437515.1 Anaerolineae bacterium
TGGGCGATACCGACAAAATCATTCCCGACCTGGTTGTTTTCGTGAATGGGCTGCCGTTGGCGGTCATCGAGTGCAAAAGCCCCACGATCAATCACCCGTTGGAAAACGCCATTCACCAGTTAGGACGATACCAGCGACAGGCACCGCGTATCTTTGAACACGCTCAAATTCTCGTGGCGACCTGTGGGGCATCTGCTGCTTATGCGCCCATTGGTGCTGATGCCGGTTTCTTCCTGCGCTGGCGTGATCCCTGGCCGCTGCATCGTTCTCAGGTTGCGCAACTCGTTGGGCGTGATCCCACACAACAGGATATTTTGCTGTCTGTGATGTTTGAACCTTCACGCCTGCTCGACCTCATACGGAATTTCATAGCTTTCGAGACAGAGCGTGGTAAGACGGTGAAAAAGCTAGCACGCTACCAGCAGTATCGAGCCGTCAATAAGGCAATGGAACGGATCATGCGCGGTAGGACGCGCAAAGAGCGCGGCGGTGTGATCTGGCACACACAGGGCAGCGGCAAAAGCCTGACGATGTTCTGGCTGGCACTCAAACTGCGCCGTCCAGAGGAGCGCGAAGCGGCACGCATGGGCGAGATGACCAACCCAACCGTCCTCATCGTGACAGATCGGCGCGATCTCGATAGACAGATTACCGCAACGTTTCAGAAATGCGGCTTTCCCAATCCTGTTCGCGCAGACGGTGTCACTGATTTGCAGAACTTGCTTCAGGAAGGTGTCGAAAAGACGATTCTGACAACGGTGCAGAAGTTCCAGACAAAGCAGGGTGTGATGTATCCCGAAATCTCTAAAGCCGGGAATATTGTGGTGATGGTCGATGAGGCCCATCGCACGCAATACAAAGGTCTGGCAACGAATCTTCGCACTGCTTTACCCAACGCCATCTACATCGGCTTCAGCGGTACACCCATCGACAAAAAAGACCGCAGTACACCCCGTACCTTTGGCACTTACATTGACACGTACACTATCCAACAAGCCGTTGAAGATGGTGCTACACTTGAAATTCGTTATGACCCCCGCCTACCCCATCTGCACGTCGAAGGCGCGACACTCGACCAGCTTTTCGAGCGCATTTTCAAGGATTTGCCTGCGGATCAGAAAAAGCAACTCAAACAACGTTATGCCAACGAACGCTCGATTGCCTCTGCTCCGCAGCGGGTTCGCGCAGTTTGTATGGATTTGATTGAGCATTTTGAAAGTCACATCGCACCCAACGGCTTCAAAGCCCAGGTTGTCGCACATGATCGCGCAACGGCTATGCGCTATTATCGCACCCTGATTGAACTAAACGCCCCGGAATGTGCGCTCGTCATGTCAGCGTCATCAGATGATAGCGAACGAAGCGATTGGCTCCCTTACGCATCCGAAGCGCGAGAACAGGAAGAGATCAAATCACGCTTTCTCAAACCGGATAACCCACTACAAATCGTCATCGTGTGTGATATGTGGTTGACTGGCTTTGACGCCCCCATTGAGCAGGTCATGTATCTGGATAGCCCACTCAGAGAGCATAATCTCCTGCAAGCCATTGCGCGTGTCAATCGAACGATGCCTGGTAAAGGCTACGGACTGGTTGTTGATTATTGGGGAATTGCGGCTGACCTTCGCATGGCACTGGAAATGTTCAATCCAGAGGATGTTGCGGGTGTACTTAAGCCGGTCAACGACGAAGCCCAACTTGCTGAGCGTCACCGGGACGTAATGCGCTTCTTTGATGACGTAGACCGCAACAACCTGTATGCCTGTATTGCGCTACTCGAACCTGAAGATATTCGTGCTCAGTTCGACATCGCCTTCCGCAAGTTCTCTCAGACGATGGATATGGTAATGCCTGATCCTGCCGCAAACTCCTATCGTGGCGATCTAGCTTGGCTCGGTAAGGTGCGGATGGCTGCACGGAACACCTATCGGGACGAGTCTTTTGAACTCTCACCATTGGGCGAGAAAGTACGTCGGCTCATTGATGACCATATTCGAGCAGATCATATGGAGCATCTTCTCAAAGAGCCAATCTCGGTTCTTGATG
>DAOTTX010000508.1:0-1732 GCA_034437515.1 Anaerolineae bacterium
GTAGACGTGATAGTCCTTGACGCCACTGCCGCCGTGATCGCCGGCCCCGGACCAGGCGAAGTCGGGGTCGGTGCACGTTCTCTGCCAGACCCCGTCCTGTGCGGCGCAGCCGGACTCCACCGTGGTCGGGTTATCCGGCGCCTTGGTATCAACGACGAAGGCGTAATAGGGCGCGTCCCCCTCGGTGTTGGCGGGGTTGACGTTGCCCGCGTTGTCCTTGCTCGTGACGGCAAAGTGGTACTCACCATCGGAGAGCGCATCGGGCACGGTATAGGCTGTGTCCTCCGTCCACCAATCGTTGCTGTCGGGCGTCCAATCGTCCACGGAGACGTAGTAGCCCGCGATATCCGATCCGCTGTCGTAGGCCGCATGCCATCGGAAGCGCGGAGTGACGTCGTCGGTGTAAGGGCCGCTCCAGCCGTCGGGCCGGACGTTGGAGGCTTGCGTGGGCGGCGTCGCGTCGGGGGCGGCAGGGTGCATCCAGATACTGCTGTACCCGGAGCCGTACTGGAGATAAACGTCTTCGCCCGTGCTGGGCCAGTTGTCGTGGACAATGATGTAGTTGCCGTTGGTATCATAACCGACGCCGGCTACGCTGTGGTTATTATACGTGGAGTGCTCAATCACGTCAACAACCAGCGGGTGATTCGCATCTATCTCCGCCCGGTAGTTGGCATAGGTAGGCTGAGTGGAACATTGACTACACCAAAGCACCGATTCAAAGTAGTAGCCGTGAGCCTGAGCATAATCGACCAAGCCTGGAGATATTTTGCCGATGTTGGTGGACCCACTATTGCCTACGCACTGCGTCTCCATATGGATTCTCATCTCGTTGACCGCCCCCTGCCAGTCGCCGCCGGAGATGAGATCCCCATAGCCGTGACCATCCCAATACCCCAGCACGTTGACGCCGGATGTGGGAGCGCAGCCGCTGTAGCAGCCGTAGCTACCCTGAAACTGGTCCCAGTCGGGCACGCCGCCGATGAGTTTGTAGGCCAAGGGAGACGTTATGCCGGTGGTTGTGACGGAAGATGAGACCAATAGGCTAATCAGAGGTTCATCGGCCTGTGCCAGGTCAACCTCGACGATTTCCCCTGTGGCCAAGTCGATGACGTGACGGTTTTTTGGAGAGGGCGTCAACTCATAGGCATAGCTCAGGAGGCCGAGATATAGCGGGTTCTCGTTCAATAGTTGGCGATCCGCAATCTGCGCTCGTTCTCGAGCGTGGACCAGGCCCAACGAAAGCGGATGAGGCCCCTCCGTGGCGAATTCCAGCACCGGGTTGGGAATCGCGGCAGCAGCGACGGTCAGGTACCCGGCTGACACGCCGTGTTGGTTAACCGGAAACAGATAGGCGCTCACGGCGCCGCTCAAGTCAAAGAGCTGAATAGGCTCTCCCAGGATGGCGTCGATCCAACCGGGCGCATAGCCTGCATCCACCTGAATTTGCATCCGTTCCTGGGCCGCGCGCTGTGCCTCCTCCAGCGAAAGCTGATGAGGCGGTGAATCTATGGGAAGATCGTTCTGCGCTTGGATCGGCGCAGGTGTCAGGAAAGATAACGTGAGTAACAGAATCATCCACATCGCTCGATAAGCACGTTTGAAGTTTTCGATGCTCATAAACTATACTTTTGCACTTTTTGATCAAGACCAATTTGTCAACGTCAAACTGTGTATATGATTGTTTTATGCAACACAGGTTGCCATTTTGTTAGTCAATATTGATTATTTT
>DAOTTX010000509.1:0-2017 GCA_034437515.1 Anaerolineae bacterium
CACCTCCCCACGCACAGCATGGCAAGCGTACAGGTATCAAACTTTTTTTCACGGGACGGAACGAACGGAACCCATTTGTTGGAACGTACGCGACGGATTTTCGACAGAAACGTATTTGGGTACTCTTGATGATGGATGTTATGAACCATGGCGAACAGGGGTTCGCCAGAACCACTTTATCAGTCTATCACATAAGGGAGGAATGTTAAGGAATGAGTACAGGACGATTGCGACGGATTATTTCGATTCTGGGCATCGGCGCACTGCTGTTGCCCATGCTTTCGCTGCTGGTCCAACCAACCACCGTAGCGCAAGCCCAAACCAACTTCGACAAGGGCACGGCCCCGACCGCTACCGCCGACTACTACTGGCACAAGTCGGTCATTGACGCCCTGGGTGGGGTCACCCCCCCAACCAACGTTACCCCACTTGGCTACTTCTACAACACCACTGACAACACCTACTACGTTGGCTTGAGCGACCTGTTGACCTCCACCAGCGCCGACGCCGCCTCCCAGAGCGGGACGGCTGCGGCCAACGGTGTGCTGGCCAACGACACCGACCCCGACTCCGGCACCAAGCTCTCGGTGGACTTGAGCGGCAGCGACCCCAAGATTAAGTACAACGGTCAGGTTATGACCGAAGACGACTTTGCCGCGGGCGAAGTCGTGATGGGTATTCAGAAGACCACCAAGCAGGGCGGTACCGTCGCTCTGTTCTGGAATGGTGCGTTTATTTACACCCCGCCCGAAAACTGGCAGGGCGTAGATAGCTTCTCCTACAAAGTCACCGACGGTGTGTTTGTTTCTTCTGATGCGGCTGAAGTGCGCATTGAGTCGGCGTACAACAACAATGCACAAACCAACGACCTGCCGACCGCCAACCCCGACTTTGTGCATACCGCCAAAAACCAGAAGGTGACCTGGAACGTGCTCTGGAACGACAAAGACGACGTGGCTTACACCGTCCCCTCCTACAAAGCCCGCAAAGCCTCGACCGTCAACGGCAAGAGCGCCCAGAGCATGATGCGCATCACCGGCTACGCAAGCGGACATACCGACTACAATACCACCACCAAGACCGGCACGCCGGGTACCACCGTCGGCACCGAATTGACCGTCACGGGTAACAGCGCCGCTGGTGCTACCAATGCGGACGCTGGTAGGCTGACCATCTCAGAAAATGGTGAAGCCGTCTTTACCCCCACCAGCAACTTTACTGGTGTGGCCGTCATTACCTACTACGTCAGCGACGGCTTTTCGGCCAATGGCGGCGTCTGGTCAACCATGGCCATCACCGTCTACGACGGCGAACAACCCAAGGCCAAAGGGAACGCTTCGGCTTACGAAGTCTACCAGGATCAGACCCTCTGGGTGACCGACGGCAAGACCTCGGACTACACCGATGGGACGACTCTCGAATGTGACCCGGCCAGCACCACCAAACCGTGTGGCAACAAAGCCAAGACCGCCAACACCAAGATGTACTTTGCGGCCGACACCGACTCGACCGGCACGTTCATAGATGGTACCAAAGGTGGTGAGTATGAATTCCGCGTCGTTTCGCTGCCGGAGAAAGGCTACATCTACCGCACGATGCCGCGCTTCACGGTTGATGATGGCGCGGGGACATCCGGCGGCAATAAGTTCGCGGTGTACAAAGGCGGCCACATCCCCTCAACAACCGGCGCGGTGAAGACCACCTCTACGGCCACCGGTATGACCGCCAACACTGCCTCGGAAATTATCTACACGTGCTATTCGACTGCTGGTCCCGTGGCCGACGACATCCCCTGTCCGGATGGGGGCCAGTACAACGGCGGCTTCAAGTATGTGCCCAAACCATTGACCAGCGCTGCCGAAACCACCGACACCTTTGATTACGTCTTCGCCACCCTGAATGGCGCCAACGTCGTTGGCTTCTCCAACGTCGGGACCGTCAACATCAAAACGATGCCGATGAACAACAACGGCGCGCCGGTCGCCAACGCCGACAGCTATACCACCGACCCGGGCGT
>DAOTTX010000510.1:0-2215 GCA_034437515.1 Anaerolineae bacterium
TCCTCCTCTCATTTCTATGATCATCCCAACAATCGCTGCTATCGCGTGTGGCGAACCAGCAGCGGCATTGGTTACAAGGCCGTCTTTGATATTGCTGGAAAGGTGACCGACGCGGATGGCGCCGCGTTGTCTGGCGTTATCATCTCGCTGAATAATGGACAGAGTGCCACGACGAACAGCAGTGGCAACTATCGCTTCGATAATATTGATCAAGGGACATACACGCTTACCGCGAGTAAAAGTGGCTACGTTTTCACGCCCGCTTCATACTCGGTCACTGGCCCGCGCCAACCTTTGAATACCACCCCCGATGTGATCGACCAGAATTTCACGGCGCTCACGCTAGCCAATCCCGTCATTGATAGCGGCCTTGATATCGAAGGAAGCGACACCGTGGGAACCGGCAGTACCATCTCGGTTAGCTTCCGAGTTCTCAATACCGGAGATGTGACCTGGTCACGCTCTGATGTACACGCTCAAGCTACAGGCCCAATTACTATCAACTTCCCCACCCAAAGCATGAGCCTGGCACACAATCAGTCGATCTGGTATGAACAAGCTGCCACCTTCGATACACCGGGAACCTATGCCATCTGCGGCGGCTATGGTGATTTTGTCGCGCTTGATGGGGGGAGTTGTGCAACCTTAATGGTTCAGCCATCAGTGCCACCAACTCCCGTTTTGAATGTAATAAGCAACGCCGACGGCGGCGGCAACTACACCGTCTCTTGGAGCAGCGTCAGTGATGCAACGGGCTATATCTTACAAGAAGCCACCAACAGCGACTTTACCGGCGCGACGACGGTCTATTCTGGCAGCAACACTTCCACCAATATCAGCGACAAAGCGCCGGGTACATATTACTACCGCGTGCGGGCTTCCAATGCCGGCGGCGATAGCGAGTGGAGCAACACCCAATCGGTAGTGGTCTCGCGCGATCTCTACGAAACTGACGACACCTGCGAGGAAGCGAGCACGATTTCCACAGATGGTTTAGTGCAGCAGCACACCTTCCACAAGCAAGCGGACGAAGATTGGGTCATCTTCGAGGCGACGACCGGGACCACCTACCGCATCGAGGCGCACATCCCGCCGGAATCGCCGGCCGATGTGACGCTGGAACTCCACGGGCAGTGCGCCGGGCTGCCGTTGGAAACTGAGTATCACACGTTCTCTCCCGGTGTGCGCTTGGAGTTTGAAGCGCCTACCAGTAGTGACTACTATATACGCTGGACGAACCACGACCCCACCGTGTTCGGCATGGAGGTAGCCTATCACGTCTCCGTGCAGGCGTTGGACGAGGAAGCCGTGCCGGGGGCGCTGGTCATTGTGGCGGGGCGCGACAGGGTCAACGATCCATTACAACCTAAAATCCACTATGCCGCCAAGCAACTCTACCAGGTATTCCAGGCATATGATTACCCGGCGGAGCGCATTTACTACCTGGCGACCAATCCGGCGCTGCCCGGCTATAGCGCGCCGGCCACCGCCGCGAATCTGCAAGCCGCCATCACGACGTGGGCCGCCGCGCGCGTTGGACCGGAGCGGCCCTTTACGCTGTATATGATTGACCACGGCAAGCAGAACGAACTCTATCTGGATGGGCCGGCCGGGCAAACGGTATCGCCGGCGCAGGTAGACGCATGGCTCAGTGAATTGGAGACGGCGCATCCGGGCCTCAAGGTGAACGTGATTGTCGAGGCGTGTCATTCCGGCAGCTTCATCCGCTTGCCACAGACGGTGAGCAAGCCGGGGCGGGTGGTGATCAGTTCCACAGGCGTAGGGAATCTGGCGTATTCGTCCGCACAAGGAGCGATATTTAGCGACCATTTCACAGTGGCATTGTATCAAGGGCAGAGCCTTTACCAGAGTTTTGAGAACGCACGTTGGGCCACGCAGGCTGCGTATCCACATCAGACGCCGTGGTTGGATGATGACGGCGATGGTTTCCCCAACCAACCCGATGATGGACAGGTGGCGGCTACGCGAGGCTTCGCGTATGCCGGCACGTTCAGCGGGGATGTATGGCCGCCGCACATCTTCGCCGCGGTCGGGCCGAGCGAGATCACGCAAGGGCAGGGCGTCATCCGCGCGGAGGTGCAGGATGACGAGCAGGTGGATCGCGTGTGGGCCGTGATCTACCCGCCATCGTATCGCCCGCCGGAGAGTGGGGAAGAACTGGTCTCCGAAGTGCTGCCGACGATCGTGCTGCAAG
>DAOTTX010000511.1:0-3932 GCA_034437515.1 Anaerolineae bacterium
CCACAGAATCATGGGTCAAAATATATTCGACCGCTGCCCGGCTAAAGCCACGAGCGCCACTGCCGAAATCCGCAGGTTGCCCCAACAGATGCGACCCGACCAGATTAATAATTCGCTCCGTTTCTTGCAACGCCGCCGGGTAACTCGCCAGCACACCGGCGCTGCGCCCGATGATGAGGCAATCCGTATCATGTATCGCCGCGACACCCCGCCGCCACTCGTCCGGGGCACGCTCAAAACGGCTGATCGCATGGTCGCCATCGCAGTAATGCACATGATCGGCAGCCTCGAAGGTCAGCGCGTGTTGCAGCGTCAGGTAACGTCGGTTTTCTCGCGGCTGCTCTCTGACGATCACGCTAACACCATTTAGCGCCGTGAGCCGCTCAACCAACGCCGCCGGTATCTCAGGCGGCGTGACGATAGAAATACCGTGATAGATTTCTTGCCATGCCGGATGTAACCGCTCGAAAAGCGCGGTTGTTTCGGTGTCCGGTCGCCATGCCAGCGCGAGGAGAATCGTCATAAGGTGTGCCTCACCCGCAGCCCCTCGACCATCTCGACGACGTAATTGGCGACCTGCATCGCAAAGTGCGGTTCGTACAATAACGTCAGATGGGACGCGCCCTCGATGATCTCGTGTTCGCTATCGGTTGAGATGGCGGCGATCTCCGCCTGGAGTTCACGCCAGGTCGTATTGACTTCTTCGATAGGGAACTCCGGCGGCAGCCCACCGGGATCAAAGCTCGCCCCGGCAGTCAATACCGTCAGCGGCAGATCACCGATGGTGTCTTCGATCAGCGAAGGCCGCCGGGTGTACTTTTTCGAGCGCCGGTTTTCCTGCGCGACGGTCGCCCAGTAATCCGCGCTACCGTTCATCTCACGAATCTGCTGACCGACTTTCGCCGGCAATGTGGAGATGGCTTTCGGCGTCATCCCACGTAGCACACCACCCGCGCCAAACCGCGCCATCAGCGCGTAAAGGCGCATCACGCGCCGGTTCATGACATGCATCTGACCGATGGGTTCCGGCAACCGAGCGAACATCTCAATATGTGCCGGGTCAAGCAGCACCATACCGATCACATCATCAGGATACTTTCTAGCGTAAAGGCGAGTATGCATCGCGCCTAACGAATGCCCGACGAGAATATAAGGCGGTTCGATGCCTGCGGTCGTCAGGCCGTCTTTGAGTTCTTCAACGATTTGCTCCGGTTCGCGCCTGTTGCGGCTGCGTGTGCTCCAGCCATGCCCGGCACGGTCATAGGCAACCGTGCGCGTCTTGGATGACACTGCCTGATTCACATAATGCCAATCCAACGAAGAACCGCTCAAAGCCGCCTCGAACACGACAGTCGGCGTCCCTGTCCCCTGAATCTGCATATGCATTTTGAAATCACCCACGTTGATATGTGTGCCGGGTGCTGCACCTAAATCTGCCACTGTCGTTTTGCCTTTTCAATCACTTGCTGAACAGCCTGCACCACAACCGCCGGTTCTTCCAGTTGGACGTAATGGTCGGCTTGATCTGCTTCTATATACACGCCGTTGGTCGAAAGTTCTGCCAACCCGCGCTGCATTCGCTCCCACGAACTCGCGTGTGGGTCGTCGATCTTATGATGGCGTGAGACGACCACTAACGGCAGGTCACCGAGCGTCCCCGTTAGCGTGACCCCATGATTAAACATCGCCTCGAGTTCGTCCTCGACGTTGACCGCGTTCCGTAGCGACTGCACCAGATAGACATTCTGCTGTGCTTCCGGCAACACACGCCAATGGTCGAAGATGGCACGGCTCAGGCCACGCAGCACCCCAAACCGGCGCAACCAACGGAGCAACGCCACTTGTTGCAGCTCCACACTCGGTTGGAAGGTCCCATCGTGCAGCACCTCAACGGGTGTGCTATCAACCAGCACCAACCCCGCGACCTGTGCCGGATAGCGTAACGCATACGAACGACAGATCAAACCGCCATAAGAATGCCCAACGAGCACAAACGGCGGCGATAGATCCGCCAGCACACGCGCCAGGTCATCGACGAGCGCGGGCATAGAACGTGGCGACGGTTCACGATCACTCCATCCGTAGCCCGCACGGTCATAGGCGCAGGTGTAAGCAAACGCGGCGACCTCTTGCTGCACTAAAGTCCAATCAATGCCGCCACTGCCGATACCGCTCTCGAACACAACGGTCGGCGAACCGCTGCCAGCGCAGACACAATGCAGCCGCCGCCCATCCACGTCGAGCATGTGACCCGCTGGTGGGTGCTGCGCACGATCTCGCCGGGCGGCGAACCACTCAAACAACCACCCGACTAACGGAAGCGTCAACACCAGGCCAACGGCGAAAAGCAATATCTCGGTCACGCTAGAGGTCAAGCGCCTCGATTACGGTGTTCAGGTCTTTATCCCCACGCCCGCTGAGGTTAATCAGCATGATGCTGTCTTTAGACATCGACGGTGCCCGTTTGATCGCTTCAGCGACGGCATGGGAACTTTCCAACGCCGGGATGATGCCCTCGGTCTGGCTCAAGGTCTGGAAGGCTTCCAGCGTTTCCTCATCGGTCGCCAGTGTATAAAACGCCCGTTCCATCTGCCGCAGATAGGCGTGTTCCGGCCCCACGGAAGCGTAGTCTAGCCCGGCGCTGATGCTGTGCGTGTTCATGATCTGACCGTCTTCGGTCTGCATCACGAACGAGCGCGTGCCTTGCAGCACCCCCGGTCGGCTGATGTTGGGGTCGGCAAAGCGCGAGGCGTGCTGACCGCTCAACACACCATGACCACCGGCTTCCACACCGATTAGATCGACATTCTCATCATCGCGAAAGGCGTGGAACATGCCGATGGCATTGCTACCACCACCCACGCATGCAAGGATGACATCGGGTAGGCGTCCGGTCGTTTCCAACACTTGCCGCCGCGATTCCGTGCCGATCACACTCTGGAAATCGCGCACGATGCGTGGGTAGGGATGCGGCCCCAACGCCGAGCCGAGTAGATAAAACGTATCACGGACGTTCGTCACCCAATCACGGATGGCTTCGTTAATCGCGTCTTTGAGCGTCTTACTGCCACTTTCCACCGGGATGACTTCCGCGCCGAGCAGCTTCATGCGGAATACGTTGGGCTGCTGCCGTTTGATATCCACGCTACCCATGTAAACATGACAGTCGAGGCCGAGCAGCGCCGCCGCCGTCGCGGAGGCTACACCGTGCTGTCCGGCACCCGTCTCCGCGATCACACGTTGCTTGCCCATCCGCTTGGCGAGCAATGCCTGACCGAGCGCGTTGTTGATCTTATGTGCGCCAGTATGGGCTAAATCCTCACGCTTGAGGTAAATCTGCGCCCCGCCGAGCTTTTCACTCAACCGCTTGGCATGGCTCAATGGTGTCGGTCGTCCGGTGTAGGTCGTTTGCAGATGCGACAGCTCTCGCTGGAATTCGACGTCTGCCATCGCTTCGTGATAGGCCGCTTCGAGTTCATCCAACGCGGGGATGAGTGTTTCGGGCACGAAACGCCCGCCGAATTCCCCGAAGTAACCACGCGCATCGGGTAAGTTGCTGGTGTCCGTTTTGATGTAGAGTTCGTCTTTCATGACAATAAACCTATCCTATCCTTAGCTTTTCCGTTTGAGTTGCACATTCCAACTTGGATTCAGTCGTTCGATCAGATCCTGTTCATACTTGGAGATTAGCTCATCTTCTTGCAATGGACATACATAGAAACTTATCAATTCTCGATGTCGGCAAACTAAATAGTTCAAATGGCAATTTGTCGACTGACCATCTAGAAAGCAATTTTTGGGTGCAATACGTCCATATCCATTGTGGCTCTTTGGGATTTCGCGTGGTAAATCGAAAAATCGGTGAAATCACGGCTAAAAAACAGCAAATATGGGTGATTACTGACCATATATTGCCAATTTTGGCACAGAAC
>DAOTTX010000512.1:0-1532 GCA_034437515.1 Anaerolineae bacterium
GCGCCACGTTTCGCTGCCGTCGATGGCCCCATCCACCAGCGCGGGCAGCAGTCCCGCCATGACCACGCTCGACTTGCCACTACCGGATGCCCCCACGACCGCTAGGAAGCGCGGCTGATCGCGCTCAAAGCGCAACGCCCCGACCAGTTCCGAGATCAGTGCATCCCGCCCGAAGAAGTCGCCGCGATCATCGGCACGGAAAGCCCGTAGCCCTTTGTAGGGGTTGCGCGGCACGAAGTCCGGCGGCACGGGCGGCGGGTCGTCCGGTGCGGAGGCGGTGGTCCCGGTGTCGCGTTGTGCTTGTTCTTCGCCGGAAAGCACCGCGACCAGTTCATCCAGGCCGCGCTCGTAAGCATCGCCGCGCATGTCCACAAACTGGATATACCCCATACCCATCGGGATGCAGTCGCTGTACTCGTCGCCCTGTGCCCAAACCGGATAGAGGGTGCGCTTGGCGGCTCGCGCAATCGCCAGCTCGTCACGCACATAGGGCGACTGTCGGGAATCGGGCGAGGCAACCAGCACCACCCCATCCGACTACTGAATGGCATCGCGCAGCGCGTTTTCCCAGTCGGGCGTTCCCGCCTTCAAACCCACCTTATCAATCCAGATGTTGATTCCGCGTGCCTGCAAATCACGGGTAAGTTGCTGCACAAACGGCAGGTTCGCCCGCGAGTACGAGATGAAGATATGTGCGCCATCACCTGCCGCCCCGACGAACTCAAACGGCGTTTCGGTGTGTTCGCGGGTGATCGCGTTGATTATGCGGTCGATCTGCCGCTGCCCATCATGTCCCACTTGCTCACGCAGATGATCTAGCAGCGCAACGACGGCAAGCTGTCCCGGCGCGATCTGCCCAAACTGGTCGCACGTTGTCACCAGATTGACGGTGAACTGCCGGGCATCACCCTCATAGTCGATATTTTGCATCAGGGGTGGCGCATCAAAGAGTGATTGGGTCACGAAAGCTCGCCGCTGCCCGGATGTGTCCAGGTACGGCGCAAGCAATTTCACGATTTCATCGAACGTTTGTTTGTTTAGAGTTGACATCAATATCATCAAATACTTGAGAAGAGACTAATCTTTTCTATTCTACAGGGCTTCAGAAGATTTGACGAACACAAGGGCATTAATACGGGATGGGTCTTATTGGCGAATTCAAAATCCGATTTGAAAACGATGCTTTAAACCTAATTTTGGCGATGTTTGGGATGAAATCGGCAATCTCGATCTGATGTGTGCGGGCATAGTCAAGGATTTGCAGCCACTGGCCGTCGAGGTCTTGCTTGTTGGTGGAGGTGCGGAGATAGGTGAGAATCTGGCTCATGGGATAGGCGTCCTAAGTTAACCGTTTTTCGCCCGTAATATCGGACATTCTATCCTATTTTACGTGGGGTTATCGTAGGACATTTTGACAACCAAAAACGCACGTTAACATCGGACGAATCATGCCACCAGTGGTATGCGATAGGACATATCGAGATCGAAGCGTCCATAGGGATTAATGTGGCGGTAGAACAGGGGTGTCAGCC
>DAOTTX010000513.1:0-2029 GCA_034437515.1 Anaerolineae bacterium
GCCTGGTGCGATGTGCATTTCTGCAAGGCGGGCTTTGTCGAGAAACGTCAGCATCACACCGACAGCACGCAAGACGAGTTTCGCATTACCACGCTGGGGATTCGCGAACTCAATCGACGCCCGGAGAAGATCACGGTTGGCTATCTGCAAGGGTTCTATCGCGGCAAGGTGCATCGTGGCGCTGGCTCCGACGACACGACGAGCGACGCCGAACTTCGCCTCAGTGAAGCCTTCGAGAATCTGCCAGAACCATTTACTGTCCTGCACGCGGTCAAGTGGTTCGCTCGCACGCTGGGCACCGTTGGCGAAATTGATTTTCTCATCGCCCACCCTGATTATGGTGTGCTGGTGATGGAAGTCAAAGGCGGCCAGATCACCATCGAGAACGGACGATGGTACAGCACCAGTCAGACCGGGCGTACCAACGAAATCAAAGACCCCTGTGAACAGGCGGAACGTAATCGTCGTGCCCTGCATGATTGGCTCGAACTTGATCCGCGCACGAAAGGGATTCCATTTGCCCTGTTTCCAGCGGTTGCCCTACCCGATTCATCGGTCCGGGGTGATGTACGTCCAGATTGTCCGCAAGACATCTTCATCGACATGACCCATCTGAATCAGCTCGAAGCGCGTCTACTGGCGATCTTCAGTTATTGGTCGGATCACGCAGATGCTCGCAATGCGACGATGGGTGGCAAGCGGGCGGTCGACGCGATGATCGATCTACTCGTGCCGACGCGCAGCCTGCAACCCCGCATCGTCGAGCAGTTTGCCCGTGAGAACCGCCAGATCGAAGCACTAACCCAACAGCAGTTCAAAATTCTCAAGATGCTGCGTTATCAACGCCGGGCTGCAGTGATCGGCGGTGCTGGAACGGGTAAGACTCTGCTGGCAATGGAAAAGGCGACTCAACTCGCGGAGAGTGGGATGCGTGTGCTGTTCGTTTGCTATAACAACAATCTCGCGGAGTGGATCAAGAGTCGCCTGGGACATGCCCAAATTGACGTGATGACATTCCATGGCCTTGTTGGACACATGGTTCATCGTGCACGAATCCCTATGCCGCGTGGGTCCAACTTCTACGAGCAGGCACCGGATTTATTGATGGATGCTGCCAGTGTCCTACACGCACCGGATGCAGACCCCGATATGCTATACGATGCGATCATTGTCGATGAAGGACAGGATTTTGAGGATACTTGGTGGATTGGTCTTTTGGAAACATTGAATGACCCTGAAACGAGCGTGTTCTACGTCTTCTTTGACGACAATCAGCGTATTTTTATACAGATTAGTCAGGTGCCGATGGATGGTGCTCCGTTGTACCTCGATGAGAATCTTCGCAATACGCAGCATATCCATGAGCGTCTCAAGCCCTATTCGCGCGATAAGGATATCCAATGCATCGGTCCCGAAGGTCGCCCGGTCGAAATCATCGCGACAGACTCAGCCTCCGAACAACGGCGACAGCTTCAGCGTGTGCTGCACCGATTAGTTAATGAGGAAGGTATCGCAGCAGAAGACATTGTCATCCTGACGCCAGCCAGTCAGAAACGCAGCCAGTGGGAGAACGATGACCAACTTGGCAATTTTGTCCTGACCTGGCAGCTCGACACTGAGATGCCATTGGCGGCACGAATTTGCACGATTTACAGCTACAAAGGGTTAGAAAGTCCAGTTGTAATCCTGACAGAATTGGACAAGCTTCATGCGGACAAGCAGGATCAGTTGGCGTATGTCGGGCTATCTCGTGCCCGGCATCACGCGATCATCATCGGAGAACTGCCAGATTCTTCCAGTGTCGTATGACACATCCGATGATGGTCAACCACAGGGCAGCGGTGTTGTCCTGTGGGACCTCTCTCCACAATGAGAGATGTCTCGAACGCTCGATAGGTGCGTTCGGTCGGCGTGGTTCACCACGCCGACACGCTGACTAGCACGTAGGTGCATGGTCAGCGGTGCGTCACGTGGGCGTGGCGTACCAGCCCCTCCGGCGCATGAGGAGCCAGCGTTTTAGCTGGCGACC
>DAOTTX010000514.1:0-4357 GCA_034437515.1 Anaerolineae bacterium
TGTAATCACAGCACTACCTGATCTCAAGAGGCCCGAAAGGGCCTCTTTTTTTCGTGCTCATCTGCTCATTTATTCTGGCCTTTGGCTGTTTAAATAGCGTGGCCCGTGACAACAGCTGACACTGAAAATAAAGACCAGTTGGAAACTTTGCTATCGGAAATTTCCAGTCGTTTGAAAAAGTCCAAATCTTGACCGTTTGAAGTATATGTATCGAAAAATGCGGTTTTTGTTAATGTGCTTCCCGCCTCAGCGGGACTTATGAAACACTCTGTCAATTGCTTCTGCAGCTTCCTCGGGGAGGGATTTAGGAGTGTGGTCTTCCAAGATTTGGCGGACCTTTTCGTTTGCGCGTTCCTGCAACGTGGTCTTACCTCTAGCAGACCAACGGTTGAACTCGAAGCGATCCAGGAGCGTCGGCATCCAGTCCTCACGCATATGATTTAGAGTGTGCTCCGTATCCAGGAACGTCCCGTCCGGCCCCCGCTCTTTGATCACGTCCAGCGCCAGTGTGTCGCTATTCGCCTCAAGAGGTCGTAAGTAGCGTTTCAACCATCCGATTACTTCATCGCAGAACGCGACGAGCTCCAGGGACCCCGTCATCGCGCTGTCCAGGTAACCTACATCGTGAATCAGATTCGCGCCACCGATCGCGTTCGCAAAGAGTGTCAGAGAGGCTTCTGCCGCGGCCTGAGCATCGAATGCTTTGGCGTCACTGCAGCCGGCGGCGCCGAAGATCGGCAAGCCATGGTGGTGGGCCAGATCCCAACCGAACGGACCCGAGTCGGGAGCGCCGTAGAGACTGACCATTGTGCGCAAGTCCATTCTCTCCGGATTGGGATTGCCTCGGATGAAAGGGGCTCCCTCGCGCTTGAGTTGGGTGAGCACAAGGCCTCCCAGTTGCCCAGCGTTGGTCAAAGCCAATGCCCCTGCGGTGGTCACAGGAGAGAGTATGCCGCAGGCATTGCCCGGTGAGTAGACACTGGGGATGCTGTGCTCTGCGGCGTAGAGCAATCGCCTCAGGCTGTCCTCGTTATGCCGGAATGAAGAGACGGCGTTGACGTAGTTGATGACAAAAGGGCGTTGTGAAAGCTGTTCCATGCTCCCGACAACGGCTGCTGCCATCTTTGTTGCATAAACAGTACTGGCTTCTTCTTCGCCGACGAAGACGATAGGCTTGTCGGTTTCTCGCAGCATAACTGCCATTTGGTGACGCTCGTGCATCTCCAGGGGAACATCGGCGGGCATGAACATCGACATGACGAAATCAATGTTGGGAAGACGGTCCACCAGTCGCACACCGGTCACGACGTCGTTCAACACGGCCTCACGACGTTCACCTGACGCCAGGTCGTAGATGTGCATACAGTCTGACCCGACGCCGAAGTAGGCGCGGTGGCCTCCCAGCTCCATGGCTCGTTCCCCGTGGCGATTGTAGATGGTGATGTTCTTTGGGGCTACGTCAAGCGCCCACGCTACAAGCTGAGGGGGGATGCGAACAAGGTTTCCATCAGTGATCTCGGCGCCTGCTTGCTCGAATAGGTTAAGCGCTTCTTCATCGTAGAAGCGCATCCCAACTTCGGCCATGATCTCCAGGCTGGCCTCTTGAATGCGCTCGATCTGCTCCTTCTGCAGTTCGATTCGGCGTTGAATCCCAAGCTCTTGGTAGTCGATATCTGTCATCTCAATTCTCCTATGAGGCCAACGAGGCGGCGAAGTTTCGCACGTCCTCGACTTGATCGAACGCCCACGTCGTCTTGATCAGATCCTCCGTTCTCTCTTTCGATAGAACGTCCTCCACCAGCCATCGGAACTTGTCTGCAACCCGGTCTCGATCCCAGTCTGCGTCGTTAAGGCTAAACGCTGCCACATCCCCGGAATCGTAGCAGGTTCCGTCCTTGAGGGTGATCTTGACCCGAGCCGCGTACTTCCCCTCAGGATCGGCAAGAAGCCGAAGGCGCGCCCATTCGGAGAACTTCTCCGATTCGACAACCTCGATCTTCTCGGCCAGCGCGACGAGCTCCGGATCGCTCAGGCGCTCCTCCAACATCTGCCGAGGTCCCACCTCTCCATCCATAATGAACGCGGCCACCGGCCAGGCTGTATTGAACTGTGCCTCCTCGGTTGTGGTGGGAAGATCATCACCCAAGCGAACGGTCTCGTGATAACCCTCGATCAAGATATGCTCGATCTCGTCCACCGGCACGGTATGCTCCTGGAGGATCTTCTCAACAGCGTAGATCGCCGAATGAGCAAAGCCGCAGCAGGCAAGTTCCTCCTTGAACCAGACGGCATCGAGTATCAGATACTCCTCACCAATGTCGAGCACCCAGTCGCGATACGCTTCAAAGCCCAGAAGACTGGGAACCCCTGTAAACCCGGCCGACGCAAGCTCTGCAGCCATAATCCCTGTCATAGCGCCCCAGCCGATGCCGTGCTTGACCATGGCCGGATCATCAATGTCGCGCATCATAGGAACGTTCGGGGCGTAGTAGTCAGCGATGCCCAGGGCGTGTTGGATCTCGTCCATATTGAGATCAAGAAGATGCGCAGCGGCGGCAGCACTGGCGACGGAGCCCCACGAGGCACAGGCTTGCCAGATCTCGTGATCATCGTGCCAGCAGCGCCCCATCCTGATCGCGACCTCGTAGCCGACGACCATGCTGGTCAACATCTCTTTGCCATTCTTGCCCAGACTCTCTGAGAGAGCTAGTGCAGTCGGAAAAAGCTGGGCTCCAGGGTGGCCTTTCGTATGGTCCGCACCGTCGTCTGTGTCAAACCCGTTGGCGGCGTACCCATTGGCGAAGGCGGCGCCGGTCGCCGTTGATCTGCTATTGTGGAGCAGAATGGTGGCTTCGTCGCCTTTCCAGACCTGTGTTGCGTAGTCATCGGTGATCTGGCTGATTCGTGTCATAGTTCCACTCACTGTCGCCCCGAGCACATCCAGCAGACAGAGCTTGGCCTTCTCCTGCACAGCCGTGGGCAACTCTTCCCACCGCAGGGCCTTGACGAACTTCGCGATCTTCTTATTGCCGTTCACGATTAGTCTCTCCTTATCTTGTAAAAACGAACCAACTAGACTTCCTGCGTTAGCCAAAGGATCTCGATTCCTCCGACTCCCAAGACGTCAGCTATCAGATATCAGAACGAACGGGGCTTGGCCAGGATCTCCATCACACGCAAGTCGAAGAAAGCCTGGGCGTTGGCAGGAATCAGCACCGCCGCCGTGTCGGCACCTTGACCAGTCCCACCAATCGAGATGCACGGCTTGCCAACCGTCACCAAGCCCGCGTCGGCTGCCATCAAGGCAATCTCGACGCAGACCTTCAGGCCCTGACCAAACGTGCGCAGCGTGTATGCGATGATCTCGTCTATAAGATAGGTGTCGAGCTTGTTCCGCACGCCGCGGTTGACGCCGCCGAAGGCGTGCTGACACGTCAAGGTTTTTGCCCCTGCCTCCTCAATGGCCCGGCGCTTTTCAGGAGCCATCTGTTGCGTGTTGGGCTTTTGGAAGCCTGTCGAATGGGTCACGACGACGACGTTGAAGTCCTGAAGCTGTTGTGCAGCCTGAATCCCGGTCTCGCCACGTGTGCTAGCGACGAGTATGGTGTCTATGTCCAACTCGCGAGCTCTACGCTCGGTGGCCTCTAGTGTGTCCAGTGTGTTGTGAGCCCCTGGCTCATCGAAGTAGACGGAGCGAACGATCGTCTTGGTCATAATGTATCTTCCCCTTAAGATGTGTTCTCCCAACGTAGACGTTGGCAGAGATTGCCTTAGCCCAGGATGCCCTACGTTCTTCCGGGCTCATTGCACACGATCTTCGCGAGAGACCGTGCCAGCTTCGACCCTGCTTTCCTCGTCGAAGTTCCAACCGGACGTAGGCCCGGGAACAGATGGCTCCCCTGGGGGTTAAAAATGAATATTCAATCAAGTATGATTATACAATAAGAAATCGGATTTTGCAATACGGAATTCACCCTTGACAAAGCGCGAGACATCCTGTATAATTACACAATATAGAAAGAGCTTGTGCAATGTGCAATCTCTAGCTGCCCCCGGCGTTTGGAGACACAGCTGGTCGTACGCTCAGCTACATATTCGACCGGATGGTTCCTTGCTATGGGAAGCTATGGACTAGGCAGCCGGAGTGCGTGTGAGCCGTTCCACGGCTCAACAGCTAAAATCCCTCGCAACCCACCAGTTCTCCTGCGAACTGTGGTAGGACGACAACGTCCAGCTTCACGTGGCAAGGCTTAGTGCCTGGCGGTGACGATGGATTGGTCCCTACTCTTCGACCTGGAGCAGGTACCGGTTGGCCTCAGTCTGACAGAGGAGTGAGAGGAGGTTCCAGCGACCACCA
>DAOTTX010000515.1:0-2437 GCA_034437515.1 Anaerolineae bacterium
CCTGTCGGGACGGAGTCGTTGCGCTCCTACAGGTGAAGTCGCCCGTTGAGGTTGCTGTGGACATTCACAACAGGCTCGATATCGATGCACCCGACCCACACAACTCTGCGATTATTTCTATGTTTTACTGGTTAGGTTATATGCCGAAGGCGCTGACAAGGAATAACGCCTGGCCTGGTTATGCCGTGAAGACCCACTTATGGATATTGGACGATTATTCACTTATTGCATCAGGAATCACAACCGCGCCCCTAACTCCTGCAAGCGATCCTGCACGCGTTGACCTTGTCTCAAGAAGAGTCATCACGACAATGCTCGATCTTTTTGAGAATAACTCCAGTAACCAGACGGCTCGTGGGATCATCGCATTACTAGCACCGCGGTTAGGCTATCCCGATGACCTTTTACCGCGTATAAAGTCAATCTATGAACTGGCGAAAAAATCTACTGATGACTACGTTCGCCACCGGGTGCGTCAATACAAAGTATAAAAGCCCGTAATCTTGCCTCGTCCGGCTGAAAAATTACTAATGCGATTCACGTAAAATTTCAGTCCGCCTACTTCCCGCTGTGATACGGTGAAATCAGCAGCGTAAAACACACGAACATTACGGCACATTACACTTGATTGAAAAATCGACAACCCCCATGTCGAAATTGACAGCCGTTATGTCGATTTCGACAGCCTGCGTCCCGTGTTTTTCGCTACGCTATACACAGTTGACCGACTGGAAACAGGGAAAACCCATGTCAGAAAAACAACATCTTCCACTACCAGAGCAGCGGTCCAAACGCGAAGCGATGCTCTGCGTCCGACTGACCCGGCAGGAACAGCGGCGCATCTATGACTTCGCCAAGCAGCACAATGTCCAGGTATCGAAGCTGGTGCGTCATTTCGTGCTGAAGGCCATCCAGCACCACACGGAAAGGAGGGACGATGAAGCAAGATGAAACATCGGTACAGATGATCCACCGGCTGATGACGGTGGCGAAGCTGTTGGCAAAGGGCACTCAGGAGCCGAAGCCAACATCGCCCAGAACAGCGGATCGACCGGCGAAAAACACAAAACGCCGGAGTTGATGTAACGTTAGATTGGAAATTGTGAGGACAATCATGGCACGTCGGAAGAAACAACAGATCATTCTCCAACCCGGATGGGCAATCTACCTGCGAACCAGCGACAAAGACGCACAGAATCCTGTGCAGTCGCAGGAACGCCAGCGGTTTGCCATCCACCGGGCGATTCTGGAACGCTCCGACCTGCCGCTGATTAACGAGTATTCGGATGTCCTCACCGGGCGCACAGCCAACCGTTCCAGTTACCAGCAGATGCTGGAAGATGCCCGTGCCGGGATGTTCTCGCATGTTGCGGTCGAACGAGCCGATCGCTTTGGTCGCAACGATACCGAAGCCCTGCGAGCGATTGACGAACTCGACGCGCTGGGCATCGCCATTCGCTTTGCCAATCACCCTGATCTGAATCCGATGGACCCGGACGACCGGATTATCGTCGCGCTGTCATTCACGTTGGCGCGGCGCGAGTCGATGCTGTCCGGTTTGCGGATCAAAGGTGCGGGTGAGGCGAAGCGGGAGAACGGCGGCTACCTGGGCCGCGTGCCAGACGGCTACATCAGCGTGGAAGACGATCATATCCACCGTAAAACCTACCAGCGCAAGACACATCACATCGAACTCGATCCAGATCGCGCTCACATCTGGCGTGAAGCGTGGGACTTACTGCTGGAAGACCGTCATACGCTGGCGGAAATCTGCGAGATTCTGCACGAGCGCGGCTATCGCTATCGCAGTGGACGCCCGTTTGTCGAGGTAAAAGCGGATGGCAAGCGCAAGCAGAATTACAATACGCTGTCACTGATCTATCACAACTGGACATTTGCCGGGTGGATCGTCAGCGAGCGCCACAACATCCCGCCGAAGTCCAAACGCGGCAATTGGGAACCCATCGTCAGCACCGACGAATTTGAGCGTGGACTGGCGATTCTGGAACGGCGTAACCGCAACAAGATTGCCAGGCGCAGGCACACCTATCTGCTGAAAGGCATGATCTACCTGACTGCTGACTCGAAAGACCCGACGCAGCCGGGCGATAAGCTCTATCGCATGGTCGGCTCGACCTCGAATCCGGGTCGCAAAGGCGGTGGCACATCGCATTACCGCATCGACAACCATCCGATTCACTTCCTCTGCCGCGATGTTGAGGCACAGCTCACCGAGCATCTGAAGCATGTGCAGGTCAATAGCGAGATCGTGCCGCTGATCCGTGCCAGTTACACTGAGGAGGTCGCGGCCAAGCTTGGTCAGGCACGCCCCGATGAGCGCGTTGAAATCGAGAAGATGCTCAAAGCCATCGATGAGGAAGAAGCACGGGTGCTGCGCCTGTACGCCTCCGGCATGGTCACGGAGGAGAACTGGAAG
>DAOTTX010000516.1:0-3411 GCA_034437515.1 Anaerolineae bacterium
TAGACCAGTGCTTTTTCACCTTACAAGTTCCAGCGACAGCAGCTTATTGCTATGGGCTAGATAATAGACTGTGACTGTCGGGCTTTGTTTTTGATCGCGCACCAGACGGTACGTGTCCTGGTCGATACGAAAGACGACGGTTTCGCCCCCTTGCAGCGGTACAACTTTCAGATAACGACGGTTTACGTAACGATACGTACTGCGACCATATGTACCTTGCTCGCGTTTTGAATAAACTTCGAGCGTGCCGGTCAGTGACATAACGCCAGCACGCAGGTCACGTACATGGTTGGCCGTCTTCCGCACACCATAGAACAAGAAGCCGACCCCGGCCAGCGCGATGAAGACACCGCCGAGCCCATCAGCATCCGGCTGGTGGAGGATACCAACGCCGCTGAGCAACATGCCCAGAATGGTGACGATAATGGTTGTCAACCCAACGCCACTGCTCAGACGGAGAATCTGTCCGCCGGTCAGTCGCCCAACACGATTGAGTTGAAGGGTTTTCGCGTCGAAGGTGAGAACATACGCCATATAATCCTTGAACGTCGTGATACCCCACTGCCTACGCTTTGATAGGATCAAGTTGATCGCCCAGATCAAGAACAACGCGCCAAGAAAACGCAGCGCGATCACGGTGTTGCTCTCTCTTGGCTGGATCGTCAGCATGAGTAGCAAGATGGTCGCTGCTAGCAGGATGACGACCCCGTACACGATGATGGTTCCGATTTGCCCGATAAGTTGCTTCATGATGGCCTCCAAACGACGTACTTGAGGCTATCGTAGTCGCCAATCGTTTGGCAATCGTTTAGGCCGCAGACTCAGATTTCAGCAAAGCCGTCGCCAGGATGTCTTGAAGGTCGAGATGCTGGCCGCGCATCAAGGCGGCCTCGTATTCATCAGCTGGTAGCTGCTCCTTGAGTGCCGCTTCTACTGGCTCGATGTACGGTTCCAGGCGGTCAATTCGGGCAAGCCGGCTCAGTTGATGACGAGCCGCACCCAGCCATTCCGCCGCAGTCGTCGGATCATCTTCCATGCCAGCAACACCCACCACAATCTCAATAAACAGCGATGGGTATTCCGCTTCAATGCCCAATTCTGCCGCTTGACGGTAATAATTGCGTGCGCGTTCTCGCTCACCCAGCATCCGCAGCGCGTGACCCATGCGGCACATTCCCAGGCATTGTCGGCCAACACTGCCGATTTGAATGTAGTAGTTCAGGCCGGCGCGATAGTGCGCTATCGTCTGTTCATATTCGCCCCACTCATAGTGGGCAGCGGCGATCTCATATTGTAGCAATGCCGCTCGACTATCATCGTTATTTTCTTCCATCAGCGTAGCCGCTCGGCTCAAGCATTCTTCCTGCAAGGCACGATCACCCGTCACCCGACCATAGATCGCCAGATTGTTGTAAGCGGTTGCCATACCGGGTTTATCACCCATCGCCTCATTGATCGCCAGTGCTTCACGGAAGTTCTTCGCCGCCTCATCAGGATCTGTAAAACCAATGGCCGTGCCCACGTTGCCCCGCGCCGTCGCTTCATGTGAACGCAATCCGGCATCACGCGCAATTGCCAGGGCTTTCTGATGATAATCAGCGGCCACATCCAGTTGCCCCTGGAGCATCTTCTGGAAACCCAAAACGGTGTTCGCTCTGGATTTTAGGCCGGGGTTTGTCACCTGATCGATAAAACGAATAATACCCGCTTCATCGTCATGAGCCTGATCGGCAACATCAAGCAGCATTGCCGCTTCGATACCGTTACAATGCGCCGATACAGCGATTTCAGGGTCTTTCAACGTCTCATTGGCAGCGAGAACACCATCGATAATCGCCTGGCTCTGGGTCGGACGACCAGTTCGGAAGTAGAAAAATGCGCCTGCTAGACGGCAATGGGCTGCAAGACGTGGGTAATCGTGTGCCAGGGCAACATCAGCGGTGTCCAGGAAAACATCGGTACCGATCAATCCCAGGCCATTACGATCATAGATTACCCGCATAGTCTCTCTTGCGACGTCCAGGTCAGCCGCAAATTGATCCATTTTCCGCACGCCAGTGCGCCATGCCGCCTGAATATTGTCAATTTCCACCATCATCACAGCCATAAAGTCGCCGGCACCATCGCTGTTCAGGGCACTGTAGCTGTCCTTAAGCGATTCCAGATAGAAACGGGCATGACGGTCTTGCACGGCAGCCATCTCACCGCGTTCTTCCAGCAGTTCAGACGCATACTGCCGCAGTAACTCGTGCATGGCAAAGGTTTCGTCATCGATCTGACGCAGCAGTGACTGATTCACGAGGCTGTCTATCGTGCTCGTGTCGGCTTGCGTCACAGCCTTGATAGCCGTCCGCGAAGTCGCACCAGAAAACACAGACAAGCGGCTCAGTGTGGTCTGTTCCGCGTCATTTAGCAGATCCCAGGAATAATCAAACGTGGCCCGCATACTCACCTGACGCTGCGGTACATCGCGCATAGTAGCGATCAAGGCATCGTAACGCGCCTTAAGCTGCGTGAGGATCACCGTACAGTCATACTGACCAGCATGAGTCGCCGCCAGCTCAATCGCCAGTGGCACACCCTGTACAAACGAGCAAATCGCCGTAATGGGGTCACGATCTCCAGGCGACATCGCAAAGGCATTGCGGGCAGCCGTCTGCAAAAAGAGAGCTGGTGCATCGTATTGCTGCCAATCCGGGGCATCAATCAAGGCGGGATACGTCAGACCTTCAAGGCGGATAATGTGTTCTGGTCGTATATTGAGCACAACACGCGAGGTTACGAGAATCTTCACGTCGGGTGCCGCCTCAAGCAGACGGATAACGAACTCGTATTGATCGACAAGGTGCTCGAGGTTATCCAGAACCAGCAGCATCTCCTGGTCACGTAAGCGGTTCAGCAACAGGGTCTCAAGCTCGTCATCGCCATCGCTGCGGTGGATATAACCGCGCTGGATCAAGACCTCTGCGATACCAACGACCAGATCAGGCGCGCCCTCAAGCGATACAAATACAATGCCGTCTAGATACTGATGTGCCAGCGGTTGGATTGCCTGAACAGCCAAGCGCGTCTTACCAACCCCACCTTCCCCAGTGACAGTAACCAGTCTCGGCAAGGGAGTTCGTAGCAGGCGGTCCAGTTGTCTCAGATCGTCGTCCCGCCCGATGAACGTGTACGTCGGCACTGGAACGAAATCGGTGGGACGATTGCGAGCATGGCGTATGCGCGAGTAGAGCGACAATGTCTCCTCAGACGGCAGTAAGCCTAACTCCCGGTCGAGCGTCTCCTGACAGACATTGTACTGGGTGATCGCCTCTTCGTAGCGACCCTGCCGCGCCAACGCCAACATCAAACGCCGATGAGTCGTCTCGCGCAGGGGTTCGACTTGCAGGCTTTTCAGCAATGTCGCCT
>DAOTTX010000517.1:0-3148 GCA_034437515.1 Anaerolineae bacterium
GAGGGACGGGAGGGTGAGGGGAAAACAGGCGATTACCTGATTGTTTTTATCGAACATAGGCAAATTTGCCTGAAATACACGACTCACTGACAGGTCGTTCGTACACCCCAAACCGTCCCCTATCTTGCGTCGTGTGGTCGCATCGGTGATAATGAGAAAACATGCCAGTAGACAAGACAAAATCACATGAGCGACGAGCAACCCAAAGACACATTACCCGGCAGATCTCTCGGTCAGTTCGAGATTCAAGAAGAAATCGGTCGGGGCGGCATGGCGACCGTTTATCGAGGCCGCCAGCGGTCGATGAACCGCATCGTGGCGATCAAGGTACTGCCGCAACACCTGCTGCACGATCCCGGCTTCTACGAGCGTTTTGAACGTGAGGTCGAGGTCATCAGCAAGTTAGAGCACCCGCACATCCTGCCCATCTATGACTATGGACAGAGTGAAGGCGTGCCTTACATCGCCATGCGCTACCTGGGCGGTGGCAGCCTGGAAGACCAGATTCGGCGGCTCGGCCCGCTGCCCCTCGAAGACATTGAAACCCCGTTGCGGCAGATCGGGCGAGCGTTGGACTACGCCCACACGCAGGGGATTATCCATCGTGACCTGAAACCCGGCAATATCATGCTCGATGAAGGCAATAATGCCTACCTGAGCGACTTCGGCATCGCCCGCGTGATGGGCAGCGAGATGACCGGCAGCATGATTATCGGCACACCGTCATATATGTCACCGGAGCAGGCCAACGGCCTGACCATCGACGCTCGTTCGGATGTGTATGCGCTGGGAGTGGTGTTGTTTGAACTCATTACCGGGCGCTTGCCCTTCCAGGCGGAGACGCCGATGGCGGTGCTGCTCAAGCACATCAACGAGGATGTGCCGCCGATTGCCGAGTTCCGCGACGACATCAGCACGGTGATAGAAAATGTGGTGCGCAAAGCGACGGCGAAAGACCCTGACGACCGCTTTTCCTCCGCCGGGGAGATGGCATCGGCCTTTTCGAAGGCGCTGCACAATAAGCCGGTCGATCTCGACGTGCCGACGCAATCTCGTATGGCGGATGAACCGACGATCATGCCAGCAGCCTCCGCAGCGGTGACACAGTCGCCAAAACCGACCGCTGCCGCTGACGCAAAATCAACCCCGTCACCGGCGACCGCATCCGTCACCGCCACCGGCACGACAAACCGCCTGATTCTAGGTGTGGTCGGTGTGATTTTGTTGGCGCTGCTGGCGGGGGCCGGGCTGGTGTTGTTCAATAGCAACGGGGACGAGGCACAAGCCGCGCCGGTCGCCGTTGTACCGACACCCTTTCCACGCGCACGAACCTTCGATGGTGAATTTTTCACGATCTCCGTGCCGGAAAATTGGCGGCAAGCGGATTTCAACCTGGCGCAGACGGAAGGCCCCGCACGTAAATTCGCCTGGGTGGATGAGCAACTTCGCGCCTTTGTCACCGTGACGTTGTTCGATGCCGACCTCAGCGGTGACCAGTTATTTTACCGGGATGCGGTCGATGAATACGTCACACGCAATTACAACCGGCGCGTGTTCCAGAATGTGTTCACGTTCATCGACGAAGGGGTTGCCGAAGACGGGACGATCCGGCGCAGCTATCGCCTGACGATGCTACCCTCGCCCGATAGTAGCCCCGGTGGGCCGGAGCCACCCGGCGGGGCTGACCGCGCCCCGCTTCAGGGCATCGATGGTGTGACCGCCGGGCAGGTCGATGTGTTCTTCGTGCAAGAAGCGCCTTACATCGCGGTCGTGGAGATCTACACCGCAGACACTACGGGCAACACGCTCGTCACGCGGATGCAATCCATCCTCGGTTCGTTGCGCATCACACCACCGGCAAGCGCCTGATGACCTATTTCGTCCAGAAAGACTCGCTCAGGTATTTATAGGCGTTGTCCGGGAACAGCGTCACCAGCAAGCCGGGTTTGCCTTGCTCGGCGAGTTGCTCCGCGACTTGCAGCGTGCCGACCATCGCCGCCGCCGCACTGATGCCGACCAGATAGCCCTCCTCGCGGGCCAGCCGTCGCGCCATCTCCTGTGTGGCCTCCGTGCTGACGCCGTAATCAGCGTCCGCGAGTTGTTCGTCGTAGATGCCGGGCTTAATCGCGGAGTCCATGTGCTTCCAACCTTCCAAGCCGTGAAAGGGGGAATCGGGTTGCAGCGAGATGACCTCGATCTTCGGGTTGAACTCCCGCAAGCGGCGACCGGTGCCGACCAGTGTGCCGCTGGTGCCCAACCCGGTGACGAAGTGCGTCACACGCCCGTTGGTCTGGTACCAGATCTCCGGCGCGGTGCTTTGATAGTGGGCGCGCCAGTTGGCCTCGTTGTTGTATTGGTCGGCGTAGAAGTATTTTTCCGGCTCATTTTTAATCAACTCACGCGCCGCGAGGATCGCGCCGTCACTGCCTTCCAATGGATCGGTCAGCACAAGTTCGGCTCCGTAAGCGCGTAGGATCGAGATGCGCTCCGGGCTGGCGTTTTCCGGCAGAAACAGCTTGACCGGGTAGTCCCGCGCCGCGCCGATCATTGCGTAGGCGATGCCAGTGTTGCCGCTGGTGCTATCCATGATGGTTTTGCCGGGGCCAAGCCGACCGTCGCGCTCGGCTTCGGCGATGATCTGGTAGGCGGCACGGTCTTTTACACTGCCGCCGGGGTTCGTCCATTCTGCTTTGGCGTAAATTTTAATGTCATCCGGCAGGTGATCGGTCACCCGGCGGAAGCTCAATAACGGCGTGTTGCCGATTTGTTTTTCAATTGTCGTGATGGGGTTATGCCCAACCGGGTCTTGAAGTGCAGCGACCATTTTTATTCCTCATTTCCATCGAAGTGTGCAACAAAAAACCGGTAAAAACACAAAAGCGCGGTCTGATACCACCGATCAATCCACTGGGATGATAGGGGCGACCTCGCTCGTTTTTACCGGCTGGGAATTAGCTTATGTCTCTTGTGCCTGTTTAGAGCGTGGCTGCTTGCCCCTTCTCCGCACAGGTAAAACAGGAACGCAACGGAAACACCGCGTTTTCCTTAAAAAATTTCCTCATCTTTTCGAAGTGTAGCCAACCCGGACTTCAAAGTCAATCAGATCGGCTATCTTTTATAGGACGCTTAAACCGCAACCTATCTTACG
>DAOTTX010000518.1:0-52418 GCA_034437515.1 Anaerolineae bacterium
CGGTGAGTCGTTGACCGCACAGGAAGAACTCGGCTTTATCTTCCCGCCCGGCTCCGAACTGACCGACGCGGTCAACGCCGCGCTGGACAGCATGGAAGCCGACGGTACGCTATTGGAGTTCAACCTGAAATGGTTCGCTGGCACGGGTGAGGAAGAAGACGCCGAAGCCACGCCCGAACCGGAGATGACCGAAGAAGCTGATAGCTAGTACACGTCAGCGGAAGTACAGCTACAGTATGGAAAATCAGAATAATCCAAGGAAGAGGCTTGACAGCTTACTCACCACTCCTAAAACTAGCTGATGGACTATTTCAGCCCGGCTGTACTAGTCTCTTCATTCGTGTAAAAATCGAACGTCAGAAGCGTGTCCTCAAGTGGGGCACGCTTCGTTGTGTGCCAGGAAGAGTTTAATGGCTGTATACCCCGAACGTGACCCACAGGGGGTTCAACTTTCACTCAAAGACGAAGTGCAAGAGAACCAACGCTTACCGCCGAAACAAAACACCCTCGCCGGGTATCTGTTCCGTGTGCCCTGGTGGGGATTGCTTATCATCGGCATCGGGATCTTCGTCTATATCAGCATCGCCGCCAACGAGGAATACAGCCGCGCCTTCGATCAACTGCAAGAAGGCATCGTCATCACCACGCAAGTGACGATTTTTTCCTATCTCGGCGGGTTAACGATCGGGTTGCTGCTGGCGGTGGCACGGTCATCGTACCCGAAACCCAAAAAAGGCTTGATCCCCGGCTTATTCAGCGTCTTGCATCTGTTGGCCTACAATGTCGCCACCTTTTTCGTTGAGGTGATGCGCGGTTTGCCGATCCTGGTGCTATTGGTAATTGCCGCCTACATTGTTACGCCGGCGTTTAAAGAATTTATGCTGGAACGCTTCGAGATTGAGATCACATTCCGCGCCACTTCAGTGGAGACGTGCATTATCGCACTTTCGATGGCCTACGGCGCGTTCCTGTCGGAGATCTTCCGGGCGGGGATTCAATCTATCGAAAAGGGACAAGTCGAAGCGGCGAAGTCAATTGGCATGACCAACTTCCAGGTGATGCGCTTTATTGTGCTGCCGCAGGCCGTGCGTCGCGTGCTGCCGCCGCTGGGGAATGACTTCATCGCCATGATTAAAGACTCCTCGCTGGTGGCATACATCGGCGTGCGTGATTTGACGCAGGTTAGCAACGTTTACGCCGGGTCGAACTTCCGCTTTGTGGAAACCTACATGACCGTCGCCGTGATTTACCTGACCCTGACCCTGATCGGTTCGCTGCTGGTACGTCTGCTGGAAAACCGCCTCAAGACGGAAAGCCGCTGACAGCCCCGCCAATGTCCTGTAAAATTTATCTTATTCCGAACGTGAAACCGGCGAACTAACCATGTCTGTCACACTCAACCCTTACCAGATCGGTGATATTACCATCGACACCCCGCTGCTGCTGGCACCGATGGCGGGCCAGACCAACCACGCCTTCCGTACCCTGTGCCGGGAATTCGGCGATTGTGGGCTGGTCTGTACCGAGGTCATCAGCAGCAATCCGATTTACGACCCCGGCGGCTATAAAAACACCCTGCGCATGTTCGATTGGGACGCCGACCTGGAAGCGCCCTTTGCCGTGCAGCTCTTCGGTCACAACCCCACCCGAATGCGTGACGCCGCGCAGCTCGTCGTCGAACACGGCGCACATCTCGTGGATGTGAACATGGGCTGCTGGGTGCCGAAGGTCGCCAAGCGCGGCGCGGGGGCCGCCCTGATGCGTGATGTCGATACCGCGACGACGGTCGTCAAGGCAGTGGTGGACGCGGTCGATGTGCCGGTAACGGTCAAGATCCGTAACGGTTGGCGACCGGATAACCCCACCTGTGTGCCGTTTGCGGTCGCCGCCGAGGGCGTCGGTGTGCAGGCGATTGCCGTCCATGCGCGGTTTGCCAACCAGCGCCACGACGGTGACGCCGATTGGGATTGGATCCGCAAGGTCAAAGAAGCGGTGAGCATCCCGGTGATCGGCAACGGTGACGTGGTCGATACTGCCTCTGCCGTGCACATGTTAGAGCGCACCGGCTGCGATGGCGTGATGATCGGGCGGGGGGCGCTCGGCAAGCCCTGGCTTTTCCGGCAGATCGCACACGAGATCCGCACCGGGGAGCCGCTGCCTGACCCGGCCCCGCACGAAATCGCGGCGACGGCGATCAAACAGGCACGGCGCACGGTAGAAACCAGCAATTTCCCGGTGCGGAAGGTACTGCTGGAACTGCGCGGACAACTGCTTAAATACATTCAAGGCTTGCCCCACGAGGCGGCGGTCAAGCAGGGCATCGTCACCTCGCAGACCCTCGAAGATATCGAAAACGCCTTCGCACCCGTGCTGGCGGCGGCTCCGGTCAACTGATGCGCATCGACGTTCTCACTCTGTTTCCGGGCATGTTTGAAGGGCCGATGACGGAAAGCATGATGTGGAAGGCACGAGATCGCGGCCTGCTCGACCTACACCTGCACGACATCCGCGCCCATTCGCTGGATAAGCACCGCTCCGTCGATGACACACCCTACGGCGGCGGCGGCGGCATGGTGTTGCGGGCTGATGTGCTGGCGGGCGCGGTCGAGGCGGTGACGACCGATGCGCCCGGTACCCCGGTGATTTTGCTGTCCCCACAGGGGCGCGTGTTCTCGCATGAGGTCGCGGTCGAACTCGCCGGATATGAACGGTTGGTGCTGCTGTGTGGTCACTACGAGGGCATCGACGAACGCGCCCGGCAATTGCTGGTCACCGATGAGATCAGCATCGGTGATTACGTGCTGACCGGCGGCGAACTGGCGGCAATGGTTGTGATTGACGCGGTCGTCCGGCACCTCCCCGGTGTGTTGGGCGCTGCCGGTGCGGAACAGCGCGACAGCCATGCTGACGGTCTGCTGGAAGGGCCACACTACACCCGCCCGGCGAGTTTTCGCGGATTAGCGGTGCCGGAAGTGCTGAAAAACGGCGATCACGGCGCGATTGACCGCTGGCGACGTGAGGAAGCTCTGCGCCGGACGTGGCAGCGCCGCCCTGATCTATTATTGACCGCCGCCCTCAGCGACGAGGATAAATATTTCCTCGCGGCACTTGCAAAGGGTCATTAAAATTGATTTTCCCTAATGTTTGAAACATGCTATGATGTGTGGGTAAAAACTCGGATTTACCAGCGATTAAACGTACCGTTCCGCCCGGCGGGGGCAGGATGACAAAGTGAGGACTTTGAATGACGCAGCAATATCGCAGCGAGGCGCTTGAGGAAAAACTCAAAACGCTCCACAGGGTCGTGGACGGCGTAAAAGCGACCGTGATCGTGAACGTTGATGGTCTACTGGTCGCCGCGTACCCGGCTGGCGACGAAGAAAATCCACATGAGAACCCGACCAGCAGCCCGCAGGTCGCGGCAATGTCCGCGACGTTGATCGGCCTGGCGGAGCGTACCCTGGGTCGTTTGGCACAGGGCGAACTTGAACGTTTACTGATGGAAGGCGAAGAGGGGGTGATGGTCGTTTATCCGGCGGGCCGGGCATCACTTGCGGTACTGGTTGATAAGGATGCGCGGATCGCACGGGTGCTGTTCGCCGCGAAGAAGGCAGCCGCTGAGGTCGCCGATATTCTGGGTGATTAAGTCTCGTCTTCCGATTGTACGCTGACCCGTACCATAATTTTCCCCAGGCTTACTTCATCGCCATCACCGATGGGTGTGGGATGGTGGGCGTCTAACTTCGTTCCGTTGACAAACGTCCCATTGCGGCTGCCCAGGTCGGTCAGCATGATGTATGGCGGTTCCACGCGGATGATGGCATGGCGGCGGCTGATGCCCATCTGGTAAGCACCGTAAGGCGTCAGGTCAATATCGGGGACTTCTTTGGTGCTTGGGTCACGCCGCCCGATGACGATCTCATCTTCTAATTCGAGGACTAACGGCGCGTTACCCCCCTGTATCTCAATTTGAATCATCGCCCGACCCATCTCGATACGCGGGGCTTCCTCTTGATCCAATTGTTCGGAGAGCTGTCGTTCGGTAGCCATGCGTCGCGCTTCTGCGGCGAAGTCACTGATGTCTGAGGTCGTTCTGCCCACACTGGGGTCGTCCAAAAATTCGTCATTGCTCGGCACATGTCCCTCCAGAGGATCGTCGTTGTGATCGTTTTGATTCTGGTCATCACGCATGGTTGACTCCTCTGAGGTTTCGCAGGAGCCATTCTCCGCATTGTTGTCGAATTAAAGTGTACATCAATTTACGGTTCCATTTTCTGAAAATGTCGTTATACAGGCAGGACGCAAGGCACGTGCCCCACCGAGGCAGCGCTTAATTATAGATGGTTTCTAATTACCCGTCAGCGGTTTGTTTCACCCTCAGGCTTTCGCGCATCCCCAGGAAGTGTTCAAACAGATGCAACCGCCACACGGTACGCATGACAATCGCCCACAACAGCGCGACGGTGACCAGAAACAGGTAATCAACCGCATCGAGGATTTCCAACTCGAAGAAGTTCCGCAGCCCCGGTACCACGTTGAGCGTGATGTAGATCACCAACATGATGACCGCGAGGATACTCGGTCGCCAGTCCCCGCTGTAGTCATCACCGCCGACCCAGAATTGGGTGGGTGGCTCCACAAACGGGAGCAAAAATAAACCCATCAGCACCAATAAGTTCGTCAAGGCCGTGCGGGACTCCGCAATGGCTTGTAATTCTTGAGCGCGAGTCGCCGTTTCCGGCAGGTTGACGTAGTGCGTCATCAGGTAGAACGTGTACACACTCAGCGCGACCACCGCCAGCCACAACGCACCGGGGATGATGAAATGCAAGAACGAGCGCAACAAATTATGCTTGGGCACACCCGCCTGCGCCCAGGCCGCCAGCATAAAGGTCGGCAGGGCAATAGTGACCAACGTAATCAGCGAGGCGTGCTTGGGGATGAATGGGAACAACTGCGCCTCGACCACGACTGCCGCGCCCAGAATAATAATCGCCGCATAGAAAGCGCGGATGAGAAACAACCGGATAATGTCATCCATGCCGTTGAGGATGCGCTGCCCTTCCATAAAAGCAGCGGGTAAGGCCGCGAACGAGTCGTTGAGCAGTACAATATCAGCGACGTTGCGTGTCGCCGCGCTGCCGCTCTGCATCGCGATGCCGATCTGCGCTTTCTTCAGCGAGAGCACATCGTTAACGCCATCACCGATCATGGCGACGTAACACCCTTTGCGACGCAGCGAGTCCACCAGCATTTCTTTTTGCTCCGGCGTGATGCGCCCGAACACCGTCACCTCATCGACGATGTTGTCGATCTGCGCTTCGTCCATCTGTTGGAGTTCCGGCCCACTGACCACGCGCAGAGTCGCTGGCAGACCGGCCTGCTTTGCCAGCGCCGCGACCGTATCCGGGTTATCGCCGGAGATGATCTTGGGGGTGATGCCGGCCTTGATGAACCCGGCGAGGGTCTCTTTGGCTTCCGGGCGCAGTTCATCGGTGAATGTGACCAGCCCGAACGGTTGCAACTTTTCCGGCAGCATGATGTCGTCGTCGATATTGTGTAACTTCATCGGCTCCGGTGAATAGGCGACCAGCAGCACACGCAGGCCCTCATCCGCCCATGCCTCGATCTGTGCTTTGCCATAATCGACGTCATCCGGCAGGTACGCGCTGACCATCTCCGGCGCACCCAGCATGTACACACCGCGCACCTCGTCGTCATCGAAGGCTAACGCGCTCCACTTACGTGCGGACGAGAAAGGGATTTCATCAACGATTTCGTACTTGCGTCCGCCGCAGCCTTCCGCGAGGGCGTCGCTGGTACGGTTGCCCGCGCGGGTGCTGCATCCATACGCGCCCATGATGTGTTTGAACGTCTCATGATCGGTCGCCATCGGGTGCAGCGCATCCAGCACGATCCGATTGGCGGTGAGTGTGCCGGTCTTATCCAGACACAGCACATTGACGTTCGCCATCGACTCGACCGCGTTGGCTTGCTGGATTAACGCGCCCTGCCCGGTCATGCGGAGTGCGCCCATTGCATAGGCTGTGGTCGTCATCAAGATCAAACCCGCAGGCACCAACCCGGCGATCACCGCCGCCGACTGTACGCTCTGGATCGTAGAGACCTCGCGCACGGCGTAAGCCCCGGCAAACAGCAACCCGATAATCGTCGCCAGCAGCAGCAAAATCCGCACGATGAAGTTAATGTCCCCTTGCAGTGGTGTGAGTTCCACGCGGAACTGTTTGGCGCTGGCGGTCAGTTTATTGGCGAAGCTGTCTGCGCCGACCTTCGTGGCAACGTAGGCCGCGCTGCCCGTCACGCAGAAACTACCGGAAAGCACCTCGTTGCCGGCCTTTTTACTAATCAGGTCGGACTCACCCGTCAGCAGTGACTCGTCCACCGCCATGCGCCCGTCACCGACCACCACACCATCGACCACGATTTGATCCCCGGCGTGCGCGAGGATGATATCGCCAAGCACGACCGCGCTGGGGTCAGCGGTGCGCTCTACACCGTCACGTCGGATGGTGACTTTAGGCCGCGTCAGCAGCGTGATCTGGTCGAGCTTTTGCTTGGCACGGAACTCCTGCACCACACCGACGATCACGTTCATCAGCACTACACCGACGCTGACGAAGGCATCCCCCCATAAGCCGAGAAAGACCATGATGATGCCGATGACGAACAGAATGATATTGATAAATGTAAAGAAATTTGCTTTAAGAATATCAAGATACGTGCGTCCGGTTTCAATCCGAACGTTGTTGCCTTCACCGCGTGCGCGTCTTTGAGCGGCCTCACCATCCGTAAGGCCGTTGAGGTTCACCGCCGTCGGCGGTGCTAGGGGTTCATCTTGAGGGATAACACTTTCCACCCGCTGTCCTCCTATCATCTCTGCATCTCTATTAGTCTACAACACATTAAGTCCGTTATTGCGTCGGATTTCACATATTTAACGTTTCTGTGGGTGTGAACGTTCCATCTTGCGTAAGTTCTAAATAGACGTGATGCTCACGACAGAGCAACAACGCATCAACCCTTACGTAGTAAATCGGTTAGGGTTTCGCCCTGACCGTTATAGTCTATAAATTGTTTGGTTACACGATAGAAAGGTCTTCTTACAATGAGGTGAAAGGCAATCGTAAATGAAGGGGAATTATCATGCGCGTTCGAATTTTGTTAATGTTCATATTGCTTTTAGCATTCGCCTCTGCGACACAGGCACAGACGACAACCGAGGATCCAGCACTCGTACCCGCACCCGTCGATGACGGACGCGAAGACCCGCGCCCCGGTGATCGTGTCATTCTGTACTGTCGCGCCGGGTTCGTCGAGGTTTGGGGCAGTGACAACACCGGGAATGGTATCTTTCTGGCGAATCTGAACTACGCCGACATGCTCACCGAAGGCGGTACGACACAGAATACCAACGTCGGTCAGGTGGTCGGCTTTGCGGACGGCAGCGGTTTTCTCACCGTGCGCTGGATCGGCGGGCCGTATCATGCCAGCGGCTTTGGGGATTTTTCCAAACAGGCGACGTGTGACGGCGCTATCGGCCTAACCGTCCCGACGTCAAACAACACCACCGACACCACCGGCCCCAGGACGACCGCAACCGGCACACAGATCACCGTGACACAACAAGTCACCATCGATGGTACCACCACCACCCAGACGCAAACCGTCACGACCGACACAGGCACCTGCACCGGCGACACGTACACCGTCCGTGCCGGGGATAACCTGTTCCGGATTTCGTTACGCTTCGGGGTTTCATTGAACGCGCTAGCGGTGTGCAACAACATCGGGGATGTTTCTTTGATCTATGCGGGGCAGCGGTTGGTTATCCCATAGGCAACCGCTACCGGAGCCTATACCCCGCCTTGTGAGAGCACGTTAATCGCCTGCCGAAGCGCCGACCCCAACCTGGGGTTTTCGGCCTCGAATTCGACGAACGACTCCTCTAGCCGTTCACGCAGTGAGGTGTAATCGTTACCGTAGTCCGGGTCGAGGGCTTCGCTGACCTCTAAGCGCAGCCGATCTAACAGGTCACGTTGATGATCTTGTGTCGTTTGCGCGGATTCTAGATTGCGGCTGAGGGCCTCCAGGCTCTCACGCCGTTCTTGTTCATTCATGGTCTTCGCTCCTATCGTCGGATGTTGTGACGTTGCCGAGAATTTCAACGTTGACGTACTGCTTGATCTCATTGACTTTATCGAGATGCTCAACGTCAGTACCGCGTAATGAGTCGGAAATCTGCACAAGCTTCCTGTACAACGGCCCGACGTCGTCGCCGAGTTCATCGTCAGGTTGTGCCAGGATGCGTTTGATGTCGTCCATAATGTCCCCGGCGATTTTTTGCAGCCAATCGTCTTCCAGATAAACACTGCTGATTTCCGTATGCAGATGTTCCAGCTTATCTCGTAAGGTGTGCATAATGACTGCTCCTGCTATTATCGTAGGTAAATCATAGCAGCAGAAATCAAATATGCCAAAGGGATGTCATGCAGCGCGAATACAAAAATCTCATCTTCACCGAACACGCCATGCAGCGGATGCGCCGCCGCAGCATCAGTCAGAACGCGGTCGTCCAGGTGGTGCGCAGTCCGCAGGTCACCGAAACCGAGGACAACGGTAACAAACGCTTCGTCCGTGTGGTCAAAGGCCGCAACTACCACGTCGTCGCCAAATATCTGACGGACGAAAAACGCTGGTTGATCGTCTCCGCTTGGGTGCGCGGTGAGGACGACCCCGAACCACTGTGGCGACGTGCCCTGCTGTTGCCCTTCCGTGTGTTGCGACGGTTGCTGGGCTAATCCGTCTCGAACATACGCAGCAACTTGAGCGCCACCTGAAGGTTCATGCGGACGTGTGGGTCGGAAAGGTCGATCAAGCGCGTGTCATCGACGGCGGCGCTGCACACCTCACTGATGCGATCCAGCCGGTAATTGAGCGTGCTGCGGTGGATGCTTAAAGTGTGTGCTGTGCTGACGCCGTTGCCGCCGAGGTCGAGGTACGTTTCCAGCGTGTGAAACAGGTCGGCGCTGTTTTCAGCAGCGAGAGCTTTCAAGGCCGGGGTATAGGGGTTGTCGTTTAGCGCATCCGGCCCGGCGTGGTAAAGCGCGTGCAGATAGCCCAACCGCTCGAACCACACCGTTTTCTCGTGCATCCGTCCGAGTTTGCGCGTGATGCGCAGCACCTCCCGGCATTGGATGTAAGCGTTTTTGACATTGCGGGCATGGTTGGTAACCGCGCTGAGGCCGATACGCATGGTTTCATCCTCGTGTGCCTGTTGGTGGATGCGCTCGACCAGGCGTCCGATATCGGGCGTTTCCTGCGCGATGACCAGCACCTGCCCGGCGAACTGACCGGTCAATGCGGCGAATTCCTCAAGCTCGATGATGCGGTTCACCCGGCGATACAAACCGAGCAACCGCTGGGATTGCACGTTGGGGAAATCCACCAGCAGCGCGCGGTAAGACTGGCGCAGGTCAACACCATAGCGGAAGGCCTGGTCGGTGAGGATGTTCCGTCCGCTCATTTCCCCCTGCACCAACCGCGTGAGCAAGCTGCCCTTCAGTGACGCCTCCGCTGATTGGATCGACTCCTGATACAACATCATCAACGCGGCGATGGTCGCGCCGCCTTCGATAGCCATGCGTTCGAGTTCGGTCAGCGGGTGCTTGTCGGCGATCAACCACATGAAGCCGTAAATCTCTCCATGAACGACAATCGGCGCGAGGATGCGTTCCATCTCCAACCCGACGTGCGGCATACTCGGAATATGCACCGGGCGCAGTGTGCGCCGGATCTCCGGCAGCACTTCGGCTTCCAGCGCCGCCACCAGGCGAGGGTCAGTGTGCCCGTATTGTTGCGTATAACGCCGGGCCTCGTCCACCGCGCCGATGTTGATGCTGGCGAGTGCCTCGAAGCGTTCGTTCTCAATGCTGATGGACTGGTTGACCAGTTCCGCCAGCGCGGACGCCAATTGCTTGACGCCGCCGCCTTCCAGCACGAGGCGCGTCAACGTTTGCTGAATGTTCAGCGCCCGTGTGACCATCGCCATATTTTCCTGCGCGATGTGTTCGTTGGCGTCCCGTGCCATATCGACATAACGGGCAGTGTAGGGCACTTCGATCAGCGGGAAGTCGTGATGATCGGCGACCTGCAACATACAAGCCGGCAGGTGATCCAGTGTTTGCCCGACGGTGACCACTAACCCGGCGACGCGCTTTTGGATCAACGCTTCGACGTAGGCGCGGCGCTGGTCATCATCGACGGGCAGGTTGATGGCGGTGGTCATCGCCAGCTCACCACCGTTGAGCCACTGCGCCGCATCCGGCACCCCGACGTTATGCACCCAGGTGATGACGCGCTTCAGGCCGCTTTCCCCGGCGACCACCCGCGCATTCTGGAAAGAATTCAGTTCTAAAGCAGATTCTATCGTTAGCATATTTGTTTTTGGTGGCTAGTTTTTAGTAGAGGGTTATTATAGGCGCGTCCGCACAAACAGCCAATGTTTTTGCAAGTTTTGATTTTCTCTCATAATGAATATGACGTATAGTAGTAGTGCGGTCGTCGATATTTCGTCATGCCGTTCACATCATCGCCTCGGAATGCTACGGCTGTTTTTCGACCAACAGTTGAAGCGAGTAAATCTTATGAAACGCCTGTATTTGTGTATTTTTCTGCTTGTCCTCATCGCGCTACCCCTCAGCAGCCAGAACGAACGCAGCATCGACGTCATCCGTACATTGGATAACACCGGCAACGTCGGGCAACTGAACGAGATCGCCATTAGCCCGTCCGGTAACCCGGTGATCGGCTACAACGAGAGTATCGATAACGGCATCAAATTCATCGCCTGTGGTGACCCGACCTGTGACCCGGCGACCAACACCGTCCGTACCCTGGTTAGCGAATCGGTGGGTTTCAACGGGATGGCGCTGAACCCCAGCGGCAACCCGGTGATCGGCATATCAGATTTTGAGTCCGATAATTTAGAAGTGTTGTTCTGTAGTGACCCGACCTGCGACCCGACAGGGGTGACGACGCGCACGGTATACTTGCAGCGCAGCGGTTTGGGTGACATCGCTGTCGCTTCTAACGGCAACCCGGTCTTCGCGTTCGTGGAGTTCGACTCGTCCAACAACCGCACGCCGCGCGTCCTGTTCTGCGGAAATGCCACCTGTAACGGTGGTAACAGCACCGTCACCCTCGGCGGTGTGGGTAGCATCAACAGCTTTATGACCGTCGCACTGCTGCCCAACGATGTGCCGGTATTCGTCTACCGGGATGCACAAGACATGATTTTCGTCGCCTGTAGCGACCCCGGCTGTACCGGGACAATCAACACCCGCACGCTGCTAAGTGGCGACTCCGGCGGCTATAGCTATAACCTCATCATCGGTAATGACGGCAACCCGATCATCACGCACACGCTCACCGATGATGACACGGCGGAGGCGATCTTCTGCGGTGATATTACCTGCGACCCGGCGACCAACGTCCAGCGCACGCTACTTACAGATGCCATCCCAATGAACATTACAATTGGTAGCGACGGCAACCCGATCATCGGTTATCTTGAAGCGCCGGATTTCGAGGCCAACGGCTTGATTTTTTGCGGCGATGCGACCTGTACCCCGGCAAATATCACCGCGCGCCAACTCGACAGTGTCGTCGGCAATATGGATCTTGCCGTTCTTTCGAGTGATAACCCGGTCGTCAGCTACTATGATGGTGAGAACACCAACCTTAAATTCGCTTATGTGGATAGCATCCGCCCGCAGATCATCACCCGCGTGTATCCACAGCCGGGCGAAACGCTGACCGGCGCGATGAAGTCGGTTCTGTGGGGTGCGGTTGATGGTATCGACTGGTATAACGTGCGCGTCGTCGGGGGCGCTCAGGAGATCGTCAACGGGTGGGTGAGCGAGAAGAACGCCTGTAACGCCGCCGGTGTGTGTGCGGTCTACGGTGACAGCGCCTTCCTTGACTTCCCCGATGCCATCCTCAACGGCACATATAGCCTGAGCTTCCGCACCTATGACATCGAGACCGACACCTTGAGCATGTTCGATGACCCGACCGCGTTCACGCTCAGCGTCCCCGCCCCCGCCGCCCCGGTAATCACGCTGCCGCAAAACCCGCTTACGCAGCCGGTGCGCGTCTTCGAGTGGGAAAATGACCCGGCGGCGCTGTGGTACAACGTCCGCCTGACCACCAGTTCTGCCACCCTCTCGGATGATTGGTACTACGCGCCGAGTATTTGCACGGCGAGCAGTTGCACGGTCGAGCAACCGTTGCTGAACCCTGGTTCGTACACGTTGGAGGTCAGCATATGGGGGCCGGGCGTGACCGGGACGAGTTTCCCTGGCACCATCCGCGCGTTTATCGTGCCGAATGACCCGCCCGGTGCGGTCACACTGACCAGCCCGTCACCCGCGTCACCGGTGACGGCGGGCGCGAACCGCGCCCTCATATGGAATGACGATGTAAATACGTTGTGGTATCGCGTGGTCGTGCTGAGTCCGCGTGCTGGCGTGGTCGGTGAGCAGTGGGTCGAAGGCGCGGCGATCTGCGAGAACGGCGAATGTTCATTGTCGGTTGACCTCGTCCCCGGCAATTACGAAGTCCGCATCGCCGGGTGGGGGCCTGCCAACGTGGTCAGTGAGTTCACGTCCTCGACCTTTACGGTAACGGAGTAAGCCGATGCCAGGATTGTATTACGAAGACCTGTCCGTCGGGCAGGTCATCAAACACAGCACCGGGCGCACACTCACCGAGATGGACAACGTGCTGTTCAGTAGTTTGACCATGAACCCGCAACCGCTGCATCTCGACGAGCACTTCGCGGGACAAACCGACTTCGGGCGGCGTATCGTCAACGGCATTTTTACGCTGGGGTTGGTGGTCGGCATCACCGTCCCCGAACTCACCGCCGGGACGATTATCGCCAACCTCGGTTATGAGAGCGTCGTGCATCCACACCCGCTGTTTCACGGCGATACGATCTACGTCGAAACCGAGGTGTTGAAAATGCGTGAGAGCGGCAGTAAGCCGGATCGCGGTATCGTCACGCTGAAGCACATCGGGCGCAACCAGGAAGGCACAGTCTGTATCGAGGTGACCCGCGCCGTCCTGTTTTTGAAGCGACAGTGACCGTCCAGTCAGCCTATCTCTCTATCACAAGGATAGAGGGACGCGCATTTTGCGGCACTGCGGCGTAGCCGCCTTTCCCCCTCGCCCCAGGTTCCGAAGGAACCGAAAGGTGGGAGAGGGGGTGGCTCGCATAGCGAGGTGGGGGTGAGGGGGCAAAAGCGACCATGCAAATACCGCTTGTTCTCGCACTACGGCAGTGTAAACGTCTCCAGCGCCAGCGCGAACAGATCAAGCGAGTTCTGAATCGCCGTAGGGTTGGAGTCGTTCAGTGGCCCCAACTCGATGAGGTAAGCGGTCGTCTCGTCCACATCGACCGCGACCACACCACCGGAAACACGCCCGATGATGTTGCCCGCCTCCAGCGCGGGGAAGCCGTTGACGGTCAGCTCGGCGAACTCGACACCAGTCAGCGCACGGGCGGGGAGTTCGTCGGTCAAGATTTGTTGCAGGGTCCGTCCGTCTTTGGTGACACGCTGAATATCGAGCAGCACGCCGTCAGGTTGGATGATCCGCAGTGTCTCCGGCAATGGATTGTCGCTTTCGCCGGGCGCGATGACTTCAGCACTTGCCGGTATCAGCAGACAGTAACCATCGGTCTGCGCGGTGTAGAGCCGGGTGTCTTCGGTCGGTTCCGCACAGGTGACAGTGGTGTCTTCGGTCAGCAGCGTGAACGACCGCTGGAAGCCGAACCAGAACCCCTCGTCGAGCGGCACTACGTTTAATGTGTACAGACGCTCCCTGGCGACCACCCCGGCGTAGATGCTGCTGGCGATGCCGGGGACGTCCGTGGTTAGCACAGCGGGTTCGTCGCCCATCTGAATTTCGGTGAACTCAAGTTCGGCGTTCGGGTAGGTTTCCTGCTCGCGCTCGGTAAACGCTTCGAGCATCAGCCCTTCGGCGGGCTGTGCGATGATCGTCAGATTGGTGGGCGCTTGTCCCTCGTCCGCGTTGGTCACCGGGGGGCGGATGGTGGTGATGTTGCTGTTGGCCTCTTGCACGGTGTCGATGACGTAGTCTGCGGGGTAAAGCATGCAGTACGCCGCCGCGTTGTTGATGAACACCACTTCAGGGCCGACCGCTTCCGGGCAAGCCGATTCGTCCACAAGTTCGTTCGGCAGTGTGAACGGTTCGCTGCTCACACCGTTGACTTCCACGCGGTAAATTTCCCCACCGACCAATCCGGTCAACGCTACGGGGATGGTCGTTTCGTAGGCGACGAGTGCCTGTGTACACAGGGCATCCGCCGGGCGTTCGCTGCGTAGATCAATCGTGATGGCGTCGGCCTTGACGACCTGCGACCAATCGCCAGCGGTGGTGCAGCCGTCCGTCATATTACCGCTGACGACCGCGTTGACACCGTCATCTTCGGTTATCACTTCGACATCGGTGACCGGCGCAGTGCCGATCGTCACATCCCCGGTTTGTGCGCCGAAGACGAGCAAAATAAGCATCCAGAAATAAAACATACACCCTCCTATGAGTGAGCTGTTCGTTCGCTGCGACTCATTATAGAGGGCGTTGTTTGGCGTGGCATGAATGCCTAGTCACGGCGGGGGCGCGACGCTTCGTTACGCTATGCAATGATTTTCCGAACGACGCTATCACGCATTGAGCAACTGCCGCCCGACCTCGTAGGGATCACGTTGTGCGCCGCGTGCCAGCAATGCCTCGACCTTTCCGGCGGGCAGTTCGGCACGGAGTTCGTCGTACAGCGTGTCGAGTTCTTTATACATGGCGTTGATGTACATGCTGCGGCGCTCACGCACCATGCCGATGAGTTCTAGCGCCTGCTCGACGTCACCTTCCAGCGCCTCGACCCGTGCCATCACGCCGATGGACACCAGCACCATCGGCATAATCGTGTTTTCCAGCGCAGAACTTAGCACGATAAAACCATATTCACGCACGCGGTCAAAATCGCCTTCGCGTAGCGCGATCATCGCCAGCCCACCGCTGGACTGAGCGCGTAACCAACCGCTGTTGGTCTCCTCGGCGATCTCGTTGGCGATGTTCAAGCACTGGCGAGCGTCTTCGATCTCATCTTTCATCAGGTGCATCATGCCGCGCCCACCACAGGCAAGGCCGATGCCGGAGCGGTCACCGATTTGTCTGTAGAGTGCCTCGCCTTCTTCGAAGAGCGTCATCGCCCGGTCGTAGTCTTCCCGGTTGACCGCCACCCGTCCCAGGTCGAGTAATGAATCCGCGATGCCGCCCTGTTCACCCATCTGGCGGCGTATTTCCAGGCTTTGCTCGAAATACCCCTGTGCCCGGTCGTAGTCACCGTCGAAGCTGGCGAGGTTGCCGAGCGCACTCAGCGAATGCCCAATGCCGCGCCGGTCACCGATCTCACGGTAGTAGCGGTAGGCTTCTTCGTACATCTGCCGGGCGTTTTCGATGTTGCCGCGTGTCTGGTGGATGCCGGCGATGTTGTTCAGCGTGAAGGCCATGCCACGTTTCATCGTGAACGAGGCGAAGATTTCATAGGCTTGATGGAACAGCTCCATTGCGCGGTCAAGCTGGCCTTCTTCCCGCACGATCTCACCTAGGTTGTTGTAACCATAGGCGATGCCGGACGGTGAGTAGGGGATATGCTCGTAGCGGCTGGTCACATCCTCGTAGATCTGGCGAGCTTTGGCGTAATCACCCCGCAGGTATTCCGCGTAGCCCATGTTGCCCATCGCCATGAACCAGGCTGTCTTTGCCGTTTCTATCGTAATCAGATCCAACGCCTGGAGGCAGTAGTCAATTGAACCTGGGTAGTCGCCTGTCATCATCGCGGCGTAGCTCATCAGGTTGAGCGCGTGTGCATGTTCTTCGTCGTTCTCCCCGCTGAAGAACGCCGCTGCTTCACGAGCGTAGGATATCACACAGTCATAATCTCCCATGCGGCTACGCAACCACGCCTCACGCAGACGGGAACTGTAATACAACGGAGTCTCGGCACGTCCTTGCGTGACCAGCGACTCGGTCAGTTCTTTAAACAACGTCGCACCTTCGTTGAGCATACTGCACCCGATGTAGTAGAGCATCACGGTATGCTTGACCTGAGCGATGTGCGCCCACATGCCGTTTTCGATGGCCCAATGCAGCGCCAGCCGGAAGTTTTCTAGCTCGGCGTCCATCTGTTTGAGCGCGTCCGTCTCTCTGGGCGTGTTGAACGACGCGCCGAGCTTATCCAACATGTTGCCGTAGTATTCGGCGTGGCGGCGATGAATCTCCGCTTCCATCGGGTGACCGTCGAATTTTTCCGCCGCGTATTGACGCATCAGCCTGTGCAGCCGGTAACGTCCGGTCGGGTCACGTTGCAGTAAGGACTTATTGACGAGGTTGGTCAGTGTGCGTAGGCCCGCATCAGCGATCTTCTGCCCGGCCTCACGCTCTAACCCACCTCGGAAGATCGACAAACACATGAACACATCGCGCTCGTCGTCTGTCATCAAATTCCATGAATATTCAAACACGGCGCGGATGCTGCGATGCCGGTCGGGGATGTCGCGCAGGTCGGTTTCCAGAAAATCGAGTCCGTTTTCAATCTCGGTGACGATCTCATCCACGTCGAGCATTTCCAGCCAGGCCGCCGCCAGTTCGATGGCGAGTGGCAACCCTTGCACCAGTTCTAACACCCGCTTGACCGCGCCGGCGTTGTCGTCGTTGATCTCGAAATGCGGGGTGGTGCGCTGCGCACTCTGCCTGAACAGCAGCACGGACGGGTGCTTGAGCATATCGCTCACGGTACAGTCGAGCGACGGCTGCTTCATCCCGCTGACCTCGAAGAGCTGTTCCCCGCGCAGACGCAGTCGCTCACGCGAACTGACCAGCAACTTGACCCCCGGCGCGGCCTTGAGCAGTGCGGCGACGCAATCCGCACCGTCGATGATGTGCTCGAAGTTGTCCAGTACCAGCAGCATCTGTTTTTCTTGCAAATAGTTCAGCAGTTCGTCTTGTGGTTCCCCGGCACCGGAGAAGGTAAAACCGATATTCTCGGCAATCGTCGGGACGAGAAAATCAGCGTTTTCAATCGGTGCCAGCGGCACGAAGAAGATGCCATCACGCTGATTGCCCTGTTGCTGCTCGGCGGCGGCGATGCTCAAACGTGTCTTGCCGATGCCACCCGGCCCCAGCAGCGTAATCAGTGGCGTTTTGGGGTCGTTTAGCAGGATGGCAAGTGCCGCCAGTTCGTCCGCCCGCCCGATGAACTGTGTCGGCTGGGGTGGCAGGTTGTGGGTGGGGAGCGGTTGGCTGGTCGGCCCGGCGTCAACCGTCTCGAACTTTTTCGTGTCAAAGCGCCCGGTTGTATCCGGGCTGATGATATGCTGCATCGACGAGGTATCCCCGCGTATGATCGCGTCCAGTTCCACGCCGACCAAACGCACACTTGGGATGCGGGCGTGTGGGTCACGCTCCAACATACGCCCGACGAGGTCGATGAGGGCGGTCGGCAGGTCAGGCCGGGCGTCTTCCAGCGAGGGCACCGGCTGTATCATAATATTGTTGATGAGGTTGGCGGCGGAGCTTTGCGCAAACGGTCTGTTGCCAGCTAGCATCTCGTAAAGCATGATGCCAAACGCCCAGATGTCGGTGCGCTCGCTGGGCGGCTCGCCGGAGAACGCCTCCGGCGCAAGATACGCCAACGTGCCGACAATCGTGTCTTCCTGCGTCACGTTGGATTCCTCGCCGATGCGTGCCATGCCGAAATCGGTCAGGCGTGGGGTGCCGTCAGCGGCGAGCAGCACATTCGCAGGCTTAATATCTCGATGCAGGATGCTCAACCGGTGGGCGCGGGTCAGCGCGTCGGCGAGGTCAAGCGCGATGTACAACGCACGCTGCACGCTGAACTGGGGCGCATCGTTGAGCGCGTCCAGCAGTGACCCGCCGGTGACGTATTCCATCACCAGATAGTAATCGCCGTTTTCCTGGGTCGCCGCCAGCATTTTGACGATGTTGGGGTGGTTGAGCTGGCTCAATGCTTCGCCTTCGCGGATGAAGCGTTCGACCTGTTCAGGGTCGGCGGTGACCACCTCCGGTTTGAGTAACTTCACGGCGACCGGTTCGCCGGTCTGTGCGTCTTCAGCCCGGTAGACGATGCCCATACCGCCTTTGCCGATCTGTTGATCGAGCCGGTAACGTCCTGCAATTTCTGTTCTCGTCGTCGTCATACCGTTGCCCTGTTGATAAGTTCACGTTCGTGAGGTCTTACTTAATAGACGGATACCGTCACGACATATTACGTAGGTTTTGGCTTGGAGTTGGTTAGAAAAAGTTACAGCATCGTGGGAAACGTGCAACAAAAAGGGGAACGACGTCGTTTCGTTCCCCCTCGTGGTTAATCCAGCGATTCCTTGAATTGCATCAAGAGTTCGCGTTGTGTCGGCGTCAGGTTTTGCGGCACGGTGACCATCACGCGTGCGTAGAGGTTGCCGTATTCGTCCTTTGTGCGCAGGCGGGGCATCCCCTTGCCGCGCACACGCAACCGCTGCCCGGATTGCGTCCCCGGCGGCACGTTGACCTTGACCGGGCGTGCCATCGTCGGCACACGCACACCACCGCCTAACGTCGCCGTGAACAGATCAATCTCGACATCGACGGACAGGTCGTCGCCTTCGCGCTCAAATTGGTTGTCTGGCTCCACATTGACGATCAAATAGAGATCGCCGGGGCCGCCCATGCCCTGTTCACCTTCGCCGGAAAGCCGGACTTTGGTGCCGGTCGCCGCGCCTGCGGGGATGTTCACCTTCAAGCGACGATCGCCTTTGGTGATGTAGCGCGTGGTGCCCTCATAGGCTTCACGCAGGTTGATCGAAATCTCGTGTTCCAGGTCACGACCGGGCATACTGGTCTGCCGCGCTCTGCCACCACCAGCCGCACCACGTCCGCCGAAGCCACCGAAGATCGACTCGAACACATCGGAGAACGGGTTGTTCCCCGCGTCATCGACATCCACACGGAAGCCGCCCGTGTTGCCAAAGCCGCCGAAGCCGCCCGCATTACCATACTGCCCTTGCATGTTCTGGTAACGGGCATAATCCGCGCCAAATTGATCGTACTGGGCGCGTTTTTCCGGATCGCTTAGAGTCTCGTAGGCCTCACCGATCTCTTTAAAGCGTGCTTCCGCGCCGGGGTCGTCCGGGTTCGCATCGGGATGATATTTCTTCGCCAGGCCACGGTACGCCTGTTTGATTGTTTTTTCATCGGCGTCTTTGCTTACGCCGAGTAATTGATAATAGTCTTTCGCCATTGAACTTTTGCCTCATTTGCCAAAATCGGCAGGGGTTTTACTATCGAAAATTGTGGTGCGTCAGTCAGCCTGACGAACCACGCTTTTAACAGTATCGTATATCAACATAAGATGCACATAAGACTTACACACCATGATATACTCGTCAAAATGGACGATGAACGAAAGAAAAGTGTGTTATGGTCGCACCAGCCCAGGCCAAGCCGAACATTCTGCACCGGATGAACATCAATACCGACATCGCGCAAAAAGTCCTCAGCGGTTTCATCAAAGATCAGATCGACAAAGCCGGGATGAACGGCGCGGTGATCGGCCTTTCCGGTGGGATCGACTCCGCGCTTTCAGCCTACCTGAGTGCCGCCGCCCTCGGCCCGGAAAATGTGCTGGCGGTACGGATGCCCTACCGCACCTCATCCGAGGACAGCATGACCGACGCCGAAGCTGTGATCGAAGACCTCGGCCTGCCCAGCATTACCGTAACCATCACCGATATGGCGGACGCGCTGATTAACCAGTTCGATGATATGTCCAGGGTACGCAAGGGCAACGTGATGGCACGCTGCCGCATGACCGTGCTGTACGATCAATCTGCGGCGCGAGGGTTGCTGCCGATGGGGACCAGCAACAAGACCGAGTTCTTACTGGGGTACTCCACCATTTACGGGGATAGCGGGGTCGCCATGCAGCCCATCGCCGACCTGTACAAGTATCAGGTGCGCCAGCTCTCGCGGGCGGTTGGGATGCCACAGAGTGTGATCGACAAGCCGCCGAGTGCCGACCTGTGGGCCGGGCAAACTGACGAGGACGAACTTGGTTTTACCTACGATGATGTCGATCAGGTGTTGTATCTACTGGTGGACGAACGCTACACCGTGCCGGAGGTCATCGAGGAAGGGTTTGAGGCCACGTTCGTCGAGGATGTGTGGCGGCGCGTAAAGGCCAACCACTACAAGCGCACCATGCCCAACATCGCCAAAGTGAGCAAGCGCACCATCGGGCACGACTTCCTCTATCTGCGTGATTGGGTCGGGCGTTAGGATCATCGGTTAAACATGGCGTTATTCCGCCCCCATCCTCTTTGCAGCCGTAGATGGGCAAGATAATAACGCGGTTTTCGCCCCCTCACCCTGTTTGACCTGCGGTAAGGGCAATTGCACTTGGGGCAGACACACCGGTCTGCCCACAACAGATTACCTCAAAATGTCATATGCGATTGCTCGGTCTTGCACTAGCAGCGCGGCCAGCAACTTGGGTCAGGGAAGGCGTTCCCGGTCGATCCCGGCGGGACGGGTGTCAGCGTCGGCGGCGGCGGCGGGGCGACGGCGTAGTCTACCGGCAGCGCCTCGAAGATCGCGCCCGTTTCCAACGCGATGAGCGCGACCCAGCCTTCTAGCGTTGCGTCTTCGCTGCGCACCTTCACCCAGGGACTATACGGACTGCGGGCGATGAGTTCGACCTGCTGGCCCACATCCAGTGTGGCGATGGTGGGGAAGGTCACGTCGGGGTCTGCCCGCACGTTGATCCCCATTTCGGTGATGACCCGCGCCATCTGCCCGGTCGCGCCCAGGCGTTGCGGCGGTGCTGGTGTCTCTTGATACACAGCGGTGATCTGCCCGTGATTGCGCACCAACAAATCGGAGAAGAGCCAGCCGGTTTGCCCGGTCGCGGTGCTGACGTGATACCACTGTCCGTCAGCGTTGCGACCTAACACGGTCAGGATTTCGCCAGCGGTGGTTTGATCCAGGATTTCGCTTTCCAACGAGGGGCGGTTGCGCATGTTGACGATCCCCTGGGTGGTGACGAAACCGGGTTGCGGCAGCAGCATAGGGCGGTCGAGCAGTGACACCGGGAAGTTGACCAACCGGAAAGACTCAAACGGTATAGGGATAGACGGGGCACCAATCGCCCGGCTGTAATCACCGGGGGCATAGGTCACGCTGGTCTGCTGCCCGGCGATCATCCCCTCGGTCTGCCCGTTGGCGACGATCCGCGCTGTGCCTTCCAGCACGACGAACACCGTGCGTTCAGCTTCCGTCTGGATCAGCGTCGTACCATCCAGATAGACCGAAACTCCGTTCAGTCCGAAGTTTGCCTCAAAGCCGGGGTTGCTGTTTTGTAGCACGAAGGCGTTCATGGGGGCGGTGCGGCAGGTAGAATGCACCCCGCTGGTGATGACCTGCATGTTGTGCCATGCGGGGAACCCCGACACCGGCATCTGGGTTACATTGACCTCACCGATCATCATGACGCGCAGTTGTTTTTCCGTCACGCGCAGCCACGCGAAACCGCCACTCGTCCCATCATCGGTGATGGCGCTGGTGGTCAACCCTTCGATGGCGTTAACCGGCACCATCGCCCCGACCGGCGCGAGTGAGTTACTCACCGGGCCGGCGGGCAATGCCGAGGGCGGTGTGCCACCGTTGCAGACGTGCCCATCAGGGCCGCCGATGCAGGCATCCATCGCGTCGATGTAGAGGTCTTCTAACTGGATGGTACATGTCGGTGACGCGGGCTGTTCGTTCTGGGCGATGACGGCGAGTGTCCCGACGACAGATAGCAGCAGCGCCAATGTGATGGTCATGCTGGTGAGATAGCGTTGGTTGAGGCTCATACACAAATATCCATTAGTTGAGTTAAAGTCCTTTGATTATAGCAAAGTTATGCCGGTTTGGTGGGCACAGTCGTCCTACTGTTATATCATGGAGCCGGGAGAACAGGTTTGAAAGAGGTCAACATCAATGAAATTACAACAGCGTCAGCGTCCGCTGCTGCGCCTGGGGGCGGTTATGTTGTTCGCCGGGGCCGGGATAATTCTGTTCGGCTTCTTCGGTGCGGATTGGTCAACAGATGCCACCGGGCAGCAGGTCACACAGCGCGTGCTGGATGCCTATATCGTGGAGGCCACACAGGTGGACGCGATGTCACCCGGCCCGGCGCGTGACGCCGCCCGTGCCGCGCTGGACAGCGGCACATTTTACCGGGCGCTGTTCCCGAATGTCGGCATTCCATTGTGGGCCGCGCTTTATGTACTGCTGGGTGCCAATTTGCTGCGGCTGGGGGTGATTGACCCGTATTATCGTGGTGCCGTACCACCGCCTGGCCCCCGGCGCGTGTTGGCGGCGCTGCGCTTGATCTTCGCGCTGCTGTTTTACGTCGTCCTGCCGGGGTTGATGCTGCGTGCCGGGGGCTTGATTATCGACGGCACCGCCGCGCTTGGCTTCTGGCTGGATGCCACCGGCTTCGGGTTGGTTGCGGTGGTGTTTTGCGGGTATTACGTCCGCCGGTTCAGCGACGCGGTTACATCGGCGGATTGATTTGCTAAAATAGAGGCTGAAAGCCCGGTAATCCCAGAGGAATTTATGGAAAATCTACACGAGACAAACCCGCCGTTGCGCTTGCTGGCGACGTTTAATGACGCCTTCGACCAGATGCCACCGGGATTGGTTATCAAAGCACCGGGGCGCGAGATGTGGGTCGCGGCGTCTGTCGATGGTGTGAAGGACTTCGTCATCCACTCGTCGGATCATGACGGGCATACCCGCTTTGACTGGCGCAGCGCCAAGAACAAAAAGACCGTACTAAAGCGTCCGCTGCCGCGTTGGGTACGTTACCCGGCGGGGGTGATCGTGCATCTGTGTGCCAATGACATGGATTTGCCCGGTGTACGTGCTGTCATCGCCGGGGAAGAAGCGGGAGAACGCTATGACTATGCCACCGGGATTGCATTTGCGGCCTTGTGGCATCATCTGTATGAAAAGGACTATACGGCGGCACAGCTCATTCCCATTGTCGAACACGTCCGCCGTGAATACGTGGAGGGCTAACCGGCGTTTTCCGTCTGAAGCCGGGGGATCGCGCCGAGGGTTGGGTCATTGTTTTCGAGGAATTCAAATCCTTCTTCCATCGTGGCAAATTCTCGGTGACGCACACCCACAAACTGATGCCCGATAGAAGCGAACAGCCGGTCGATCATCTTATCACTGACGAAAATTGACCAGCCGACTTTCTGGTCGCGTAACTGCGTCATCATGCTGCGGATGTCGCTGAGGCCGAGCTTGCTCCCCGTAACATCGAGCGAATCGGTGATGGTGTGTACCAGTGGACCGTTGACACCGTTGGCCTCGTTGGCCTGGTCACGCATGGCAAACGACTCTTCGAGATACGCCTGCATTGCCTTTGAATCCATCACGCCGACGAATTTCACCAGGATGATCCGGTTTTCGATTAGCCAGGAGAGTTGATATTCCATTTTTACGTTTGCTCCGATTTCAACCATTCGATGGTGCGGCGCTGTGCTTCCTCGCGGTCAATAATGGGTTGATAGTCGAGTTCGCGTTGCGCCTTACCTCCATTAAACCAGAAATCGGTCGCAACAGAATTAACGACGTAGCGCGTCAGGGCGGTTGAATCATTTTTGTTACGCGGGTTTAGCCGTGCGCCTAGCTCCACCCCTGCCGCGATGATCGACGCGACCCAGCGCGGGATGGTGCTGCCACTCGTCGGTAGGTCGAGCGCCCGTAGATAGGGCAGGAAGAAGTCGAAGAAGTTGGTCGGCGGGGCATCCACGATGAAGTAAACTGACCCCACCACCGGCGACGCCGGCATCAGACGCGCCGCTGCCAGCAGATGTGCATGGGCGAGGTTATCCACATAAACGTGGTTGAATTTCGCCGAACCATCGCCGATGCGGGTAAAGTTGCCGCTTTCTCGCACGCTGCCTAGCACTGCCGGGAAGCGGTGCCGGTCATGCGGGCCGAAGATCCCTGCCGAACGTAGCGCACAGGTCAGGAGGTCGTCGTCGCTCGCCGCGAGTACCATCTGCTCGGCTTCGGCTTTGGTCTCGCTGTAATAATTCAGGTGCCGCTGAGGATAGGGCAGGCTTTCATCCCCCCCTCGGATGGGCGTTCCGTCAAATACGGCGTCAATTGAACTGGTGTAGATCAACTTGCGCACCCCGGCCTCTTTACAGGCACGGATGACGTTCGCCGTTCCGGTCACGTTGATGTCATAGATGAACTGGGGCTTGCCGGGTGTCTGGTCAATGGCGGAAACGGTATGATGCACCGTATCCATGCCGGTGACTGCTTGCAGTACATCCTCGTAGTTGCGCACATCGCCGATGACCGTCTGCACATCGCGGTCGGGAAAGGGGACGCGGTCGAACGAGCGCACGGCTTCACCACGTTCGAGCAATTGCGCGATCAACGCGCGACCTAGTAGGCCGGTGCCGCCGGTGACTAGCGTGGTCATGCCAGTCCCCCACCATCAGCGGTGATGGCCTGCCCGGTGATGAAACGGGCGGCATCACTGCACAAAAATAAGACCACATCGGCGATTTCTTCAAATGTGCCGGGCCGGTCGAGCATATTGGCGGTCACCGGGGGGCTGCTGTAGTGATCGAGGTTGCCAGCACAGACCGCGTTAACACGGATGTCCTGCGGCGCGAGTTCACGGGCGGCCTGCCGCGTGAGGCCGAGCAAGCCCGCTTTGGCGCTCACATAGCCGATGCCGCTTTCCGCTGTGGTGGTGCTGCTGGCGAGATTGACGATCACACCGCCGCCCCGGTCACTCATCACCCGGCTGATAAGCTGGTTGGTGAATAACGCCCCGGTCAGCATCACGTCGATCTGTTTGCGCCAGTCCCACTCGTCAATCTTATTGAACGTATCGGCTTTGAAGCTGCCCGCCGTGTTGACGAGAATGCTGACTTCGCCGAGTGCGTCACGGGTGGCTTCGATCATCGCGCTGACTTGATAACGATTGGAGATGTCGCCGGAGAAGGCCAGCGCCCGACCACCGGCATCCTTGATCTGCCTGGCGACGGCTTCGGCGCGGTCAGGGTTGAGGTCATTGACGGTCACGGCGGCACCGGAAGCGGCAAGCGCGAGCGCGACCGCACGCCCCACGTCATCCCCGCCGCCGGTGACGATGGCGACCTCGTCTTGTAAGTTTACGGTAAACGTCGGCATAAATCCTGTAGCCATTCCTGTGTGATGAGCTTTGCACCGGGGTGGAATGCCCTGCGTCCACCGTCTTCGATCATCAACATACGGTTGGCACCATCCGCCATGTAATAATGCGTGTCGGTGCTGTAGCACGTCTTATGGCTGATGCTGGCCTCACGTCCGTAGACGCGCCAGTCGTGCCAGTCGTTTTCACCGTTGATGATCTGCGTGGGTGCGGCGATGGCGTTAATCGCGCTGGCGTCAAGCATGTTCGCGATAAGCAGCACCCCGGTAGGGGACTGAATGCGTGCGAACAGACCGAAGTTCTCCGCTAGCATCAACGTGCCTTCACCTTGTGCGAGGATCACGACATGATTGTTGTTAATGTGGGGTTGGTCGAGCGCGTTTTCATAGGCATTGACCGCGTCCATCGTCGTGGAGCCGCGACCGCTGCCACCACTGCGCCCGTTACAGCGTTTATCCCAACGGAAGACGGCGTAACCGCTGCGTAATCCGATTTTGGCATAATGGGCGTAATCTGAACGGCTGCCCCACCCTGCACTATGCAAGACGAACAACAAAGGGTAAGTCCCGCGATCTTCAGAGGGCGGGATGTTGCGTGGATAGTCCATTTGTCCGGCTAAACGGACGGCATCACCCCTAAAGGTGATCTCACGAGTGTCGCGAGTTTGTCTGGAACGCTCAACTATATAGCTGGATGCCATCGTTTCTTCTATCCTCCACAAGACATAATTTAGATAAGGACGAGACAGATAGAAACAACTCATTAACTTTGTATCTTGGTAGATCAAGCAAGGTCAAAGTGTTATGTACGGCGCAGGTTTCCACCCGGCATATATTAAATATACATGATCTGTAAGAACGTGCCTATAGCCAGTTGGTTCGGGTGTTGCACGCGAGGATAGTCTGTCTATCCCCCAATATCCGGGCTAATTTGGATTCGCCTACTTGCTAGACTGTTGACATCAGCAAATAACGAGAGGAGACATAATTTTATGCCTATCATTCAGCACGACGATCTCGAAACCCACATCATCGGGCTGCACAAGAACATCCATCGCCGCGATGTACTGCCAGCACCGGTCGCTTCACAGGAGATGGCACTATGGGAACTCCATGTGCCGCATAAGGCCGGGGCACCGCTGCACCAGCACCCCACCGAAGAAGCCATCGTCGTGGTCAGCGGCAGCGTGAAAGTGCAGATCGGTGATGAAGTTCTCGATGCGACGTCCCCGGCGACGTTGTTCTTCCCGCCGGGGACGCCGCACCAGTTCATGGTAACCAACGAAGAAGGGGCGTACCTGCTGGCCTTCTTCGCTACCGCCAACCCGGTTGACCACTATCTATGGAAGGACGGTCAGCCGGGCGTGCCCCGCGACGACTAGCGCACACCGAACGAGACGCTGTAGGTGCCGTCGAGGTTCTCGCTGGTGGCGAGCAGTTGATAGGTGCCGCTCGTCACCGCCGGGATCTCTTCGATCCCCTCGCGCACGGTTTCTTCCACAGCCAACCGCCCCTCACCCCCGTTTGCCTCCCTATCTCAGCCATATTGCCGTTATCCTCTATCCGCAGTAGGCCGCTGATATAGGTCAATCCATAGGCTTGCGTGTCTCGGTTTTGGTCTTGACACCTGTTGCGTAGCGGCTCCAAAATCCGGCCAATCGATCGTCCAATTGAGCTACGACCGCGGATCGCAGCCTCCACAACTCTGCTCGTGGTGATGTTAGTCTGTTCATCACGTCTTTATACAACAATTTGAAGCTCGTTGTCTAATGTGCCATGGTCGAACTATTTACCGAGTAGAGACATCCCACTGAATGGCTCACCCCCGCCGACGACGATGCCCCCATCTTCAGAGATGGTGAACATAATGTCGGTGGGTCCCTCACCACTGCCTGCCCGTTGCAGCACAGCGACTCCATCCACTTTGACCGTCAGCAACCAGTTCGCCGGGGGCGTACCACAGCCGAGGAATTGATCCACCCAGACCTGATAGGTACCGACTGGCGGTGAACTCGCCCAATAGACATTTTCAACACCGCTCGGATCGGTGGACACACAACCGCCATTGGAATCCACATCAAGGAAGCCGCCGGTCGAGGTCGGCCCCGGGTTGGCGAAAAAGATGTGTGTGCCGTTCGGCTCGAAGACGTGCAAGTCCATATCGGTCAGGTTATCCCAGCGGAGCGTGATTTGCAGCGCACCGGTACCAACATCTGGAGCGCAAGGTTCGGCGTTCTCATTAGCGACCGCGCTTCGTATGATGCCATCCGGCCCGGAGACGATCCAACGCAACGTCTCACCGGCGGCGAACGATACCCGGAACGCATCCTGACGAACACCACTCAGGAAAAGCTGCGGTTGTCCCCGGTCGATAGGTGAGGGTGTGAACCGGTTGTTCGTACCGATTTCGATCACGACCGTGTCACGCGCTTCGCTGACGTAGCCAAAACGAGCGACATACGTGCCCGGCAACCCCGCCTGCGCGACACACGTCAGCACCGGTCGTACTGCCGATTGTGGCACATCGTCCGTTGGCGTCAACGTCGCAGTCGGTACAAGTGTCGGCGTGTTGGTGGGTGTATTCGATGGGGTGAACGTCGCCGTTGGCGTAAGCGTCGGTGTATTCGATGGTGTGAGCGTCGCCGTCGGTGTATTTGACGGCGTGAGTGTCGGCGGTGGTAAATTGGTCGGGATCATCGTCCGCGACGGAGTCAGAGTGATGGTCGGCGTCAGTGTTGGTTCCTCAGTGACCACCGCCGTTGCTGTCGGTGTCGCTGACGGCGACAGTGTCGGTTCTTCCGTAACATCCGGCGTCGGCTCTGCGGTGACGTCCGGTGTCGGCTCTGCGGTGACGTCTGGTGTCGGTGTCGCTGACGGTGCCTCGGTTATGACTGGTTCGGGATCATCAATAATTACCGGTGGCGGATCAGGAACGGGCAAATCCGGAATCGCGAACACCATCCGGTTGACCAAGATCATAAATGCGATCACCATCAAGGTGAGCATGCCACGTTTCATCAAAAATACCTCAAGTTGTCTTTACGCTTGTTTAAGTATAGTTTTAATTTGTTTTCTACATCATTGAATGTACTATAGAGTATCACCCTCTTAGTTGAAAACCTACTAGTACTTTTGTACGGAAAAATTTACAGTTTTCATAAAGTTAGTATTAAGTTGGTAGAAAATCGATGTGCATAAGACAAGCATACATAGGTGTAGACGGTTGCCCCACCGGGTGGCTTGCTATCGCCCACATAGCAGAACAAAAGCCGGTGAGCGCGGTTTTCCCGACCATCGCGGCGCTGCACACAGCCTATCCGAACGCACAACGAGTGTTAATCGACATCCCTATTGGGCTGCCGGACGACCAGCCTCGCGCCTGTGATGCGGCAGCCCGCCGGATGTTGCAAGGTCGGCGCAGCAGCGTGTTTCCGGTGCCGGTGCGAGCGGCGGTCTACGCGGAAGACTACCCGACTGCGTGTGATGTCAACCAGGCGGCGACAGGCAAACGTATCTCCAAGCAGGCGTGGAACATCACGCCGAAGATGCGCGAGGTGGACACCTTTCTACGTGGTGGGCAGCGGGGTTATCTGCTGGAAAGCCACCCGGAAGTGGTCTTTACCGCGTTGGCGGGTGCGCCCATGCGCCACAGCAAAAAGTCAGGTGTTGGTTTTCTGGAACGTGTGGACGTGCTACGGCGGCACCTCGCGGATGTCGAAGCGTTTGTCTACGCGACCCGTGCGGCCTACAAACCCGCCGCCGTTGCCGACGATGACATCCTCGATGCGCTGGTGCTGGCGGTCGCCGCCCGGTGTGAGTCGCTGCGCACCCTGCCTGCCGACCCACCGACCGACGCACACGGCCTGCCGATGGAAATCGTCTATCCACCCCCCGCCCTACCCAAATAGATAGGCACGCCCCACCCGCTCTGACGGCGACCCACACCCGTAAATCTGCGATGATAGAGAAGACAAAACGAAACTATCAAGGAGAACGGGACATATGTCCGGACTTTTTCAACAGATCTCAGACGCAATGGCAGATGCCGTCACCGAAGCCAGCAAGGGTGTACTACGTATCGAGGGTCGGCGGCGCTTAGGTGCGACCGCTATCGCCTGGCGTGATAATGTGGTCGTCACCGCGCACCACGTCATCAAACGGGATGAGGGCATCACAATCGGCACCGCCGATGGCGAAACCATGCCTGCTAAACTGGTCGGGCGTGACCCGAACACCGATCTCGCCGTGCTGACCGTCGAGCAGACTCTGACGCCGCTGCCGTTGGCAGAAGCCGACTCGCTGCGAGTGGGGCATCTGGTACTCGCGCTGGGGCGTCCTGGTCAAAGTATCCATGCGACGCACGGCGTGGTCAGTGCCATCAACCCGCGCCGCATGGAAGGAACCGTGCGCACCGATGTGGTGATGTACCCCGGTTTTTCCGGTGGGCCGCTGCTGGATGCCTCCGGTCGTGTACAGGGGATGAACACCTCCGGCTTTAACCGGGGCGCGAGCCTGACCATCACAACCGCGATGGTGAACACCGTCGTTGATTCGCTGATGGCACACGGCAAGATGCGCCAGGGCTACCTCGGCGTGGGGGCGCAAGCGGCGCGGCTCCCTGGTGGCACCGCGCAGGCGGTCGGGCAGGAAACGGGCTTGCTGCTCGTCTCCGTTGAACCGGAAAGCCCTGCTGAAACGAGCGGCCTGCTGCTGGGTGATGTGATCGTCGCGCTGGATGGCGAACCGACCCCACACCTGGATGCGCTGCTGGCGCTGCTCAATACTGAGCGCATCGGGCAGGTGATGCCGGTGAAGGTGGTACGTGGTGGCGAGGTACAAGAGATCAACGTGACGGTCGGCGAGAAGGTATAGGCGCATGAGCAACCTGCTGCAACAGTTCAGCGATGCGATGGCGACCACCTACGCCCACGTCCAGCGCGGCCTCGTCCAACTACAAGACGGCCGCGGCAGCATCGGCGCGGGGACGGTCTGGCACCCGGACGGGTTGATCGTCACCAACGCGCATGTGGTCATGCAGGGTGCATGGGGACGGCGCGGTGGTCGCCGGATGAGCGGCAACCGTTCGCTGTCGGCTTCACTGCCCGATGGACGCACACTGCCCACAAAGGTGCTGGCGCTCGACGAAGAAAACGACCTCGCCGCGCTCGCCGTCGAGGCCCACGACCTGCCGACCATCGAACCGGGCGACTCCAACAAGCTGCGCCCCGGTCAGTGGGTGCTGGCGATGGGGCATCCCTGGGGTATGCGAGACTCGCTCACGGCGGGGACGGTCATCGGTATGGGCGGCGACCTGCCCGAACTGCCGCCCGGTCGTGAGTGGATCGCGCTCAATCTGCGGCTGCGTCCGGGGCATTCCGGCGGGCCGCTGGTGGATACTGACGGTCGGCTGGTGGGTGTCAACACGATGATTACCGGCCCGGAGGTGGGCTTCGCGGTGCCGTCGCATGTCGTGGTCAAGTTCTTGAAACGGGCGCTCGGTGGGCCAACCCCGACTGAGCGCGAAACACAGGTCGTCTAGCGGACGACCGCTGACATACACTTTTGCACACACGGTGATGCGACTCGCATCGCTGTGTTGTGTTTTATGGCGAGACGCGCACCGTCCCCGGCAGGGTTACAGAATCGGCACCGTCGGCGGTCGGCACACGGCGAAAGCCGGTCTGCGCATCGTACAGGCCAACGATCACGGTCGCCGTGCCGCTGTATGCTGGCAGGCTCCAGTTGTCGAGCAGATGCGTATCCGCGATATACTCGTCCTCAATCCAGCTCGTTGTGGGGCGCGTCCACCCGGCGGGTTGCTGGTCACTCTGCGCGATGACCTGTCCGTCGGGGGTGAGCAACTGCACAAAGACCGTGTAAGCCGTCGATACGTCCCCGGCAGCCTGCCACACCAACGTGATCTCCGGTGGCGCAGACGCTGACACCGCCCCCGCTGGCAAATCCACGCCGACCAACCGCCCCACACCGGAAAAAGTCACATCGGCCGGCGTAGCGTAACCCGGCGGGGTGAATTGGCGCTCCGGGTCGCTGATCGGATACCGGGCGATGACCGCATCCCCGGCCCGCAGCACGGCTTCGCCACTGTTCCCCGGCGGCACCTGGAAGCGATACCAGCCTAAACCGGCCTCACCGTTATCAGTAAGCGTCACTTCGCCGACCGTCAACGTGACCTCAGCCGTTCCCGGCAGGATCAGCGCCAGGTCAAACGGCACACCGGTCTGGATCGTGTCCGTGCTGGTGGCGACCACTTCCGGCGCGTCGGGAAGGTCATTCAGCGGCGGCCCGGCGAGCGTGACCGGTTCCGGCACACGGTACTCGACACCGGCGGGGTTGCCCGCGTCATCCAGCAAATCGAACTGCGTCGTCCGCGAAGGTGTGTAGAGGTTCCAGGCCAGGGTATAGTCAGCGCGGGGTGCGCCAGCGGGCAGCATCAGCAGATTGTAAGCCGTGCCGACCGCGCCAGCATCCCAGGCGGCGGTGCCGGTGTTGTCCGGTCGGGCGATCTCAGCATCGCTGCGAGTGACCGCCGCACCAAACGGATTACGGATCGCAGCCGCCACTTTGAGATTCTGCTCAAATGTCTGGTCGAGCGTCCAGATGGTGCGCAGGCAAGCACCGCCGCCACCCGCGCCATAGGCCGCGTCTCGCAAGTTGACCGTGCGATACGCCGGGGCAGCGGAGAGCGGCTGCATGGTCAGGTCATCGACCGTGAACGCCCACGTCATCAAGCCGAAATAGGTCTGTGAGTCACCGGGCGGCGCGGTCGAGGCGGCGGTCAGCAGACAGGGATACATCCCGCGCTGGTCGGCGGGCACCTGGAACCACGTCAGCAGTTCGACGTGTGCGGCATCCAGCGCGTTGATAACGTCGCTGGCGCTGGCCTCGTCGCTGTAAAGCGGCACGTTGACGAACTGCGCGTCGATCTCCAGCACGCGGTCGTAATAATATTGCAGCGCGGGTTCATCGTCGAAGGGGATGAGGATCACCGCGTCGGCGGGGAGGCTGTCATAATAGGCTGCCAGCGCGGCGAAGTCGTCGTGCTGGTAAGTGCGCGTGCTGCGTATCTGGTGGATGCTCCCCGCCGAGGCCGCCAGCGCGATCACCGCGACGACCACGAACAGGTTACGACGCAGCGCGACCGGCGGCACCAGCATCACCCCGGCGACCAGGGCCAGCAGCGTCGCCGGCACGGCGGCGATGTAATAACGCGGGTGAAAGTCGATATTCGCCGCCAGCATCAACGCGGTGGTGAAGACCGGCACCAGCAGCACATGGGAGAGCAGCAACCACCAGCGCACATGCAGGGGCGACCTGCGGATCGCCCACCACACCGTCCCCATCACCATCACCACGCCGACGATCACCCCTAACCCATCAACCAACAACGGCGACGACGCCTCGCGCAACTGTGGCAGGGCAGGCAGAAAGTAACTTCGCCACACATCACGGATCAGTGTGAGGCCGGGTTCTGGTGGGGTGTTCAGCGGTGTGCCGGAAGGTGACTGCGTGAGCAACCAGGGCACATAGGCGACGATCAACGCGATCTGCCAACCCGCCCACACGAATATAGAGCGCCAATCCCGGCGCAGCAGCCACACGACACCCAGCGCAACGTTCAACCAGACGACCAACGGCACAGCGAGGTTGTGCGTGTAAATGCCGACCAGCTCGGCGGCGAACACAACCGCCCACGCCCGCCACGAGGCACGGCGATCGGCACGCAGCAGCGCATCCGCACCCGCTAGCAGCGCCAGCGCGACCAGCGGCACCGCGACATACGCCCGTATCTCCTGCGCGTACTCCCATAGTAGCGGCGACGATGCCACCAATACGCCGACCGTCAGACCCGCCCACGCACCATACCAGCGCCGCCCGATGTGCAGCGCCGCCGCCACCGTCAGCACGCCGATCAGTACCGAGATGTAACGCAGTGCCAGCGGCGTATCACCGCCGCCTAACCGCCACAGCAGATGCCCGCTCAGGTAGTAGACGAACGGTGTGTTATCGTCCGGCGTGGTGAACGGCCCGTGAATAGCACGGATGCTCCATGCCTCGTCATGCCAGATGGACTCGGTATCGAGGTGCCACAGGCGCAAAGCGAACGCAGCGAGTAGCACTACCAGGATCAACCAGTTCGTTAATCGCATCGTTGACCTGAATCCCGCCACAGCCACCGGTTTTGAACCGGGCAGCTACTGACTCCTCCCCAACCCTCTCGCACAAGGGTAGAGGGACGACGCGAATCCCAACCGGAGGTCGGTTGGTTCGTGCTGCCTTCGGTGGCATTGCGGCGCAGCCGCGCTTCCCCCTCGCCCCAGCCCTCGCCCCAGGTTCCGCAGGAAGCGAAAGGTGGGAGAGGGGGTGGCTCGCACCGCGAGACGGGGGTGAGGGGGCAAAAACACCATGCAAGCTCAGCTTGTTCTTGCGCTAGTAGACTTTTTATGTCGGTCGAGCGTGTCATCGCACCACCTGCCCGATGACGGCGAACTCGTCGCCGTCGGTCGTGGGTTGGTCGTTGATGCCGTCGCCGGTGAACTGGTAGACCTTCACGCCGACCGTGTATTCACCGGGCGGCAGCGCATCAAAATCCAACGGGTGCGGATCGTAGATCACCTCGTCAGTGCCCCAGGTCGAGGTCGGGCGCTGCCCCGCGAACGGTATGGAGTCGTCCTGCGCGACCAGCACACCGTTTGCGTCCAGCACAAACACGGACACGGTATAATCCGCCGAGAGTGGCGCGGCGGCGCTCCACCAGAGATCGACGTGCGCCGCTTGGATGGCAGCATCACGCAACACCATCCCGGTGACGTAAGCGGCCTGGGCGTCATCGGGCGGCGGCACCACGTCATAACGATAGACGTTGAGCGCGTTGCCGAGCCAATCCTCACGCATGACGGCGGTTTGCTGGTGCCCGGTCGCCCTCAGATAGTCGAACGCGCTGGTATCGTTCGACCAGTGCATCAACCAGACGTGATCGTTTTCTTCCAGCAGGGCGGGTAAGCCCTCAGTGTAAGGCGTGCCATAGACGTCCTCAAGCTGCCACTGCCGCAGCGACCGCCGCTTGACATCCGGCGGCATGAACCGTTCGTAGTAGTACATCACCTGCCAATCCCCAGAAGGCGTGACGTGCGCCAGGGCCAGATCACCAGGTGTGGCATAGCGGGCGGCGTTCGCGCCGACCTCACGCCACGGCGGGCGCGGACGGGGTGTTTCATCAATCGCCACGCCATAGACCACGATCACCGCGACCAGAAATATCCGCGTCGGTGCCGGGATAGCGACCAACCCGAACGCGATCATCAGCGCCACCGCCGGGGTGATCTGCGTCAGGCGGTAGTCCATCAAAATCGGTGTGTAGAGGTTCAACACATAAGCACCAGCGACCGGCACCACCAGCCATGCCAGCAACAAAAAAGACGCGGAAAATTTTCGTGGTGCTGCGGTTTCGCCAGGGCGCATCAATGGCGCGACCACACCCAACAGCGCCAACCCACCGAGCAGCGCCCACTGTCCGGTGAACCATTCGTCGCGCCAGTCCCACAGGGAGGTCAGCGTCGAGGGAACGTTGAAGCCGGTGCCGATGTTGCCGGTCTGCCCGGCGACGACCACCAGCAACCAGGGCACGAACAACCCACCGACCAACGCCAGTGCCCCGACCGCTTCCAGCCGGCGACGTCCGCGCAGAAACAGCAGCACGTACAATCCCTGCACCGCGACCGCTGCCGTACCGATGTAATGCGTGTAGACCAGCAGTAGATTAGCGATAATCCAGACCGCGATTAAGGCACGGCGGCGCGTGTTGATCCAGCGGGTGAACGCCCACATACTGACGATCACCCACAGCACATGCCAGGTATACATACGCGCTTCCTGCGCGATGTAGTTTTCCATATCCGCCAGGGCGAGCGCCAGCGCCGCCAGCAGCGCCACCAACGCCGACCGCCGACCGCCGCGCAGCACGTCCAGTTCCCGCGCCAGTGGTGCGATCATCGCCACACTGAGCAGGCTCGGCAGCACGGAAAAATAACGCAGTGCCAGTTCGCTGATGCCGGTCAAGGAGGCCCAGCCGCGCAGCGCGACGAAGTACAGCGGCGGGTGGACGTCGTTCACCAGCACGTCGAGCATCGCCGGGTGACGAATAGCCCAGTAACTGAAGCCTTCATCGACCCACAGGCTTTCCGCGTCGATATTCAAGATGCGCCCCGCCGTCGCCAACAACAGAACGAAGATGAAACCATAAAGCGATGTGTTTTTCATTCGTCTGGTGTGTCTTGGAATATTTCGGAATAAGTGTCGAAGAATTGTTCGCAATCTTCTTGTGCTTGGATTGCAGCATCTAGTTCTATTTCGGTTGTCGGGTTTTCTGCCAGAGTAAGATAGTGCTGGTATTTGGCATCACGTTCGGCTTCCCATGTGTCGAGATTAGACTTGACCACCTCGGATTGGGGATCGGGTGGTGGCATAGGCGTTTTGGTGAGCCAATCGACCAACAGGTTAAAATGTGGGCAGTTATCTTCATGGACACGCACCGCACTTGCTCGCCTGAACAGGTTCACACCAGTCGTGGTCTTACCGAATGTCCTATTTCGGCTCTTGTAGTGCCTCTCAAGGAAACGCGATGGATATGGGATGGTTTCTGGTTCAGCTTCGTTCGTTTCCATCACATGCTGGATGTCCTTATCACCCAATAACCACGTCTCGATCTCCATCACCACCGGGAACGCACCAAACCGATGCTGAAATTCACGTTTAATCTGCTTTTGCATGTGTCTTTGGACAGCCTCATAGCCTTCAGCGACCGTCATTCGCTCAGGGTTGTATACATCGAAGGGTTCACGGGAGAGATCAACCAGGCACAGTACTGATGCATCCGGTTCAGTGCGTAATTCACGCTCGGTGAAGTCTTTGAAATCTCGTTTAAGTTCACCATTCCCCTCGAACTTTCTCACCGATGCCGATTCAAAACGTTCTTGCCAGTAGGGACGCAAAAATGCTTCGAGCACTTTTCTTTCGGTTGATCCTTCGCATAGAATAAACAAATGCGCCACTACTACACACCTAGCTTGCCCATTGTCCACAAGCGACCGAGTGAGTAATGACCAAGCCAACGCTCTAATTCATCCTCGTCAAGCCGCTGAAATTGTGTCGCCCCCTGCACTTTGTTGGTTGTAATAATATGTTTTGGCGCAAGCGCATTTAGCAGTTGCGCGGAATGCGTCGCAACGAAAAGCTGGGTTCTCGTCGCCGCTTCTCCGAGGAGTTCCGCCAGCACAGCCAGCATCCCCGGATGCAACCCGATTTCCGGTTCGTCAATCACGGTGAGTGAGGGCGGGTCAGGTAATAGCAACAACACCGCCAAGCCAAGAAAGCGCAGTTGCCCATCAGACATCAAAGCAGCCGGGATAGGCACATCAAAGTCGCGACTCCGGTAATTCAGGGCACCGCGCCCACCCGATGTGATTGGCGTATCGAGTCTGTCAAGATCGGCAAAAACAGCCTGCAAAACATCGTTGAGGCGGGCTTCCGTTTGTCTATAGGTCGGGTCATTGCTGATCTGCTGCAACACGGAAACCAGGTTACTGCCATCCGGTGAGAGACGTAGTGGCTTCTGCGTGTTGAACAACTGCGAACCACGCATGGCTTCCAATGAACCCTCACCGAAACCGTGAAAAATACCGAAATCTGCTAGGTAAGTCCGCAGATTTGTGATGGCAGGATAGCGTGCCCGGTCACGAATTTGGGAGATCGCCAATTCCGTATCCGCACTTTCTTGCTCTGACTTGTCCTCATCATCGGTCACCGATTTTAGTATTCGCACATAGCCGTTGTTCGCGGAGAGATATTTGTATCTGGACGTATGTCCTTCATAAGGTGGGCGTTCTACTTCCTCTTGCTTGATGACGTAATTACCTGTTTTGCCGCGACGGTCAAGTTTTGTTGAATAGAATAACGTCTCTTCTCCGGCGACATCGGCAAATTTGAGTTCCCATGCGAACGCATCAGTACCAAAGTGCGCGACCTGATCGATACCGCCCATTCGATTAATAGACGCATTGAGATTGCCTTCAGCTCCATCACGTAGCAGTTGGAAGAAATTGAGCAGATTCGATTTCCCCGACGCATTCTCCCCAATCAGTACGTTTAACGGTTCAAGCGTGAGGTTCGCATATCGGATGCTTTTGTAATTCCTGATTTCTACGTTTGTAATCATAGCATCATACCTCGCCTGTAAACGCTATCATTTTATCGGGTAAGCCTGCCGACCGCTACAGTCGTCTCGCCTGCCGCTGTCTGTACGGGGATGAGGCCCTCCGGCGTGAGTAGATACACCTGCACGACGACCGTGTACATGCCCGACGGCAGCGGCTCCCCGCTGATCGTTTGCAGCGGACGTGGATCGTAAACCACCTCGCCCGGTGCAATGGTCGAGGTCGGGCGTGCCCCTGTTTGCGGGGCGCTATCGAGCTGGGCGACGAGTTGCCCGGCCTCATCCAGCAGCGCGGCAGAGACCGTGTAATCCGCGTCGATAGGGGTAGCCGCACCCCACCACAGATCGACGCGCAACTCGTCCGGCACGGTTTCGACCGCTTCCAGTGTCATCCCGTTGATGAAAGCGGCTTCTGATGTGTCGTCCGGCAGGCGATCATAACGGTAGACGTCGATCACACTGCCGACGTGTTCGTAGGGGCGCGTCATCGTGCGCTGGAACCCGGCAGCGTCTAGACGCGCCAGAATGCCGGGGTCAGGGCTGAAGAACGTCACCCAGGCCGTCACCACACCGGATTGCAACGCGTCCTGTTCGCGCAGCAACGCGGGGAGTTCGATCTCGTAATAATCAAAGCGCGGTTGGTCGCTCCATACCGGGTAACTGCTGATCTGCATCCCATCGGGCAAGCGGTGATCGTAGTAATAGAGCAGCGCGGACTCCTCGAAGGCGACATCCATCAGGGCGAGTTCTCCCGGCTGGGCATATTCGGCGATCAAGTCCGTGACCGTGTGCCAGGGCACTTTGACGCGATACCAATCGACTGTGGTGACGCCGTAAAGCACCAGCGCGGTGACGATCACCGCCCGTGCGCCCAGCGGAAACCGGCTGATCCCCAACGCGACCAGCAGCGCGACCGGCACGGTGATCTGCACCAGTCGCCGCGCCAGCAGGATCAACTCGTCGTGCCCGATGACAAACGTCAGTGCCACCGGGATAACGATCAACGCGATCAGATAAAACAACAGGCCGGCGTTTTTAACGCCCCTACGCGGCACCAACGTCAACACCCCCGCGCCGAACAGCGCCAGCATCAGCGGCCATTGTGCGCCCAACCACTTCTCACGGAAGTCAAGCAGCACATCCAGCGGCGCGATGGCAGCGGCGGTGAGGCTTACCGGCTCGTCGGCGAATTGGCGCAGCGTCACGCCGAGGAACCAGGGCGCGAACAAGGCTCCAGTCAGCGCCAGCACCCCGACCGCCCACCAGCGCCGCCGGTCATGCAGGAAGATCAGCGCGTGCAAGCCCTGCACCAACAGCACAAACCCGCCGAAATAATGGGTGTAGAGCAGCAACGTGTTGAGGGTCACCCAGATGATGATTAATCCCAATCCTCCAACCGATTGACGGCGAAAGGGTGCGCTTCGGTGTGCAGCATGGCTTTGATTGCTGAGTGAGGTCAGTCGCACCCAGCGCAGATACGCCCAGGTGCTACCCGCCGCGAACAACACATGCCACGTATACATGCGGAGTTCCTGTGCCATGTAGTTCTCGGCATCCGCGAGCGTGAGCAGCAGCGCCGCCAGCACCGGCAAGCCGAGCGCCCCGGCGGGCATCCCCGGCAACCAGCCGCGCAACTCCCGCCCGATTTGATAGACAACCGCAACCGTCAGCAGGCTCGGTAGCAGCGACCACCAGCGCAACGCGAGGATCGAGTCCCCGGCGACGGCTTCCCAGGCGTGCAGCGTATAGAAGTAAAACGGCGGGTGCCGGTCACCGAGCAGCGCATCGAACAAATCAACCTTGAACGTGTAGTAGACAAAGCCCTCGTCCGTCCATAGCGCGGGGCCGTCGATATTGGTGATGCGCACCACCGCCGCCAGCAGCAGCACGGCGACCATCGCGGCAAACACCGATAAGTCAAAGCGTTTCGTCATAGTGATCTTTGCGCGTGCAGGCCGGTAAAATCAGTCATCGGTTGATTGTCCCCAGCGTGATGTTCGGCTCGCCGTCAGCGGTCATCACCTGTTGGATCGCGCCGTCAACGAAGCGATACACCTGCACAACGACCGTGTATTCACCGGGGGGCAGCGGCGCATCATCGCCCGTTTGCAGGAACTTGGCCTCGTAGTGAGTCGTATCCGCATCCCACGTACTCGTCGGGGATGGCGGCGGTGAGTCGAGCTGTGCGGCAATCGTCCCGTTCGCATCCAGCAGCACCGCCGATGTGGTGTAATCGCCCTCGACCGGCGCGGATGCCCCCCACCACAGGTCAACACGCAAACGCTCGGCGTCCAGATCCGCTGCTTGCAGCACCATGTCGTTCTCAAAGGTCGCCGTTGGTGTTTGCGGCAGCACGTCGTAACGGTATAGGTCGATCTGATTGCCGAGATGCTCGGTCGTCCACGTCGCGGTGCGGACGTACCCGGCCTCGTCTAAGCGGGCGAAGTTGGTCATCTCCTGCGACCAGAACAGGAACCACGCTGTCGTGACCGGCCCGACGCTCTCCTGTTTGGTCACGTCGAGGTATTGCGGTAGCGCACCCTCATAGTAGGTGAACCAGTCGGTCGTCACGCCCATCGTAAAATCACCCAGAAACGGAAACGTCGCCACCCGCACGGACTCCGGCAGCATGTCATCCCAGTAGTATTTCACCGGGTACTGCCCGACACCGATCTCCATCATCGTCAGATGTGACGGCTCGATGTAGGGGACGACCTGCGCGGCGATCTCGTCCCAGGGTTCTTTGACGCGGTAGTAATCCACCGCCGCAACACCATAGACCAGGATCGCCGCCGCCAGCAGACCGCGTGCGCCGCGTGGCATCGCTGCCAATCCCAGGCCGATCATCAACGCCAGCGCGGGCGCGACGATCAACAACTTGCGCTCGGTCAACAGGCTGGCGTACAGGTTGCCGAAGAACAGCACCGCGAACGGCAGCGCGAACCACAGCGCCACCAGGAAGAAGGCGGACAGACGAGTCCTCACCCCCGTCTCACTGGTGCGATTCGACCCCTCGACATTTGATGGAGAAGGGGAAAGGCCGATGTTATCATCGGTCAGGGGGTGAGGTCTGCGTGCCAGCACGCCCAACCCGACCAGCGCCAACACCGCCATCAGTGCCCACTGTGCGCCCAGGTAGCTATCCCGCAGCGCGAGGAACGTCTCCCAATTAGTGGGGATGGCGTAGGGCAGGCTGTTGTCGATGGCCCGCTGCGCCTGTGGCAGCGTCACTCCGATGAACCAGGGCGCGAACAACACACCAATCGCGCCCAGCAAACCGACGCCCATCATCCGCTGGCGACCGCGCAAGAACAACACCAGGTGCAACCCTTGCACCGCCGGGATGAACAACCCCTGATAATGTGTGTAGATCAGCGCCGCCGTGCCCAGCACCCAACCGACCGCGTCCGCACGCGCCCCGCGTCGCAGCCAACGCAGATAAAACCACATGTTCAGGCAAGCGGCAAACGTGTAAAGCGAGTAATTGCGCGTCTCTTGTGCGAGGAAGATCTCAGCATCGGAGAGCGCCAGCACCAGCATGACCGCCAGCGGCCCCCACAGGCGCACATCCGGGCGGATACGCAACCCGTGGACCAGTTCCCGCGCCACCTGCGACACCAGCGCGACCGTGCCCATGCTCACCAACGCGGAGAGATAACGCAGCGCCAGCGGCGAATCGCCCGCCAGCGTGATCCAACCGCGCAGCAGCAAGTAATACAGCGGTGGGTGCGTATCCGCCGCGATGCGCGGGTACATATCCGGTTGGATGACGATGTTCCAGGCGAAGGCTTCGTCAAACCAGATGCTCTGCTGGGTGATGTGATAGATCCGCAGCGCCGCCGCCAGCAGCAAGATCAGCGTTGCGGTAAGTAATGTAACGTGTCTTCTGGTCATAGGGCGGGAATGGTATCACATTCTCAGGGCACCGTGAACGTCGTTTCCAGCAGATAACCGTCGCCATCACCGACCGGGACGCGCTGGTCGGTGGTCGGGTCATAAAAGCCGATCCGTATCCGGTAGTCGTCCCCGGCGGGGGTGGTCGCCGGGTCATGTAGAAACAACGTGCGCCGGTCAATGATGTACTCACCCGGTTCCCAGAACAGCGTCGAGTAGTAGTTCAAGTCCCAGTAGCGCACCGGGCCGTCCCAGCCATCATACAGCGTATCAACGTCGTCCCCGCGCACCAGATGCACATACAGGGTGTAATCCGCCGGGGCCGGGGCCAGCGACTCCCATACCAGATCGATCACCACACCCTCGCCAAACGCATCTCCGCTGAGGTTGTAGCCGACCAACTGCGCAAAGTCACCGAAGGTCACATCGACGGGATGCTGTACTGCCGGTGAGGTGAAACGTGCCTCGGTTTGCAATTCGTAGACATCGTAGAAAAACGACGGATCATCGAACTTAGCGACTCGCGTGGTCACATTTTCACGCGGCAGGCTGGCGAGCCATTGATTCTGATAGGGCGCGACCTCACCATCCGCGCTGTATTCCAGCAGCGCGTTACGGCTGTTGATAAAGTGCGTGAAACCGTCCGTCTGGTCGATCTCTCGTGGTGTCTGCACGATGCGAATGTCCTGCGTGGGGAAGAAGAACGGCAGCGTCTGCAAGCCTGGCGCAAGGACATGCGGGGGGTCGTCGTGCGCCGCGATGTAGTCTTCTATTGTGGCGACCACCCCCAGCAGACCGGCTTTCGAGTAATCGTCCTCCGGTGGAATCGTCCACAGCCAATCCCAACCGAGGCCCTCATCATAGACGGCGGTCGCGGCACCCGGCAAACACAGCGCGACGACTAACGCGGCGTAGGCCAGCCGTCGCGGGAAGCGCCACGCCGCCATCCGTGCCGGGGAGAACCACAGCGCGAGAATGACCGCTGACGGTACGATCATCAACGGCACAATCGGGAACGACAGCCGGTAATGATAGCTGTAGGAATAGAACCACGTCACGAAATACGGCGCGACCAGCAGCAGCACCCAACCGACCATCACCAGTGTACGGCGTCCGCGTTCGGTGAGTTCGGCGCGGGCGAAGCGCCCCAACGTGACCAGCAGCACCATCACCCCCGCGACCAGCGCCAGCCATTCCAGCGGCCCCATGCGCGCCGGGTCGATGATGGTCGGTGCCACGCCCAGCGCGACCAACCCCACACCGATGACACCGCCGGGCACGTTCGGCTTGCGCGGGTCCGGTCCAAAATAGGCATAGGCCACCAGCAAACCGAGCGCGAGCAAAGGCCAGCCGAACTCTGCGCCGGAGCGCATAGCTTGCGTCAACCAGAACGACGGCGGGAACACAATCGCATCATGACCGAGTAGCACATTCCGCAGGTACCAGACCGCGCCCAACGGGATGCACGCCAACCCGGTGATGAACGCGACCTCGAAGCGCGGCAACCACGCCCGCCAATCCCCACGCACGCGCACGAACTCCACGACGACCAGCAGCACCACCCCATAGACGAACGCGCCAGCGGTGGGCTTGGTCCACATCGCCACACCGAAGAACAACCCGGCGACCAGCGCGTAGCGACGACGGTAAAATTGGTCGGCCTGCCCCCACGCCATCAAAAAGAAGGCCGCCGCACCGGTAAAACCAAACGTCACCGGGATTTCAAGATCGCCCACCCGTGACCAGTACGCCATATGCGGGTACAGCGCCCACAGCGCCGCCGCGATGATCCCGACCCGGCGGTTAAACAATCGCGCACCGAGAATGTACGTCATCAGGATGCTACCGACCTGCACCAGCGGCAACACGGCGCGGGCGGCGTGGTCGTCGATGACGTCCCCGGTCATGATCTGCCCGAAGGCGTATTGCAACTGCATGAACTGCGGGTAGTAGCCAATATCCGCCGGGATGTACCCCACCAGCGTGTAAATCCGCGCTTGATAGCCGTAGACCCACAGCGGATCCCAGGAGCCGAACGGCAGCCAGCCCGTAATTAGCCAGCGTGCCAGCAGCGCGACGACGATAAAGCCGATCAGCACCTTTTCGTCCGGGGCGAGGAGCTGCGCCGCCACTGTGACCGGTGCGGCGGTGCGGCGTGCCTTGATCGCCGCCGCAGCCAGACCGACCAGCGCCAGCACCACCAACCCGGCGGCGATCAAATCCGGGCGTAGCAAGTCCGTGCCGCCGCTGTGCGTGCTGAGCGTGGTTTGCATGGGATTGAGCGTCTGCCCGGCGTCAGGATCGGTGTTTTGCCCCAGCGTGCCCAGCACAAACATCCACGCGCTGAGCAGCGCCAACCCGAACGCGATGGACAGACACGCCACCATCGGGCGGTCGCGCCAATCCCGGCGGGGCAGTGTGACCAACGTCCAGGGTGTGCCGATGCCGATGATGACGGCGAGGAATAAGGGTAAGGCGGTCAGTGTGGAACTTAACCAGTCGGGCATGGGTGTCCTTAATGGGTCAGGGTGATTGACGATTGTACAGCGGCATAACCAACCCCACACCGGCCCTCCCCGATTCGTTGCGCGTTAATCCGCTTCACTACGGGGAGGGTGCTGTCTTGCACGCGCCGCCGCCATGCCTCCCCCGTAGCGGTGCGATGCAATCGCATAGCGGATCGGGGGAGGTGGCCTGACGAAAGTCAGGGCGGAGGGGGTTTAGTTACAGTTCATTTCGTACCGCCCGAATCCTATAAGCCACGATTTAACTGTGTCAAGTACAATTCCTGACATGAGCAAACACCATCAGAAGGATAAAAGCACCGATGATGCGTTACATCCGAGCATTTTTTACCGCCCTACGCATGACCATCCAAGGTGAGAGAGTCATCTTACCGTATAAACGCCTGCGGGATTGGCTCACCGAAGCCGAGAAACACAGTGCGGCGGCACTCAAAGCCGTCCAGACCGCCGACCAGATCAAGGTAAAGGTCGATGGGCGCGAACAGGACGCGCAGACCATCCTCAAGGCGGTGCATTACCACGTCGTGGAAGAATACCCTTACCTGCTCGACAACCTGACCGAACACAGCATCACCGCCATCTACGCCAACAACATGAACGATCAATACGCGATCGCACGGCTCACCGAGGATGCGACCTTCAGCCAGGCCGCCGCACGGCAAGCCATCGAACAGTTAAACCAACACCTGCACGCCATCCCGCCTAGCAACGACCTGGCAGGCCCGGCAACATAGGACTAAAGTCATAGTCTAAAAGTTGTAAATTTTCTTTTACAGTCTTTGACATTAAGGGTATATCCATGCTATGCTATATTCAGTTGTCTAATTGGCAACATCATAAATAATCTAGGAGTAATTATCATGATGTATCGTCCACAAGAAGAAGGTCAGGGCCTGGTTGAATACGCGCTGATCCTGGTGCTGGTCGCCGTTGTCGTCATTATCATTCTGACGCTGCTTGGCCCGGCAATCGGTAACGTGTTCTCCAACATCTTCGCCCAGTTCACCTAAGCCGAACTAGCGAAACCCCAAAAAGAGCGGCCTGCAGGTCGCTCTTTTGCATTTAAGTCCCCCGTAAAGACTTTCCTTTAGATTTTTATAGTTGATGTAAAATTAATGCTTCATTACATCTTTAGGATGTTACAATAAATGTAATCGCACCAAAAGTTTATGAGGGATCGCAATCATGCTTTATCGTCCACAACCTGAAGGTCAGGGCCTCGTCGAATACGCGCTCATTCTGGTGCTGGTCGCTGTTGTCGTCATTTTTATTCTGGCAATACTCGGCCCGGCAATCGGTAACGTATTCTCCAACATCTTTACGAAATTTTAATCACAGTCGTCTTTGCGCTACAATGAACGTCAGTAGCGTAAAGGATAATTCTCGTGAAACTCTATTTCCTCCGACATGGTGACGCCGAACCCGGTGTCAACACCAGTGACCACAACCGCGAACTGACACCACGCGGCATCGAACGCCTGCAAACCGCCGGGCGAGTGATGGCGCGGCTGGGCTTGAAACCGGCGCGGCTCTACAGTAGTCCGCGCGTCCGCGCCCGACAAACCGCCGACATCGCCAGCGAAGCACTCCATGTGAACGTCGAAGTTCGAGAAGAACTTAACTTTGGCTTCAACGTCGGCAGCTTACCCGCCCTGCTCGACGGGTGCGCCACCGACGACGAGGTGATGCTCGTCGGGCATGAGCCGACCTTCAGCAACGCCGTAGGCGCACTCACAAACGCTGACATCGACATGAAGAAAGGTGGCCTCGCCCGCGTTGATCTGCTCGACCCTGCGAATACATCCGGTGTGCTGATCTGGCTGATCGCCCCGAAAGTGTTCGACTCGCTGGGAACGGATGCCGGTTGAGCTTTCCTAAAGATCAAGTGGTGGTCGGGTCATTGGGCTATGTGTTCGACGACGACCGCGTGCTGCTGCTCAAGCGTTCCCGCCCGCCCCAACAGGATCTATGGACGGCACCGGGCGGCAAGCTGGAAACGGGCGAATCGCCCGAAGACTGCCTCGCTCGTGAACTACACGAGGAAACTGGCCTGACCATCACAGCACCACGCCTGAAGGCGGTCGTCACCGTGTATGACGTCGCATGGCCTATCCACTGGTTGTTGTTTATCTTCCGTGTGGATCAATTCAGCGGCGGTCTGCGTCCCTGCGATGAAGGTGAACTGCGTTGGGTCGCGCTGGACGCCCTGAAAGACTACACCCGCCCCCACGCTGATAAACAGCACTGGTCACACATTCTGCAACCCGGTGATTCCGTGTGGCGCGGCAAGTTTATCTACGATACCCCGCACCATCTCAGTGAGGAAATCCGCTACACAGAAGACTTTTGATTGCATTGGGGAGAGTACTGTCCTGGGCGCGGCGGCCTGATACCTCCCCCATAGCGTGGGGGAGGTGTCACGATCCTGAGATCGTGACGGAGGGGTAGGTCAAATCGAATGCGTCACAGCCAAGGCGTCACTTGATCGATTCGTACAGCGCCTTAGAGTCTTCGCTCGGTTTGAGGCCGACGGATCGCTTGAGTTGTTTTTCCATGTGTTTGTACTGCTTACGGGCGTCTTTTTCTAACCCCATTTCGATGTAAAGTTTCATCACTTCATGGTGGACATCTTCGCGCTCCGGCGCTTCTTTCAACGCACGGGTGAAGTAGCCGAGGGCTTCTTCGTCGTCCCCGCGCTGGCGGCAAATGCGCCCGATGCCGATCAACGCTTTGGCGTAAAGTTGCTTGAGGTGTTCGCGCCGTTCTTTCACCCAGGGGATGTCCATCGTCTCCAGGAAAGGTGCTTTGTACAGGTCAATCGCCCGGCGATACAACTTTTCCTCTTCTGGTTCATTGTCGATGATCGCCGCCCGTTCAATCGCTTCCTGGAAGTCGTCCACGTCGTAGTGACGCACGATTTTATCCCCCGGCATGTAAAAGCCGCTGGTGTATTGCGTCAGCTCGAAGTTGCCTTCATGCGCGACCTTCATCGTGATCCGTTCGCTGATCTTGCGTTTGGTCACATGGAAGACGTTGGTCGCTTCTTTGACGCTCAGGTTAGGCCAGAACGTGGTGAAAATGTCATCACGGGTGACGAGCGGATTATCAATAAAGTAGAAGAACAGGTTACGCGGCAATGCGCCGTCCCAATTGGTGATCTCGTGCCCGTTGACGATCGCATGACCACGCCCGAAGGCATAAATTTCAAGCTGGGGTTTGATTTCATCTTCAACGGTGAACATGACATCGTTCTTGCGATATTCCGTCCCCAAAACGACAGCTTGCCCGGCAGCGACCATGTCATACCAGGGTTGGTGGGTCAGCAAACGGGAACTAAACGCGACCTGCTTATGCTCGCCCATGTTCCTGACCATGCTGTTGACAAAGGTGACGAACGTATCATTAAATTCTATACGATCTAGTTCGTCCACAAACAAGATCACATACCCGTCCCGGTAAGCACCCAGGTCACGCGCCAGCGCCGCGCCCAGGGCATCCGGTGTGGCTTCGCTATCTAACGCGCCGCCCAGGTGACCGCCGAAACCCGGCACGACCTGTTCGAGTTCCTGCATCATATCGCGCAGCCAGGGGCGCAGTTCCGTGATCTCATTGGGGATGCGATAATAAAGTAAGCCTTCGTTAGCACTTGCGAGGAAGTGACTTAGAAATAAATTGCGATAGTTCGTCCAGGGGTAGAGCAAGACGATCTTTTTACCCGCTGATCTCTCCCTGAACGATTCCAGCGATACCCTTGTCACAACTTGATGGATCATGCAGAATTGACCTTTCCTAATTTACCGGCGTGTGTGTGTAATTCGCCCGTATTTACGAACATTCGATAAGTTGTTGATTAGCACATCTACTATTAGTTAAAACATGCCTTAGCGATTATATCAGCAGTTACTTAATTATGTCAAACTTACACCGTTCGTGACGAAGGGCAAACATCCGGGTGCAATCCATGACCAAAGCTTTTGCACGCGCCATCACCTATGCAGAACCATACATCCTCATCAGCGCGATCTGTTATTTCTGGTACGCGAGTAACTTCCCTAATCCGAGCGGTGCCAGCGGTGTTGATCGCTTCGAGTGGGTGTGGTTGGGGGTGCTGCTCGTCGCAATCAGCGGGGTGCTGCTGGCGTGGAAGGTCGCTCACACGGACGACCTCTCAGCGGTCGGCAGAGGCGCGGCGGTCATCGGATTACTGGCGATCAGCGTCGGGACGCTGTGGTTGCTGCGCCCTTCGATAGACCCTGACTCATCACGCTACCTCGCCGTTGACCGCGCCGATTGGTTCTGGTTGCTGGCGCTGCTGGTGCCGGTGTATCTGGCTCGCTGGTACACCTACGGCAGCCCGTGGAAGCTGACGCTTTACGATCCCTGGTTGCTGGCGCTCATCGTCCTGTGCGTGGTCAACGTGGACGCCGCGCCCTATCCCTCACGCGGCCTGGGGATGCTCATGCGTCCGCTGCTGGAGATGGCGCTGCTGCTGGCGTTCGTCACCTACGCCGCACAGCAGCGTGATCTACGTCCGTTGCTGGTGGTGACGCTGGCACTCAGCACGTTCGTCGCGGTGATTGCGCTCGGTGCTACCCAATGGACGACGAAATCTGCCGCGTTCGAGGGCATCATCGCGGCACTGCCGACCATCCAGCCGTTTTTCGCGTCGTTCGGCTTCAACCCCAATGAGATCGCCGGGGTGATGACGTGGCTTGCTCCGCTGACCGCCGGTTTGGCGCTGTATCGCTGGCACTGGACGTGGCGGACGGTGGCGGCGGTGACGTTCGTGCTGTTGATGCTGGCGCTGGTTCTCGGTCAAAGTCGCTTCGCGCTGATCGGCGTGGGTGGGGCGCTGGTGGTCGCAGCGGTGCTGGTGGCCCCGGCCCGCTGGCGGCTGGTCATTATCGGCGTGGTCGGTGTGGCGGTCGTGGCGCAGGCTGTGATTCTGTTCAATCTGCTGCCCTTTGGCGGCGATGCCGAGGTCGGCCTTTCCGAGCGTGACCGGGGAACATCAAGCCAGCGATTCGACATCTGGGATGCGGCCTTTGATCTGATCGAAGCACACCCACTGACCGGCGTCGGCATGAACCGCTGGCGTTATGGCCCGGTGGCGCGTGCGTTCCCGGTCATCGGCTACGACATCCCCAACCCGGATGACCCGGACGAATACCGACAGTTCCGCTTGCCGCACGCGCACAACGAGTTCGTGCAAATCGCCACCGATCTCGGTTTGCCGGGGTTGGTCGTGTTCTGCGGGTTGTATCTGACGGCGGCTTACATGCTGTGGTTCACATGGCGCAACGGTGATCAGCAGCAACGGCGACTGGCGGTGTTCATCGGTGCCGGTTTGCTGGCGCATATCGGTTATGGCATGGGCGATGCCGTACCCATCTGGGATCGCTTCAGTTTCGTGTTCTGGATGCTGTTGGGGTTGGCGGGCGCACAGTACGTGATCGTCAGAGCGCAGGCACGCGAGACGACTCCTGACGAAGTCACCACAGCGGACGACGACCACGCGCTACAACCTCAATCCGTATCCGTGCCGGGGACGTAGTACAGCACGTATTGATGCTCCGGCAAGCCAACCGCCGAGCGTTGAAAACACCCGGCGGCGGGCGATTATAGCGGACGCGCTTCTACGCGCCCGCATGTGGATACGCGATATAGATACCGTCTCACGCCCTTACGGCTCACGCGGGGCGAAGATCAATTCCTGACCGTCCTCATAGAAGATGATGAGCCGCCCTGCGTCGAGGGTGTAGCGCGTGGCCTGCCGCAGCGCCTGTAAGTACCGTTGTTCTTGCTCCATGATAGCGGGTTGCAGGCAGGCGCGTTCGGTGTTTTCAAGCTGGGTGAAAGTGAGTGTTTCACCTTCGACGGTATAAGTGCCGTTGTAGAGGTTGCACCATATATAGACCAGTCGTTATAATAGAGGTAAAAGCGCAAATAAAATACACAGGAGAGAAAACAATGGCACAGACGAAGACGAAAAACGAGAGCGGTCGTGATTGGACGTGGACACCGCCACCAATCATGAACAAGATTATGTCCACATTACTGCGGCTGCCGCTGCTGCACAAGCTGGTCAGCGGGATGATCTTGCTCATCACATTTAAGGGGCGCAAATCCGGCAAGGAATACAGCACGCCGGTCGGTTATCTGCGTGACGGGAACACACTCACCATCCTGACCAAACGCTTCCGTGAGTGGTGGCACAACTTCGAGCATTCGGCTCCGGTCACCGTGATGCTGGCAGGCGAGAAGCGCAAAGGCACCGCGACCGCGCTCACCGATGTCGATACCATCGCGCCGATCATCACGCATGTGGTCAAGGAACGCCCGCGCGAGGCCGAAATTTTCGAGATCGACATGAAAAACGGCAAGCCCGACCCCGACAGCGTGCGCGAGATGGCCCCTAAGATCGTCGTCATTCAAGTAGAATTGGCGTAAGGTCACGGTGGGTATGCGGCGTCTATAATAGTAGAGATATTGAGTTATAAAGAGGAAAGCGATGACTAAAGAAGTGACAACACTCGGTGGCGGCTGTTTCTGGTGCCTGGAAGCGGTCTATAATCGCATGGAAGGCGTAGAAAAAGCCATCTCCGGTTATTCCAATGGACATACCGATAACCCGACCTATCGTGCGGTCTGCTCCGGCACGACCGGGCACGCGGAGGTCGTACAGGTCACCTTTGACAACGATGTGACCACCTTCGAGGAAATCCTCAAGGTGTTCTTCACCATCCACGACCCGACCACGCTCAACCGGCAGGGCGCGGATGTCGGCACGCAGTATCGTTCCGGCATCTTCTACCACACACCGGAGCAAAAAGAGACCGCCGAGCGCGTCATCAAAGAACTGGAAGCCGAGAATATCTGGGATGACCCCATCGTCACCGAAGTCACCCCGCTGGATACGTTCTACCCCGCCGAGGACTATCACCAGGATTATTTCAAGAATAACCCCAACCAGGGCTATTGCCAGGTGGTGGTCGCACCGAAGGTGGCGAAGTTCCGTCAGAAGTTCACCGAGAAGCTCAAGGCCTAACGATCAAAGAACAACGGGCGCTTCGGGTGCCCGTTTTTACTCCTTTGGCAGGCTCAGTGGCTTACCCCGCTCCGACGAAAAGGTCATTAGTGGGATGATCCGCTCGCTCGGTTTGCCCTCGTCAACGAGAATACCACCCTGGTCAGCGTCGATAAACGAATAGAATGCACGCACTTCTTCGGCAAACTTCGACTTGATCCGCTGGTCGATGTCGTCCGCGCCCTCCGCTTGCGTCAGCACGATAAACTGATCTTCGATGATGCCGATGAAATCATTCTGCGTCCCGTGCTGGCTCAACACCTTCTGGATGATGTTGCCAGCGTAGTTAATTACATCGTTGGCGGCGACGAAGCCATACACATCGTTAAACTTATTAAAACCCTCGATGGTATAGGTCAGTTCGGTGGTGTCGTCGTCGCTGCTCACCCGGTTGATTTCTTCCTGTACCATCGGCCCGGTGGGGAGGCCGGTGCGTGGCTCATGCAAATTCTCACGTGTGGCCCGGCGGATCGACCCCTGCACACGTAAGCGCAATTCGTCAATGTCGAATGGCTTGGTGATGTAGTCGTCCGCGCCGAGTTCCAATCCCTTGACCTTGCTGGCGCGTTCGTCGCGCTGGGTCAAAAACAGAATCGGGATGTATTTCGTAAGCGCGGTGCCGCGCAGCGTCAAGCAGACGTCATAGCCATCCATATAGGGCAGCATCACATCGAGCAAGATCAGGTTCGGGAAGCGATTACGTGCCATCTCCACCCCCTCTCGCCCGGTATCCGCGTGGAGCACCTCGTAATCATACGAGCGGAAGTACATTAGCAGCATCTCCGCCACGTCATAGTCGTCTTCGATCAGCAGTAATCGCTTGTTCGCCATGATCTACTTCCTATTCGTCAAGCACCGCGCTGACGCGGAACTGATTATCTTCTGAATCGGGTGCGTTTGTCGTGACCTCTGCCGGTGTCAGTGGGTCGCCGGTGGCATCGGCACGCATCACGCTGCGCAGCGGTAGTACGGAGGCGGTGGAATCAATGTGGGAGGTATCCACCGATTGCAGATGTTCGAAATAGTCTAAAATTGCGGAAAGCTGCGAGGTGTATAGGTCGATTTCTGCTTCGGTCAGCTCCAGCTTCGCCAGTTCTGCGATAGCGCGAACGTTCTCGTGCGAAAGCTCCATTGGCTCTTATCCTTACCCTTATCGTCTCCATTGTTCCGATTATAACCGGAAGTGCTGCAAACGAAAATAAAACATTTGCGCGGATAGTTGCATTTCACTATTCTCAATTGCACATTACGGAACTTGTCCTCGACTGGTGTCATCGGTAAAATTTGATTCCTTTTGACGCCTATGTAAGGA
>DAOTTX010000519.1:0-26308 GCA_034437515.1 Anaerolineae bacterium
AGCGAAAGTCCTACCATGTTAGATCTGAGAGCCGTTTATCTCAATGGCGATTGGGATGATTTCCAGCGTTTTCGCCGACAACAGGCGCACCAAAAACGGCATGGTTCCTTAAATCCAAGTGTCATTCCGGAAGAACGCTTGTTCGATGTCGCCGCATGAGTTCAAAACGCAAAGTAGCCACACCCCCGGATATTGTTGTTGGTCGTCAACCACTTGCAGATAAAGAAATCAATCGCTTCATGCCACTTATCGATGCGGACATCGATGTGGCGAGCTATACTCCTCTGCGAAATACAAATAATCCAGGCCTTTCACTCCATGCCACAATTTCTTGTAAATGGACGATCCGCAGTGATCGGGCGCAGAATACGCGGACAGAAGCACTCAACCTCATCCGCAATCGCAAAGGGCATCTGCCACATATCGTCGCTGTGACTGCCGAACCCTATCCGAACCGTTTGGCCTCGCTTACACTTGGTACTGGTGATCTGGACTGTGTCTATCACTTTGCTCTGCCGGAACTACTCGCCGCAACCGCAGAGTTCAGCGAAGATCAATACGATTTGCTCGCAAGTATGGTCACCGGACGCCGACTACGTGACATCAGTGATCTACCGTTCGACCTCGCTCTATGATCGCTTTGCTACTGCTATTTTTTCTGTTTTTGGGCGAGAAACTCGTCTTTCGCGTCGATCTGTTCTTGCAGGCGCTCAAACGAGTTTTGTAGCATCGTCACCGATAGGTCATCAAGGTCACTATAGGCGACTTGTGTCAGCGCATAAACCGCCACCTCACGGATAAACGCACCGGGATAACCAACAAGCTGCCGGGCGACAGTGCTGTGGTCGTCCTGCCACATCTCACCGAGGTATTGGCGCAGCATCTGTTCGGCATGGTCGGTATTGACCGTCTCCGGGATGATGAAAATGCGGTCTAACCTGCCGGGACGCTTGAGCACACGTTCGTCAATCGCTTCCGGATAGTTGGTCGTGGCAATGAGCAGCGTGCCTCTGTCGTTATCCGTCCCTTCGGAGCCGTCAAGCACGTTCAGCACCAATGCTTTCTCGCGTTCGTGCAAATATGCGTCGAGTTCTTCGAGTAGGATCAGCGTGGGATACTTTGACCGCGAGGCGACCATAATCGCCTGCTGGATTTTGCCGAACGTCGAACCGGCATGATCGGCACTGGAAACGTAAATCACCAGATATTTCTGGTCGAGCGCCCATTTCGCCAATGCGGAGCACAACATGGTTTTCCCGGTGCCGGGGACGCCTGCCAGAAGCAGCTTGCGAAACGGCTTGAGCTTCAGGCGTTGGTAGACCTCCACACCTTTGGTGAAAAACGATTGCACGTCTTCCATCAGATCGGCCTTGAGCTTTTCCGGCAAGACGATGTCGTCCCAATCAACGGTAGGCTTAAACGAAATCGTGCGCCCGCCGATGACGATCACACGCGGCCCCGGTGAGAGCGAGCCGTAAATCCGCTGGCACTCGTTGGAAAACTCCGACCATGTTTTGAGGAAATCGTCGGCGGCGCAGGCCAGACAGACCATGTTCCCCTGGTCGGTAAAGTAAGATGACATCACCAGGACTTCGGTAATGTCACTTGAATCCACCGCCGCAAATTGGTAAACATACGCTCCTGTTCCGTGCATGAGTTCGCCGGCATGGGAATAGGTGTTCACTTTCGTAATGACCGAGCAGTCGATCTGCTCGTAACCGGCGAAAGTATAACCACCGGGTAAGGTCTTTTCTCTGTCGAATTTGTTCAGCACGAGCTTGTGTGTGCAAGCGTCGGAAATCCATACGGTGATTAATGTTTCATCCGGGTAGAGTGGTGCCCATTCAGCTTCGATCCAGTCCGCCATGACATCCATTTTGAGGTAACGATTCATCCGTCTCGACAACCTTTATCAGCACATTCGTGAGTTCTATTCTACCGCAATTTCACGCTGAGGTGTCGGTCAGGTTTGCTTGCAAAGAAAAGTGATCGCCTGTTCACGGTTGTCTGTAAACAACACTTTTTCCCCACGAAAGATCGTCTGGGCGCTGAGTTGGAGCATTTTACTCGCTCCGATGATGGCAAATGAGCGGGTGTTGGGATGCTTGATGAAGTCCATGATCGTGCTAGAACTCAACATCGTGTTAATAAGTTGAGTTGGCAGTTGTACATTGGGGGACAGTGTGATGAGAATGTTAATCGGGCTGCTGTAAAGGCCCGGATTTTTCTTGATTGCCTCGATAAGTTCTTCGCTAGAAAGATTATCAGAGTAGATGAATTCGATCACCTGGGGTTCTTTGACCCAGCGTTGCGTGATTGTCATGAGCGGTCAGCCTTGTTTATACCGTTAATACTGACTTAACTCTATGTGAAATGACAACACCAAGTCAACGGAAAGAAGTAAATATCAAGTTATAATTCTGTCAGATGACAATGGAACGATCATTCACCGGGTCGGGAAGGCGGAATATTAGGCGGACGCATCCCACGACGAGGGCGGCGGGGCACACCAACCGGCGGTGCTACGCCATCGTTTGAAGCCGGTTCGCGCTCTGGTTGTCTGCCATTCTCCTGTGAGGCGTTGTCTTGTGGTTGCTGTTTCTGATTTGTCTGCATGGTTTCATGATAGACCGAGAGATACTCCGCTAATTCCTCACGACGCCGGCGCTCTTCTTTTTCGCTCTGTTTGTTCCGCAGGCGTGATTGCCGCCGTGTGATTTCAGCCTGCGCGACATGCGGTTTCGGAATCGAACGGAAAATTTTCTGATCTCCACGATCCCCGCCGAGTAGTGAGATTTTGACGTCGCCGTAGTTAAACACACTCTGCACCAGACCGCTTTTATCCGAAAAGACGTTATCAACACTTGCGAGCAAGACCTGATCGGACTCTTCTTGCAACCACAGCGGACGCCGGTGCAACAATTCGATCATCTCATCACTGACGATGTACATATCGTGTCGCCAGTCCCAATCTACCCACAGCAACCACAATGTCCCGACGACAAAAACGAAGGCGGCTATCGTCAACCCGATGATACCCCAATTCAACACAACGGTGCTAATGATGCCGAAACCAATCGCCCCGAAAACAACCAGCAGGGGGAGAAATGCTTTCTGGAACCAGAAAATAGCGTGCTTCCGGTAAACGGCCTTGCCTTCTTCGTTGATGAAGTGCGTCGGCCACAGCCCAAACGACCGCTGGCGCACTTCTGGTTTTGCGGCGGTCGCTTCTTTGGGAAGTTCTTTATCGCTGTTCGGGTCTTCGTTCGTCTGCCCCAATGCCTTGTCAATCGTGGCGCGGATGGTGTTACGGTGTTCACGATCCTGTTGGCTAAAGGCTTTGTTGCGGCTGTCCCAGATGAGATCCTGCACATATTCAGGATTGGGGATCACACTGAGCACGATGTTCCCCGCCGCCCCTGCTGTACGTAGTTCGACCTGCCCGAAATTCATAATCCGTGAAAAGGGATCGGACGTGATGATATCCGCGTTGACGGCCTGTATTGACGGCAAACCGATCTCATTAATCGTTGTAGTGAAAGTTAGGATTTGCCGTTCAATGCGCGTGACGCGGTCACTGGTGATGATGACGTGATCGTTGCGCCATTCCAGATACAGGTACAAAATCCACAAACCGCAGATGACCATCGAGAGGCCGTCGATTGCCAGGGCGAGGGCAGTGGGCACAAAGCCGAGGTTCACGATCAGAATAACCAGCATTAGCGCGATCGGCAGCCATGTCTTGCGTGCCCAGGCCCACCAGTGACGGCGAGTATCTAACAGGACGATTTCGTTGTCTCGCTGGCCTTGAAAGACCTTTTCTTTACGACGGGTTTTCTCTAGTTCGGAAAGCACCGGAACCGGCAAATACTCTTGAATCTCCGGGTGATGGGTCAACATGTTAAGCAGGCTCGTCCGTGAGAGGTACAACACCTGAGCGGGTTCGGTAACGCGCAGGGTCGCCGTTTCTACGCCGGGGCTGTAAAGTGCCGCCTCATTGAGATATTGGTTCGTCCCAACCACGCCGAGTACCTGGCTCTGTCCGTTTTCATCTGTACGGATCAATTGGGCCTTACCGCTGATGAAGAGGTACATACCGGTTGTCTCTTCGCCTTGTGCGAAAATCACTTCGCCCGGTTCAACCCGCATCAACTGGAAGGCTTCCGCGATCCATTGCAAATTCTGCCAGGGCATGGTGGCGAACTTCGGCAATTGTCGGATGTGGCTTTCGATAAACTGGTTGGGCATGGTGATTTCCTGCACTAACTTCCGATAACCCTATTGTAACTCATCCACTGATCGATTGTGAAATGCTGGATGCCGTTGTCGCTCGAACATTTAGTCGCCAGCGGGATGTGGCTTGAACTTTCACAGGCATTACCATCTCGCCGGTTATCATATCGTCTATCAGATGGTGCAGGCATACTTGTAAAAGACAGGTCAATCGGTCGTTGAGGCGACGTTCGTAAATCATCACGGAGCCAGGTTACTTTGCCTCATGAGGTTGTAAGTCGCTGTGCCAATGCACCCTGACGTAACCGAGTTTATTGCCTGCTACACGATTCATCACCCAGCGTGCGATACGCATAGCGATGTAGGAACAATAGCTGTTCGATACCGATTCCACCACATCCCCATACAGATATTCGAAGCGCCGATCAGTGTTTTCCGGCAGTTGGACGAACTCGTCGAAGTCGTCTAATGTGTAGCGTTGAATATTTGCAATCATCGCATTTCACCTCTGTTTATTTCTGTGATTCATCATATCACAACGATTGCAACAGATAGGTGATGACGATTATAATTAATAGTCAATAAGCAAGTATTTGAATGGTTGACTACAATGACCTTTTTAAGTGAACGTGAGCGTGAGACACTGCGCATCGTCTGTGATGCGTTGATCCCCGCAGTGGAGCCGCAACCCGGTGATGATCCCGAACTGTTTCGGCTGCGTGCCAGCGACCTCGACGTACACACGCATATAGAAGCGACCTTAGAGCAGGTCGCCAGCAAAGACGACCAGCGACAGTTTAAGTTGCTGCTGCGTGGCCTGGAAAATGGCTTCGTCTGTGGGCTGATCGCCGGGCATTGGCGTCCCATCTCAAAGATGCCGCAAGCTGCGCGGGAAAAGCTGCTGTTCAATCTGGCGAACAGTCGCTTTGAGCAAGCCCGGACAGCTTTCTTGAGCATCAAGCGATTGGCGACGTTTTTGTTTTATTCCGTGATGCCGGAAGAGAAGCCCAACCCGACCTGGAAAAGTTACGATTATCACCTGCCCATGCCACCCCAACCACCGGAAAAACGACCGATTGAACCGCTGCATATCGACGCATCCACCACGCTGGAAACGGACGTGCTGGTCATCGGTAGTGGCGCGGGGGGGGGCGTGGTCGCCGGGGAACTGGCGGCCGCCGGGCACGATGTCATCGTCGTGGAAAAAGGCGGCTATCATCTGGAGTCGGATTATGACGGCAGCGAAGCCAAAGCGATGGAGCAAATGTATGAAAAAGCTGGCGCGATGGTCACTGAAGATACCACGCTGGCGATCCTCGCGGGGAGCACGCTGGGTGGTGGCACGACCATCAACTGGGCGGCGTCCTTCCGCACACCAGATCATGTGCTGCAAGACTGGGAGCGCGTGATCGGTTTTAGCGGCGCGACCGGCCCCGACTTGCAACACAGCTTTGATGCCGTCTCAAAGCGCGTCAACATCAACACCGACGAGAGCGACGCCAACGCCAACAATGCCATGCTTGAACGTGGCGCGGCGAAGCTCGGTTATAACGTGGATGTGGTCGCACGCAACGTCAAAGGGTGCGAGGACTGCGGTTTCTGTAACTTCGGCTGCCAGTTCGGGGCCAAGCAAAGCACGCTCAAGACCTATCTGCAAGATGCCTATGACGCCGGGGCGCGGATCGTGGTCAACGCGCATGTAGACCGTGTGTTGCACCGCAACGGCAAGGTAGGCGGTGTGGTCGTCACGGTCACTAATGCGAGCGGTCATCGGTATCATTTCACGATCCACGCGAAGATCGTCGTCGTCAGCGCGGGAACGCTACACACCCCGGCGCTGCTGATGCGTTCTGGATTGACCAACCCTAACATCGGGGATAACCTGCGCCTGCATCCCACAACGGTGATCTCAGGTGTGTTTGAGGAAGATATTTATCCCTGGCGGGGCGCACCGATTGCACGCGGCGTCTTTGATTTCAAAAATCTCGATGGGCGTGGATACGGCGTCTGGCTTGAAAATGCCCCGGCGCATCCCGGCATTAACGGCATGGCGAACGCCTGGGTCAACGCCCGGCAGCACAAGCGGACACTGCAACAGATGAAGAACACCGCCAATATTATCATCCTGGTGCGTGACCGGGATAGCGGGCGGGTGAAAGTGGGCGGAGATGGGCAGCCGACTATCGACTATCGCCTGAGCCGTTACGATGCCGATCACTTGCTCTACGGCGTTAAAGAGGCGCTCAAGATCCATGTGGCGGCGGGTGCGCGGGAAGTCCACGCACCGCAGAACAACCGCCTGACCTTTCGTCCCGGTCGTGAAACCGGCCTCGATTATTATCTGAGCCAGGTCGAACAGCGCGGTCTGCGTCCCAACGATTTCGCCCTGTTCAGCGCCCATCAGATGTCGAGTTGTCGTATCGGTGGCGACCCCGGACGCGGCGCAATCGACCCCACCGGGCAGAGCTACGAGGTCGAGAATCTCTATGTAGCAGATGGCAGTGCGCTACCCAACGCGCCCGGCGTCAACCCGATGGTGTCGATCATGGGAGTGTCACATTACATCGCGCAGCACATCAAGGCCGCGCTATAACGTTACTGTGCGGAGGCACCGCCATCGAGGATGAGCGCGTGTCCGTTGACGAATGTTGAGGTGTCCCCGGCGAGGTAGACCACTGCATCCGCGATCTCAGTGGCGTTGCCCAACCGCCGCATCGGGGAAGACCGCAGTACCCGGTCACCCATGCTGGGGACTTCATCCACCATATCCGTGACCATCGGCGTCTCGGTGAAGCCGGGGCAGATCGCGTTCACGCGGATGCCTTGCCGGGCGTATTCCAGCGCGACGGACTTGGTCAAGCCGATGACGCCATGTTTGCTCGCGCCGTAAGAGGCGTTATACGGGAACCCGACCACACCGGCGAGTGAGGCCACGTTGATGATCGTCCCGGCCTCTTGCTTGAGCATGTGCGGCAGTTCGTATTTCATGCACAACCACACCCCCTTGAGGTTGATGTCGATGACCAGGTCCCATGTCTCTTCGTCAAGTTGATCTGCCGGTACCATCGTGCCACCGACACCGGCGTTGTTAAAAGCGATGTCCAACCGACCGAACGCCTCGACCGTTGCGTTCACCGCTGCTTCGACCTGCCCGGCATCGGCGACGTTGCAAGCGTGGAAGATAGCTTCGCCGCCGATCTCGCTTACTTTCTGTACGGTTTCATGTCCGCCTTCGACGTTGACATCGGTCACACCGATCTTAACGCCCTGTGCGGCGAGTTTTAACGCGCTGGCACGTCCAATGCCGGAGCCACCCCCGGTGATAAATGCGACTTTGTCTTGTAAGCTCATTGTTTGTCCTTAATTTTGGAAGAAATCTACCCGCCCATTCTAGCATAGGTGCGTATTTTGCTATAATCAGCCTTTCAAATCAAAAGGAGCGCGTGCCAGTGGATATTCAGTTGCCAACTCGAATTACATTGCAATTGCAGGAGATCGCCAAGACGCAGGGACGAGAAATCCCGGCGATTTTGCAGGATGCCATCGCCGAATACGTGGAGCGCCACACCAACGAGAGTCAGTTCCGGGCGCAGGTACGCGAGGCGATCCACGATCATCAATGGCTGCTCGCCGAACTCGCCGAACGATAGGCAACTTCTTGTGGCTGTGTTGCTCAAGCAATAACGGTGGCGAGGGTGACCAGCAGCACGATAAAGCCGATAAATTCTAAGACGTGTATGCTTGTTTTTGACATAATCCCCATCCTTTTACCCTAATTTACGCAACCAATACTAAGGTGAGGCTATGAGGCGTATTAATAACGGTCGAGAATCCAGCGGAGCATCGTATAATGTGCGGCTAATCCGGCGTTGTCACCATAAACGGCGAACGTCTCGCGGACTTTTTCCGCCGGGATGCGCCCCTCACCGCCGTAGAAATAGTGGTTGACCGCCGCCTGTAGCGCGACATCGTTATCCCCGACGTAGTTGTGCTGACCGCGTGCGCGTTGCAACGTCCATGTCGTCGTCCAATGCCCGATGCCCTTGATGGCGACCAGTGTATCGTAAGCCTCGTCGAGCGGCACCGTATCCAGTCGCGCCAGATCAAGCATCCCGGTGATCACCTGTGCGGAAACGTCGATCATCAACTGCATCCGCTTGAACGTGATCTTGAGCGGCTTGAGGTCTTCCACGCTGGCGGCGGCGATCTGCGCCGGTGTGGGGAAGTCGTAATAGGCGATGCCGTTATGGTCGATGCGATGCCCACCCCATTCTACCAGCCAACGCTGCGCCCGTTGCGCGGTCTTCCACGCGATCTGCTGCTCGATGATGGTGGTCATCAGTGCCTCGTAAACGGTCGCGGTGCGCAGCCAGCGTATGCCGACCAGTGGCTCCACGATTCGCCAGAGTTCCGGCTGCGAGCGGGCATAGGCGTAAAACGGCTTGAGGTCAAGGTCTGCGCTGAGGATGTGGCTGAGTTGCTGATATGCTTGTGTCTCGTCCACCTCACCGGCGACAGTCTCGACCGCGAGGCTGTGATCTGCGGCCTGCGTCACACGGAACAGCGCCAGCGTCCCATTGACGCGCAGCGCCCGCCAATACGCGCCCTTATGCACCACATCGACGGTCGGGTGCGGGTAGCGCGAGAGCATATCAAGGGTGAGATCAAACTTGTAGGGTGGGGTGGGTCGTATATTTTGCATACGACGGATTATATCATGCACGGCTCGCGGAATTGGGTGTTATTCGCCATCCCGGTCAAAACGAACTTTTTCGTAGAGCTTTGCGAGTTGGAGCGTGACGGAGGGGGTAAATGCCGGCAAAAGTATCAAGGCTCCAATGTCTTTTGTTTTGAGTGACAATAAATTGTTCTCAGGTCAGATTGACGGTTTACGACAAATGTTCTAATCGTATAATAGCGACATTTCAAACGACAAACAAATCGGAGACCCCTATGGCAGACAAAGCCGAACGGATGGCGCAGATCAAAACGGCGGTGGAAAGCCTCACCGAATCGCCGTTGTACGAGTTCCGGCAGCAAAACGGCTATCACGCGGTCATCGGTGAGGGGACGCTCGACGCCGATGTGATGCTGGTTGGCGAAGCACCGGGCGAGAACGAGGCCAAGCAGGGCAGGCCGTTCTGTGGTGCATCCGGGCGTGTGCTGGATGAGCTGCTGGCGTCCATCGACCTGAAGCGCGGGGACGTTTACATCACCAACATCGTCAAAGACCGCCCGCCGGAAAACCGCAATCCGCACAAGAAAGAGATCCGGCTCTACGGCCCGTTTCTCGAACAACAGATCGACCTCATCCAACCCGGCGTGATCGCCACGCTGGGTAGCTTCTCGATGAAGTTCATCTTTGAGATGTTCGAGCGGGCGACCGGCAAGATCAGCGACCTGCACGGCACACCTATCGAGGTGCAGGCGACCTACGGCCCGGTGCAGGTGCTGCCGCTGTTCCATCCGGCGGTGTCGTTTTACAGCCCACAGCAGAAAGACACGCTGTTCGAAGACTTCAAAGCACTGCGCGAGCTATTATGACCCCGGCGGGATGCCCCATACGTAAATCGGCCCGGCAGCGTCGAAGAACAGCAGCAGAAAACCATCGTCCGTCCATAGGATGTCGATGATGCGATTGGTTTCTGTGGGCAACCGCGCACTGACGATGATGCGCTCGTCAAGGTCGATTGATTCCATGTTCCACAGGTTGACCGCGCCATCCAACACGGAGGTCACCAGCAGCGCGGCGTTCGGGCTGAAGTCGGCGGCGATCTGCTCCTGACCGATTTCGGGCAACAGCACCAACGGCTCACCGGTCTCGGCGTCCCACACGATCATATCCGGGATGTTGCCGCCGGTAATCAGAAAGCGTCCGTCATCGGAAAATTGCATCACGCTGGTGGTGCCGCCTTCGCCCGTTTCCAGCGTGCGGAGCAATGTCACGCCCGTGTCAGTGAGTTGCCAGATCGTGACGTTCGGGCGTGTGCCGATTGCCAGCCGTTCCCCATCAGGGCTAAAGTCGAGGCGTGAAGTCAACCGACCATCGAGGTCGATGGTGCCCAGTTCGCGTTGGTCGCGCCAATCCCACACCTTGACCTGACCGGTGGTATCCGCTGCGGCGAGGTGTGTGCCATCGTCGGAAAATGTCAGCGTGCCGATCTCGCCGCTGTGGTCACCGAACGTCACCAGCGACTCGCGCTCGGATGTGTCCCAGACTTTGATGGTGCCATCGCTGCCGCCGAAGGCCAACCATTCCCCCGCCTGGTGATAGGCCACACCGCCGCTTGGGTTGGGGTGCGCCAGATAATTCTCGATAACGTTACCGCGCTTCGCGTTCAAGACCATCACCTGCCCGGTGCCACCAACAGCGTAGAGTTGGTTTTTATCCAGCGAGTAGTAGATGAAAGACGCCCCTTGCCGCGCCGTCTCCCACAGTAGATCACCGCTGATGAGATCCCACATCAGCACACGGTCGATGTTTAAACCGGCGAGTTGTGTGTTATTCGGTGAGAGGGCGTGTGCGAACACCGTGTTCGGACGAAAAGACGGGTCGAGCCGACCGAGATAGGCCAGCCGGTTGGCGTTCGCCCGTGTGATTGGTTCGACCGCCTCGACATACGCCGGCGCGGGTGGGATCGGCGTAAAAACGACCCCCTCCGGCCCTTCCTGTGGAGCGAAGGTCGGGCGTGGCGTCACCGTTTCAGCTTCGACGGTCGGGCGGTCTTGTGAGATCGGATCGCTTTCGTTTGTTTCGTTGTTACCGGTGGCGCAGGCCGCCAACAGTGTGATCACCAGCAGTAGCACCCAGTACTTACTCCGCATCCAGCGCCCCTTCGTTCAGCGTGATTTGCCCGGCGAGCAGCGCGTAGGTCGGCACTTGATTTAACCCACATTCACCCTCAAATGGCTCCACCTGCCCGTTCTCGTTGAGATCGACACCGGACAGCAAGGCATCAGCGATGGTGGTGGCAGCGAGGTTGAGTGGTTCGGCCTCATCCATCGTCGAGGCAGCGAGCAGGTCGCGTTCGATACCTTCGAGTTCATCAGCCCGCAGCCGGGTATTTGTTAAGCAGACGCGCATTGGCTCCACGTTGACCTCAAGTTGTATGCCGCCGGTGTCAATGGCGGCTTGCAGTTCCGCTTCCATGAGATCAAGGAATGTGTACAAGCCGACCCCGCGTCCCGGATTTTCCCCGACGCCGTTGCCGTTATAGTCTTCGCTTTCCCCGCGCAGGATGTTCACCGTGTGTTCCGCGTGGGTCTTGACGCTGCCGATGCTAGTAGACCGGGCGGCTAACCCGGCGTGCTGTGTGGCGGCGCTCGCCTCGACGATGGCACCGTCTAATAAGCTGCCACCTGAAAGCCCGTCCTCGGAGCTGACTAAGATAGCGCGCAGCGCGTCGGTCATCTCAATCGGGATGCTGCCACTGTAGACGACTTCGCCGACCGGGTTTTCCGTATCGCCCTCGTCCTCGGCGGTGATGCTGACCGCGTTATATTGGGTGGGCAAGATCCCATCGTCGGGGTCGGTGTAGGAAATCGCACCGTTACCGAACGGATCAAGCGCCAGCACGCCGATGTTAAGCGTGGTGTCTTGGGCGGTGTTTTGTAACCACGCCACGTAAACCTGTTCGCCGGGGGTCGGGGTGAGTTGATCGACTTGCAGACTGAGTGACTTGCCGCCACTCCCGCCGAAGCTCACCGTGCCGAATGTTGGGGCTTCGGCGGCTTCTTTTGCAGCTGGCGCGGCCTCGGCAACGGAGGTGAGATCGGTTGTCGGCACGGCTTCATCGTTGGCGGCACGCGCCGTCTCAATGGTAATTGCGCCTTCGCCGGGTACGGTCGCGTCATCGTTCTGACTGTTCAGTATCAGCAGCACGACGATAATCAGCGTTGCGGCGATCAGCGCGAAGCCGCCCAACAGCACATAGGGGTTCGTCCCCTGTTGCAGCACGATGGTCTGCCCGGTATCCGACGGTGCGACGTTCGCCAGCCGGTTTGTATCTTGTACCGTGAAGGGTCGCGTGACCGTGCCTTTGCCGAGCATCTCCGCACGTGTGATTGGTGTCGTCGGTGCTTCGGTTTCCGAGGCGTTTCGGATCACGTCTTCAAATGCAGTCGCAAAGGCGGTCGCGGTCTGGTAGCGTTCCTCCGGCTTCTTGGCCAGTACCCGCTCCATAACTGGTGTGAGCGACGGTGGTAAATCTGCCCGGGCCTTGTAAATATCTGGTGGTGGCTCCTGGATGACCTTCATCATTACCTGAATGAGTGTCTCACCCTCGAAAGGTTGCTCACCGGTGAGCAGCTCGAAGATCACCACGCCGAGCGAGTAAATGTCGGAGCGTCCGTCAAGTGCCATGCCCTGTGCTTGCTCCGGGGACATATAGGCCGGGGTGCCGACGACGGCTGAACCAGTCAGGTCAGCCTGGTTCCCGCCGATCTTGGCGATGCCGAAATCCGCGAGCAGGGCGTGGCCTTCACTATCGAGCAAGATGTTACCGGGTTTGATGTCCCGGTGGATGACGCCTTGCCGGTGTGCGTAGTCTAGCGCATGTCCGATCTCGCGCAGCACTTTCGCGACCTGCGCCGGGGTAATCGCGCCGTCCTTCATCACATCTTGCAGCGTGCCGCCCTCCACGTAAGCCATGACCAGGTAGAGGATGTCTTCGTGAGTGCCATAGTCGAACACGGGTAAGATGTGCGGGTGCTGGAGCCGTGCGATCGTGCGTGCCTCCTGTTGGAAGCGTTCGGTAAAATTGGCGTCGAGCGCCGGGTGTGGTGGTAGTACTTTAATTGCGACACTACGATCTACAGTAGCTTGATAGCCCAGGTAGACCGCCGCCATACCGCCCCAACCGATTTGTTCTGTGATTTTATAACTGCCGAGCGTCCGCCCGACCAGCGAGGACGTCAAACGACACCTCCCCCTTAAGATAGTCTCTCAGAATTTGAGAATGTGATAACAGTACAGTCATCTTCAATGATAACGAATTTTAGCATAGGAGTGCGAAAACGAAAAAGCACGCGCTGGGCGTGCTTTGCTAAATGAGTGCCATCAGCGACAAAGCCGCTAATATTGGGCGGCGTACTGCTGATCCAATTCTGTGCGCAGTTTGCGGTAACTCTTGTACCGGCGCAGGCTGATCTCCCGTGCTTTGACGGCCTCACGTACCGCACATTTTGGTTCGTTGAGATGCGAACAATCGCCAAATTGACATTGGCTGACGTAGGGCGCAATGTCCACGAAGTAAGCGTCCAATTCTTCCGGCTCAACATCATAGATGTTCAGATTGCGAATGCCCGGTGTATCTGCGAGGTAAGTACCCGGTGCGTAAGTATCGCGGTCTAGCTTGATCAACGCACTATCGCGGGTGGTGTGGATGCCTTCCAGCGTGTTCTGGCTGACAGATTTCACCTGACGACCCAGCTCAGGCTGTAACAGGTTGAGCAGGCTGGTCTTGCCCACACCGGAAAGGCCGGTAAAGGCCGAAAGTTGACCGTCGATCAACGATTTGATCTGCTTGATACCACGTTCGTCTTTGGCGCTGGCATGCAGCACCGTGTAACCCATATGCTCGAAGGGCGCAAAGCGGGTTTGAATGTTGGTGGGGTCTTCGAGGTCAATTTTGTTTACCACGATGACGAGTCTATCGATTTCCGCACGTTCCCCTGCGACCAGGAAACGATCCAACATGCTCAGGTCAGGTGTCGGTTTTGCTGCCGCGAATACGAAAAAGATCGCATCCATATTAGCGACGATGACATGCTCACGTTCGGCTTCGCCCTTGCCCCGGTTGCCGGTGGTGCGGGCCGCGCGGGAAAGCGCACTTTTGCGCGGTTCGACCGTTTCGATGACACCTTTTTGACCACTTTCATCATGCTCCAGAAGCGTAATCTTGACCCGGTCGCCAATCGCAGCGAGATCTGCGGATTGCGCCTCCTCCATCAAGCGACCACGTAACCGGCACATCCAGACGGAGCCGTCCGCGATCTCTACCCAGAAGAAGCCACTTTGCTCCTTCACGACCAGACCTTCATGCAGAATATTCAATAAGCGATCCTTTCGAGTTGATAATCTCTACCAGTATAACCGATATTGATGATGCGTGACGAGACAATTTCAAAGCGAGAACACAACGCCGGGGGTGGGGCACCCGGCGTCAAGAGAAGGGTGAGGTCTTATGCGGTCAGCTTGCTGCTGCGGTCGCCGGACGCACCGAGCCGTCGATGATGTCTTCCAGTTCGTTCTGGATAACCGGCGATGCCATGCGACCTTTGGCAATCAACAATAGGCGCATGAGAATGTTATTGGTCATCGCTTTCTGGCTGGTTTTGTCCAGGCTGTTCTCATCCAAGAGGGAGGCCGGCGCGCCTACAACGTTCGATAACCATTCTTCGAGAATGGCGACCAGGCTCTTATCAAATGTCCAGATCCCTTTAAATTGCCGTTGTTGATCGGGGTCATTGATGTCGCTGATTTCTTCGGTGGCAAGTGCGCTGGCGAAGTCCCTACCAAATGAGACCAGGAACCACTCTTTAGCAAGCTGGCTTTTTTCTTCCAGCATGATGTATTGAATACCAGGAATTTGCGGTACGGGAACATCCGGAACGCCGAATACATAAACGGCCTGGGATTTCTGCGCTAGTGCGCGGTATCGCTCAGCTTGCGGTAGAAAACGGCTCATCCGCTGGAAGCTAGAGAAAACGCGCGTATTGGCGTTATCGACGAGTGTCGCGTTCTCGATCTCGTGACTGATAATGTTCATCGTTTTACGATGGGAGAGTAATGTACTAGTTTTCTGGACACGCTCAACGAGCTGGTAGACAGAAAAACCGGGGGCGATGTTTACGGGCATGACAATCTTCCTTATCAAAGAGAATGCAGTCTGCAAGGGTTTCAAATTGTTAAACGGAAGAGTAAGATTATGTACTGTCGTACAGTCTAATTATCATAATAGGCTTATAGCATTCCACAATCTGATTAATAGTGTTTAAACTGATTGTAGTAACTAACTTAGAACAATACAATAAAGACTTACGAAATATTTGTAATGTCTCAGGAAAGGTAAGAAGTGACTGAAGACCCACGCGAACAGAACGACGAAGTTGTCATCAATAGAGAAGCCGGGCGTGAGCCAGAAACGCCGCTCGTCACGGTCGACGGTGGACTTGTAAACTATATCATCATCGGCGCGGTCTTCCTCGCCATCGGTTTGTTGCTGGGGTTGAACCTCGGTGACAACGACGAAGGAGTTGATACAACCGCGCTACGGGTGATCGTCAACGAGGAAATTCGTAGTGCCTTGAGCGGTGGAATGGGTGACATCCTCGCGGAAGCCGTCGCCGACATTGAATTCACCGGCGGCAGCGGCATGGATAGCGAAGAACTGAGCGCGATGATTGCCGAAGCCGTCGAAGAGGCAAGCAACCGGCGTGACTTCCTCGAAGGTGATGGCAACCCGTCACTCGGCCCGGATGACGCGGCGGTCGTCGTCGTCGAGTTTAGTGATTTCCTGTGTTCGTTCTGTGGGCGGCATTTCGAGCAAACCCTGACGCCGCTACTGGACGACTATGATGGGTTGATCCGCTATGTGTACCGTGATTTTCGCGGTGTCGGCGGGCAAAACGCCGTCGAGGCGTCAATGGCGGCTGAATGTGCCCACGATCAAGATCAGTTCTGGCAATACCATAATCGGTTATTCAGCAATCAGCAGCAGCTCTTTACGGATAATTCCGATGCGTTGCGCACAGTGTTGATTGACCATGCCAGCGCCCTCGACCTCGATATAGAGACGTTCACAACCTGTCTGGATAACGATACTCATTTCTCGAAGATTATCCGTGATACGACCGAAGGCCAGCAAAATGGCATGACCGGCACACCGGGTTTCTTCATCAACGGCACGTTCATCAGTGGTGCGCAGCCCTATGAGATCTTTTCGGCGATCATCGACGAAGAACTCCGTGCTGCCGGTATCGAGCCACCAGCAGGCGGTGAAGCCTGAGCGGGTAACGCATTGAGGCTGACGAGATGTGCAAAGCGCATGTCTCGTTTAGCTGACCAACAGATGACGCCAGGTCGCTTTCAAGATGCGGACGAATTCTTGATGCACGTTGTCGAGTGAACGCTCGCGTCGTGCGACCAACACCGGCTCACTGACCAGTTCAGGCATTTCTTCGATATCAAGTTTGACCACTTCGCTATCGGTGAGCGCACTCTGCACATAGCTCTCCGGCAAAAAGGTCATCCCCGTCCCCATTTTCACCAATTGTAACGCCATAACCATCGGCACGGCGATGACCGCACCGCCACTGCCTTTGCGCCCATGTTCGGCGACATCATCAATAAACGCCGTCATTTTTGGGAACATCGACACCCGGAAGATCGTATGCTGGTAGATCATATCCATTGTCAGCGGCTCATCGCTTTGCGCCAGCGGGTGTGAGGGCGCAGCTACCGCGCGGATCGGATCACGGAAGCGCAGCAATTGTACGATTTCCCGATCAAAAACGGGGGCGTTAACCAGGCCCAGCGTCATCGTGTTATCGTGCAGCAGTTCATAGATGACGGTTTTGTTGCGCTCGCGGATCTTTATGTCAACGGTTGGATGTTGCTGCCGGAAGTGCGCCAACACATCGACCAGAAAACTCAAGACAAACGGCGTCGGTGCGGCGACTTTGACTTCACCGACCTGACCACTCTGAAAATGCCGCGCAGTGACCGCCAGATCATCAAGCGATGTTAATACCCGGTGGGCATAAGGCAATAAATGCTCACCGAGAGGGGTCAGTTGCAACCGACGCCCCAGGCGTTCAAAAAGTTTCCCACCCAATTCAGTCTCAAGCGTGTTGATGCGGGTGCTGACGGCGGGTTGAGTCAGTCCTAACGCTTCCGCAGCGCGTGTAAAACTACCGTCGCGGGAAGCGCGTTCAAAAGCTTCAAGTTGTCCAATTTCCATAAATAAATTTCATGACTGCCGTAAGAAAATTACGTAACTACAATACTGTTTTTACCTTATGATGAGATGAGCTAGAGGAGGATAGGGCTTATGTTTATCAAAAGAATTCACCACATAAACATTACAATTCCGTTAAGGGCGGAAGACGCTGCACGCCGTTTTTATTGCGAACTGCTCGGTTTGCCAGAAACGCCCAAACCAGAATCATTGAAGATGCGCGGCGGTTTATGGCTTCAAGTGGGGGAGCGCGAAGTTCATCTGGGCACCGAGGACGGTATTGACCGCCACGCGACCAAAGCACACATCGCCTATCAGGTCGATGATCTGCAAGCGTGGCGTGAACGTTTGGCAGACCATAACGTCGAGGTGGGCGAGTCCATCCCCATACCGGGTTACGATCGGTTCGAGTTTCGTGATCCGTTCGGCAACCGCGTCGAGATAATCGCGCCCACTACCGCACCGGATTCAAAACAACTTTCCCGCCAGCGTTATACACAGTTCGCCGAGGGCTACATCACCAGCGAGACCCACGCCACAGGCACAGACCTTGATCGCCTTGTCGAGATCGCCCGACCGCAGGCCACATGGCACGTCCTGGATGTCGCCACCGGCGGCGGACACACCGCGCTCAAGTTCGCGCCGCACGTCGCACAGGTCACCGCGACGGATTTGACTCCGCGTATGCTGCAAAAAGCCGAGAGATTCATCCAGGCGCAGGGTGTGGAAAACATTCGCTATCAGCAGGCCGATGCCGAATCTCTACCGTTTGACGCCGGGATGTTTGATCTGGTGACGTGCCGCATCGCGCCGCATCACTTCCCCGACCCGTTCAAGTTCGTGCAGGAAGCGATTCGTGTGCTCAAGCCGGGCGGCTTGCTATTGGTGCAAGATCATGTATTGCCGGATGACCCCCACACCGCTGATTACGTCGATGCGTTCGAGAAGCTGCGCGACCCCAGCCACAACCGCGCTTACGCCGAATACGAATGGCGCGGTATGTTCCTCGACACCGGGCTGACCGTCGAACACACCGAGCAACTGACCAAGCGCCATGCGTTCGTCGATTGGGCGGGGCGGCAGGGCTGCGACGACGCAACGGTCGCACGATTAACCGTTCTGCTGGCACGAGCGCCGGCCCCCGCCGGCGACTGGATGCAGCCGCACGCAGTCGGCACCCCGGAGGCGTCTTTCGTCAATCACCATCTCATCATCGCCGGACGCAAAGACGAATGACTACATGCGGAACACGCCGTACTGCGTCTCGACCGTCGGCTTGTTCAAGCACGCACTGAGCGCCAAACCGAGCACCCGCCGCGTCTGCGCCGGGTCGATGACGCCGTCATCCCATAAACGCGCCGTCGAGTAGTACGGTGCGCCCTCGTTCTCGTATTTGTCAAGGATGGGCTGCTTAAACGCGGCCTGTTCTTCTGCGGTGAGGTCGTCCTCGCCGCGCCGTGCCAGTTGATCGCGCTTGACGGTCAGCAGCACGTTGGCGGCCTGTTCCCCACCCATCACGCTGATGCGGCTGTTAGGCCACATCCACAGGAAGCGCGGCGAATACGCCCGTCCGCACATGCCATAATTCCCCGCGCCAAAGCTGCCACCGATGACGACCGTCAGCTTGGGAACGGCGGCGTTGGCGACCGCGTGCACCATCTTCGCGCCGTCTTTGGCGATGCCGCCGGCCTCGTATTCTCGCCCGACCATGAAACCGGTCACGTTCTGTAAAAACAGCAGCGGGATGTTACGCGCCGTGCATAACTCGATAAAGTGCGCGCCTTTCAACGCTGATTCACTGAACAGCACGCCGTTATTAGCGATAATCCCGACGGGGTAACCCTCGATGCGGGCAAAACCGGTGACCAGCGTCGTGCCGTAGTTGGCTTTGAACTCCCGAAACTTGCTGCCATCCACCAACCGGGCGATCACCTCGCGGGCGTCATAGCTCTCACGGAAGCTCGCAGGGATGACACCGTAAAGTTCCTCGGTGTCGTAAAGTGGTTCTTCCGATGGGCGCACATCCATGTCGATGCGCTTGCGGATGTTCAGCGTGGCGACGATCTCCCGCACGATGTCGAGCGCGTGTTCGTCGTCTTCGGCGTAGTGGTCAGCGACACCGCTCACCCGTGTGTGGACGTCCGCGCCGCCGAGGTCTTCCGCGCTGACCTCTTCGCCCGTCGCCGCCTTGACCAGCGGTGGCCCACCGAGGAAGATCGTCCCAGTGCCCTTGACGATCACGGCCTCATCACTCATCGCCGGGACGTAAGCGCCGCCCGCCGTACACGACCCCATCACACACGCGATCTGCGGGATGCCCGCCGCGCTCATCTGCGCCTGGTTGTAGAAGATGCGCCCGAAGTCGTCTTCATCGGGGAAGACCTCATCTTGCATCGGCAGGAACGCGCCACCGCTATCGACCAGATAGATACATGGTAGATGATTTTCCAGCGCGATCTTCTGCGCCCGTAGATGCTTTTTCACCGTAATCGGGTAGTAGCTGCCACCCTTGACGGTCGCGTCATTGGCGACGATCAGACATTCTACACCGCTGACACGCCCAATCCCCGCGACCACGCCACCCGCCGGCGGCGGATCGTCGTAGAGTTCCCAGCCCGCGAGCGGGGCGATTTCCAGAAAGGCCGAGCCGGGGTCGAGCAACCGGTCGATGCGATCTCGCACGAACAGCTTGCCCTGTTCGTTGTGGCGCTGGCGATATTTTTCACCGCCGCCCTCGTAAACCTGTGCCAGTCGCTCGTGGAGGTCGTCGGCGAGGGCGCGGTTGTGGTCGGCGTTGGTCAGGTAGCGGTCGTCGGCGGGGTTGATGTGCGTATCAAGGATTTCCATGAGTTAAAAAGTCCGTTCCGTATAAAAATTTATAACCTCATTGTATGGTAGAATAGCCGCGTTTTGAATCGTATGTATCGGAATAACGAATGCTTAAACGGATTGGACGTACAGAGCCGGAGCCACCCTGGTCATTTCTTGCCGCCATCGGTGCGTTGATCGCCATGTTCCTGGCGGTGGTGATCGGCACGACCATCGCGCAGACCATCCTCGGCGGAGGTGAAGCCCCGGTCACCATCATGACTGGTTGGGCGATTGGGATGGTGGCAACCATCGCCTTTGTGCTGATCTCAAGGCAGCGGCGCAGCCTACAAGACGCCGACGCACTCAAGCTGACGCCGACCCGCAGCGGCCTGCTGCTGGTGATGCTGTTCAGCTTTGGTGTCGCCATCGCCTTCGACCTGACAAGCTGGTTGGTCACCGGGGAGCAAGAACTCGCCGCTGCTGAATTGACCGGCTTCCGGCAAGCGGAGGTCGCGCTGTTCGGTTGGGTGATCGCGCTGCTGTTCATGGGATTGCTGCAACCTATCGCGGAAGAATTGGTTTTTCGCGGGATGTTGTATCCCTCGGTGCGGGCGGGGGCTGGCCCCTGGGCGGGATTTTTCGTCGTGGCGGCGCTGCACGCCTCGTTTCACTTCATCGCCTATCCACCGTCGAGTGATGATCGCACCGTCGCGCTGTGGTACGGGTTGGGTTTGCCCTTGCTGGATGCGCTGTACCTCAACGGTGTGCGTGCTAACACCGGCAGCACCCGCGCCTCAATCGCCGCCCATGCCGCGCTCGGTTTGTTCGCGGTGCTTAAAGTATTGGCAATCTCAGCATGAATGCCTTCAGTATGAAGGTTGTCGTCGCCTCAAAGAACCCGGTGAAAATCGACTGCACCCGGCGCGGCTTCGAGCGTGTGTATCCGCAAGCCGAACTTGACATCAGCGGGGTGAGTGTGCCTTCCGGTGTGCGTGACCAGCCGATGAGCGACGCCGAAACATTACGCGGGGCGCTCAACCGAGCGACGAACGCCCGTGATGCGCTGCCGGATGCGGTCTGCTGGGTCGGCATCGAGGGCGGGCTAGAAGACCGCGCCGGGACATTTTTTGCGTTCGCGTGGGTCGTCATCCAACAGGGTGACCACACCGGACGCAGTCGCACGGCGAGCTTCGCGCTGCCCGATGAGGTGACCGCGTTAATCAAGCAGGGTATGGAACTCGGTCACGCCGATGACGTGGTTTTTGGACGCAGCAATTCCAAACAGGGGAACGGCTCCGTCGGCTTGCTGACCGGCGATTTGATCGACCGGGCCGCGTTCTACACCGATTCGGTCGTTTTGGCGTTGATTCCGTTTATCAATCCTGCGCTTACGTTCAAGGACGGGCGCTAATCATTTCTTTGGTGTTTCTTTGCTGAAAGTGTGGCGCATCTGGCGTACAATAAAGTCTGTAATGTCTATTGTTGATTTACCGGAATAATAGCCGCAATGAGCAAAAAATCAAGCAGAGTTAAACATAAACAGCAGCGCACCCGCCAACTGAGCATCATCGGTGTCATTTTGTTGGTGGTCTTCGGTGCTGGGCTTGTGCTAGCGACAATGCCGGAATCCGCGCCACCGGAAGTCGCTGATGATCGCCTCGAACTTGACCCCATCCTCGGCGAACCGGATGCCTCGGTGACGGTCGTCGAATACGGGGCGTATGGCTGTACGGCGTGCCGTGCCTTTCATCAGCGCGGGGTTATTGACCGTCTGCTCAACGATTACGCCGGGCAGGTTAACTTTACCTTCCGTGATTTTCCCGTGATCGTCCCCGAGTATGACCGCACCGCCGCGCAGGTCGCGCAATGCACACTCGACCAGGGCGATGAGGCATTCTGGGCGTTGCACAACGTCCTGTACAGCGTCGTTCCCATTGGCAGCGATCAAGATACGCTGATCGACTACGCGGCGACCGTCGGTGTGGATGCCGGCGCGTTACGAACATGCTTCGATGCTGGTACCCATCGCCAGACGGTGCAGTACGACCAGGATCGTGCTTATGATCTCGGTTTTCGCGGTACACCGGTGTTCACGGTTAATGACGAACGGGTTTTCTCCCCGTCGGAGCAAAACCTGCGCGATGCCATCGACCGGGTGCTGAGTTCTTAAGACCGGCGATGCAACGCCGTTTCCCCATGCCGGGGACGACCGCAACATAGCATTTCCATCGTAACCGTGTTAGACTTCCGCGCTAACATGCCCGGTGCGAGGAAGTGCCTATGGTTTACTGGCTCATCGCGTTGGTTCTGCTATCTGCGCAGCAGACCGCGCCTAATCTCATCCTGAACAAGATCGGTTTTGCTGACGGCGCGACCGTCGAATGGGTGATTAGTCTCAGCAATACCGGGGGCACCGCCGATCGGAACGTCATCCTCACCGACCAATTACCACCCGCACTCACAATTGACTCCGTCACCGCCAACCTCGGTGAGGCGAACATTGACGGGCAAACCGTCACCGTCGCCATCCCGACCCTCGAAAGTGGCGCGACCGTGCAGGTCAGCATCATCACACAGGCCGCGCAGCCCGGCAGCGTGGAGAATACTGTCTGTGTGGTTTCGGCAAGCACAGATGACACCTGCATCAGCGCATTAGCAGTCAGTGCGTTGCCAGCGACGGGGCACACCCCTTACTGGCGCAATTACGTATTGCTGGCTGTGTTGTGCTCATTGGTGGTGATAGGGGTTTTCGTATTCAAACGACGGCTGTTACCGCGTGATGTGCCGCCACCGCGCACACTCGGCTAGGCATCCTGACCTTTCTCTTATATTGGGTTCGAATAATGCAACTATTCGTTCTCAATCGAAAATTCATGGTTATACTGTGTATAACGACCATGAACGATCCATATATGTGAGGTCTTATGACTTTGAGACGTTTACTTTTCCCTGTGTTTATCATCCTATTCGCCGCACTCATCTCCCCGTTTGACCACGCAAGCGCTCAAACCGGCAACAGCGACCTCGGCACCGGCTCCGGTAACCTGCGCTGTGGCAACACATTCGCGGAATTCCAGGATCGCGCTGGTGCCAGCGTGAAGCACGGCAGCCAGACGATTTTCGTCGGTCATGCGCAGGTCAGCAGCAACAACCAGAATCCGATTGTTGCCAGTTGGACGACCGGCAGCCAGGATTGGTGCCGTGACGACATCGAGACCAACGACGATGATGGGCGCGGTGTCGGCCTGTATTGGGACGGCGGCAGCACCTTCTACGGTATTTTCACCGCGACCGGCACGCAGGGGTCATCCTCCAGTGACTACCGGCGTTTCACCGAAAACGGTTGGCTGCGTCATTACACCGACGCCAGCCCCGGCGGTGGTGGTGGTGGGAAGGTGACCATTGTGCTGCGCATCAATGCGGATACCGGCGCACCCGACACCGGCACATTCATCACTGCGCGGCTGAGCAACAACAAGACCAACAGTACCAAAGCAGTCGGCATTGACGTCGCCCCGAACGGCAACGTCGTCATGCGTATGGAATCAACGTTCCATGCCCGCAACACGGATAAGTCCCGTATGGAATGCTCGGCCTATCCGATTGACCACTTTATCGAATTCACCCCGGATCTCTCACAGGCGGTCGGTTCGACCGCGTCCAACTGCACGCCGAACAGCAACAGCGCACCGCCGCCCAACGCCCCGGTACCGCAGTATATCGACCGCGTTAGCCCGGCGGGTAACGCGACCGAACAACCGGCAAGTATCACCCTGCGCTGGGAGGAAGACGCTTACTCCGATTGGTACGGCGTCACACTTGTCGGGCCGGGGAGCTATACTTACACCAATTGGTACGACGGCGCGTTCGTCTGCAACAACGGCACCTGTACCGCACCGGCGGTCAGCCTGCCCGGTGCCGGTGAATATACGTGGTACATGAATTCATGGGGTGCGGATACGACCGGTGCGAACATCGACAATCACCCCGGTTTCCTCGGACACTGGAATGAAACGACTTTCCGTGTCGGCGATAATCCACCGGATGTGATCGACCGGCAGGGGCCACAGGGCAACCAGAACGACCCGTCGATTGACTTTGTCTGGAGCCACGACACGACCGCGCAATGGTACCGCGTGTACGTCGTGAACCCCAACGGCGCGGATTACGACCAGTGGTTCGCCGCGACGGATACCGTCGGTAACCCCTATAATTTCGACGGTGTGTGCAGCGCCGGTACGTGCAGCGTCAGCCCGCAAATGAGCGGCTGGTGGTTCCCGAATGGTACGTATCAGTGGTATATGGTGGCCTACGGTGAGGGTGGTATGGGTGACTGGACGGCGACGTCGTTCGAGTTTACCGTGAACCTCGACCCGCCCACGCCGTTGAACGTGAACGCACCCAGCAACGCTAGCGCCGGCACGGTCAACGTCCAATGGGATGACAACACCGGCGCGGCCTGGTATCACATCTGGATCGGTTCGCAAGATCACACCCAGACGTTCGAGTACGACTGGTTCGACGCCGATGAGGTGTGCGGCAGCGGGACGTGTGGTATCCCCGTTGACATGCCCGCCGGTGATGTCGAAGTCTGGATGCAAGCGTGGGGGCCGGGCGGCTTCAGCAGCCCGGACGGCAGTAACTCCAGTGCGAGCTGGCACGGGCCGACGCGCTTCACCGTCCAGTAAGAAAGCCAACTTACCGCCGGGAGTGTTGAATCTCGGCGGTGACTTTGGCTCAGTGAGTGGTGAACAATTGCACAACACCTTTGTATTCTTTTGAGTCGATTTCGCGGTAGTTGCCGCCCGTATATGTGTTGATCGTCGGTCGCCAGAACTTCGGCGCGTCGATGTTAAGGCCTAGCTCGAAAACCTCCCACGTGCCGGGAAAGCGGTCAAACAAGGTGGTCGCCGCCTTGCGCCCAACCCCCTGACGCCGGTACGCCGCCATGATGAAAAATTCTGACATGCTGGTGACGTTGGTCGCGCCAGTGTAACGGCTCTCCGTGTTTTCGTCGACAATAGCAAGCCCCGCCCAGGAGCCATCCACGCGGAACAAGAACGGATGCCGATGGTCTTGCGTCCAACAACCTTCGAGATCGTCCTCGATGAAGCGTCCGCCGTTAGTCACAGGCCAGCCCAAAAACCGGCTGAACTCGTATAGATAAAATTGAAACAGGTTACGAAACGTCGTCTGGTCGTCGATGCTGGCTTTGCGAATTTCGATGTTCATTATTACCTTTCGTTGCTCATCATTACCTTTCAGTGCTCATTGTCTTATCATTCGCGTAATCAAGATAGGCAAAACGAATTCTGTGGCAAACTTGAAGCATGGAAAGTAAACTACATACCGCCTAAAGGCGGTATGTAGTTTACTTGTGGGGGATGTCAAGATGAGTGCGCTGGCGACCCGCACGCAGATTCAGGCGCTGGAACAGTACTATCTGACGCCCCTGGCGATGACGGGTACAATGGCTCAACAGATGGCAGGTTGGATTGAGGCGGGTCTCGCGGCAGATCGCGAGCTGAACGTAGTGTATGGGTCAGACGGGAACACAGAACTGGCTGAAGGCTACGAATGGACGCGAAAGTGTACGGGCGTGGTGGCAGACGAAACGGTCGAATGGCAGGAACGGGTGCTGGTGGCGCCCTCGCTGGCTCACGCGGCGCAGTTGACACGCGGATTGGCTCAGTGTCTGGACACAGCTGAAGCGAAACTACGGACATTGACCCCGCCTCGTGGGCGCGGCAAACGCCAGATCGTCACCGAAGCGGTGTTGTGTCAGGCCGCCGATGCGATTCTCAAAGCGCACGGGGTCGATGGCTTATTGTACTACGCGTATGAGCGCCAGGTGGAGCGGGAAACCCGGTTTGTCGGGCGCGGGCGTGGCGGTGTAGATCGTCCACAGCGCACGGTCGAGCACATTCGCTATCAGCTCACGGCAGTCACACGCGATGCCAGCGCCATCACTGAACAGGAACGCCGCTTCGGCTGGCGTGCCTATGCGACCAATGCCCCGCTCAGCCATTTGTCCTTCACGGATGCGGTGCTGACGTATCGCCAGCAGTACTTGATTGAAAACGACTTCGCGCTGCTCAAGGGCGCACCCTTGTCAATTGCGCCGATGTTCGTCACACGCGATGACCAGATTGCCGGTCTGACCTACCTGTTGATTCTAAGTAACCCCCAAAAAGGTAACTACTCAGGTACCCCCACGTCATTCGGATAATAAGGGGTCATAGCGGGTATCTATCGGGCTACAATTTATTACACACATTCACAACTATATTGTGATTTGTGCCATG
>DAOTTX010000520.1:0-2397 GCA_034437515.1 Anaerolineae bacterium
CGTCGAACACGATGTTTGTCGAGTATGGGTCGATGGAACCGTTTATTGATGCAGTGGTCGAGGCTGGCTACGGTACTTCTGTTAACGCTGACGTTGAGGCGGCTCAGGCACTCCTGGAGGGTGAAGGCTACACGCTGAATAACGACGGTTTTTATGAGTTGGACGGTGAAGAACTTTCGCTCGAAATCCTGGTGAACAATGCCAGCACCGAGTACACCGGCACGGTGGACATTATCGTCGAACAACTGCTGGACGCTGGCATCGACGCCTTTGCCCGCCCGGTGGACAACGGCACATTCTGGGGCCAGGCCGCACCGGAGAGCGATTACGTGGTGGCTTACGGCTGGTTGTCGTGTGCTTCTGTGAATGAGCCGTTCGCGTCGATGGCACGTTACGCGACGGAGGGCCGCTTCAACAACACCGGCCTATGGAGTGGCGAGGGCCACGAGGCGTACAGCACGCTCGTGAGCGAGATTGGCGAGCTACCGCTGGATGACCCCAGCATTTCTGGCCTGGTCGTTGAGGCGTACAGCTACATCGACGCCGAGACGCCGATTATCCCGCTGGTGCAGGCGACCAAACTGCTGCCGTTCAACACGACCTACTGGACAGGCTGGCCCACTGCTGAGAACAACTACAATCACCCGGCGTTCTGGTGGAACCACACGCACCAGATCATCCACAACTTGGAGAAGGCCGAGTAAGGTCGCGCTCTACTAAGGGCAGCCGCTTAAACCTGCTGCCCTCATTCAAATAACGGATTGGGCGTCATCATAATGACGCTCATTTCCCTGTTGGGTGGTGCCATTGCGACCGATCCCTACACTATTTACTTAGACTTATTCAAAGAGGTTATTATGGGCAGGATTCCCCTATATTATCTATTACGACGACTGGGTATCTGGCTGTTGACCATTTGGGTCGCAGCAACCGTGATTTGGATTATCCCGCGTCTGGCCCCCGGTGACCCCATCGACGCACTGTTGGGCGACCTTGCGAGCGCCGGTCAGAGCATTGAGGGCGCAGACCAAATCATTGCCGCCTACCGCGACACCTTCGGCTTCGACGACCCCCTTTATGTGCAGTATTTCAGCTATCTGGGGAACCTCACACGCTTTAACTTTGGCTACTCGATTACCAACTTCCCAACGCCGGTTGCGACCATTATTTGGGGTGCGCTCCCGTGGACCGTTGGCCTGTTGGTGCTGGCGATGACGATTACGTTCTTCCTGGGCAACTTCCTGGGCGCGATTATGGTCTGGACGCGCACCCCCAAGCTCATCAAATACCTGATTCCGTTGGGCATGGTGTTCACGTCGATTCCGACGATTCTCTCAGCATTGTTGTTGCTCTATGTGTTCGTGTTCACGTTTAACCTGTTCCCACCACAGAACGCCTACGGGCAGGGCCTAACCCCCGGCTTCAATGTTGACTTTATCCTGAGTGTTATCCGCCACGGCACGCTCCCGGCGCTGAGTATCATCCTGGTGAGTTTCGGCTACTGGACGCTGGGTATGCGCGGCATGATGATTACGGTTGAGGGGGAGGACTACGTGAACCTCGCCAAAGCCAAGGGGCTAAACCCGATCTACATCCTATATCGTTACATGGTTCGCAATGCGATTTTGCCCCAGGTGACCGCGTTTGCGATTACGCTGGGTACGCTGGTGAGTGGTCAGGTGTTGGTAGAGCGTGTGTTTCAGTATCAGGGGATGGGTTTTGTCATCTATGAGGCCATTCTTGCGCGGAACTTCCCGGTGATACAGGGGGCGTCGTTCATCATTATTTTGATGACCGCAACGGCGGTCCTGTTAGTAGACCTCATTTACCCGTTCATTGACCCGCGTGTATCGCAGAGGAGCGCCTAACCATGACTGCTGTTGTAGACAAGTCAAATTTGGATGCTACACCCCGGCAAATGTCCCGCTTTAACGTGTGGGATACCCCCTGGTTCAACGTCCGGTTGATTAGCGGTGTGGTGATTCTGCTCATCATCCTGTCAATGGGCGTTGTCGGGCCGTTGTTCTACGATGTGGAGAAGGCGTCACCGCGTTCGGGCATCCCCCGACAGGCCCCGGTGGGCTTCACTAATGCGCGTGGCCAGGAGGGGACCACCGAGCATCCGCTTGGCACGGATAACCTGGGGCGCGATATTCTGGCGCTGATGATCATCGCCGCGCCGAATACCTTTGTAATCGGCGTGATTGCCGCGACCATTGGCATTACCGTCGGCATTGTGCTTGGTTTCCTGGCGGGCTTTCTTGGTGGTTGGGTGGATGATGTGATCCGGCTGGCAACGGACGTCACGCTGACTATCCCGGCGCTGTTGGTGCTGATTGTGTTGCAGTCGGTGCTGTCTCGAATAGATATTGTAACGATGGCGCTGCTAATTGCGGC
>DAOTTX010000521.1:0-4806 GCA_034437515.1 Anaerolineae bacterium
AGCAGGACCAGTTCCGTTCACGAAGAAGCAAAATTACCGGTTCCGGTTTAGCCTTTCACAATCTGTCCCACCCGTGTCCAGTGGATGCCGAGCGCCGCGCCAATCTCCCGGCTGTACCAAGCGTACAGCCCAACCCGCAAAACGCCAGCCCTCGCGCTGGTTTTTTGTTTCCCCACACGGTATCCACGCGCTCTAACATCTCGATGCAAAGGTCATGTATGTGCGTGTTTACCGACGCCAACGCCGCCGTGCTTTGCTACAATGCCCATGTGTACTCGTTATCCTAAGAAGTGTTGCAATCATGACATTACTTGAAGAAGTGACTGACGCGCTCAGAGCGCAAAATCTGACCGTCTGCACGGCGGAGTCCTGCACGGGCGGGATGGTCGCCGCCCGCTTGACCAACCAGGCCGGAAGTTCAGCTTTCATGCTCGGAGGGGTGATCGCCTACGCCAACGAGATCAAGCGCGGTGTGCTGAACGTTCCGGAGCAAACGTTGATCGATTACGGCTCGGTCAGCGAGGCGACCGCACAGGCGATGGCGCTGGGTGCGCGGCGGTTGATCGGCGCGGATTACGCGCTGAGTGTGACCGGTGTTGCCGGGCCAGGCGGTGGAACCGATGATAAGCCGCTCGGCCTGACTTTCATCGGTATCGCCGGGCCGGATAACCTGCTTACGGTAGAACGCCAACTGTGGCAGCACGACCGTGCCGGGAACCGTGAGGCCAGCGTAAATGCGGCGCTGCGTCTATTGCGCAACTATCTCTAACGGACGGTCAGCGTGTAATCTGTCGGCACGGTGGTCAGCGGCGCGAATGGTGAAACAGCGATGACGGCTTCATCAGTAGCGGCCTTCAACGGCAACGACCACGTTTCGACGCCACCGGTTGCCTGCCAGCGCGTCAAACCGAGGAACTCGTCGCCGTCGTACTCGAACACCTGCACCCAGGCCTGTTGTGGTAACCGGTTGTCCATCCACAGCCAGCCGTCGCTCTGCCAGCCGCCGTCGTCTGTTTCAAAGTCGGCAAAGTAGTCGATTTCCGAGATCGCCACGTCATCCAGCGCGAAACCGGGTTCGTTGACCGCATCGTCTGTGACCAACTCAAAGCGCACCTGGATCGTCTGCCCGACGTAAGCATCCAGCGAGACGGCCTGCGGCACCCAGACACCGCTGTAACCGCTGTAACCAGGGCCGTAAGCGTTACCATGCGGGTTGCTGGTCGTCGTCCCTGGTGCGGCGAGGATGTCCCATGTCGCGCCGCCGTCCGCGCTCACCGTCAGGTAGACGTAATCCCAATCCTCTTCAATGGCGTACCACGTATGATAACTGAGCGTGGCGCTACCCACGCCGGTGAGGTCGAAGGCACGGGTCAGCGTGGTGTGGGTGACGTCGCCGCGATTGCTGTACCACAGGCGCTCACCACCATAAGCATCGGTCGGGATGAGGCGCACCTCTGAAGGCAGATCAAGCGTGATTTCGAGCGTGTCATCTACATCACCCAACAGATAATAATCGGTTGCGTACTGCGCAAGCTGCCCGCCCGATGTAAACGGATAAGAATCCGTCATGCCGCGTACCAACGGCTTCTGCATCAACTGCAACGTGGTGTAAGCGTAATCACCGGTCTGGATATAGTTCGTCGCCACCCAATCGGCGAAGAACTCGTCCGCGCTGCTGCCTGCAAGCGCACGCGTGACGTTATCCACCGCCAACAGACCGTTAGCGGGATCGGCACTCAACTGCTGCACGCCTTCCAGGCCGAAGCGATCATAAAAGTAGTTGGTAAACAGGAACCCCGCGCCATAATTGACCGCACGCGGCTCCTCGCTGAGGCCAAAGGTGTTGAGCTGTGTCCCTGGCGCGTTGAGGAAAGATGTTGGCAACCATACCGTACTATTCGGGTAACCAAGATAGACCTCGGTGAAGGTCGAGAAGCCCTCGTCCAACCATGTATCTTCGTTGAGATCGACATTGGCGCGGATCATATGCTGGAACTCGTGCGCCAGTGCCGCCGAGCTGGCACTGACCCCGGTACCGAACGCATCCAGGTTGACGAAGAACATCTCGCGCTGGTTGCTATTGGGGAACACCTCATTCGGGAAGCTGTGCCGCCGGGCGTAATAGGCACCGACGAACGCGCCTAAATTATCCGCGAACAGCACATGCACCCGCGCGTCACCGTCGATGCCGGGGTTGGCTTCCTCGCCCCACAATTCGCGCACCTGTGCGTAGATGGTGTCGTCGAAGTTAGTCACCAGCCGGTTGATCTCATTATCGGGCACGCCGGTGTCAGCTTCTACCCACACGTAGATATGCTCACCGACCGCCCGCAGCACTGCATCGACCAGAAACGCGCCGGCATCACCGGAAACGCTGAATGTCTCCGCCTGCCCGACCGCTAACGGCGGCAGCAAGATCGTCTCCGGCGGTGCGGGGATGCCAAATAATGCCATTGCGATCTCGGTTGAGTTCGCCGGAGGAACGCGGGTCTCGCGTAGGGTCGTCAACGTCGGGTATTGATCGGTGGTGTCATCCGGGGCGGCTTGCTGTGCCAGCACGGGCACCGCCAACGCACACACGATCAGCAGAATAAGCAGTCGTCGCATGGAACTTCCTCATGGTAGTCGTTCATCATCTTTTCTTTATATTGTACCCGCGTTTTGTCTAGAATCAGTCAACATTATCTTGATAGGAATAACCATGCGCGGTGGCACCCCACAATAACGTGGACGGTTAAATTTGAACTAATTTAGCGCATTCTGAGCCTCAAAAATGCTAATCTATAAGTTCATTTCAGCTCTCTATGGCTCAAGTTTTGATTTTATCGTAACAAAAATCGCAACCACGATATCTTGTGGCTATACCCCATGCGCACATTCCGCAGGAAAAATGCAGCGATTCGGGAATTAACGCGCTATGCTTTCATCATCAATTAGCATCGGGAGCAAAAGCGTGTGGACCGCGTTGAACTATACAGCCAACGCCTGGATCATCTGGGGATCGTGGCCGGGATTTGCAATCAGATCGGGTTAATCGAGCAAATCGACGCGAAAATTGGCCCGAATAAGCGCAAGATCAGCGTCGGACAAGCGGTGCAGGCGATGGTGCTGAACGGTCTGGGCTTCGCGAGCCGTCCGTTGTACCTATCGCCGGAGTTCTTCGAGAACAAGCCAGTTGAGCGGTTGGTCGGAGAAGAGGTGACGGCAGCGGATTTGAGTGATGACTGCTTAGGACGGGCGCTGGACGCGCTGTTCGAGAGCGGCGTCACCGAGGTTTTCGCGTCCGTGAGCGCTCGGGCGTCCGCAGTCGTCGGGATCGAAATCCGCTCTGCGCATTTGGATAATACGAGCTTTGGCCTACACGGCAAATACAAGCGGAATAACTGCGAAGACGAAGCCAATTTACCCGAAGACGGCGAGCCGATTCCGATTGAGATTACTCGTGGCTACTCTCGCGACCACCGTCCAGACCTGAAACAGGCGGTGATGAGCATGATCTGTGCCAATCAAGCCAATTTGCCCACTTGGATGGAAGCGCTCAGCGGCAACACGGCAGATACCCGCAGTTTCCGTGAGACGTTAGCTGCTTATCTGGCGCAGTTTGGGGAAGAGGAGGAAATGCCGCTGCTGGTGGCCGACGCAGCGCTTTACAACGAAGCGACCTTGCAATCGATGCCAGAGGATGCCCGCTGGCTGAGCCGTGTACCTGCCATGTTGAAGGCCGTCAAGCAGCTCTACACGGAGGTTGACGAGGCAGATATGGGGGTGGCCGACGAGGACACACGCTACACCGAGGTCGGTAGCTATTATGCTGTTCCTGCACGAGCCGACCTGCCAGCGCCAGTACGAAACACTAACCAAGTGCGTCGAAAAGGAGCACGAGCGGGCGCAAAAGGCGCTCCAGCGGCTGACCAACAAGGATTTCGGCTGTGAAGATGCCGTTCACAAGGCCGTGAAAGCCCTCCAGAAAAAATGGCGCTACCACGACGTCAGCCTCGTGGTCCGGACCGAAATTCGCTACCGCCAACCTGGGCGACCCACTGAGGACTCGCCGTCTGACACCGTTTGGTGCTTCGACGCTGAATTGATCCAGAATGAGACCGAAATTACGGCTGTCCGCGCCTCCCACGGCAAGTATGTCATCGCTACCAACGATCTGGACGAGACACGATTGAGTGCCATGGAGATGCTGACCACCTACAAGTCCCAATCCACCAGCGTTGAGCGTGGGTTTCGCTTCCTCAAGGATCCCATGTTTTTCGCTGACAGTCTGTTTCTCAAGAAGCCGTCGCGCATCATGGCGCTGCTGATGGTGATGGGATTGAGTCTCCTTGTCTATGCCCTCGCCGAACACCAGATTCGCCAGGAGCTTGTCGATCGCGGCGAAACCTTACCCGACCAAACTGGCAAACCCACTCAGAGACCCACGGCTCGGCGCGTGTTCCAGATGATGGAGGGTGTGGATGTGCTCACAATTGAGCAGCGCGGCGTCCAACACCAGTTTATGCTCAACCTGACGGACCTACGAAAACAGATCATAATGCTCTTTGGGCCGCACGTCCGAAAACTCTACGATCTGCTCGAGTGAACTGCGGAATGTGCAACCATGCGCTTATAACTGGGCTTTATCCATTTTTGATCTGTCCAGATACCGAGAAATACGGGCGCATCTAGGACTTCGGGGAGGGCAATTCCATTGGGTGTGGCTACTTTGCGTTTTGAACTCATGCGGCGACACCGAACAAGCGTTCTTCCGGAATGACACTTGGGTGTAAGGAACCATGCCGTTTTTGGTGCGCCTGTTGT
>DAOTTX010000522.1:0-2714 GCA_034437515.1 Anaerolineae bacterium
ATTTAGTAACATAGTTTTGCGAATATTGAAGTGCGGGGCAGTATGTAAGCGCGATCCAGATCTCTTTTTTAATTATTCGGTTCTCAGGTTTGCGGTAAAACCTAATGTTAATTGAGGGTGTGTTTTGGTTTTTTGCGCTGCTTGTAAGTGTTCTTGTTAGTTAAAAGCTGAGAAAGGGGAATTAAATGCTATACCAGAAATCTCAATTTCCTGTAAGAAGGATGACGTTAGTGAGTTTGCTGATTGTTGCACTCTTGGCGCTCCCGCTGGCCCTCAATGCCTTCGTTCCTAAGGCAGCCAGTGCCACGACCGCATCCACGACTGTGTACGGCAGCGTGAACAAGGACACCTACGCCGAATCCGGTTATCCTAATGTCGCGACAAATAACGCACGGATGTACATTGGGTACGACACATGGTACGGCAAGGCTCGGACGCGCGCTTATGTTAAGTTCAACTTGCCATCATTGCCCAGCGGTGCCCAAGTGGATAGCGCCAAGGCTCAGCTCTATCAGTATGCGGACGAGTGCTCTGGTAGCTATGGTGTCACGGCTTATAAAATTACATCTAGTTGGGATCCCAACACCCTGACCTGGAACAACCAGCCCTCCAAGGGGAGTAACGTCGGATCAGCTAGTTTTAGTTGCTCTGATGGATGGAAATCCATTGACATCACCAGTCTAGTCCAAAACTGGTACAGTGGGCAGACTAATCGCGGTATCACTATTTGGGCTAACAACGAATACGACCCCGGCGGCATTTTTCGGTCTAAGGAATATACAGCAAATCATCCACGCTTGAAAATCACTTATTCGACTTCCCCAACGCCCACACCGGAGACTGAGGTCTATAATACTGCTTGGCTCACGAACGATGATCTGACCGGTGACTATAACACGCCGGTCGAGACCATCCGTTACTTCCTCAAGCAGCAAGGAAGTTGCCTCGCCAACCCACTCAAGGATGTGGACGGCGTGACCATCGACGTTCCGCAACTGATCCACGACGCGGCGGTCGAGCACCGTATCAACCCCAAGGTAATCTTGGCCACGATGCAGAAGGAACAATCGGCCATCACCCGCTGCCCGGAGACCTGGCGGCTGAAGCGATTGATGGGCGCCGGGAGCGCCAGCACCGCCCGCCACCAGATTGACTTCGGGACCAGCCTCTTCCGCGCCTACCAGGACGAACTGAACAGCAACGGTGTGACGCGCAGCGGCTGGCGGGTGGGCGTTGCCAAGCAGACCCAGGACGGCGTCTCGGTTACGCCGGCCACTAAGGCCGTGGCCGGACAGTTCACTTATACTCCCTACGCCGGGAGCAACTGGGATGGCAATAATTCGAGCGTGGGCGGCGTTTGGCTCTTTTGGAACGCCTGGTACAACCAGTTTCACTTCGATCAACCTCTGTCCGATCCACCTGACCCGCCATCGTCGTGTGAGGTGCCTTACTTCTCGCAGCGCGATAGCCGCTGGCGGAATCACCCACTGCGCACGGCTGGCGTTTGCTCCTCGTACTGCAATACCATCGGGCGCTGCGGTTGTACACTTACCTCGGCGGCGATGCTCTTCAACCACTATGGCTCGACGCGCAATCCGGCCCAGTTGAGCGACTGTATGGGCACTCGTGCTTGCCCCTTCTATTGGTACACCGGGGCAGCATGTAGCCAGGGACAAGCGCAGTATGTAGCCAGCTATGGTTTCAGTTGGTCGCGCCTGGAGCGCGAGGTCAACCGGAACGAGCGCCCCGTGATTTTGGGAATGTACAGATATAAGAACGGTGTAAAGTACACTCATTGGGTGCTGGTCATCGCCGGGAGCGGCAACCGGACGTCTAACTACACCATCCACGATCCCTGGCCCATCCACGGCGCGAAGATGAAACTTAGCGCCTACAACAACTGGTACCTGGACCGGCTGGTGGTCTACAACGGCGATCCTGACTGTGCGAGTATGGCATCGATGGCGGCAGAGCCGCTCGCGTTCAATTTCAATATACAGCCGCCGGTCAGCGACACCGTTGATCCGCAGGAGGAACGTGAGTCCTTGACGGTGGAGGAGGCGCGATCGCTGGAGGCCTCGTCGGTGATCACTGGAGCGGCTTGGCTCTACCGGATGACGGATGTGACGATGACGGTGCAGCTCATTGCCGAGAGCAATGATGGCACTGTCACCGAGATGTTGCTCTGGACGGACGAGATGACGGAGACGACCTGGCAGCCTTTCTCGACCTTCGCGGTGCTGCCGCGCGGTGAGGAGATCTACGTGCGGTTCCAGGACGATGCGGAGAACACCTCGGCAGAAGCGGCAGAGACGAGTCATCCGCCCGCCAGCCCAGAAACGGCGCCGTTCGAGGTCTACTTGCCGGCAGTTTTGAAGTACTGAAACATAACGGGGGGATCTTGCTGGAGCCGTGGAATGCTGGCTATCGCTCGCTTTACAGTCAGGTCTTGGCGTTGATGTGGGACGCTGGCTCCCCAATAAAGCTGGGGTTGCTTGGCTGGAGGGAATACTGGAAGGACAAGATAGTGAGGCGTGGAATTAGGGGTGGAATCATTCTGTATGACGAGATTGGTAAGAGCAAGTTTTCTGTAGTGTCTCAAATATTGGACTTTTGACAACGTGAACCAGGGCTCGCTGAACCAGGAGCCCTAATTGAACCTTAACAACGCGCTGATTACGCGCTGGCGGCTGCTTTTTTGCCCTTGACGACCA
>DAOTTX010000523.1:0-41481 GCA_034437515.1 Anaerolineae bacterium
AAAACATCAGAATTAGCGTGAAAAGTTGGCTTATAAGAGGTCATAAAGTGTCAAATTTTCGCTAAAATCGCCATTTTTCGACCATCTTGAATTTTGGCGAAGGTATTGTTCACGAATAGATTCTACTTATCCCGTTCCCCCTTTGAATTAACGAAAAATTCATGAGATAAAATTCCTTAATGCAATATACAGAGAAAACTCACTATGATAGAAAGAAGAGATTTTACTTTGTTTAAAAGTACCAAAATTAAAGGGAATCATCATGTCAATAATGCACCAGATCAAATCAACGGTCGCCAGCGGCCTTTCTCAAATTTACTGCAATTGGGGCGAGACTTATGCCCACAAAGGCCAGCTTGAAAACGCAATCAACGCCTGCACACGCGCCATCCAGCTTGACCCTGACCATTACGACGCCTATTTTGACCGGGGCAAAGCCTACCTGCAAAATGGCAAATACGCCGAAGCCATCGACGATCTCGACCAATCGCTGGCACTGATGCCGCGCCAATACCGGGCGCACGCGCATCGTGGGCTAGCCTATTTCTACATGGATGACCTCAACGCCGCGACTGCCGATTACAACATCGCCATTCACATCAGTCCGCGCCAGTCCATGCTATATGTATATCGCGGGATGGTCGATGCCGAACAGGACAATCATCTCGGCGCGATCAGTGACTACAACGCCGCAATCCACTATGATGCGCAGAACGCCATCGCCTACCGCCACCGCGCGGAAGCGCATACCAAACTTGGCAACATCAAGCAGGCCATCCGTGATTACTGGTCTTATCTCGAAATCGGATTGATACCAAACAACGCCACCCGCGATGAGGTCGAAGGGATCATCCTTAACCTGCACAGCCAACTCGCCTGATAGACACGACCACACACAAACGACGGTTGTTAACCTCACCCGTCGTTTTTGATTCCGGTTGACACCGCCCCCATGCAGACCAATAATAACCATAGATGTTTGCTGTTATCGGAAGAATTTCTATGGAATTGGTCGTTGTCGTTAGTTTGCTCTCCGTATTTGTTATCTGGAATTGGCTCCGCCGCCGCTATTACAACAAGATCCGGCAGTCCTACGAGGCCGGGGATTACGCCGCCGCGATCCGTGCGTGTGACTGGGCGTTGCGTATCAGTCCGCGTGACGGGGTGCTGTACTACAATCGGGCGCTGATGCACCTGCGTTTAGACGCCGCCGACGCTGCCCAGCGTGATTTTGAGTTCGCCATCCAGCGCACACCGCAGCACCTGCCTACTTATCTACAACAGGCCACACTTTACATCCGTCAGGGGCGCATTGACGACGCGCTGGCGAGCTATCAGGCCGCGATTGAGGTCAACCCGGAGGCCGAACAGCCCTATCTACTGCGAGCGATGCTCTACGGGCGACAAGGCAACCTGCAAGACGCCCTGCGCGATAACGATCAAGCTATCGAGTTGATCCAGGCGGCGCTGGACAAGGCCGAGCAGTACGGCAGCTACATCACCAGCGATAAGGACACCGGCGCACTCAAGCAGCGGCTGGCCTACGCTTACGCCAATCGCGCCAGCATCTACGCCAACGCCGGGCATCACAGCGAAGCCACGACGGATTACGATCACTCCATTGAACTGTTGCCCGACGATCCCATTCTCTACGCCAACCGCGCCGAGGGGCACATCAGCGCCGGGGCACTGCCAACCGCGCTCGATGACTATGCCACCGCCCGGCAGATGCTCGACGACCGCGAGACGCCGCTGGTCATCAACGGGTTAGCGGGCAGTCGCCAACTTGACGACTACATCAACGCCGGGGAAGCGGTGATCCACTTTATGCAGGGGGCGACCGATCGCGCTCAGGCGTTGTGGCGGCGCTTGCTCGACGTGGACGCCCGCTTTGCCGACTCTGAGTGGGTGCGCGTCCAACTGGATTGGTCGCCGGAATTGCAGGCGCAGGCGGCGGCACTCATCGCCACGTTGGAACAGCCCACCGCACAAACGGAAGGCGAGTGAGCATGTTACGTCATCTATGGCAGGTCGGGTTCCTCGCCGTTTTCACCGTGTTGATGCTCACGCTGCTGCGTGTGACCGCCCCGGCGGTGTATCTGTTTGTGGTCGGCGTGGTGATTATGGCGTATGCGGTGGTGTGGGCGTGGTTACGGACGTTGCACGGCAGCCGCCAGCAAGCCGCGACCATCGTCGTTTTTTACGCGGCGATGGCGGCGGTGGTCGTGGTGGCGGTCGGCGTGGGGGTGTATAGTTCCAGTCAGAACGCGATGGTCGCGCTGGTCGCCGCCGGGGTCGTCGGCGTGCTGCTCGGTCTGTTCTTCTACGTGCGGACGTGGGGCACGGTGCTCGCCATCGCTGGCGACGTCGAAGGGGCGATCAAGCACTTCAGCACGATCATCGCCACCCGCGCCCGCAACCGCAGCGCGTATCTCTACCGGGCGCAGCTCCGCCAACAGATCGGCGATCGTGACGGCGCGGCACGGGACTACACCGCCGTGCTGCATCGCCAACCGGAAAACCTGACCGCGCTTACCAACCATGCCGGTGTCGCGCTGGCCCAACACGACTATCAGCAAGCCCTACGGGACTACGATAAGGCGCTCGACCTGCAACCCGGCCTGGCGACGGCTTACCTGGGGCGCATCAACGCACACATCGGCCTGGGTCACTATGAACACGCCATCCGGGCGTGCAATGACGGCCTCAAACAGCAGATCATCCCGTTCGTGGAGGCCGCGCTCTACCTCAACCGGGGATTAGCGCACTTTCTACACGGGGAACACGCACAGGCGCTCGACGACTACAACGCCGCACTGGAAGTCGATACCCGTGCTGAGGACACCGACAGCGTGCGCTATCTGGCGGCGACCAACTGCGCTTTCGTCGCCATCGCCACCGGGGATTACGAGGCCGCCCTTGCCGACCTGAACACGGCGGAATCCATTTTCCCTGGCAGGCCGCGCACCACTGCCGGGGCCGCGCTGGTCGCCTACGAACACGGTGACCGGGACGAGGCGGTCACGCTGTGGCGTGATCTGGTCAGGCAGAACGCGAACTACGCCAACGTGATGTGGGTACGCGCCGAACTCAACTGGACACCGGCACTGACGGAAACCGCCGATCAGATCATCGCGCTGTTAAACGATTCGTAATCCGCTTGTGGTACGTTCTATGTATATGAGAGACAGAGGATAGAGTCCATGCTGCGTGGGATGCTCGTCATAGGCACGGTGTTGCTCGGCGTGGTGGCACTGCTGACCGGCGCAGCGGTGACGGTCGGTGCGGGGCTACCCACCGATGAGATCGCCTTCTTCCGGCGTAATAACGACACGCACAACGCGCAGATTTACCTGCTTGACGCCCGGCGCGGCCTTGCCCACCGGCTGACGCACGCTGAACCGCCGCGCAACTTCGACTATCCGGTGTGGTCGCCGGCGGGTGACCGGCTGGCACTCTACGAACTCAGCACAGCCTCGCTTTACGTCCTCACGCTGGCTGATATGCACCTGCGCCAGATCACCGACCCGGAGTTACAGAGTTATTCCCCGGCGTGGTCACCGGATGGCGGCACGCTGGCCTTCCTCCGTGATGAGCGCCTGCACACCCTTGACCTGACGACCGGCGAACTGACCGTGCTGACCGACGCCATCCCGCGTTTGTTATATCTGGATTGGTCACCGGACGGCGAGACGATCATCGGGCGCGGCGGAGATGGCATCGTGCGCATCGACTCCGTGAGCGGCGATGTCGGACGCTGGCGGCTGGATGTCGGCGCACGTTATCATCTGCTCAACGTGGCCTGGTCACCTGATGGCGAGCAGATCGCCCTGGCAATGGCCTTGCCCGGTGATCCGTACCGGATTTACACGCTGTCCGTCGGTGAAAACACGCCGCAGCCACTCACTGATCATGCCTACGATACCAGTTGGCCTTCGTGGTCACCAACGGGCACACAGTTGGTCTACTGGTCGCTGACGGACGGTGCAAACTACGACATTTACATGATCGATGCAGCAGGCGGCGCATCCCGGCGGTTGACGACCGCCCCCGACGATGACCGTTCCCCGGCGTGGCGGCCCCGATGACGCGCCTGACGGTCGGATTGGTCGCGCTGGTGCTGGTGTTGCTGATCGGCGGCATCGGTGCGGTGCTGGCGCTGGATCATCGCGGAGGTACTGTGCGTCTGTTTGAGATCAACGACCGGGGCAACACCGATGTCTACGTCGAGGACGATGAGCACGGTTTACGCCTCAACCTGACGCGGCATCCGTCGTTCAACGGGCAGCCGCAGCCCTCACCGGATGGGCGCTGGATCCTGTTCATCAGCGGACGCGACCGTAACACCGAAATCTACGTGATGAACCGGCACGGTGGCGACGTCCGCAACCTGACACGGCACACCGCCCGTGATTACGCGCCGGAATGGATCGAAGCGGTCGATGGGGCACTGTGGGTGCGCTTTGACTCCACGCGGGGCGGCACCCGTGAAACCTACGTCATGCGCCTGACGGATACGGTCGCGCTACGCGAAGAAGACGCTGCCCTCGCCATCGAGCCGAGCGAACGCTTTTGCCGCTCCGGTGATCCCGGCGCGTGGAGTACGTGTGGTCGCTATTTTCGAGAGGACGATTGATGCTGCGTGTGATCACACGCCTGTCACTGCTAGTAAGCCTGATCTCGTTCGTTTCGGTCGGCGTGATGCTGCTGTTGCCCCGTGCCAGCGCGGAAGGCGCGGGGTTGACCTTCGTGCAAGAGACACCTGCCGGGTCAAGCGAGATCGTGCTTGTGGACGTGGATAAGGGGCTGATGCTGCGGCTGCACCGGACGATCTACCCGGTGGACGACCTCGCGTGGTCACCGGACGGTATGACGCTGTACTTTTCCGCCACCCGCCGCCTGGAGCGCACCGGGCGCGACCTCGCCGTGTTGGATATGCGCACCGGGCGCGTCCGCTGGCTGACCAGCAACCGCGACAACACCGCACCGGATGTCTCCACAGACGGCACGCGCTTGATCTTCCAGCGTAGTGAATCCCAGCGCACCGGCGCGGATCTGTACCTCTACGACCTGACAACGGAAGAATACACCTTGTACTTCCAGAGTGAAGGCGCGGACGTGATGCCGCGCTGGTCACCGGCAGATGCGCGACGAATCGCGTTCTCGCAGGTCTACTTCCTCGAAGACCGCTTTGACCTGATGTTAAGTGTCGAGGGCGAGGTACAGCGCCTGACCGGTGGCCTGTACCCGACCTGGTCGCCGGCGGGTGAACGCATCGCCTACACCCATGATGATGCGCTGTTCGTACAACAACCCAGACCGGGGAGCCGCGCCGCTCGCATCGCCGCGCCCGCTGAGCGTCCGGTGTGGTCACCGGGCGGGGCGCGCATCGCCTACTTACAGCAAAACCCGGCAACGCGCTATCGCACAGTCGGCATCGTCAACCCAGACGGCTCACACAGGCGGCAGGTCTGGACGTCGCCGGTGCGTCTGGTCACCCCGGCCTGGAGGCCGACCCCGTGAAATGGGTTACAGCGTAAAAAAGGTGTAAATTCCGGCAATCTCATCTGTAATCATTGGCAAAACCCAACCATAATGCCCTTACGTTGATATAAGAGAGGTCAACGTGATTTGTTTTTGATAGAAAGGAACATTTTATGCGATTGGTTCGTTATGGCTTATGGCTTATGGTTGCGCTGCTGCTCGGTGGGTTGATCCCTGCCGCTGCACAGGACGACGCGACTCGCATTGGTATTCGCCTACCGGCATACGTCATAGAACAACTCGGTGAAGACGTTTTCGACGACTTTGAAGCCGAATTTAACGCTGAAGTGGTCATCGTGGAAGAAGATAGTAGATTAAGCCTGGAAAACGAATATCCCGAAGACGATGTGCGCTCCAAGATCGCCTTTGAGGAGATGCTCGCCACCAGCGCGGATGTCGTGCTGCTGCACGATGCGGGTAACCTGTCACCGGAGTCGGTCGCGGCAGGGTATTGGCTCGACCTCGGCCCGCTGGTGGAACAGGATGCTGACCTGCAAGCCGACCTGCTCCCCGGTGTGCTGGAAAATGTGCAGTGGGACGGCGGCACCTGGGGTCTGCCGTTCGCCATCGACCCGGTGCTGCTGGCCTATGATGCGGCGGCCTTCGACGCCAACGGCCTGGAATACCCCAATGCGGATTGGACGCTGGCTGACTTAGAAGTGGCGGCGCGTGCGCTGACTCAATACGATGACAGCGGCGAGGTCGTCATGCCAGGCTTGTTACCCTCCAATGACATCACCTACATTCTGCGCTCACTGTATGGTCAGAACTTCTACGACGCGAGCGGCGGTACGGTCGTGCCGGATTTCAGCGACCCCGCACTGGTCGAGATCTGGACCGGGTGGCAGGCGCTCAGCGAGGAAAATCTGGTCAGCTTCCCGCAGCGACAGGGCGGCTTTTCTTTCTCCGGTGATAACCCGCCGCCGTTCCAGCTTGCCAATGCATCGGCCTTTTTCACACAGGCCGAGCAACCGCTGCAACCGGCCCCGCTGCCCGGTGGCAGCATCGGCACACGGTTACAGGTCTTCGCCGTCAGTGGTGGCACCGCCGCGCCCGAACTGGCCTACGAATTGGCAAAGTTCGCCAGCGGGGACGCGGAAATGGTCAACCTGTTCTTCGCGCCATTCCCTACCCGTCAAAGTGTGATCGACGTTCAGCAGAACAACACTTTCGGCTTGGAGATCTCACCGGAGGTACAAAACTTCGTGCGTGAGAATCTGCCGGGGTCGCTCGGTCAGGCCGATATGCTGTTCAGCCGTGAACTCGGACGCGCTAAGTTCATCGCCGATAGTGAAGGCTTAGAGTATACGGCGGCGCTGGAACAGGTCGAAACGGAAACCATCGAAGCGATGCTTGCCGCCGCCGAGCTACGTGACGCCCCGGTCGTCATCGAGCCGCTGCCGGAGCCAGTCGTGCTGGCCCCTGGTGAGGTCGCGCTGAACTTCGGCTTCTCGCCGGGTGGTAGTTTCATCCCGCCGGAGATGCTGCAAGAGGTCGCGGACGAGTTCGTCGCGGCAAGTCCGAATGTGGCGTTGATCGACGTGCAGGATCGCTTTGTCCCTGAGACGGTACGAGCCGCCGAACAATATGACTGCTGGGTGCGCCCGCTGGATTTCGAGCCGCTGACGATGGTGGACACCTCACTTTTGCTCAGCATTGACCCATTCCTGCGCGTAGACCCGGCGTTTGACCGTGCCAACTACATCCAGACCGCGCTGGACGAGGTCACACAGAACGGCAATGTGTGGGCGCTCCCCGTAAGCATCACGCCGCAGGTGTTGTTCTACAACGCCGATGACTTTGCCGCCGCTGGCGTACCGGAACCGACCGACGGCTGGACGGCGCAGGAGTTCGTCGAGGCGCTACAATCGCTCGACACGCTCGACCCCGCCGTGCCGCCCTTCCAACTGTCGTTCAGCGGCGGGGAACACCTGTTAGCACTCATCGCAGGGTATGGCGGCGGTGAACTGGTCGATACCAGCACCAGCCCGCCCACCTTCCGCTTCTCCGCGCCGGCAAACGCCGAAGCAATCCGCTGGGTGCTTGATCTGGCGAAAGACGGCTTGATCGACTACCGACCGCTGTTCACCAGAGGTGGCGGCGGTGGCAGTGGCGGTGATGTCGCTACCATCCAACCGGGTGTGCTGAGCAACTTCCAACTCGGTGCGATGCCCGGTCGGCAAGGGGCGAACCCTAACCGTGTGACCACCTACCCGGTCGGTGTGGCTGGTGCGGTGCCGCTGAACTTCAGCACGCAGGCCGGTTTCATCAGCGCGAACGCGGCTGACCCACAGGCGTGTTATGACCTGATTCAGACCTTCTCGTCTGACCCGCGCATCGTGCAGACCATCCCGGCGGACGTCTCTCTGCTGGAAACATCGCGCTTCCAGGAGGCACTCTCACCGGAATCGCTGGCGTTCTACCAGCAGTACGTCGCACAGTTCGACGCCCCCAACACGGTGACGATCAGCACGTTCAGCGATATAAGCACCGGCATCGGCTACCAGGAGCTTTTCCGCGCCTTTGACCGCTACGTGATGGAAGACGTCGAACTAGAAGCCGCGCTCGAAGAAGCCCAGAGTCGGGCGACGGATTTCTCCGAGTGCATCGGCGACTTCGACCCCACCATGATTACCGAAGACAACGCCGAGGAGATGCAGGCCGAGTTCGAGGCGTGCGCCGCGCTCACCAGCGAGGCCGAACGGCAATAAATAGCGCAAAAACGGGGACGTCGCACCTGCGACGTCCCCAGTGCTGCTACCGGTTGATCTCCGTATCCCTTGAGACGCCGATGCCTTCCACGATGACCATATTCGCCAGCACCACGAGTGGCCACAACAGTGTGAGCGGCCACAACACCCCCGCGAGGATAGCGCCGAAGGGCATGAAATCCGGGTTGAACATGAGCTGCACCGGTGCCATGACCAGCGTGCCCAACCCGCCGACGTCGGCAAGCGCGGCGCGTGTTTCTTGCTCCCCGGCCCAGATGTAAATATTTTCGCCGAAGAACACCCCGATGAGCAGCACAATGCCGCCGATAATCAAACCGATAAACGCATACGTCCGAAATGACATGAGAAACTCTCCTTAGGGATGAAGTGGAAACAATTTAAGCAAATCAAACGATATGATACGGTCATTATCGCTGATATGCTGACTTTATCCGCTATTCATTCCTTAGCGCCAGTTGAGCGGATAAAAGAAACGCTGTTGTTCGATCTCGTCGGTGAGTTCCGCACCTTCGAGGACGAGGCTTTCCTCATTACTTTCGAGATCAATCACGATCAAATTCTGGTAACTGCCTGCTTCCGGCTCGGTGATGACCTGCCAATCGGTGAGCGTGACCGCGTTCCCGTCGGCCCGCACCACCATCTGCGTACCAAAGCGTCCGCGGGTGATGGTGCGGTCAGTCCCGTTAGGTAGCTCAATCGCCCGGAGTGCGTTGTCATCAGTTTCGTTACCTCCGGTGACGAACAACAGTGAACCGCTGTCCTGCGTGAACGCCATCGCGGAGACGGTGTCATTCCGGTTGGGCAACCGCGAGGAGATGGTGTAGGGTTCGGCGGCGTTCAGATCGATGATGTGGACGGCGGCATCCCCAAAGAAGGCTTCGCTCGTCACCGCTAGCCAATTGCGATCTACCGACCGTACCGGCTCGGTGTTGGCGGCGAGGTTGTAAGGGGTGTTGGGCTGGAAGCGCGGCATTGAAACATCCTCGACTAGCAGCGTTTCCTCACCGGCTCCGGCATCGGTCACGGCGTGCATGTTGGCGATCCACGTTTTATCGCCGTTGGGGAAGGTGAAATAGATCGTCTGCCCGTCTTCGGAGGCGTAGACCGTGTTCGTCCGTGCCCGCCCCAGATACGCGCCCTGTGTTTCGCCCTCGGTGATGCGGGTGGTGGTGCGGTCTTCGATGTTGACGTTGTGCAGCGTCCAGCGGTTAATCGGGTTAATGCCGGAGCAGCTTTCGCCGGTCAACACGAAGGCGGTGGACGGATTGGCGAAGGTCACATCGGCGGCAGCGAACTCACAGTCTTCGCTGGCGGTGAGTGTGCTGATCTCTTGCGGAATGTTTTCCGTCCATTGCAGCACGGCGACCTCTTGCTGTTCGGCGAAGATGCCGACCATCACGGCTGCGTCATCGCTGAGGTCAAAGCCGGTGACGTTCTCCTGTGCGAGCAGTTCCTCACGGTCGGCGCTGGTGCGGATGGACAATGTGCCGACCGCGGCGGGCGTGGTGTCGAGGAACGCATCCTCGGCGAAGTCGATATAACCAAGGCGGGTGCTATCCGGCGAATACTGAAAGGTGCCCATCCCCAGGCAGGCCATTGCGCTGACGTTTTCCGCGACAGATTCGACTTCGTCGCCGCCGTCCGTCATGTAGAGCGTGCCGTCTCGCTCACCGACGTAGAACGCGAAGTACGTCCCGTTGGGTGATGACGCCTGATCGGTACAGGCGCGGACGCGGTCGGTGCCTTCCGGCAAGCGGAGTGTGGTCTTTGATGCGCCGTCCCCGCTGACGAATAGCAATCGACCGGGGGAGTCGTCCGCCTGGTCACCGGGGAACTCGCCGTTGGCGATCCAGACCAGCATCTGCCCCTCGACGTTGACCTGTGGGTCGGCGGGGAGCGTATCGGGGTCGAGGGTTTCTTCCGCTATTGCGCCGCTGTCATCGCCGTTGTCACCACCACAGGCGACGAGCAGAACGGCGGTCAAGATAAGTACGAAAAATAAGAAACGCTGATGCAGCATGTTCAATCTGTCCTTTTTAAAAGCGAACCTTGCCTATAATAACAATACTGCATCCGGTGTGCATTATACCTTAATTATTTACCCACCCACTCGACCGGTTGCTTGGTCATCATGGCGGTGGCACCGTTCTCGAAGTCTTGCGTGCGCATCAAAACGCTCTGCGCCCACGCTTCGAGCTGCAACCCGCGCTCTACATCCGTTAGCCCGTCGATGACGCGCTTGGCGTAGCTGACCGACAGCGGCGCGGCCTCGGTGAGTTCCGCGACGATGGCATCACCCTTCGCCGCCAGTTGGTCGGCGGGCACCACGTCGTTGACGATGCCCCAGCGCGCGGCGTGGGCGGCGTCGATCTGCTTGCCGGTCATAATCAACTCTTTGGCTCTGCCAGGGCCGACCAGCCGCGTGAGGCGCGTCGTCCCGCCCACATCGGGGATCAAGCCCAGCCGCGCTTCTGGCAGGCCGAAGCGGGTGCCTTCGGCGGCGTAGCGCATATCACAGGCCAGCGCCAACTCAAACGCCATGCCAATGCAATATCCGTGCAGCAGCGCGATCACCGGTAGGGAGCAGCGTTCGACATTATTGAAGATGTTCTGATACTTGTGCGTCATCGGGAACAGGTTCTCACGCCAACCCTCGCCGAAGTGCTCGACGTTTTGCTCGAAGCCCATCAGGTCAATGCCAGCGGAAAACACCTTGCCTTCACCACGAATGATGATGGCACGCATCCCCGGCGTTTTTTCCGCTTGCAGCACCGCCTCGTCAATGCCAAGCATCATTTCGGTGTTCATGGCGTTGCGCTTTTCGGGTCGGTTGAGCTTGATTTCAAAAACATGGTCGTGTTGTTGGGTTTGGATCAGGTTCGTCATGTCAACTCCGTAAGGGTTTTTGTTGCCTAGTTTAAGGTCTGCGGTTAGGATAGGGCAAGTGCGCATAGCACTTCAGTCATGCACTGCTTGACCTGTAAAGACAAACTTAAGTATACTTAAGCTAAGATAAAGAGTTTTAAAGTTAGGCGGACCAAAATGCACATTCTCCATCTCGAAGACGAAGGGCCGCTGCGCGATATTTTGCAGATCGCTTTAACCTCTGCTAGCCCTTCGATCAACATGCAACAGTTCAGAGACAGCGACTCGGCGCTGGCGTACCTCAACGCCCACCCGCAGCAAATCGACCTCTACATCCTTGACATCCGTGTGCCAGGAACGATGAAGGGCACCGAGTTCGCGCAGAAAGTGCGTGAACTGAACGAGGACGGGCGGATTGTGTTGACATCGGCGTATGGTAAGCCGGATCGGGACTTCTTGCAGCAGATCAACGCCGAATGGATGGCGAAGCCCTGGCACATCCTGGATGCCCCGGCGAAGCTACTCAATACCAAGACCCAATTTTCCCGGCGGTCGTTCAGTCAGTCCCGTTCGATATAAGCCATCGTCCCCAACACGGCAAGCACAGTGACGATGACCGGCAACACCACCGGCAGCAACGCATCCACGCCAAGCTGCATCGCCCAGGGGAGTTCGACCAGCCGGGCGATGTTAATCAGCAAAAAATAAAAGAACATGATGACCGCCGTCGCCATAAACGCGATGCTGCGGGAACGCACGGTCGCCCCTAGCATCGTCCCCAATGCAGAAGCCATAGTAATCTCCAACGGAATGCGAATGATACAGGCCGCGTAGTTGATGATGGTCATCAGTTGCAGCAAGCCGTTGTTTTCGCTGGGAGGCCAGCCGTTGAGGTAGATCGCCAGCACCGCCGGCAAGCTGACCAGCGACGCGTAAGCGAGCAACTGTTCGATGTCGTCGGCTTGCCGCCACACCGCCGCCGCGATCTTGCTCAAGACGATCTCACGGGTGGTGAAGGGCGTGGTACGGAGCAGGCGCAGTGTGTCCTTCTCGTATTCTTCCGCCATGCCCGCGCTGGCATAGCTGATAGCACGTCCAAGCGCCTGCCCGTAAATGTAGAAGATGTAAGGCAACCCCACCGCTACCGGGATCAAGAACGTGAGCATCACCACGAACAACCATTCAAACTGAATAGAGACGAGCAAAAACGCCGATTGCAGTAAAAACATCTTCAATAACGGGGCGATCTGCGGCAGGAACACCCGCCAATAGGCCCCAAGCTGACGTAAGATGATCGGGTTGTTGCGCCGTGCCCAACGGGGCAAACCGGCATCCACATCGGGGATGTCGTGGGCGATGCGTCGGGCGGCGTCGCGTTGTGTTTGGCTTATACTGGTCATGAATCTTCTCTGCTGGCTATTTATTCAAATTATAGAGAATTTTCAAATCAGCTTCAACGGATCGGCGCTATTTCCACGAGCAATTCACAACTCATACTAGAGGCTGCGGCCTGTCGGCGCGGCGAACGGCGTTGGCGTAGGTGTGGGGCGCGGGGTGTTTGACGGGCGCGGTGTCTCACTGGGGAACGGGCGCGTCGGGATGGTCTGCGGGGCGCTAATGGACGCCGCCACATCATCGAAAACGGGCAGCAGCACATCGCGCCGTTCGCCTTCCGGGCTGCGCATCACCGCCGTGATCGTCCAGCCACCGGGCAGCAGCACTTCCCAGGAATCACGGCGTAGCTCACCCTCGGCGTTTTCCGGTGTGACCTCGGTGTCCTCACCGTTAACGGCGACCACGATCACCGCGTCTTCTTCCGGCGGGGTGAAGACCACCCAGGGCTGGCTAAACGTCGGGGATGTCACCGCCCGCCAGCCGCCGGGGTATTCCACCCGGAACACCTCGTTCTCGACGACAGTTTCATCGACCAGCACAGGCGGGCCGGGGGTGTTGTCGAGTTGTTCGGGTGTCTCCGCCGGGGCGAGGTCACTACACGCGGCGACCGTCACGACCAGCAGCACGACCAGCAGCACCCACCGTAAGCGGCTCATAATCATTGCACCGCCGGGACGCGATTGGGCGCATCCGGTTGGCGCAACCCCTGGATGCCGCTGTTGGGCGCATCGCAGGAGATAAAGCCCGACCACGCCGCCACGCGCCAATCATCGGGCGCGACTTCTTCCATGCGATGATAGATGCACACCCCGGCGAAGCCCTGGCCTTCCGCGTAAGTGGCGACCAACTGCACATCCCAGGCATCCTCACCATCGGGGATGGAGCGCCGAAAGACGACCGGGTCGGCGCTGTCGTTCAAACCGTCCCATTCCGGCGGGGTGTAGGCCATCACACACGCGGAGACGCTGCCGTCGGGGCAGTTCTCACGGACATACGCCTGCATCTCGTCGGTGAGCAGCGGGAAGGCGGTATCGTCGTCGCCGCTGCCAGCGGCGGTCATAAAGTCCACCGCGATTCGGTACTGTGCGGCGGTCTCCGGTGTGAAGACCAACGTCAGCGCGACGATGCCCATGATGATAAGCACGGTCGCCCCCACGATCATCAACGGTAGTTTGGCGTTCATCGAAAATTGGGTTTCCTGTTGTTCTTCAGACATGCTCCGATTGTACGCGCTTTTGCCCGATTTTTGACGAGGCAGATTTGCGGGGTGTCGTCTTCACTCATCCTATTGTTGTATCGTCGTGAAGGAAGGAAATCTGATATTAACGAGATGGTTTGTTGAAAATACTTTATCTAAAAACCCTGTAGGTGCCGTATTTGTTATTTTTGTTGCAATTGAACTATCCACCTAAATCCCCCTTATCCCCGTAGACGGAGAAAGGGGACTTTCACCTACAAAGCCGCAAAATGCACGAACAAAGTAGCATCTAAGCATTAGCAGGCATGTTACCCTCCCCGTAAACAGGGAGGGCGGGCTGACCGCAGGTCAAACCGGGTGGGGTCCGAAAGCCTAAATTGACAGCTATGCACCCGCGTGATGTCTGTCCTGGCCTCAGAGTAGAGTGGTGTTATTCGCTGGTCAGCGTGAGTGTGAACGGTCCCTCGCCAGAGCCGAAAAACGACGTCGCGCCAATGGTGTAGGTGCCATCCGCCGAGAGTTCAAAACTGCCGATGCGGGAGTTATACCCCTCCATATCCATGCTGTCGTCGTTGTTGGCGACCAATTCACCCTCCGGGCCGTAGAGGTCGAGGCAGGTATCGAAGTCATCCGGGGAGACCATCTCAATAGAGACCGTATCGCCAGCACTGCCCTCAAACGTATAGTTGATGACCGTCTGCAAGCTCATCTCACCCTCGCCGGTATCGCCGTAGCTCAGGCTGCCGCCTTCTTCGACGGTATAGCCTTCAGTGCCGCATTCATCGAGGCCCAGGCCACCGCCTGAATCATCCCCCATTACCGTCGCAACCTCCTGGTAGTACGAGGTCAGCATCGCTGCGAGGCCGTTCGAGGCGCTATCAACGACAAGTTGTGCAGTGAACTCGTCCATCGGTTCGGCATCTGCCGGGGCTTCGACCTCGACGGCGGTGAAGTAATCGCTAAAGCTCACATCGAAGGTGATATCGGCGGTGGTGTCTCCGTCGAAGAGGCCTTCCATGCCTTCTACATCACCCATCTCTTCCATCATCGCCTCGGTATCAATGGTGATGTTGATGCTGCTGCTGACATTGGCGAAGCTAATATCGGCGGTGTTAATGCTGATCGTGTTCTCACCGCTGACGGTGCCGTCAACTTCACCCAGATCGCCCAGCAGTGCGCCGATCATCGGGTCATCCGTCCCACCCAGGCTCTCGCCGATGACATCATCGGAGAGGTCAGCGAGCGCGGTTTCTTCCAACGCATTAGAAAGCACAATCAGGTCACCCTCTTCGCTGCTCGTCCACTCAGCGACCGCTGTCGTCTCGGTCGCGCCGGTCAGGGTGAGGTCAGCATCGCTCAGGTCGTATTCGCTCAGGTCGAGGCTTTCCCACGTCAGGGAGTCGGTGCTTTCCCCGATGCCGAAGTACATGATGCCATCCAGCAGGACAAACCCGGCTGCGCCTTCGGCAGAACCGCCGAGCATCCCACCGAGCATCCCGCCAAAGTTGATTCCGGCTTCCGGCATGAGCAGTTCGGCGGTGACCAGGTTGCCATCGAAATCGACCTGCACCGGGCCGGAACCGGTCGCGTTGACCGTGAATTCGAGTGCACCGGCGACGTCGACCACATTAGATGCGGTGAAGTCCAGTTCAAACGAACCGGCACCAAATGAATTAGCCAGGGCGGTCTGATAGGTGTCACAGGCGTCGCCTTCCAGACCGGTGGGGCATTCTTGTGCCAGTGTGCCGGAGGCGGTCATCATCAGACCGACCAGCAATACAATGAAAGTAAAAACCTTCTTCATGTTCGGATGTCTCCTCAGGTAAATAATCAATTCAGTGATCTTATTCTATCCTTACAAACACAATGCGCGCAATCAAGAAAAGTAAAAACTTGTTAAGGTCGCATACAGAATTTGCGTGTACAATCGGAAGCGTTGTACCGATTAACGAAAGGACTCTTACGGATGCCCACCATCCGCACCCCTGAAACAAACTTTGAAAACTTGCCGGATTTTCCCTTCCCGCCGAATTATACCGATGTGCTGGACGGCGACGTCCGGATGCACTACCTCGACGAAGGGTGGAGCGACGGCGAGGTCATCCTCTGCCTGCACGGGGAGCCGAGCTGGTCGTTCCTCTACCGGCACATGATCCCCATCCTCGCGGAAGAATACCGCGTGGTCGCGCCGGATTTGATCGGCTTTGGGCGCTCGGATAAGTTCACCGAGTTGGACGAGTACTCGTTCCAGATGCACTATCAATCTCTCGTGGACTTTCTCGAAGCGCTCGATCTACAAAATATCACACTGGTCTGCCAGGACTGGGGCGGCATCCTCGGTTTGACACTTGCCGCCAACGAAGCCGACCGGTTTAAGCGGCTGGTCATCATGAACACCGGCCTGCCCACCGGCGACATCGACATGGGCGAGGGCTTTATGCAGTGGCGCAACTTTGCGATACGCACCGGGCGGTCGCTGGTCGTCAGCAAGTTGTTCGAGATGAGCCTCGCCAATACCGACAACGTCACACCGGACGTGCTCGCCGCCTATGATGCACCATTCCCTGATGAGACTTACAAGGCGGGTGTGGCAACGTTCCCCGCCTTGATTCCGCTGAAGGAAGACGACCCCGGCGCGGCGGAACTGCGCGAGGCGCGGACGAAACTCAGCCAATGGCAGAAGCCCGCGCTGGTCATGTTCTCCGATAGTGACCCGGTCACGCATAACGGCGATAAGTTCTTCCGTAAGCTGATCCCGACCGCGAAAGACCAACCGGAGATTACCATCAAAGGGGCGGGGCACTTCCTACAGGAAGAAAAAGGTCAGGAGATCGCCCAGCATATTGTCGAGTTCGTCAAGCGCACCTCATAGACAATGTACGACGATTTCTTTGAGAAAGATGTCAAAGCATGGGTAAAAGCACGGCTTAAATCCAGCCGATACAAACACGTTAAGCGAGTGGTCAAAACCGCTGATGAATTGGCAAACCGGCACGCCTCCAGCGAGGTGATGCGTTGTCGCATCGCAGCGTGGTTGCATGACGCTGCCAAACACTGGTCGCCAGCGGAGTTGCTCAACTACGCCGAAGCTCACGGGGTGGACATCACCCCCAGCGAACGTGAGACGCCCATGCTGCTGCACGGCATCGTCGGTTATCTGATCGGTGAGGAGGCGTTCGGCCTGGATGACCCCGTGATCCGGTCCGCCTGCCGCCTGCATACCACCGGCGGGCCGGGGATGTCCGTCGTCGATAAGATCGTGTTCATGGCGGATCTTATCGAACCAGGGCGGGACTTCCCCTCGATTGATCTGATCCGCGCTGAGGCCGAGCGTGATCTGGACGCCGCCCTGCTGCGTGCTGTTGACCACACACTCTGCCATCTGATTGAGCGGCAACGCTCGATTGACCCGCGCCCGATGTTGTTACGCAACCAGTTGATCGACGCAGGTGTAAGCTACGAGTGAGACAACTTCGGCGTCGGGGAGTGCCTCGGCTACGCGGGTAAGGGCATCGGTGGTGGCATTGTCAATTTATGTTTCGGGCACGCAGACGATAGCCGTTCGGTTTTAACACTCACTCTATCTCGAGGGTCGCCGGGAGCGCACAGGTGAAGGTCGTGCCCTCACCGGGGCGGCTCTCGAAGATGATCTGCCCTTTGTGGCGCTCGATGATCGTCTTAACCAGGTACAAGCCCAGGCCGGAGCCTTCCACCTTGTTTTTGACCTGATGTGCCCGGTAAAACGGCTGAAACAGCTTGCCATAGTGCTCCGGTTCGATGCCGATGCCGTTGTCCTCCACCTCGAAGATCGCTTGATCGTCGGTGAACCCCAGCCGAATCTGAATCTCACCACCGGTTGGGGTGTACTTGACCGCGTTGCTCATCAGGTTATTCAACGCCTCGCGCAACTGGTCGATGTCACCGTAGACGACCAGGCGCTGCTCGGTCGCCAGCAGATCAAGCGTCTGTGATTTGAGCCAGGCGCGGGGTAAATTGGTCTCATACAACCGCTGCACCAGCGGATTAAGCGCGAAACGTTCGCGCACGACTATCTGCGCCCGTTCTTCGATGCGCTCCAATGAGAGGAAGTTGGTCACAATCGATTCGACCTCGCGTAGAGAACTCATCATCGGTGTGGTGTATTCTTCGACCACCTTACGTTCAACCGTTCCGCTTTGCTTGGCTTGCATCTGCAACAGTTGGACATACCCGTTTAGCACGCCGATAGGGTTACGTAGGTCGTGGCTTGCCAGCCGGATCATCTCACTTTTGAACTTTTCCAGTTGGTGCAGATGGTCGTACAACTCGCTGACCTGTGTGAGCTGCGCCTGCGTCTGATGATGCAGATAGGCGTTGTCTAACGCGGTAGCGACACGAGCGGCAAGCATAATCAGCAGTTCGTAGGTCATCATATTGAAGCGGTCAGAACGATCGGCTTCGAGGTTCAACAGGCCGATGGTCAGGTCACGCGAGACGAACGGAATCAAAATCTGGGTGCGGCTCTGTGCTCGCGGGATGATGCGCTCTTCACCGGTGTCGATGATCTCGGCATAGTGCGGCTTCTGCGTCTCCAAGGTCTGCGCGATGGCGGTGCCGACGTTGTGCAGCACATTATCTGTGATGTCGGTAGCGTAATCACCGATGACCTGCGTCACACGGTAGAGGCCGCTGTTGCCCAACAGCGCGATAAACCCGGCATCCGCACCACTGAGGCGGGCGGCGGCATCTAGCGTTATCGCAATGACGTGATCCACGTCGAGCCGGTCGGCGATCTCGAAATCAATCTGACGCAGTATGGTGAGATGTTCCACCTGGAGCGCGAGCGTCTCTTGAATACGCTTGCGTTCGCTGATGTCGCGCACGATGCTCTGTAGGTGGGAAGGATTACCCACCGCGTCGAAAATCATCGCTACGTTGATCTCAGCGGGGAAGGTGCTGCCGTCTTTGCAGCGGCATTCATACTTATAGATCGGAAACTTTTCCCCCTGGCGCAGGCGCTCTACAAGCTCTGAAATTCCGCTGACTCGTGCATCGACGATGTGCGTCATCGCCGGGGAGCCGATGAATTCTTGTTTGGTGTAACCGAACAGGCCTTCAGCTTTGGGGTTCACATCCTGGATGACGCCTTCGAGGTCGATGAAGAAAACCGCGTCTCCGTTGGACTCAAAAAGGCCACGAAAGCGCGGCATCAGGTCAGTTGCGTTGAAGTCTTGTTGGAAGATCGGCGAAAACACACCCGACGCTGTGATGGGTTGTAGAATCAACTCATAGCAGTCAACTTGCGGGATGAGATCAAGCTGCTGCACCCAGCGTTCACGTCCCTTTGCGTTGTACAGTGGGTAGGCGATAGGCGCTTCTGAACTTGTCTGTTGTGTGAGCCGCTCATGGTGGGTGCGGACGAACCGATGCCATGCCGGGGCGACCGATTGCAGGTAAGGGCGTTTGCTCAGGTTTTCGACCGGCATACCCACCAACTCGGCGAACTCTTCGTCTGCGCTGATGATAGTGCCGGTCTGGTCGAGGGTCAGGCATACGCAGCCAGTTCGCCTCAACAGTTGGCGATAGCGGTCAAGATTATGAGCGGTATTGGAAGATTGAGCAATCATGACTTTAGCCGATGACATTACGATAAACATACAGAATGAAACGATTTTATAATCATAGCATATCTCGCGCCAAAATTAACGTAACCTTTGGTGCTGCTCTCTGGTGTTGCCCCAATCTCTAGGGGCGCGGGTTAGCGGGTTGATGGTAAACTTGGTCTAATCATTATTCAATCAGGGAGGGTTCACGCGATGAATTTGCCGGTGGATTTACAAAAAAACGAGAAAGTAATTTTGATCGCGCATCGTCATATTGTGTTTTTGATGCTACAACTTGCGGGGACGATCCTCGTCGGCTTAATCCCACCGGTGATCCTTCTGGTGATTGCCGGGATGAATGATGGCACCCTACGAGCGGTCACGCTGGGTTTGGCGATCATCTGGGGGTTGTTCGGCATCGTCACAACTTACTTCGCGTGGTACCGCTACCAGAACGACATCTGGGTCATCACCGACCAGCGCATTATCGACTCGACCAAGTTCAACTGGTTCCACCACAAGATTTCCTCGGCAGATCTGGTCAACGTCGAAGACATGACCGTCACCCGCAGCGGCGTGCTGCCGACCATGTTCAACTACGGCGATCTACACTGCCAGACCGCCGGCATGCAGGACAATTTCATCTTGAAGGGCATCCCGGAGCCGTCCAAAGTGCTAGACATCGTGGACGGCGGACGTGACGCGGCTCGCCAGAAGTTGGGTTATCGTCCGCAGTCGCGCGGCGTTTCCTAGCGAGTGTGGGCGGGGTCATGCGGTTGCCGAACGGTGCTTGTAAGTTCAGTGCATAAGGACTCGACCCCGTCGGCAAGCTGCTGCGCCAGCACATGCTGTTGATCGGTCAGCGGGCCGCTACGCTCATGCACCAGAACATCGGCGTAACCACGTAGCGGTGTCATGAGGTTGCCGAGTTTGTGGCGCAGTAGATCACTTGAGGTCTCGGTGATGTCATGCTGACCGATCAACGCGACCAGGTGCCGGGTGTTTGCAAACAACGTCTGGAGTACATGCCGCTGTTGTTCGGAGAATGTACTGTCATCGAGCATTTCATTGATGAGACGCACGATGACCTTGATTTTCCCTAGTAGAATGTTCTGTTTCAATGTAAGTCCCCCTGGACAAGCTGAAACAATGACAGATGATCTATCTCTTTCCGATATATTTACGTTACTCTAATTTATGCCACGTCACAATGAATATTTACGTTTTTCGCGAAACATCAATGGGGATGGGATTCTACACGCAATACCATGCGAAAATGTTCTATTATAGAGTGTGTTTGATGCGAAGCGAATAATCGAGGGATTTGATGAAAAAGTTCTTCTATCTGTGTTCTACTTTCTTACTGGTGACGCTGCTCGCTGCCTGTGGCGGTGACGATGGCAGCGAAGAACAACCGACTCAACCGCTGCCGACGCTGGCCCCTTCCGCGACGATCACCCCAACACCGTCGGATACTCCACCGCCGACCACGCCCGCGCCGACCGTGCCGCGTCGCGCCACCCTGCCCCCCAGTTGGACGCCGGAGCCAGATGAGGGACAGGTCATCACCCAGGAACCCATCGGGCCGGGTGAATTTGACCCCAACCCCGATCAACTGGCGTTCACCGCCTTCTTTGAACAATTCGACCGCACCCTATGGATCATCAACGAGGACGGCTCCGGTCAGCGTATCGTCATCGCGGCGGCACCTGCCTTCGACTGGATGCCCAGCGGCGAACGGCTGGCTGTGCAGCTCCCCAGCGCGGAATCTGGCGCGGAAGTGTTCGTGATGGAGCGCGACGCATCGAACTCACGGGTGGTGACGGCTGGTGAGTTCGGCGATGACATCAACCCGGTCGTCTCACCGGATGGTAATCTGGTCGCCTTCCAGGCCGACCGCGACGACGACGGTGCGCGTGAACTCTATGTCAACACAATTGATGGCAGCAGCAGCACGCGCGTTAGCAGTATGCCCGCCGGGGACGGCGGGTATGGCTGGTCACCGGATAGCAGCCGGTTGATCTTTACCACCAACGCAGAAGATACTTCACGCGAGTTATACACCGTCAACGCCGATGGCAGCCGTGAAACCCGGCTCACCGAGAACACGTTGATCGAAAGTGACCCGGTCTGGTCACCGGGGGGCGCACGCATCGCGTTTACGTGTGACAACGCTCTGTGTCTTATCAATGCCGATGGCACCGGCCTGCAAACCCTCGCCGAACCGGGCGGGATGCCGGATTGGTCAGCGGATGCGATGCGCATTTTGTATGCGTGTGAGGGTGTGTGTGTGCTGAACACCAACAACGGCACCTCACAGACGATCATCGAAGGTGTGACCGCACAGTATCCGCGCTGGTCACCGACGGAAGACGCGCTTATCTTCACCACAGATACACCTATCTATACCCTCTATGTAGCACGAGCGGACGGTAGCAACCTGACCGAATTAGCAACGGATGACCAGCCGATCACCGCAGCGAAATGGAACCCGGTCAACGATTGAAAACGAGAATTACGCTACGTTTTAGGGGCTGGGTATATCCAGCCCTATAGCTGTTAAAGCTGCCCAGGGCGACCACGCCAGGTCGCCCGGTAAGCTCTTGACCCTACAGGCATGGTGTGTGGCCGATTCTCTCTCAACAACTCTTCATGTAATACTTGCCTTGCCAGGCTACTCTAAAGAACAGACACGGACGTATTCACAAGGAGTATTTTCTGATGACAAAGGCAATCTGGAACGGCATCACACTGGCGGAAAGCGACAACACCGAGAAAGTCGAGGGTAACCATTACTTCCCGCCGGAGTCGGTTAATATGGAATACTTCACACCGACCGATCATCACACCACCTGCCCCTGGAAGGGCACCGCAAATTACTACACTCTGCAAGCCGACGGTGAAACCGCCGAGAACGCCGCGTGGACTTATTCCGAACCGAAGGACGCCGCCCAGCAGATCAAAGATCATATCGCTTTTTACGGTCGCAAGGTCACCGTCGAGGACTAGCGATTTAAAAATCCCCTTGTCAGCTTGGCAAGGGGATCGTCATTTCTTCTTTAAGAGGACAGCGACGAAGCTACCTATTTCGGCAATGTCACATTCGGCGTTTGAGTCGAGATCGTCGCGAGCGGGTGCGATTGTCAAGATGTTTCAACACCAAAGCGATGTCCTCTTCGGCGGAGAGTTGCGGCAAAGGCATCGCGGCTCGTAGTAATTCGCGGACATTTGCCATCGACAAGGCAGGCAAAGCATCGGTTTGGTAATGGTTAAGCAGTGCGGGGTCGGCGGGCATGTCACGCTCCCAGTCGAGCCGAGTTTCGGCCACGAACCAGAAGGACGGTCAACCGGGCGTGCCCCGCGACAACTAGCGCACACCGAACGAGACGCTGTAGGTGCCGTCGAGGTTCTCGCTGGTGGCAAGCAGTTGATAGGTGCCGCTCGTCACCGCCGGGATCTCTTCGATCCCCTCGCGCACGGTTTCTTCCATAGCCAGCCGCCAGATGTCGGCCCCGTCCGGGTCGCGCAGCAGCAAATAGACCGTCCCGGTGTTCCCGACATCCATCAGCGCGATATAGTTCACGATGATGGTGTTGCCCTCCCGCGCTTGAATCTCGTACTCGTCACGGAAGGTCTGAGGAAACGGCACGACGGTCGGCGCACGCTCACCGAGCGGCGTACCCACCGGCAGTCCGAGCGTCGGGGCGCGGCGGCTGGGCAGGGTGTCGAGCGGCTCCGGTCGAATTTCAGTAGATTCGGTCGGTCGGTCGGGCAGCGGCGTTGAGGGGGGCGGTGTCTCGGTGACGGGGTCAGGTGTCGCACTTTCCAGGTTGCAGGCACTCAATCCACCGAGCGTCATCAAAAACAGTAGTAATGGCAAACGTAAACGCATTGACCTTTCTCCTCAATCATAGCGGATGGGACTTTTGTTCCTCGGCTTCGCCGGGATGACGTCTTCGTCATGGCTTTGGTCGGTGGGTTCCTGGCGGACTCGACGCACGATCCGGCGTTTTTTGGTCGGTCGCCGCCCGTAGATGTTGGTCAGATCGAGGCCGTAGTAGCTCAGCGCGTTGGTCAGGGTAAGCATCGCCGCGCCCTCGTCCATCCAGCCGATGATCGGGATGAAATCCGGCAAGGCGGAGGGCAGCATCAGGTAAGCCAGCGCAATCAGCGCCGACGCCATAATTAGCATTTCTTTGAGCAAGCGTATCATGGGTTCTCTCCATACATCATGGACTGTTCTTAAATTATAGTCGTTTAAGTCGTGGACGGCATAGGTACACGATAACGTGAAGCCACATTTGCATAGCGGGCGCGAAAAATCCCGTCCACTTGCCACAATTTACGTACGCCGCGCGGCTCTGCGTCTGTAACGCACGGACGCCCTACAAGATAATTTCAAAAATAATTGTTATACTGGGGGGCAAATCGCACACAACCCGCAGGATAACTGATGACCGAACACTTAGACGGCCTCGCGCTGCCGGAATTGTCACCGGAGCGTTTTACCAACCGAGAACTCAGCACCATCGAATTTAACCGGCGCGTGCTGGCGTTGGCGAAAGATGAAAGCATCCCCCTGCTGGAACGGATGAAGTTCATCGCCATCGTCGGCAACAATCTGGACGAATTCTACATGGTGCGGGTGGGCTCGTATATTCAAAAGCTCAAGCTGGGCATTAATTCCAGCCGACCGGATGGCTACACCCCCGGCGCGCTGATTCATGAGATCCGCCGCCGTGCGCTGGATTTGATGCAGGAACAACGTCAGATCATGCGTGATCTGCTGGCGCAACTGGAAGACTACGGCGTGTTCATCACCACGATTGAGCAGATGAAGATGTTGCATCAGGAGGCGGTGCGGGCTTACTTCTACGATGAGGTGTTCCCGGTGTTGACCCCGCTGGCGGCTGACCATGCCCGTCCGTTCCCGTTCATCTCTAACTTGAGCTTGAACATCGGGGTTTACCTGCATGACGACGACCCCACTGACAAGCATACCGACTTTGTACGCATCAAAGTGCCGGAGGCACTGCCGCGCCTGGTCAACATGCGTTATGTGCTGACCAAGTACACCAACACCGTCCCGCCGGAAAACATCGAGACGTATGTCTGGATCGAGGATGTGATCTCGGAAAATCTCGACCTGCTGTTCCCCGGTATGATCGTCACGGAGACGCACCCCTTCCGGGTGACGCGCAACGCTGACATCGACTACGAGCACGAAAAAGAAGAAGAAATGCTCGACATCAGCGCGGTGATCGAAGAAGGCGTGCGTGAACGGCGCTTCGGGTCGGTGGTGCGCTTGAGTGTGCCGCACGACATCTCCGAGGCGATGTTGCAACGGTTGATCGAAGAACTCAACGTCGCACCGGAGCGCGATGTGTACACCATCAACGGTGCGTTGGGGTCGGCGAACCTGTTTCAATTGAACCCGAATATCCCCGAACTGAAGTACAAGCCCTATGTGCCGCGCCTCATGGCGGCGTTCACAAGTGAGCCGACCATCTTCGGCTCCATCAAGCAGCGCGATATTCTGGTTTATCATCCGTATGATTCGTTTACGCCGGTCGAGGAATTTTTTAGTAACGCCGCCCATGACCCCGATGTGCTGGCGATTAAGGCGACGTTGTACCGCGTCGGCAAGAACTCGCCCATCGTGCAATCACTGATGGAAGCGCGAGAAAACGGTAAGCAGGTCGCGGTATTGGTCGAACTCAAGGCGCGGTTTGACGAAGAAAACAACCTCGAATGGGCACGCGCAATGGAACGCAAGGGTGTACACGTCACCTACGGGGTGGAAAAGCTGGCGGTCAAGACCCACGCCAAGATCGCGCTGGTCATCCGGCGGGAACAGGGCGGCCTGCGGCGCTATGTGCATCTGGGCACGGGGAACTACAACGCCAGCACCGCCCGTCTGTACACCGACCTGGCGTTATTCACCGACGATGATGCCATCACCGAGGACGCCACCCGGCTGTTTAACCGGCTGACCGGCTACGCCCCGGCGACCACCTATAAGCAACTGCTGGTCGCCCCGGAGTATCTCCAGGAGGTGTTGATTAGCCTCATCGACAACGAGATCGAGGCAGCGTTGCAGGGCAAGGAGGCGCGGCTGGTCTTTAAGATGAACCAGCTCGAAGAAGATGTGATGATCCGCAAGTTGTATCAGGCATCGCAAGCGGGTGTGAAGATCGACCTGATCGTGCGCGGCTTCTGTTGCTTGCGACCACACATCCCCGGTGTGAGCGAAAACATCAAGGTTCGTAGCATTCTGGGGCGCTTTCTGGAGCATCCCCGCATCTATTACTTCAAGAATGCACCCGAAAGTCAGCAGTATTATGCCGGCAGCGCGGATCTGATGCGCCGCAACCTCTATAACCGGGTGGAAGTGGTGTGGCCTATCCTTTCCGAGCCGCTGCGCGAGAAGACGTTACACATCCTCGCCACTGATCTGATCACCAACGTGCGGGTCTGGCAACTCGAAGCAAATGGGGACTACGTGCCGATTGAACCGGAAGCGGACGAAGCCAAAGTCGATAGCCAGCAAATTTTCATGAGCGATAGCGAAGGGCTACACACCGATCTCCCGGCGTGGTGAGGTGTGCTATCTCCGCTATCTTTAACTGTCTGGCGTGGTTCGGATTTGACTGTGTGCCCACTTGAGAACATCCATTCTACCACGCACCGTTGAACGCGACCTTGCGCTGTGATATGATCCAGACTTCCGCAGATAAAGACGGCACCCAACGATGGATCAATTCGAATTTACCGTAGAACAAGCAGGCGAACGCCTGGATAAGCTGATCGTTGCCCGCATCAGCCGCCTATCACGGGCGCAGATCCAGGCGATGATTAAAGACGGACAGGTCACCGTCGATGGCGCACAGGTCAAGCCTGGCGTCAAGCTGCGCGGCGGGGAGCGTGTGTTCGTCCAACTGCCGCTGGAAGAAGAAGCCGCCGAACCCCCGCAACCGGAAGACATTCCGTTAATGGTGGTGTGGGAAGACGACACCCTCGCGTTGATCGACAAACCCGCTTCAATGGTCATACATCCCGCCACTGGCAACCAGAGCGGCACGCTGGTCAACGCGCTGCTGGCGCGTTACCCGCAGATCGGCAAAATGGACGACCCCGACGAGCGCCGGGGCATCGTCCACCGGTTGGATAAAGACACCAGCGGGTTGATCGTCATCGCCAAGACCGCGGCTGCACTCACCGATTTAATGATGCAGTTTCAAGAACGCACGGTGGATAAAACCTACCTCGCGCTGCTAGAACGCCGTCCGCAGACCGACGCCGGACGCATCGACGCGCCAATTGGTCGTGACCCCAAACAGCGCAAGCGCATGGCGGTAGTGCGCAACGGCAAAGATGCTACAACCGAGTTTACCGTGCTTGACGACGACTTCCGCGAAGGGCAAGCATTGGTGGAATTCCGCATCTTCACCGGGCGTACGCATCAGATTCGCGTCCATGCAGCGTTCATCAACTGTCCGGTCGTCGGAGATCGTGTCTACGGCTATCGCAAGCAGCGCACCAAGATGAAGCGACAATTTCTACACGCGGCGAAAATCGCGTTTGACCATCCCACTAGCGGTGAACGGTTGGTATTCGAGTCTTCGCTGCCGGTCGGGTTGCAGCAAATTATGGGAAAGCTGCGCTAAACTGGCTGGTTCAACGCGCCACCGTAGACCTGCCACGCCAGCAGGGATTTCGCCACCAGGCTCAACACGATGTAGCTCATTTCCCCGAACAGATAATTCTTCCACGGGCCGATCGTTTTGTATTGCAGCCACATATTGAGTGCGAAGATGTTAAACGAGATGAAAATCACGATGAAAATGGTGAAGACAAACGCCGGGACTTCGTTGCTGTTGATGGTACCGAGGAAGTAGATCGCCAGTGTGATCCACGGGATGATGCCCGCGATACACCCGAAAATGAAGGGCTTCCAGTCGATATTTTCATCTTGCTGGTCGTTGAGCAGTTCCATATCCCAACCGAAGAGGTTCATCGCCGCGTTACCGCCGACCAGCGCGACCAGCGTGGCGATGTTATACACCCCGAACAAAATAGCGACCACCACCAGCATCACCGACGAGGAAAAGGCGTATTCGATCCAACGGGCGGGGTTACGGCGCTTCTCAAGCTGGCTGACGTACCAATCATAGGCCGGGCCGGAGACGATAAAATGTGCAATTGCCGACATCGCGGAAAACGATATTACCAGATACACCAGCGGCAAATCGAACAGGGTGTCTTGCGCGGGGAGTAGCGTCTCTGTCTCTTCATTGAAATCCAGAAATGCGGTTGTAATGGGGAAGGTGCGGTCATTAGCAAGCAGAAGCATGAGCACGACCTGAACGGCGTGCGCGATCCCCGCGATGATGTTAAACCGCCGCAAGTTGGTGTAGCGGCCTTCGCCTTCGATGATTTTCGCCAATATAGTCATAATACCTCCAAAAGTACGATTACAATTCAGCTTAATGAAGACGTATAAGCCATTCGTAAGCCCTCAGTGTGTGTTATAAAAGGAAAGCACACACGAAAGGAATTGACATTGTCTACAAATATTCTTGCAATCGAGGAACATCTTTTTCGTGCTCGTCCCGCGCTGGAAACACGTTACTATGGCGGGTGGGTGCTACGCTTTGCTGACGGCTTCACACGGCGGGCGAACTCGGTCAACCCGTTGTATGATGGCGGCGAGACGACCAGCCATACCGATTCAAAAATTATTTATTGCGAAGAAGCCTATGCCGCACATGACTTGCCGACGATCTTCCGTCTAACCCCGGTCGTCTACCCTGACGACCTCGACGCCCAGTTGGACGAACTCGGCTACACGTACCAACCCGGCGCACTGGTACAGACCGTCAACCTTACCGACTTCGCCGGGACGCCTGACCCCGATATGGAAATCAGCCCCACACCAAACGCGGAGTGGCTCATCACCTGCGCTCAACTAAATGGAATCAGCGGTGCAAAACGCCACGCCTTCGAGCGCACCCTGAAGCTGACCAAACCACAGACCGCTTACATCGCGCTGCATGACCTAGCCGGTGAGATTATCGCGCTCGGTCAGGGGGTGGCGGGGGATGGCTATCTCGGTATGTTCAGCATCGTCACGGCAGAAGCACATCGTCAACAGGGAATCGGACGGCGATTGATCGAAAGTCTGCTGGTGTGGGGCAAAACCAACGAGGCGCACACCGCCTATCTGCAAGTGATGCCCGACAACACAGACGCCATCCGGTTATACGAGAAGATCGGCTTCCACACAGCCTATGAATATTGGTACCGGCAGAAGTGAAAGGTCACGTAACCCCGGTTTGCCCAGGCGTAGACTATGACAGGCGGTTAGCAGGTTTCTATGACATTAAGCATCCTGAAAGTGGTGTTGCCTATATGAGAAATCCTGACGCATGTCTGTTGTGATTAGGGGGCGATGTGTTATACTTTTAGCATATACACATCAATAAATAAGCGACGATTTAAAGTTTACAGAAAGGTTCATACATCGTGAGTTCGCTCGTCACTACCCTCACGGAGACCTTGCGCTACCGAGGCGCAATCGGTCAATGGAGTTGGGTGCTACATCGGCTAACCGGCCTGGGTGTGGTCTTTTTCCTCATCCTCCATGTGGTTGATACGTCCTGGTCCGTGTTTTACCCTGCTCTTTATGAAGAAGCCATCGCTATCTACCAGACACCCCTGTTCACCATTGGAGAGTTCTTCCTGGTGGCGGCGGTCGTCTACCATGCGTACAATGGGCTGCGCATCGCTGTGATGGATTACAAGCCGGAATGGTGGCGGCATCAAGCAAAAGCCGCCTATATCGTGCTCGGGCTGACCGCGCTGACGCTCATCCCCACATTTGTGCTGATGTTCTCCCATGTGTTGGATTATCACGCGGAAGACCCCAGCATGATTAACCAGATCGACGCGCTGGTGAAACAGCTTCCCTTCGTGATCGGCATTGCAGCGGCGATTGTCGCGGCGGTGTTGTTCTCCGGCATTACCGGGTTGTTCGTCCGTGATGGTGACAAGACCAGCGGTCGCAACATGGCGAGCAAATCAGAGCGATTCTGGTGGTCATATATGCGTATCAGCGGCCTGCTGATCGTCCCGCTGGTCTTCGGGCATCTGGCGATGATGCACATCATCCAGGGTGTGTTTGAGATTACCGCCGCCAATCATACCGTCGTCGGCACGTCCATTGTCAACGAAACCGGCACGGCGGTCGAATTTGTCCAGGCACGCTGGAGCCTGCTGGGTTGGAAGATCTACGACATCGGTCTGCTAGCGTTAGTAACCGTGCATGGCTTTAACGGTCTGCGCTATGTGCTGACGGATTACACGATGGAGAACGGCATTGCACGCCGTGCATCAGTTTACGTCACTGTGATCGGCGCGGTGGTACTGCTGGTCATGGGGTCGGCGGCGCTGCTCGGTTCGATTGACCAGGAAGCGATTGTCCGTGCGTGTGAGGCGCGTCAGGAACTCGGCCTTGATATTTCCGCTGAGAGCACCTGTTTCGACCTGATCGGTGAACCTGTCGAAGAAGCCAACCTACTCAACCCGTAAGTCCCAAGTTTTGTTGTAAGTTAAGTCGTTTGTGAGGAGTATATTTATGCAAACACATAAGCACGAAGTTCTTATTGTAGGCGCAGGCGGTGCCGGTCTGATGGCGGCGCTCTATGCCAGCCAGGGCGGCGCGGATGTCGCCGTAATCAGCAAGCTCTACCCCACCCGCAGCCACACCGGGGCCGCGCTCGGCGGCATCGGCGCACCGCTCGGCAACCTCGAGGAAGACAAAGCCATCTGGCACGCTTACGACACCGTTAAAGGTGGTGACTACCTCGCCGACCAGCACGCGGCGCTTGTCCTTGCGGAAGAAGCCATTGACTCGGTCGTCGAACTCGAACACATGGGCCTGCCGTTTGACCGCACTTCCGAAGGTCGCATTTCACAGCGCCGCTTCGGTGGGCACACCAGCAACTTCGGTGAGAAGCCCGTCCGCCGCGCCTGTCATTCCGCCGACCGTACCGGTCACATGATCTTGCAGACGCTGTACCAGCAGTGCATCAAGAACGATGTGAATTTCTACGATGAATTCCATGTCGTTGATACGATGGTCAATGATGGCACTTGCACAGGCGTGGTCGCCGTTGAACTGAGCACCGGTGAGTTCCATATTTTCCACGGCAAGGCGACCATGTTCGCCGCCGGGGGTTGGGGCCGCGTGTGGCAGGTGACCAGTAACGCCCACAGCCTTACCGGGGATGGCGCTGCGATCCCGCTACGTCGTGGTGTGCCGCTTCAGGATATGGAGTTCTTTCAGTTCCACCCCACCGGCCTGCACGGTCTCGGGGTGCTGCTGACCGAAGGTATTCGTGGTGAGGGCGGCGTGCTGCTCAACCGGCATGGTGAACGCTTTATGGAGCGTTACGCGCCCAGCATTAAAGACCTCGCCAGTCGTGACGTGGTCAGCCGGGCGATTTACCTTGAAATCAAGGACGGCAAGGGCATCCAGGGCAAGAACTACGTCCACCTGGACATCCGCCCGGAGACGGTGAACCGCTTCCTTGCCGAAGCGGGCGAAGATCGCCGTATCGACAACGGTTATATCCGTCAAAAACTGGCGGAAACGCTCGATGTGTGCCGCACCTACGCCGGTGTTGACCCGCTCACCGAGGGGATGCCGGTCGGCCCGACCGCGCACTATGCGATGGGCGGCGTCCCGACCAACGTGGACGCCGAAGTCGTCATCGACGAAAACTGGACGGTCATGCCCGGCATGTACGCCGCCGGTGAGGGCGCTTGTGTGAGCTGTCATGGCGCAAACCGCCTGGGCACCAACTCCCTGGTAGACCTGATCGTGTTCGGTCGGCGTGGCGGCATGAAGATGGCGGAATACGTCAAAGATGTGGACTGGACACCCATGCCGGACAACCCCGCCGGTGAAGTCATGGAAGAATTCGAGCGCATCCGTAAGAGCGATGGCAACACCAAGCCTTACGAGATCCGTGATGAAATGCAGCAGAGCATGATGGACAACGTCGGTGTGTTCCGCATCGAAGAAAATATGAGTAAGGAAGTGGTCAAACTACAAGAACTGCGTGACCGCTACCGCAACGACCTCAAGATTGACGACCAGGGCGTGCGCTTCAACACCGACCTGCTGGAAGCGTGGGAACTCGGCTGTATGCTTGACCTCGCCGATGTGACCGCCATGAGCGCACTCTGCCGCACCGAAAGCCGGGGCGCACACAGCCGCGAGGACTTCAAAGAACGCGACGACGAACAATGGATGGTGCATACGCTGGCAACCCGTGTTGCCGACGGTGCCTACCCGAAGCAACAGCCCAACTACGAGATGAACTACGACAAAAAGGTCGATCTCTCACTGTTTGAAAGCGATGAAAGCTGGGCCGCGGAGTTCAAGCCGAAACCGCGTGTGTACTAAAGCGCGAAGGGCGATACGGTACCGTAAGTGGACGCCAATAATGGCGTCCCTACGCATCACATAATTTTGTAGGGACGGGATTTTTCCCGTCCGTACCAGCTCTAGACAACATCTTACGAATATAAACAACACAACCGGAGATAAATCAACCGATGCAAATTCATTTCAAGATCCGGCGTTACCAACCAGAACTACCCGGTAAAGATAAGCCTTACTGGCAAGAATATACCCTCGATGATGTGGAGCCGACCAACCGCGTGTTGGAGATGATGCACCGCGTCAAATGGGAGCAGGACGGCACGCTGTCGTTCCGGCGGTCGTGTTCTAGCGGTATTTGTGGCTCGGACGCGATGCGCATCAACGGGCGTAACCGGCTGGCCTGTAAGATCCTTGTGCGTGACGTGGTCGAGGACGGCGGTACTATTCAGATCGAGCCGATCCTCGGTTTGCCGGTGCTCAAAGACCTCATCGTAGATATGGAACCGTTCTTCGACCATTACCGCGAGGTCATGCCCTATTTCGTCAACAGTGACCCCGTCCCGACCGACGGACGCGAACGCTTGCAATCCGCCGAGGATCGCCAACGGTTCGACGACACGACCAACTGCATCCTATGCGCGGCCTGTACCACGTCTTGCCCCAGTTTCTGGGCCAATGGCAAATACGTTGGCCCGGCGGCGATTGTGCAGGCGCACCGCTTCATCTTCGACACCCGCGATCAGGCGGCGCAAGATCGCCTGAATATCCTTGCGGAGCCGAACGGTGTGTGGCGCTGCCGCACCATTTACAACTGCACCCCGGCCTGCCCGCGTGAAATCGAAGTTACCCGCGCCATCGGTGAGGTCAAGCTCGCCATCCAGCGCGGCACCACTGAGAACATCGTCGATGTTGCGAGTGTCGGGGGTCATCGCCACTAGAACAGTTTATCGCCGGGTATCCGACAAAAAGATACCCGGCACCAGCTCCCCCCTCAGACCTGCCGTGATTGCAATATCCTGATGATCTGGTCGGCGTGGTTCATATCGTGCCACACCGCCAAAAAGAGTTATGCATCTAACGAGAACGGGCCGCGTTTGGGGTGGTTCGCCGTGCGTGACCAGTCGCCCGGTTCCCGTGCATTGAGGTAATCAAGATAGGCATGCCGGTTGGTCACCCAGGCATCATAGACCTCACGCAAGTTTTGCGTGTTGTATTTGCGTTCCACTGCCAGCGTTGCGGGATCGGGAAAGGGTAAATCCGCCTCGTCTACCGTGACGGTCAGCTTGGCGCGTTCGACGAAGAGCGCCTCAAAATCTCGCATATGCCCCATGACTTCAACCACCGTCCAGCCGTCGCCGCCATCGCGAAAGGTGGTCGCGGCAGATTGCGAGACGTTCGCCAGCAGATGGTCGTACAGTCGAATGGCGTGGCGCAGTTGGTCGAGTTGCCATTGGCGGGCAACCGGGACGACATCCATGTTGTTTGCTCCTTTATGAGAGTAACTATGCTGCCATTCTACCCAACGAAGCGACCAAAAAGCTAATCCGCGCCCTCGGCCTCGACATCGTCGCCATGTTTAATACCCCAATCGAGCATCATTTCCATGATCGGCCTCAGACTGCGGCCCAGCGGCGTGACCGAATACTCGACCTTCGGCGGCACCTGTTTGTAAACCTCACGGTGGACGATTCCGTCGTCCTCAAGTTCGCGCAGGTGTTTGGTCAACATGCGGCGGCTCACCTGTGGGATCAGCCGTTGCAGTTCGCCGAAGCGTTTGGTGCCTTCCAATAGATAATAGATAATCAACGGTTTCCACTTGCCGCCGATCACACCCAGCGTATGCTCGACCGGGCAACGTTCAATCTGTGGGGCGCTGTCTTGCTTGTCGTCGCTCATAAAAGGCTCTCCGTGTATGTTTAAGGTAATTTCGGACGTTCGGACGGGGCTTCTTGCTCGATTTTTTCACGATGATTGTCATCGTGCGTGGCTTCCGCTTGCTCACTGAAGATATCACGCCAGCCGCGCCGTAGATTGAGATCATTCTGCGGGAAGGGAATCTCGATGTCGTATTTTTCCAACGTTTCCCAGATCATAAAGTAGAGGTCACTGCGCACGGCGAACATCTTCGCCGGTTTTTCGATCCACACCCCCAGGCTAAAATCAATGCTGGAAGCACCAAATCCATTGAACAACACCATCGGTGCGGGTTTTTTCAACACTAGCCCGTGCTTTGCTGCTGTTTCTAGCAGCAACTGCCGGATATACTTGGGGTCACTGTCATAGCTGACGCCGACCGGCAGCAGCAGACGGATTTGACGGTTGGTGCCGGTGTAAGTAGTTACCGCGTTGGTTAAAAAGGTCTCATTGGGGATGATGACCTCAACGTTGTTCAGTGTCCGCACAGTCGTGGAACGGATGCTGAGTTTTTCCACCGTGCAGATGCGTTCATCCACCTCGACGATGTCACCGGGGCGTAGGGACTGCTCAAACAGCAGCACGATACCACTGATGAAATTTGCGACGATCTGCTGCAAGCCGAAGCCGATACCAACCGAGAGGCCACCACCGATCACTGCCAGCGTGGTGAAGTTAAAGCCTAATGTGGTCAGCGAGGAGATAATCCCCAGGCTGATCATGACGTAGCCGCTGATGGTCGTCATAGCGTGGATGGTGCCGCGATCCGCATCTAAGCGGGGTTGCACGATGATCTCGATGAAGTCCCGTACGATGCCGCTGATGACGAAGAAAGCGTACAGCACCAGTATCGAGATGACCATTGTACCCAGTGTGATGTCTGTGTCGAACAGGCGCAACAGTTGGATGTCACCGAGGCGATCCAGATCGAACAACCGGCTGGCGATCAGCCCGGCGATTGAGAGGAAGAACAATGGGTTAAAAATGCGGCGGTGATACAAGCGTACCACATCCGTGCGGAAGATGGCATAAAGCAGTGAGACGAAGATCTCATAGGCCAGCACGAACCAGAACAACAGCAAGACGTTGAACAGTAACCCGGCGGGTTGTCCGTTCTCGTCCAGGTTGTAAGCCGCCGCGTAGCCCAACAACAGCACCAGGATGAGATAGCGTTCCTCGTTGGTGGCAGGGAGCACACCTTCCATTACCCGTTTCTTGACCTCCGGCGAACTGTTACGCAGCATCCCACGCACAAAACGCTCGATCACCCGGCGCAACTGCCGGGAAATCAAAAACGCGACGACCAGCACGCCCAACAGCGTCAGTAGTTGGATCTGTACAATCGGGCGCTGTATGAAGATCAGCAGGATTTCAAGTTGATCGATAATGACTTCGAGTGAGTTATTTTCCATAGTCAGGGGCCAGTCTCTATAGCATTACCGTGTGCGCTGCTGACCTCTTCCAGCAAGGTATCAACCAACGCTTCGACGTCATCTGTGTTGAGCACGTTGAGGAAAAATGTGTTTTCTGAAAGTTCGACCGCTTGCGGGATGTTTGGCAGCACGACTACATTCTCAACCTGGGCCAGAAATCCCGCAATGTGGGAGCCTTCCGGCGGCACCGCGTTAACGTTCGCTGGGATGCGCCCGGTCATCGTCATCAGGCGGTTTTGGCTTTCCACATCGGTGAGATAGTCCATAAAATCATCGACCAGTGCATTTTGTGCTTCACTGAGCTGTGGGTTACGCATGGCGGCGCTGGTCGTCAGTGGTGGGGCCGCCGCATCGACCGCGCCGGGCAGCGTGGCGACCGCGATGTTATCCCGCAGGTCAGCCGGGAAGCGCAGGTAATCGTCGGGGACGCCGGTATAAAACGCGACATCGCCGTTCGCAAACAGGTTACGCAGCAAGGCGGTGTTATTGCTCACCTGGGTATACACCAGTGCGTCAGCACGGCGTAGCCACATCACCCAATCTATCAAGCTCGTCCGGTCAAGCACGAAGTCGCCGTTTTCATCGAAGATTTGACCGCCGAACGCCCCCACCCCCCACAGTGCGTCATCCAACGCCACTGAGAGGAACGTCAGTTCCCCGGCATTGATCTGCGTGACCAGATCGTCGAGTGACTGCGGTGGGTCGCTGGTGCGCTCCGTATTGTAGTACAGCGCCAACAGATTCAAAGACAACGGCAAACCGTAAATATTATCCTGATAGCGGAGTGTGGCCTGGGCATCCGGCAGGAAGCGTTGCAGCAGGGTGGTATCGCGGATTGCCGTGACGAGTTCATCAGCGACCAGCGCCAGCGTCCAACGGCTAGAGGCGATCAGCACATCCGGGCCGTTCCCGGTGGATACCGCTTCCCGGTAGGCTTCCTGTAGATACAGGGTGGAAAATTGCTCCAGCGCGATCCGCACACCGGGGCAGCGTTCTTCGTAGGCGGCGGCGGTGGCAGTCAGGTAAGCCGCTGCCGCACCACTCCAACTGTGCCAGACCTCGACACGCCCCCGTAAGGTACAATCCGTCTGCGAGACCTGCACGACCATAAATTCTTCGTTGAGTTGTGCGGTCAGCATCGCCGCCGCTTCCGTCTCACTGATGATGCCTTCCAGCACCTGCACCAGCAGCATATCGCCGAGTTCCAGCACACGCTCAAACTGTGGTAGGTTCGCCGGACGGATCGCCGTGCGTGCCTGCGATGCAAACCCCGACACCGCCGGGAACGCCCGGCGATCCACCCGCACGTGGCGGTTTGCCGGGACGCGCCCGGTCTCCCGCATCAGTGTGGCGCTCTGTTCGGGGTTGGTCATGAAGCGTGCCAGCTCCAGCGCGAGGCGCATCTGAGCATCCGCAGAGGCGCTGTTAAACAGCATCGCATCCAGGCGCAGGAACGGCCCCGAAGGCCCATTCGGCCCGGTAGGTAACGGCACCGCACCGATGGTCGCCTCGCCCATCGCTTCGCGTAGCGCGGGCAACACATCCGGCCCACCGATGTAATACGCGATCCGTCCGTCAACGAACAACGAACGCAAGGTGGCATCGTCACGGCTAAAGACCATCCCCGGCGTATCCTGTGCCAGTTTGAGCCAGTTAAGCCAATTCACAAAGCCGCCTTCATCCAGGCGGGCGCGTCCTTGCTCGTCGAACAGTTCCGCGCCGAAGGCTTGCGCCCCCCAGAAAGCCCGGTCGAAGTGGGTGTTCAACCCGACCCCTAATCCGTTTTCCGCGTCGATTATCAGATCATCAAGGGTGCTGGCTGGTGTATCAACGAGGTTGGTATTGTAGTACAACGCGACCGGGCGCAGTGACAACGGGATGCCATACAACCGGTCATTGAGGCGCAGCGCGGTCAGCGCACTGGAAAGATAAATATCCGTGTTGATGTCACGGTTGCTGAGGTCTTCGATAAGGCCGGCCTCGACCAGTTCCAACACCCAGCTATCATCGCCGATCAGCACATCCGGCCCCAGACCCAGGCTGGCGGATTCGATGTAACGGTTGAGCAGGTTATCGGCTGGCACCCTGACCGCGATGATCTGCGTGCCGGGGTAAATGTCGCTGAACTTCTCGAAGATTTCATCAAATGTGGTCGCGGCGTTGGCGTCCATGCTGTGCCACAGCAGCAAGCGACCGTCGGGGGTGTCATCGTTCACAGCACAGGCCGTGAGGATCGTCATTATTGCGAGCGACAGCAGAAGGAATCGTTGTAACATCATCGTTTTCGTGTGATTTTATCCTAAGGCCTGGATCATCTGCCGGAAGGCTTGCTTATAAGCCGTGCCGAAGTCAAAACGTGGACTGCGCCGGATCAAATCCGGTGGGGCGGCCTGTTCGACCTGCGCGATGACAACCGGCTTGCGCTGTGTTTTGAAGAAGCGTAAGCTCTCGCTCAGTTGATCGTCCACCGCCAGCGCCGCCGGGGAAAGCACATAGACCATCCGGCTGCATTCCTGCAATGCCGGGTGGACGCCGCCCGCCCAGGCGGTGTTCTCGTCGTGTTCGTGCAACCACGCGGCGACCCCCGCATTTTCGAGGTCACCGGCGATCTGCTGGGCGATTTCTTCGTCCACTTCAGCGTAGATCACATAGGCCGTATCCCGTTGGAGTTTCGGCCCCTTACTGCGACCGCTGGCATCATCCACTTCGACCGGCTCCGGTCGGTTGCTCTCGTCATGCAGGTGGGTTTTGCCCATGCGAAAGACCGTCCCGGCGCAAATCGGACAAGTGCCGCGTGTGGCTGGCATCCCTTTGCGTGTCCATACTGGTTGCGGTGCCTCGATCTCTACCGATTCCCGGCAGCGGACACAATAGCCCTCAATCGGCTCATCGAATTGATCGTCATCGTAGTAATCGTTCACGCACCCGCTCCTTTCGTCATTTTTGGCGAATTGTCCACGCATTATATCACGGCATGGGCGTCCGCTGCTGCACCAAGAGAAATCATGTAAAACTCATGTAATTTCATGAAATTTTCTGTTGCGGAGGTGTTTTGTACTTAGAATATTTTGTGAAATTATTTACAAATTTACTTTGTTCATATTTTACTCATGTTTCATTCATGTTTTTGGCATACCTTGTAAGTGTCTTACAAAAAGAATCATCGACAAAATCCCTCAACGCGCAACACCACACCTAAAGACAGTCTAATCTGTTTAGGATGGAAAACAATGAAAATTCAAAAAATTACCCCTCAAGCTACCGCGACCAGCATCAAGACCAGTCACAACGTTGTCATCATTGACGCACGAGCAACTGACCGGTGGGTCAGTTCTAGCGTGCAGATTCCGGGTGCTACCCGTATGCCGCCGCTAGAGTGCGATGCCTACGCCGGGCACATCCCCACGGGCGCGACTATGATCGTCGTTTATTGTGATCGTCCGCGTGAGAGTGTGAGTAAGCGCGTGGCTGCCTGGTTAATTGAGAACGGGCATCAGAACGTCGTCGTGATGCAGGGTGGTTTCCGTGCGTGGCGTCATGCACATCTGCCGGTCGAAAGCCGAGGCACTATCGGCGACAACACCGCATTTACCGGGAACGCCGTATCCGTATAGTGACGGTTTCACGGGGGTACAGTTGATATGCGGTTGATCGAGATCATATCTCTATCCGCTTATCAGGCTCCGTAGGAAGAACCACAGGTTCGCCGGTCGCTCTGCCAGACGGCGCATAAAATACGGGTACCATGCCTCACCAAAGGGGACATACACTCGCACCCGATGCCCCATCCCGGCGAGTTCGACTTGCCGGGAGCCGCGCACACCGTACAACATCTGGAATTCATAATGTGTCGTGGGCACATCTTGTTTGTGTAGATGTGCCTGTGCTTGCTGGATGATGGTTTCGTCGTGGGTGGCGACTTCTAGAATCGCCGGTGGGGTGTGCTGGAAGTAATCCACCATGATCTGGCGATAGCTGGCATCGACGGCGGCTTTCTGTTCGTAGGCGACCGACGGCGGTTCCAGGTACGCGCCCTTGCACAGACGAATCCGTGCGCCCTCAGCCGCGAGTTCGTGCATATCTGCCTGGCTGCGCTTCAATGCGGATTGAATCACCGTGCCGATGTTATCGAAGTCGTATTCATCACGCATGGTGCGGTAGATGCGCAGTGTGCGGTCGGTGTAGGCGCTGCTTTCCATGTCCAGCGTCACACGGATGTCGTGCGCTCTGGCGTCCGTCAGGATGTGGCGCAGGTTGGTCACACACAGATCTTCGTTGATGTCTAAACCGAGGTGGGTCAGCTTGAGCGAGATGCTGGCATCCAGCCCGCGTGTGTGGATGTGTTCGAGCAGTTCACGGTAGGTGGCGACGATGGCTTCGGTGTCTGCTGCTTCGGTCACGCTCTCGCCCAGGTAATCCAGCGAGACGAGCAACCCGCGTGCGTTCAGATCACGGGTGACGTCGAGGGCTTCAGCCAGCGTCTCCCCGGCGACAAAGCGCCGCGCCACCCGCCGCGCCAGGAAAAATTGCGTGACGAACGTCCGCGCCCACCCCGCGTTAGATAGATAGAGTAACAATCGCCGCAGCATAATTTATGTTCTCCGTAATCGCGTTTCTTACCCGCACTATACATGCGCTTGTTTGGGAGAAAATTATAGTGGAATGTTACTTTTCCTCCAGCGAAACCTCGTCCTCGGTGTTGATGGGGGTGGTCGGGTCAAGTGCCCCGCGCAGATCGTCGCGTTGGGGGTCGTGGAGCGGCACGCCGCTGCGATAGGCAGCCGACGCGACCACATGAGACGCCACCGGCTGCCCCACCACCAGCAGGATCACCAGCGCCAACGCTTTCATCGTGGTCGCGGGCATCAACAGCACCGCACCGATCAACAGGCCGATCACCCCCAGCATAGACACCATCCCCGAAGCGTGGATGCGCATGTACACATCAGGGAAACGCACCAGACCTAACACACCGACCAGCGTAAAGAACAGGCCGGAGGTCAGCGCGAGGATACCGAGTATTTCACGTATTTCGTTCAAAACATCCGCCCTTCGTAGAGATAACGGGCGATGGCGACCGTCGCCACGAAGCCGAACGCCGCCAGCGCGATGCCCACATCCAGCAGGAAGGCCGTATCTTGTACCAGCGCCAGCACGACGATAATGCCCGTCAACACATTGGTGATGGTATCGATGGCTTGCAGGCGATCCGCTGGCGACGGCCCGACGATCACGCGCCACGTACACGGCAACAGCGAGCCGACCAGCAGCACCAGCGTGACATCCAAGAATGTTTCGATAAACTGAGACTCAATCACGGGCGAAAATCCTCCTGAGTTCTGCGGCACGCCTGGCCTGCTCGCCTTCGACGCGCGGCGCGACCTGCTCGACATCTAGCGCGTGGACGTACATGATCGTCATATCTTCGCTGAAGTCAACAACCAATTCGCCGGGGGTGATGGTAATCGAGTGGGCACTCAGGCCAGAAATAGCGGTGCGATAAACCTCTTCAGCTTCGTCGTCGTTTTGTACCGGCACCGCGATGATCCCGGCCCGCAGCGGTCGAACCCCGGCAAGACGTAGCGTCACATCGATGCCGCTCATGAAGATGTTATACACCATCCGCACGGTATACCACGAAAAAGCGAAAATGCGCTGCGGCAGGTTGCGCATCGTGATGGGTGGCAGCACCTCGCCCTGCGAGAGCAACCATGAGAGAGTCACCCCAATGGTATAACCGATCAAAATCCCGGCGATGTTGGGCTGCTTGGTCAGCAGTACCCACACAATCGCCACCGGCAGTGCGATGATGAAATGTTGCAATACACGCATGGTTAACTCCCCAGAACGGCTTCAATATACGGGCTGAACTCACACACATCCGGGTTGCACAACACCTGATCGACCGTCGCCGTCGCCACATCTATCAACGGCGCGGCATACAGGCCGAAGAACAGACAAATGCCGATCAACATCAGCGGCGCGAGGTAACTATCGCCTTCGCCCGGTTGCTTGAGCGCGGCGGTGTCGTCGTCCGCACTGCGCTGGAACAGCAGCGCCCAGGTGCGCGTCATATAGAGCAACGTCAGCGACCCCGCCCCGATGACCAACCCCAGCGGTACCCAACTCGCGGCGTCGATGCCACCCTGCACCAGCGCCAACTTGCTGATGAAGCCGTTGGTCGGCGGGATGCCGGAAAGCGCCAGCCCCCCCCAGGAAATACAACAAACCGACCACCATCAACGGCTTACCGGCCCCAGGGCATACGCATGAGATAGGATTAAGATAAAGCTCCACGACAATGCACCGTGCTTGTGCATGGTCACCATTGCGGATACGAGAATGCAAGCTTTATACTGCCGATGAC
>DAOTTX010000524.1:0-15126 GCA_034437515.1 Anaerolineae bacterium
GTCATCGGCAGTATAAAGCTTGCATTCTCGTATCCGCAATGGTGACCATGCACAAGCACGGTGCATTGTCGTGGAGCTTTATCTTAATCCTATCTCATGCGTATGCCCTGCCAATCGTGCCGTGATAGCTAACATTCGCTTCACGAAGGCCATATACTATATCATAGAGGCGATGGTTCAACCTGAAAGGAGTGATATGCTGCGGATACTCACGTTGTTATTTCTTATTTTCACCGCCCAGACCGGTAACGAAACATTCACCGGCGAAGGTGACCCGACCTTCACATTCGATCACCCGACCGGGTGGACGGTCACGCAGGATTCAACGTTGACGTACTTCGTCAGCGCCGGGGACGAAGAAGATGTGACCGTGTTGATTGAGCTTTTCGCCGTCGAAGATGACCCCGCCGTCCAGAGTGGTGCGGAAGCCATCGCCACACCTGCCGAATTGCTGGCCTACTACTTCCCTGCCGACGCCGATGACATCGACACCGTAGAGGTTGCCCCGGAGGTCGAAGCAACGCCGGAAGCGGCATCAGAATCGACACCGGAGGCCACACCTGACCCCACAACAGCACCGCGTGTGCTGCTGGCGGCGCGGCTGGCGTTCCCTGATGAAGACGTTTATGCTTTTTACCTCGATGCTGCGTATTATGCGCTGTTGTTCGTCAACGGGGACGACCGCGCTGCTAATGCGGACGCCATTTTTATGATCGCGGCGACGTTGGGGCAGGTCGAGCGTGATAATCGCTTCGCAGCCGGTGAAGTGACCACGCAAACCGGCAGCCTCACCTTTGATTATCCGGCCTCGCTGGAACTGGCGAGCATCGACGGTGCGACGGTGTTGTTCAACGCAGACTCGACCGTTTCGATCATCATTGCCGGTGACCCGGTAGCGGCGTTGAATCTGTTTGGGGGTGAGGGCGATGCCAGCGAACTTAACAGTGCCGAAACCTTAATGAACGCGGTGCTTTTTACCGACCGCACTGGCGAAGATGATGTCGAAGCCTATGAGATCGCGGGGCGTGATATACTGCGCTTTGACGTCAGTGACTCGGTATCCGATCTGGCATTTATCACGGTCGAAGTTCCTGGTGGGCCGCCGGTGATGACCCTGTTCAGCTTGGAGGCCGGTACGATTGCACAGTACGAAGAAAATATTGAGGGCATTCTGTCCTCGCTACGATTTGAACCATGATTAGACTATCAAAAAATCAAGATAGGGAGAAACAACTGATGAAACGTCTTTTACTCTTTGCTCTATGCTGTAGCCTGCTGGTGAGCATCCCCGCCGCCGCGCAGGAACAAAACACGCTGGATCGTGTCGATCAGGCGATGGTGCATCTGACCGAATGGCTAGGGCTTGAAAATACGATCACCCGCGAAGTCAGCTTCTGGCAATGGCGCGAAGCCAGCTACACTGATGCCGCCTTTGACTGTGGCGTTCCCGGTGTCGATTATCCTGATACACCCAACCGCGCCTTTGACATCACGATCAACGTCGATGGTGTGGATTACGATTATCGCGTCAGTGGCGATGGGGCGATCCTGGTGTTATGTGGCGCGGACGGCCTGCCGCTGTATCGTAATGACACGCCCGTCGATGCGCCGGCAGCGACACCCGCCGCCGATGACCCCGCCGACATCCCCGACGGCGGTTCTGATTGGTACACGCTGATTTACACCGATGGCACCGACCTGTTGCGCCTCATCGGGCCGGAGGGTGAAGAAGCGGCTTATCAGCGTCCGCGTTTTGCCAACGAAGCCGTTCCTCGTGAGATTGAGATGGCGGTCTCTCGTGATGGTAAGTACCTGGTGCAGGCCGGGTTGTTGGCGTCCGGCGAGTATGCGCTGAGCATCTACAACTTTGAGCGCGATACCTCGCGGGTCATCGCCGCCAACGCCGGTGAGGAGATTTCCCTCGGTGCCGGGTCAAACCTGATCTTCAACGCCGACTCGACCGAGGTCGCCGTTGGCTTCGGGCGGTTGGAGCCGGGGCTGACCGATTGGCGCATGGTCGTGTTCGACTTGCTGACCGGCTCCCCGTTGTACGAGATCAACCATGATGAGATTGCGCCCATCCTGACTGGTGGTGATGCAGGACTCACAGATGCACTCTCCGGTACAACCGGTACATTCTTTCCGCAAATCGCTTATTTTGATGAAGATGGCGGCATCCACGCACGGCTGATTCTGATGTTTGCGGGTGGCGCGCTTGAATACCCGGCTTTTGTGTGGTATCCCCTGGAGGACAGCGCCGCACCCAGCCCCTACATTTACACCGAGGGGGACATCCTGACCGCGACCGGGCAGGTGCTTTACACTTATGTCGATGATGGGCAGCCTACACCTCCCGGAGAAGGTATGTTTACACCACGCAACGCCATCGCGGTCGGCACCCCCACCGGCACCGGCAACCTGCAACAGCAGACCTTACAGCTTGACGGGAACTATGCACACAGCCAACCGACATGGGCCGCCGGCGGCGATCAAATCTTGTTCCGTGCGGCGACGTCCAGTGAGCAGGGCGAATGGGCGCTGCGCATTCTCGACGGGCGTGAGCCGTTCTACGTCATGCCGGAGGCGTACCAGCAAGTGACCGGTGTGCCGGATGGTTTCCTCGCAATGACGACAGTCACCGAGGGTGGTGCGGATGTGTTCTATCACACCACGCAGGATAACGGCGTCGTAATCTACACCGTGCCCCCACGAAACGGCGAACCGACATTTCTGTGGTCACTGCCCGCAGGTTACACCTTCTACACCGCCGAAGAAGTCGAAGTCGTTGATGATGTGGTCAGCACATCGGTACCCGGTGGCGTGGTCAATTGCACGGGAACGATCCCCAGCGCGGTGACGGTCGGTGATGCGGCACGGGTGACCTTCACCGATGGCTCACCGCTGAACGTGCGCATCCAACCAGATACCAGCGCGGACATCGTGGACGTGCTACCAGAAGGCAGCGAGTTCGAGATCATCGGCGGGCCGCAGTGCGCTGATGGCTATACCTGGTGGCAGGTCGAACTCCCCGGCGCGACCCTCGCCTGGGCTGCCGAGGGTGACAGTGATACCTACTTCATTGAGCCACAGCCCTAATTTTTACCTGTTTCTTACGTCGATGTGTTAGAAATAACGTCGAGAAGACAAAACATCTATCGAGAAGGGAGCTTTATGTCTCAAGAAACTTTTTCATTTCAGGCAGAGATCAAACAACTGCTTAACATTCTCGTGCATTCGCTGTATACCGACCGCGAGATTTTCCTGCGAGAGTTGATCTCTAACGCTTCGGACGCGCTCAACCGGGTGCAATTCGAGATGCTGACCAACCGTGAGGTGGTCGATCCCGATGCGGAACTGGCGATTCGCATCAAACCTGATGAGGACGCCGGTACACTGACCATCAGCGACACCGGCATCGGTATGACCCGTGAGGACATGCTGAACAACCTCGGTGTGATCGCCCGGAGTGGTGCGAAGGCGTTCATCGAGGCCATGAAAGACAGTCAGAACGGCTCGGTCAGTGCCCAGGAAGTGATTGGTCAGTTTGGTGTCGGCTTTTACTCGATCTTTATGGTCGCGGATAAGGTACAGGTGATCTCGAAATCACACCTCCCGAACGAAGTCGCGCATGTCTGGAAGAGCGACGGCGGCGAGAACTACACCATCGAGGCCACTGAACGCGCCGAACGCGGCACCGATGTCGTGCTGTACCTCAAGGATGACGCGAAGGATTTTCTGCAAGAGTGGAATATCAAGCAGGTCATCCGTAAACACTCGGATTATATCGCTTTCCCGATTTACGTCGGCGATGAGGAAGAAGCGACCAACAAGCAAGCCGCGATCTGGCGGCAACAGTCCAGCGAAGTCAGCGACGAGCAATACCAGGACTTCTACAAGATGCTGACGATGGACTTTATGGGTGAGCCGCTGCACCGCATCCACATGCGGGCAGATGTACCCTTGCAGTTCTACGCGCTGTTATACGTGCCTTCCAGCGCGGAGCCAAACCCGTTCAGCCAGCGCAAAGAACCGGGTTTGAAGCTCTACGCCCGTAAGGTGCTCATCCAGGAATATAGCAAAGACCTGCTGCCGGAATATCTGCAATTCGTCCAGGGTGTGGTGGATAGTGAAGACCTGCCGCTGAACGTCAGCCGGGAGAGCTACCAGGCCAACACCGTGATGGCGAACCTCAAGAAGACGCTGACCACCAAAGTGCTCAACGAATTGACACGCATGGCGGAAAAGCGCACCGAGAAATACCTCGACATCTTCCATGAGTTCAGCCGCTTTATCAAGCAGGGGATGGTGGTCGAACCGGGTGACAAAGACCGCATCATGCCGCTGCTGTTCTTCACCAGCACACTGACTGATGACCCCAATACGTATTACTCGCTGACGGATTACGTCGGACGCATGGCAGAAAATCAAAGCGAAATCTACTACGTCATCGGTGATGACTTCGCCAGCGCCCAGCGCAGCCCGCATCTGGAAGCCTTCCGGCAGCGCGGCATCGAGGTGTTGTACTTCACCGACCCGGTAGACTCCGCGATGCTAATGGGTCTGGACGAATACGAGGGACACAAATTCCGCAACGTGGACGAAGCAGACATCGACCTGAGCGAGATCGGCGACCTGAAAATAGACGAAACCGAGGTCAAAGATCCGCTGCCGGAAGATGATTTCACCACATTGCAAGATCGGTTTAAGACCATCCTCGGTGAGCGTGTGCGCGACGTCCGCGCTAGCAAGACCATGACGGGCAGCGCGGCCCGGTTAGTCAGCGATGAGAAGGGCACAGGCCGGAATATGTTCCGCATCAACCGCCTGCTGGAGAAAGACTACCAACTGCCGGTAAAGATCCTCGAACTCAACCCGCGCCACCCGTTGATGCACAATCTAACGCAGATGATTGGCACAGGTGTGGATGTGACAATGGTGAACGCTGTGGTGGAGCAGGTCTTTGAGACTTCATTGCTGCAAGACGGCATCCATCCCGACCCGGCGGCGATGGCCTCCCGGCTGACGCTGCTGATGCAGGCCGCGACCGGTTCCGCCGTCGGTGATCTGGACTTTAGCCAGACGCTTAGTGTGGAACCGCCCAAACAGACCGACAGCGGTATCCCCGGCTTTGATATGGAAGCGATGATGGAAGCGGCACAGAACACCGACATCGAAAATGCCGATTTCGAGCCAGTCGCTGACACACAAGCCACCCCGGTTGACCCGGCTGCACCAAACAACGAAGAAAACGACAAAGAAAAGTAGTGACTCGGTGCCTGCCCCTGCCCAGTTTCACATGGGCAGGGGCTTCCTGGTAGCACCCCACAATAACGTGGACGGTTAAATTTGAACCAATTTAGCGCATTCTGAGCCGCAAAAATGCGAATCTATAAGTTCATTTCAGCCCTCTGTGGCTCAAGTTTTGATTTTGTCGTAACAAAAATCGCAACCACGATATCTTGTGGCTGTATCGGCTTCCTCGTTCAAGTGTCAAATCTTGTAAAAATGTAAGCGATAGACGATTTTGATGCTACACTCTGGTTAACGTTCGACATAAACACAAAAGGAATGAGTCAATGTTTAAACGTCGTTTTACCTTTACTTGTCTGCTGCTCGCGGTCTTCGCCTTAAGCCTGCCCACCTTCGCTCAGCAAGATGACGAAGACCTTCTGGCTTACGTTGTCGCCGCTTACGACAATATGGTCGAGATCGAGACGATGACGATCACCGCCACCCAATTGATCGACCAGACGCTCGAAGTAGATGGCATCACCGTCACCCAGACGGTTGAGCAAAAGATGGACGGCCTCATTCGCTACAGTGAAGACCCGGCAGTTGAGATGACGTTGGTTCAATCGTTTTTGACGCAGTCCGGTTTCGAGACCATCGAAGTTGACCTGACGATGGACATGATCCAGGTCGATGAGACGTTCTATATGCGTTTTTACGATGTCAGTGATGACTTTGCCAACGTTTACCCCGAAGGTTGGGTAAACGTCACCGACAATCCCGGCGACATGCCCGGCATGGAGCTGCTCAATGTCGAGCAGCTCACCAGCATGATGAATACCACGCTGCAATATCCCATCAACGCCGATACGGTCAGCAGTGTGGAGGAGATCGAAGACGCTGAAGCCATCGAAGCTATCGAAGACGTGGAAATGCGTACCTTCGTCCTTGAGATCGACATGGAAGCATTGCAAGAGGCCGACGAGTTAGAGGACATCGCCGGCATGTTCAACGCCGGGACGACCGGAGTCGATGTCGATGCGATGATGTCGCAGATGTTCGACGGCGCGACGATGACGCTGGAAATATGGATCGGCACAGACGATCAGTTGATCCATCGCATTGATATGATCATGAACACGGACGCCGAAATCGAGGGGATGATCCCCGGTATGGGGGCGGTGGACATGGTTCAGACGCTGACCGGCACCTATACTTATAGCAATTTCGACGAAAGTTTTGAGATCGAAGCACCGTCCGATTTATAATTGATTATAGCGTATCGTTCCTACGCTTCACATCGCAAAGACGGCGTGTGACCGACGAGCAGCACCGTTATCACGACCAAACCGGCGATGCAAGAGTGGGTTATTGCCGGTTGGATGGGTGGCAAGTTTTCAAGATTATTCGACACCATCGTCTGAGGGGTGAGCAGCAGAAAGTGGCTGCCGGTGGGGATGCGCGTTTCCTCGTAGGTTTCGCGGCGGGCGGCGGCGATGGGTGTTTCGTCATCTTCGCCGCCCCCGGTGATGGGCTACCAATAGCCTTCCTGTCGGCGTTTCAGCAGCAGATATTCAACGGTCGTGCGTACTCGGAAGGCGAACACACTGACCTGAAAAGGCGCTCGCGCCATTGTTAGATCGGCTTGAGCACGCGATCTTCGCGCAGACGCTTCTTGAGCACCTTTGTATCCTCGTCAATCGATTCCTGCACCGCTTCACGCCATGCCGGGATCTTGATCTCTTTGACGGTGGTGAGTTCGTAGCCGCTTTTGATGAAGGACTGCACCACGGAGTCTTCGGTCGTCCCCGGCAAGAACACAAAGCTGACCTCGCTTTGCAGTTCCCTTGAGGCGTCCTCAATCGCCTGAACTAGCGCATAGACCACCGATGCCTTCGGTGCCTGGTCGGTAAAGTAGAGTTCGTCGGCACGGGTAATCAGATTTTCCACCTGCCAGCCGATTAACCCGGCGGTATCGCCACCTTCGTTTTCCGCCAGCAGATAGCTCTTCTGTCCGAAGGACATGATTACATCCATCCGGTTGACTTCGCTGCCGGTCGCGTTGGTGATCAACCCGGCGATTACCTCTGCATTAGAGGGCATCCCCCGTTTAACCGTGATCCCGTCGCTGTCTCCGGCAGGGGCAGCGGTAGCTGTGGCGGGTTGCGCCTGGTTGCGCGTCGGCTGCGTCGGCGCTTTTTGCTGGGTGGATTTTGCCGGTTTCGGCGGAGCTTGCACGGCCTCGATCTTGTTCCACGCGGCCTGTACCTGCTTCCATGTTTCCTCGATGTTGCCATCATTTTGGATGACCACATCGGCGGATTTGAGTTTATCGCCCTGTTTGTTCTGCGCGAGGATGCGAATTTTGGCGTCGTTTTCTGTCATCTTACGCTTGCCGACCAGCCTGATGTATTGCGTTTTCGGTTGGGCGTTGACCACCCACACGGCGTCAACGGCGTTAGCGAGGTCTCCTTCCAGCAGTTTGATCGCTTCGATGACGATCACCTTCTGTTTGGCGCGTTTGATCAGCGTATTGACGGCCTGACCGATGATTGGATGCGTGATCGCTTCCAACTTTTTGAGCGCCTCCGGATTGGAAAAAACCATGTTGCCCAGCGCCCCCCGGTTAATGGTCTTATCCGGGTTGAGGATGAACTGACCGAAGCTTTCTATGACAGGCTTATAGGCCGGTGCGCCGGGTGCCATCGCTTGATGGGATAGGCCGTCAGCGTCAATGGTGTAGGCACCCAGATGCTGGAGCATCTGACGCACCACACTTTTACCAACGGCGATATTCCCCGTGAGGCCAATCACATATTTGCCTTCCCAACGACCCACGGTACTACCTCCTATGAGAATTGAGTGATTTGCTTATCGATTTGCATCATGATGTCTCAGTATAGCATACCCGCCGGTGGTTTGACCAAAATCGACCGGTCACGATGAGCCATCTGTGAGAAAAAGTCCCTCTCATTATAGGGGACAGCGTCGAATAGAACCATTGAGGGTATGACGAGTCCATTGGATGTGCTACACACATGTACACTAAATAGCGTGTGATGTACCAAATTATAACTTTTTTCTGCGTGCTTTACGCAAGTTTTGGATGGAACATGGTCACACAAACACAACCAATTGAACACAGCCGCACGATTGAACGCAGTCCGGTCTTTTACGGTTGGGTGGTCTGGGCGGTGGCGATGCTCGGCATCATCGCTACCGCGCCGGGACAGTCGTATTCGGTGTCACTGTTTATCGATGCTTACATCGCGGAGTTCTACCACACATCCGGCATCGCGGATGGTGTGGTCAGCGGACTTTACGGCGCGGATGTGCTGATGCTCGGCAGTGGCATGGGCCGGACAATTATTAGCACGTTGTTCGGCGCAGGGACATTCATCGCCGCGCTGAGCCTGACGCAGATCGGCACGTTGATCGATCGTTACGGCAACCGCCCCGCAGGGACGGTTGTTGCAGCATTGTTCGCGGTCGTGCTGGTGTCGCTCTCACTCATCACCGGGCCGTTGACCATCTTCTTGAGTTTCGTCGCCATCCGCTTTCTCGGTCAGGGGTCGATGTTTTTAGTCAGCACGACCGCGATTGCCAAGTGGTGGCGTGTCAAACGCGGCTGGATGATGGGGCTGGCGTTGGTCGGCTTTGCGTTGTTCCAACGGGTATATTTACCTCTGCTAGAAGATCTGATTTCGACCTATGGCTGGCGGCAGACGTGGGTCATCCTCGGTGTGGCGATGGGTGTGGTGGTGGTGCCGGTGTGGTGGTTGTTTATGCGCAACACACCGGAGAGCTACGGGATGCAACCCGACTCCGTCATCCGTGAGAGTGACGTCCCCGCCCCCGTTGATGATGAGGAAAATTGGACACTCCCTGAAACACGACGCCTGCCGATCTTCTGGGTGTTTTTGTTCGGACGGATGATCGCCGGGGCGTGGGGGACGGGCCTGGTGTTCCATCAGGTGTCGATCTTCGCGCAGCTCGGGCATTCCCGCGGGGTGACGGCGGCGACCTTCGGCACGATTGCGTTGGTAAATGCGGTCGTCACCTTCGGCTTCGGGCGTTACATCAGCCGGGTGAGGCCGGGCTTGGTGATGGGGTTCCAGCTTGCGGTGATGATCTTCGCGTTATTGTGGACGCAAACCATGACCGAACCCTGGATGCTGACGGTCTATGCGATCAGCTTCGGCATCGTGATGGCGTTGGGCGGTTCGTTCGACGGCACGGTTTGGGCGGATTTGTTCGGGCGGCTGCATCATGGTGCGATTCGCGGCTTCGTGACCACGTTCTTCATCGCAGGGACTTCCGCCGGGCCGATCTTGTTTGGCTATAGTTTCGATGCGTTCGGCAGCTATACCCCGGTGATTTACCTCGGTGTCGGCTTGATCTGTCTGCCGTTAATCGGTAGTTTGACCATGCGTAAACCGCGCCGCCGTGACGCGGGTTGAGTCATCGCACCGGCTGTGCTACAGTTTGCGTGTTACTGACTCAACTCAGCGGAGCAACCCAACTGATGACTGACGATCTACGACGGGGGGGCATCGCCGTCCTCGATTTTGGCTCACAATATACCCAACTGATCGCCCGGCGTGTGCGCGAACTCGGCGTCTATGCGGAGGTTTTTCCGCATGACGCATCCCCGGCACAGTTAGACCCACATCAACCACGCGGCTATATTTTTTCCGGCGGGCCACAGAGCATCTACACCGACGATGCACCAGAAGCAGACCCGGCGGTGATGGGGGCCGGTCAGCCCATGCTGGGGGTGTGCTATGGGATGCAGTTGCTCGCGCACAACCTCGGCGGCACGGTAGAGGCGGGGGCGACCCGCGAATACGGCCCCGGTCACATCGTGCAGACGCATGAGAGCGCCCTGTTTCGTGATTTGCCGCCCGACCTCGATGTGTGGATGTCACACGGCGACCATGTGACGGCGGCCCCGTCCGGCTTCCGTGTGTTGGCGGAATCCAACGGCGGGATGCTGGCGGCAATCGGCGACGACGAACGACGCGCCTACGGTGTGCAGTTCCACCCGGAGGTCGGGCATACCCCACGCGGCGTCGATCTGCTGCGAAACTTCGTTTTTGACATCTGCGGCTGTGAGGCTAAATGGTCACCGGCGGCCTTTATCGAAGATGCGGTCGAGCGCATCCGAGCACAGATCGGTGAGAAGCGTGTGCTGCTCGGCCTCAGCGGTGGTGTCGATTCCGCCGTCGCTGGTACGCTGCTTCATCAGGCGGTTGGGGATCAACTGATCGCCGTATTCGTCAATACCGGGATGCTACGCCTCGATGAGCCGGCGGAAGTGGTGCATGTGTTTCGCCAGCAGCAGGGCATGAACTTGATCGCTGTGGATGCCACCGAAGAATTTTTAAGCCAACTGCAAGACGTCACCGAACCGGAAGCCAAACGTAAGATCATCGGCGGCGCGTTTATTGACGTGTTCCGGCGAGAGGCGGATAAGCTCGACGAGGTGGACTTTCTCGCACAGGGGACGATTTACCCCGATGTGATCGAAAGTGCGCTCGAACACAAAACCGCCAAGACCATCAAGAGCCATCATAATGTGGGCGGCCTGCCGCCGGATTTCAAAGAACGCTTTACACTGGTCGAACCCTTGCGTGACCTGTTCAAAGATGAGGTGCGCAAGGTCGGCTCCGCGTTGGGCCTGCCGGATCACATTGTATGGCGGCAACCGTTCCCCGGACCCGGCCTGGGTATCCGCTGCCTGGGTGACCTCACCTGGGAAAGGCTGGAAACCCTCCGTGCCGCTGATGCTATCTTTCTCGAAGAACTGAAGGCCGTTGGGATGCTGCGCGACGACACCGCGCAGTGCTTCGCCGTGCTGCTGCCGGTGAAATCTGTCGGTGTGATGGGGGATAACCGCACCTATGAAGAGGTCGTCGTGCTGCGGGCGGTGACCACCGACGATTTCATGACGGCGGATTGGGCGCGTCTGCCTTATGACCTGTTAGGGCGTGTGAGCAATCGTATCGTCAACGAAGTCAAGGGCATCAACCGGGTGGCCTATGACGTCACCAGCAAGCCCCCCGCAACCATCGAATGGGAGTAGATATACCGTGAACGTGCAAACCAAAGCAAATTTACGTAAGATGTGGCTGCGGGTGACGGTCACGTTGATCGGTGCGTTTGGTGTGATCTTTCTGTTGTCTTTGCTGGCAGCTGAAGAAGACCCCGCCAGCGGTGCAGACTGTCCCCCGCCAGAGTTCGCGTGCAGCCAGGCACTCGTCGAGGCGTGGCTAGGCTTTCCATTACCGGAAACCGCCGAGGGTGTGCAATACAGCAGTGACAGCACCCGTGACTTCCCGACCGTGTGGTTGCGCTTCGATGCCCCGTCGCTGGATGTGACCGAGTTCCTCGACGCCGTAAGTGTGAACTTGCGTCCTGATGAAGTGGCGCAGGTATTGGTCGAACCCCCCACGTTAGATGAGATTCCCTGGTGGTATGATGAAGCCGCCGACCCGGCGACCGAGTTGATCTCCGATAGACGCAATGATCGCTATTTCTTCCTCCAACTTGACCAGCGCAGCACCGAACGCTGGGTCGTCTACATGACGGGGATCGGGTCACCGGATACGACTCCCGAAGCCGAATGAGCCATAGTGCGATGCGGGGACGCTCAAACCGGTGCGCTCGGTCACGGGATGATGCTCAAGCCGAAAAACTCGCGTTTGTCGAAAATGGAGGGATTAAAACCGATGCGTAGATTTTACGTCTTGATCTTCTGCTTGTTCGTGCTGGCGGCGTGTGGCGGCGACGAAACGACACCGACCCCAATCAACGCGCTGATCCCGACGGTGATGACACCCGTGCCGACCTCGACGGATACCCCGGTGCCTTCCGAGACCACGGTGCCTTCGGTAACACCGGTGCCGACGGCGACCACCGAGGTGATCGAGATCATGCCCGCCCCCGGTCAGGAAGTCGCGCCCCCGTTGACCATCGATCTACCGGGTGATTGGCAGTTCCAACATGCGGTGCAGCAGGTGCAAGACCTGGACGGCCTGCGCTTGCTGCCGTTCACACTGTATCAGGGGCCGGTGACGGACGGCATCGGGACGATTGTGCTGTTATGGGCGGTGCCGGACGTGGGCATCAATCCCAACCCCATTGACCCAAGTATGGGCGCGACCTTCAGCCTGTGGGCGGATGCGACCCGGATGCTGCGCCTGGCTATCTTCGAGGTCGGCTGCAACATCGGCACCGGGCCAGAAACGACCTTCCGTGTGGGGGGGCGTGAGGTCGTCGGCGGTCAATTCGCCGCTGTAGACTGTCCCGACGCACCGGATACCAATGGGTGGTTCGCCGCGCTGAAACACGAGGGCTTGACGTTTATCTTCTACGTATACGGCGAGCCGATTGAGATCATGGCAGGCACCGCTCCGCGTGAGATGCAGGCCATTTTAGATACGGTCGAGTTCCAGCAGATCGTGGTGACCGCTACACCCGCACCCTAACCACTCTGGAAAAATCGGTGCGGCCTGTCCATAATGAGGGCGTTTTGAAACTTTTGAGGAATGTATCACGATGATGCAACGTATTTTTACCTGCCTGGGATTGTGCCTGCTGCTGACGCTCAACATTGCAGCACAAGACGACCCCCAAACGACCCCGGAAACCACACCCGAACCGGTTGCCGAAATCCCACGCCCGGCTCCGGCGACCGTCATAGAACAGGACGGTGTCGTGCTGGAAGTGCTGTTCGACCAACTACCACAGGGGCGTGCCGGTTTGCTTCACATCCGCGGGGATGATGTGACCGGCGCGCGGTTGCAATTCCGTGAGCAACTTGTGGATTTCTTCCCGGCGGGTGAAAATAGCTTCTATGGTTTCATCGCAGCCGATATGGATCAACCGCAGCGCACTTACGAAGCCTCCGTGCTGGCCTTCACAAGCGACGGAGGACGCACCACCTTAAACGCTCCGGTGAATGTGGTCAGTGGCGGTTTCATCCAGCAAGATTTTGATGTACCGCCGGATCGCGTCTACCTGACCAGCCCCGATGTCGAACGCCTGGAGTTCGCTCGGTTGGACAGCGTCATCAACGCCGTGAGCGAGAACCGCCTGTGGGCCGGGGACGGCTTCCAACCACCCATGGACTCCGAGTTGACCTCACCGTATGGCTCGTTCCGTGTATTCAACGAAACGCTCCCCACCCGCCACACCGGCTGGGATCTGCAAGCGCCGGTCGGCACACCGGTGATGGCGATGGGCGCGGGTACGATCGCCTACGCCGGTTTGATGGACATTCGCGGCAACTACGTGTTGATCGATCATGGTTACGGGGTTTATTCCGGTTACGCGCATTTCTCGCAGACCCACGTCACACGCGGGCAGGAAGTCAGCCGGGGACAGATCATCGGTATGACCGGCAACACCGGGCGCAGCAGCGGCCCGCATCTACACTGGGAGATCGCGGTCAACGGTCTATGGGTGGATAGCCTCGATTTCTTGCAGATGTGGCTGCCATCCTGATGGACGACGCCTACCACCGTCTGCTGGATGCGCTGCGGCGGCGCTATGGCGATGTCTTGTTCACCCATGACGGCCTGACCTACCCGGCGCTGGTTTATCGACCAACGGCAGGGCAGCAAACCGTCGATAATCTGCTGTCACCGCTGCCAGAATCGCCGTCCTATGCCGGTGACTTTGCAATATACGATCAAGCACACCTCGACCAGCGGCGTGCTGATCGACCGCTAACGAACGGCCTCTCGTATGTGATGCGCTCGGTACAACGCGATCCGCTGCGGATCAACGGCGGTCTGGGCTACTATTTTGATATGATGGCGACCTGTGACGCCCTCGACCACGAATTACGCGACTTCGCCGGCGGCGAACGACAAACCACGCCACTGCGTGACCGCTTTCATGCCGCTGTCGATCCACATACCGCACTGCGCGACGGACGCGGAAGAGCAGCGATCATCGGCGGGGCGGTGCTGACCGTTTTCAAGCGCGACGACGACTATCAGGTCATCGTCGCGCGGCGGTCGGCGGGGTTGGGCACCGGGGCGGGGTTGTATCATGTGCTACCCGCTTTTGTGTTCCAGCCCAGTGGCCCGGCAGAGATGATTAATGCGGAGTGGTCATTGCGTCATCAGATTCTGCGTGAATATGGTGAGGAACTATTCGCCATGCCAGAATATGCCGAATGGCAGGCACCACCGGGCACGGATTACTTCTACCAACACGCCGCCATCGCCGATTTGCGTTATATGTTCGCCGATGGACGCGCCGAACTTCATCTGACCGGTGTGGCGTTGAACCCGCTCTCGCTGCGTGCGGAGGTGTGTGCGTTGTTGCTCATCCATGATGCAAGTTGGCAGACCCGATGGGCGGGGGCGCTCCGTGCCGCGCAAAACACCGAACGTCAGGCCACATATTATCTGCCGCTGACCACGCTCGACGGCCTACCGGACGACCTGCCGGTGCGAATGGCTCCACAGGGCGCGGTGGCGCTGCATCTTGGCGTGGAACATGCCCGACGACTTACCCGGTAAGGCCGCTTTCCTCTCTTGACATGCCCTGATAGGCACTATACAATTTTGGTTATCTTCATAAGGGCCTGTAGCTCAGTTGGGAGAGCGCTACAATCGCACTGTAGAGGTCAGGAGTTCGAGTCTCCTCAGGTCCACCTAAAGGAACGTAGTCCGAACATGCGCCAGCCATCGTGCTGGTGTTTTGTTTTCCCTGAATCGCTTCTGTCTCCGCCTCATCCCGTACCCGCCGTGTGACATCCCGCAGGTAGGGGAATGGGGGGAGTAACTCCAGCCGAATGAGAGTTCCCTCCGGGTTGACGACAACCCGCTCGACCATCTGGTGCAGCAGATCTTTTTGCTTGCTGCGTTCCAGCTTTCTATA
>DAOTTX010000525.1:0-46914 GCA_034437515.1 Anaerolineae bacterium
TTTCAGATGGGGTTGCGTTGGTTGCATCGACAACTCGCCCTGGGCCGACCATTTGATCCCCATCCTGACTTCCAATTATGGCAGTTTGCACAAAGGTGACAGGTGATGAGGCTTATGATACTGCAAAACACATCAGCCACGTATTAATCAAATTGTGGTGTACAGGATCGTACCATAGATATAGAAGACATCATACCTTACGACGTCTTTATTTACTCTATTAACTTTTCTTCTCCGGTTTGAGTACCTCACGCGGCTTGCTGCCTTCGGTCGGCGGGCCGACGATACCCTCGGCCTCCATCACGTCGATGAGGCGGGCGGCGCGGGTATAGCCGATGCGCAGACGTCGCTGTAACAACGACACCGAGGCTTTGTTTAGCTTGCGCACCAGTTCGACCGCCTCGCTGTAGAGTTCGTCGCGGTCTTCGTCCTGTTCGCGCTCGCTCATGCCGTAACCGGCGGAATGATTATCCGGGTTGGCGGGTGAGGTGCTTTCCCAGAAGCCGCGCTGACCTGAGCCTTCGGATTGGGTCGAGGGCGGGGGCGGTGCAGAAAAGCGTTCGCCGCTTGGCATAACCGACCGTCCCTGCGAAGCCGGTTTATCGTCGGTGATAAGCGCGGTGATCGGCTTCTGCTGCACATTGACCGCCTGTGCTTTCCAGAAGCGGTTGATGTTGTTGATCTCCATATCGGAGACGTACACCCCCTGGAGGCGCTGCGGCGCGGGGGAGTCACCGCTCATGTAGAGCATGTCCCCCTTACCGAGCAGGCGTTCCGCACCGGGTTGGTCGAGGATAACGCGGCTGTCCACACCACCGGCGACCGCGAAGGCGATCCGCGCCGGGAAGTTGGCTTTAATCAGGCCGGTGACGACATCAACCGAGGGGCGCTGTGTCGCGATGACCAGATGGATACCGGTCGCACGCGCCAGCGCCGCAATACGGGTAATCACGCGCTCGGTTTCGTCTGGTGCGAGCATCATCAAGTCCGCCAACTCGTCGATAATCACGACGATATAGGGCATCTGGCTAACACCCGGATCACGGTTATTGTTATAGTCGATGATGTTACGTGAACCGGCACTGCTGAACTTCTTATAGCGGTCGTCCATCTCACGGGTGACCCACTTCAGCACACCGACGATACGTTCTAGCTCGACCACGACCGGCGCGACCAGATGCGGGATGCCGTTGTAACCGGTTAGCTCCACGCGCTTGGGGTCTACCATGATGAACTTGACCTGATCGGGCGAATTGCGGATTAAGATACTGGCAATGATCGAATTCACACAGACCGACTTACCGGAGCCAGTAGTACCGGCGATGAGCAAATGCGGCATCTGCGTCAGGTCAGCGGAAATGGGTGACCCGTCCACACTTTGACCGAGGCCGATTCCCAATGGTGACTTGATCTTGGTGAAACGGTTGGACTCCATCACATCACGCAGGCTGACGAGTGAAGCCTCGTCGTTGGGCACTTCGACACCCACGTAACCTTTGCCCGGCACCGGCGCTTCCACACGGATGGAACGCGCACCCAGCGCAAGCTGCAAGTCTTTATCCAGCGCGGCGATGGCGCTCACCTTGACGCGGCTCTTCTTCCCGCCGCGTGCGGTGAGATAGTCCGGTTCGACACCGAACTGCGTAATCACCGGGCCGGTGTTGATCTCCACCACACGACCGGGTGCGCCGAAGCTCTGCAACGTTTCCTCGATGATACGCGCTTTGCGCACCAGCCCATCACGGTCAAATTCTTGATCCGACCCCGACGAAAGTAATGTGCGATAATCGGGCAAGCGCCAGCTCTGCTGGCGGCTGCTGGCGGCTGGTTGCGGTTGGGGTTCTGGCCTGGGCACATTAATAACCGGTTCGGGTCGCTGCTGCGGCGGTTTCGGTTCGGTCACCGCCGGTGCTTCGGGCTTTTCTTCCTCCGCAGCGGGTGCCGGTTTCGATTGCTTATCCCCCAAAGACGCCCACAGATCACGCGAGGACTGCGGTTTAGCCGCTGCTGTCACTTCCTCGTCGTCTTCATCTGTTTCGTCCGCTTCGGTTTTCTCGGCGTCCTCGGCTTTGGCCTGCGCTGCCGCACGACGGGCCGACGCCGCTTCGCCAGAGCGGATCTGGTCAAGGCGGGCGATGCGGTCTGGTTTGGCTTCGGGTTCAGGTGTTTCTTCCGGCTGTGTTTTATCCGGCAAAGTCCCGCCCTGTTTCTCTGCGGCACGCGCCCTCGCCTGGAGTTCTTCCAGACGGCTACGGCGTGAACTGCCGCCGGTATTGGCCGGTGCTGATGCAGCGTTATCATTGCTGGCGTTATCGCCGTTGGTTTGTGCCGGTGTCGCCTGGGGACGCCTGAATTGGTCTAACGGTGACGCCTGCGGTGCGGCGACCGCCGCCGCCGCTTGTTCCGCGTTTTGCTGACCGCCGTTGGTAGCGGGCGGTTTGGGCACGGGCGGTGTGCTTTCTGCCGATTTTTGCTCTGGCTTGTTCGTCGCTGATCGGTTGGCTAACAGACCGCCAGCGGCAGCGGCAGCGACATTGCCACCAGCACCGCCATTTTCCTCTGGCATGGTCTTGGGCTGCTCTGATTTACCGTCATCGCTGGAGCCGAGCGAGGGCACAGACGGCACCGCGCTCCGCAGCCGGGCAGCGATGCCCCCGAACAGCCCACTGGAGTCGTCATTGCCGCCGCCAGAGGACACCGCAACGGCGGGTTGCTGTTGCGCCCCCGTCTCAGCGTTGACCATCTGCCCACCCATACGGATGGGGATGGAGCGTTCTTCGATGGGGATTGAATCCGGTTGGGGTAGTGCGTTTTTGCCGCCGCCTTCAAGTTCTGCGGCAGCCGGACGTGAGACGCTGATCTGCTGTTGCTGTTCGACCTCGGCGAGCTTCCGTGCTTCGAGCTGGGCCAGTCGCTCAGCCCGGCGCTTTTGCGCCCGTCGTTGTACGGAAATCTGGAAGCTACGATAAACGCTGATGACGAACACTGCCAGTTCCGCCGCGCTGGTACGGGTGAGGAACATTACGCCGACTACGCTCCAGCCAATGATCGCAATGACCGCGCCTAATTCGCCGACATTCAACACAAGTATCTTATAAAGTTCTGCGCCGATAACACCGCCCCCCTCGCCGAGTTCGACGGAAAAGTCGATGAAACGCACGAGGTCTTCAGGGGTGAGCACCAGCGAATATAGGTCGCTGAACGTCTCCACGAACATCATAAGCATCAACGTGCCGATGCTCAACATACCGACGCCGATTAAGCGCAACGGGTCGATCTCCGCTGGATTTTCGCCGAAGTTCCGGGCGATCAGCCAAAAACCGATAGCGATCATGGTGATCGGCGCACCGATAGCTCCCCAGCCGAAAAGTTGCACGAAGAAATCGTTGATTCCCTGCGTCAACGCGCCTTGATTACTGGAAAGCGATGTGATGAAAAGGATCAACCCGGCGAATACCATCACCACACCGAGAATGTCGAGTTTGGCGTCTAAGTCAAGCTGAAAGCCACCCTCGGCGACTTTCGGCACCTTGCTGGCACGGGTTTTGCTGGTCTTAGGCGGTTTCTTGGTGTCGCCATCACCACCACCGATGAACGGCAGTGCCGATGTTACCTTACTGAGCAGACCACCGCCTGCGCTTTCGCTTTTTTCTGCTTCAGCGGTGGCCGGTTTGGCCTCAGCCGGCTTGTTCCGCCCCATACGACCGAACACAGGCCCTTTTTTCTCCTCGCCACCATCTGCCGGTTTGTCGGCTTTATCCTTATTCCGGAAGCGCGAAAACCCACCCCCACCTTCTTTCTTCTTGGCAGGGGCAGGTTTTCCATCTTCTTTGGGCTTGTCACCGCCGCCGATGCGTGAGGTCAGGTCACTCAAGCGTGAGGTCATGCCACTGAGCATACCACCGCCGCTATCGTCGGCTTTCTTCTGGTCTTTTTTCTTATCGCCGTCGGCTTTGTCACCGCCGCCGATGCCAATGCGCGAGGTCAGGCCACCTAGGCCGGCAGTCAAACCAGCGAGCGGGCCACCGCTGTTATTGTCGTCCTTTTTCTCTTTATCTTTGGGGTCGGCGGGTTTGTCGGCTTTATCCTTATTCCGGAAGCGCGAACCGATATTACCGATTCGCGAGCCGGTTGACTTTTTCTCGTCCTTTTTCTCTTCGTTCTTTGGTTCGGCGGGTTTGTCGGCTTTTGATCGATCAAAAGAGCGCACACCGCCCATGCGCGAACTCACCGAGCCGCTGCTGCCACTAGATGAGGCGGAGTCTCCTCTATAGCGGCTGCTTGACGACGAACCGCTGCTGCCACCCGATGAGTAAGACCCGCCCATGCGCGAACTCGACGAACCGCTGCTGCTACTAGATGGGGAAGCACCCCCCGTGCGGCTGCCCGATGACCCACCGAAACGCGAACTCGCCGAGCCGCTGCCACCGCCGAAGCGGCTGCTGGATGAGGAGTCACGACTGCTGGACGAGTCACGCCCGAAATATTTTTTACGGTCGGCTTCGACATCTTTAGAGTCACGGGAGGACGAGCTTGAGCGCCCCCCAAAGGACGACGACCCACCGCTGAACGCACTGCTGCGCCCTGGCAGACCGGATGAAGACCTACCTCCACCCCCGCTAAAGGGATTTATCGCCGACCGCGAGGATTTTACGTCCTCGTCATCTTCGTCATGGTATTCATCATTTACGTCTTCGTCATCTTCATAATAGACGTCATCGTCTTCATAATCGTCGGAGTAGCCCATAATTACACTCTACTTTTTTCCGGACAGTGGGGGAGCTGCAACGCTAGATTCTGTCTTTAATATCATATCATAAATCACATCAGATGACGATAAGAATAGCACGCAAGTTCTATCAGAGTTATGTTGGAACCCGGATTGCTACACAAAATCGACCCTAGAAATCACCCGCAAACCGGGTAAAATGTTATTACTTCTGTCCTGTCTAAGGACGCTCTTATGATGAAGAACACTCGTAGTGACGGGGACGTCCATCATAACGAGGATGCTCATAATATTAAGAGGTGTGCATGGCTTCCAACAATGGCCCCAAGGCCAAGACCCAACGGCGCTTCGGCGAGGTTCTCGTCCCACGCGCCAAGTACCAGCGTATCATCGAAAAGCGCCCGTATCCCCCCGGTGAACACGGTAAAGAAAAACAATATCGTTCCGGCCGCCGGAGTGACTACGGCTTGCAGCTTGACGAGAAACAAAAGTTGTCTTTCATCTACAACGTCCGCGAAGGCCAACTGCGTAATTACTACAAGAAGGCTGCGCAGATGCCAGGCCGTACCGGTGCGAATCTATTGATTCTGCTGGAACGTCGTCTGGATAACATCGTTTACCGCGCCGGCCTCGCCTCGACGATCTGGCAGGGACGCCAATTCGTCGGGCACGGTCACATCGACATAAACGGACGCCGCCTTGACCTGCCCTCTTACCAGGTGCAAGAAGGGGATGTAATCAGTGTGCGCGAGAAGATGCGCCGCAACGTCCATGTGCAGGAGGCGAGAGAGTCCGCAGGGACGATCCCGCCTTATCTCAGCGTCGATAATGACAACCTGACAGCCACATTCATGCGTGAACCCGAACAGCGTGATATCCAGGTTCCGGTGGACATTCAGTTCATAGTCGAGTATTACAACCGCTTGACTTAAACTCTGACCCCGCCCGGACAAATACCATTCGATGCCCCATCACCCACAAAGGTGGTGGGGCCTTTGATTCTAGGGGTATGCATGCAAAGCCAACCGCCGCGCGTTGAAAACGCACGGCTACACGGTGCCTGTCCACTAAAGGGACAGAGACACTCACACAATCTGATCGAGGCGTACTAACGCGGCGCGGACGGCGTCCAGCGGCAGGCCGACCACGTTGTTATAGTCACCGGCGATGTGGGCGACCGGCGCGAACGCCTTGTTCTGTATGGCGTAGCTCCCGGCCTTGTCGAAGGGGTCGCCGCTGGCGATATAGGCGTCGATTTCGGCGTCGGTGTAGCCACGCATGGTGACTCGCGTCTTGACCGCCTCGGTGATGATTTGTGCGTCGTCGTGCGACGTCAGACGATGCAGTGTGAAGGCCGTACAGACGATGTGCTCACGTCCGCGCAGGCGGCGCAACATGGCACGGGCATCGTCCGCATCAACCGGCTTACCGAGGATGTCTCCGGTGGTGTCTACGCCGACCGTATCCGCGGCCAGCACAATCGTATCGGCGGCGAGAATGGCGGCGGGTGTCTCGATCCTGGCGGCGACGGCGGCAGCTTTTTCTCGGCTGAGGCGCTGTACAAACACATAGGGGTCTTCACCGGGATGCTGTGTCTCATCGATCTCCGGCTTAATGATCTCAAAAGTCAGGCCGAGCGAGGCCAGTAGCGCACGGCGGCGCGGCGAACTGGAGGCAAGGATCAGGCGCATGGTAACTCCGTTAAAGCAGCGGTAAAACGGGGACGCACATTCGGCGTCCCCATTAGGTCACTTACGGTTGGGCGGGGACGGCGTCGTCTTCGGGGTCGAAGGGCACCGGATCCTCACCGGGGATAGGGTCGAAGGGCACCGGCGATATCGGGATCGGCGCGGCGGTCGCTGCGGGAATGGGTGTAAAGGTCGGGATGGGCGTAAAGGTCGGCACCGGCGTGACGGTTGGTGTGGGTGTCGGCGTCGGGTCGGGGTTGTCAATCTGGAAGTTGCGTAAGATCGCCGCGTTGCCACCGCCCGCACGTTGCGCCCTCAGACGCAGTGTGTAGCCGCCATCCGGCACGGAAGTCGTGTCCCAGGTCGCCAGCACAGCGTTGGGTGTGGTCTGCTGCTGGTTGGAAACCGCGATCTGCTGGAAGTTGTTCGTCCCCGCTGGCGCGTACTCGATGATGTACTGCGCGAGGTTATCCGCGATGACCTGCCCGGTGATGCTGAAGTTCTGCCCGTCGATGGTCGCACCTTCTGCCGGGCTGCTGATGATGAGTGTGGGTAGCGGGGTGTTCAACTCGCAGGCCGTGCCGGGTGGTTGCTGCACGGGTATGTTCAAGCCGAGGCTTTGCGCATATTGCCGCCCTTGCTGCGTTTCATTGATCCAGTTGACCGCCGCACCAAACTCCACCCCGGCGAAGACGCGGGTTTCGGTGAACTGCTGGCAGTTGTCATTGGCGATGAGACCCGTCCATGAATCGACGGTGGTCTGCCGCACGATGCCCTGGTTCTGTTGGGCATTAGCGGGCGGTCGCCCGACGGCGAAAACCTCATTACGCAATGGACGTCCGCACGGCCCGTTGATCGCGCCGGTCTGCGGGCAAACCTGCTCGACAAACACCGTTCCGTTGCTCGGCTGGCGGAAGGCGGTCACATCGAGGCTGGTGATAGCCTCGGAGATGACCTCGTTCCACACCGGTGCGGCGGCGAACGAACCACTTACCCCGGCACGGACTTCGTCATCGTTGTAGGTACCCATCCACACACCGACCACGCGGTTATTGGTAAAGCCGATCGTCCATAGGTCACCGGATTCGGTCGAGGTGCCGGATTTGGCGGCGGCGACCTGCGCGGCGTACTGGTTCAGGTTGAGCGCCGTCCCGGTACCGAAGACCTGCGCACGGGCGGAGTCGTCGCTCATGATGTCCTGCATCAGGTAGGCGACGGCGTCCGGCATCACTTCTTCGGTGACGGCCCCTGGTTGGGCGAAGACCTCAAAGCCGTTGGCATCCACGATTTCGAGGATGGTAAACAACTCGACATGGTCGCCGTTGTTGGCGATGGTGCCGTAGGCCTCGACCATGTCATACAGGCGTACCTGGGTCGCACCGAGGGCCGTGCCCAGGCCGAAGGACTCCTCTTCCTGGAAGACCACCCCCGCTGCCTGAGCGAACGGGACGAACGCACCGGAACCGACGAACGAATAGGTTTCCACTGCCGGGATGTTGAGGCTCAGTTGCAGCGCCTGCCGCACCGAAAGCGGCCCGCGGTACTGACCATCGTCGTTGGTGGGACGGAAGACCTGCCCGCCCGCTTGATAGGCTGTATCGACATCCCATAGAATGCTCGCCGGGGTGTAGTACTCGCCGAACTCCAGGGCGTTATTCGGTTGTCCGCCTCGACCATCGATACCGTTGAGCGCCGCCGCGTAGATCAGCGGGAGGATGGTCGCCGCCGGTTCTTGATATTGGATGGTGTAATTCAGATTCCCGGCGACGTCCTCATCGTCGAAATCCGGGCTGCCGACCATCGCCAATACCGCGCCAGTACGCGGGTCGGTGACCAGAACCGCCCCGGTGTTGACGCCATTGCCAGACAGGTTTCTAAGCTGGTTACGCAGCGCGATCTCCGCTTCTTCTTGCAGCGGGGAGTCGAGCGTGGTGGTGACCTCGAAGCCCGCCCGGTAGATGTCATCACCGTAGGCCAGCGTCAGTTGATCCAGCACGAAGTTGACGAAGTGCGGGTAATCGCCCAACGCTTCGAGATCACGCGGGTTGTAAGTTTGCCGTTCGATCTCGGCGACTGCGACCACCGCTTCGCCTTCAGGGTCGGTCTCTTCCCCGGTGAGGCAGAGTTCCGCACCGGTTTGATCGACCTGCACACAGCCCTGCGTCCCCATGCGCTCGAGCGTCTGGCGCATCAGCGCGAATGACCGCGCCCGGTTGTTGACCGGGTCATTGTTGAGTGGGTCTTGCGCGATGCCCGCGAGGAAGGCCGCATCCGCGACGTTGAGTTCCGCAGCGGCTTTATCCAGATAGTATTGTGCGGCGGCTTCAACGCCGGTGGTCTGGTTACCGAAGAATAACATCTGGTTGAGGTAGAGCAGTAAGATTTCGTCCAGTGTGTAGGCGTCGCGCAGTTCTACCCCGGCGATGACAAGATCGGCCTGCGTGGGGCCGCCCTCTGTGCCAACCACGTTGGTAAAGACCAGGTCTTCGACCACACTATTCACAATCACGCTGTTCGGATTGTCGATTTCGCCTGAGGTCGTGTCGTTGAAGTAAGCCACAGCGGTCGAGGCTGGCCCCCAGGATGAGGCGGCGTAATAGTCAGGATCGGTCAGCGTGAGGATGGCATGGATGAACTCATCGGACACCTGATCGAGCGAGTCCAGCGGGCGGCGGTCGTTACCACCACCGGAAACGGACGCGATCTCGCGCCCGGTGGAGTCGTTGATGGTCACCGTGCGGAACTGTGTTTCATCAATGCTGGCAGCAGCGACAATCGCCGGCGCCCACTCCCCGGCAATACTGTCATACCAGTTGGTCGCCAGGAAAGTATACAGCGTACCACAGGCTGCCATAGCAATAATCAGGGCGACAACACCTATCAGACCGTATTGAGTATAATTCTGGCGTTGATTTTCTGCCGCCCGCTGGTAGATCTCGTCTTCCGTACCGCCATCGAGGTCGATCATCGTCGTGGCGGATTGCGGCGCGGGTGACTCGACCATGCCATAATCGACCGGTTGCGGCTCCGAGGGCACGGTTTGATCGTAATACGACGGGCCGGGGACGGTCTCGGCTTCGGCGGCACGCACATCACCAAAGGCGGCTGGCCCGGCAACCGTCGCATCGGGGTCGTTGATGGGCGCTTCGGCGGGCAGCGGCATGAAGTTCTCATCCACGCGGATGCCACCCTCTTGTTGGTCTGGCTGCGGGTACTCGGTCAGGCGCGGCAGGGAGTCCTCGACGGGTTGGTACCCCGACCCCTGCTCACGGCGCTGCTGTTCCCGGTAGACCTCCAACGGTTCGGGGTCGTCTTCTACCCAGTTGTTATTCTCGGAGCGATACCAGGTGTCCGTCTCGACACCCATGATCCACCAGTTGCCTTCATCGTCGTTAATCATCAGTTCCCGCAGTTGATTAACAAACTCGTCCTGCGTCATCTGCCCGTTTTGGACTTGCTGGCGCATCTGCTTGACGCGCTGCTCGGCCTCGGCGAACTGTCGCCCAAGCTCAATCTTGCGCGGGTCGAGTGGCTCCGGTTGTGGCGGGCTGGGCTGGGTCTGCTGCGCTGGCGGGGCGTCTTGCCCAAGCTGCGCGAGCTGCTGCCGTGCGTAAGCGGCGGGGTCATCGACGGCTTCATCAAGCGAGGTGATGTCACGAGTTGCCGGGGCGCTGTACTCGTCCTCAACTTCATCTTCATCTTCGAGGCCGAGCTGCTGCAACTGCCGCCGGGCATATGCACCGGGGTCGTCCTCGTCGATCTCGACCGGGGAGTCGGCAGCCGTCACTTCACCCACGCTTGTGTCCTCGGTCTCCTGCTGCGTCTCTTTGGAGGCCATCATCACACGCTCCGCCGGGGAGAGCTGCTGTGACTCCAGGTCTTCGTCGAGTTCCGTCATGCTGAGATCGGACTGCGGTTGATCTTCTACCAGCGAGGCCAGCGCCATCAACTCACTCATCTGTGGGTTTTCCGGCTCTTCCTCGACATCGGCGTTTTCGATCATATAGATCAAATCTTCCGGTGCGACGGGGGTATTGCCGGTATCGTCGAGTAGCTCTTGGTCGACATTTTCGGAGACGAGCGCGGCGAGTTCCATCAACTGGTCTTCCGGACGCTGCTCCTCGATGATCTCGATCTCGTCGTCCGGCTTGAAGGTTGTATCTTCCGGGCTTGGCAGGTGCCAGTCTCCGTCGTTTTCCGGCTCTTCTTCAATGTCACGCGGCAGCGCAGGGCCTCGCCTGCCCTCGACACTTTCCTCTTGTTCCTTTTGAGGGGCACGCCATGCACTACCGCTTGGAGTCTTCGGCTGTGACCAACCACCAGCAAGCGGGGCGGCGTCTTCTCTATCGTTAGGTGGACGATCTGACATAAATGCGGCACCTTTTGTTGTAATTGCGTTTCCCACGAATTTGTAACAAATTATACACTAAACCGGCGCAACCGACGAACGACCGTAGGCGGATCGAAGTAATTGAAGAGTTATCGTGCCTGCCCAGGGCGACCACGCCGGGTCGCCCCGACGAATTGTGAACGTTCTTTTTGTTTTATCCACAATATGGAAGAGTTGTGGCCTTGCAGCGATAGACTAAGCTAAAATTAGAATAAAGTTAACATGCACACAGCGAGGATGTAATGATCGACTACGGAATGCTTGATATGCTCGAAAGCCCGGATGTGGAAACGCGCAAACGTGGGATCAAGGCACTGGCGAAAACACGAGATCGTGATGCGCTGGTCTACCTTGCGGACGTTTACCACAACGACAGTGACGAAGCTGTGCGTGAAATGGCACGTAAGGCCGGCATCTACATTAAGAAGAACGCACCACCAGAACTAGAACCCGAACCCGCCGAAGACCGTCTGTACGAGGATGATGTCGCCACCGCTTACGACGACGAACCCGCCGACGATACGCCCATGCCATCGCAGATGAACGTTTCCAACGCGGCGCGGTCAAAGGCAAAGAGTATGCGCGATCAGGCGCTTGATTTTTCCACACGCGGCAACGATGCCAAAGCGGCAGAACTGCTGGAAAAAGCCTTTCGTACCGACCCACAATTGATGCAAGACAGTTACACGCGCAGCATCGCCGCTTCCGTCACCGGGATGCCACAGGACGAGGCGATCAAGCATCTCGGCCCCAGCATTGAAGAACTGCGCAAGCAGCAGCGCGGCCCGGCGGTGAGCGCCGCCCGCAACCCGGTGCAAGCCGTGATGATCGGCGGCGTCATCCTCAGTGCCGTGATCGCCATGTTCGGTTATCTGTTCTTCCCCTGGGTGGATATTGGCTCGGTGCCCGTCCCGCAGGAGAACGGGACGACGGCGACGATCAACGAGGGGTTGAGCCTGGTACGTGAGGCGGGGCCGTTTATCTCCGGTGGTGATCCATCCGTCGAGGCGGCGCTGGATGCGTTAGACGAATTGAACTTCTCACCGAATGGTTGGAACACCACCCTCTACGCCAACGGTTTCCAGAACGTCTTAGAGTACTTCGGCTTCGTCGATTTTATTCTGGCAGTGCTGGAAGAATTCTCTAGCGATCTGGACACCAGCAGTAGTGAAATGCGCAGCGTGTTTAACAGCACATTGGACGAGTTCAGCGACGAGATCAGCATCTCGCCGGAACCGCTGGATTATTCGCTGCTGCTGGTGCCGGTGACGGTCGTGCTGGCGGTGTTGATGGGCGCACTGCTGTTCGGGCGCATCAGCCTCTCTCGGTGGGCGGTGTGCATCGTGATTGGCCTGCTGGGTGTGCTACCGTTGATCTATTTCTACCTGAGCGGCCTGGACGGACTCATTGACCGGACGGTGACACTCACACAAGAATTGGCACTGCTGGCGGGCGGGACGGATGCCATCGGTGACCTGGCGGGCGACGTCGGCGGAGCTGATACTGCCGAAGACCTCGCTGCAAGCGTCGATTTCCAGACGTTGCTGGGCAACCTGACCACCGACGAGCTGATCGGCACGGGCTTCTGGATCACGCTTGCCGGGATGCTGGGTGTGTTACTACTACCGTTCATCGCCTTGTTGACCATCCCCGAAACCGAAGACTAAACCAGCCCCGATGGACGATCACCTCAAACAACCCGTCGTGAAGTGATCGTCCGATCAATTTGCAAGTCTCAACGCTCTTATATCCCAGATTTTGTAAAAAGTTATCCCAACGTTAAAAGAATAGACTGAACGCGAACAGTTTATCCCAAGTCAACTATTGGGATAAAATTTGGGATATTTGGGATTAAATCTCACAAATTTGGCTTATATATCCCAAATTTAACTTAAAATTTTTGTGACTCAAGCTGTGTACATATGTTTGGATTCATAATCAAAATTTAACAGAACCGCGTTGATATATCCCAACCTTAAAATTTTCAGGATTCGACCGTATTTAGTTGAGTGAATCCAGCAGTTGAGCTATACTATCCAGTACACCACAAAAAAAGCCGAACGGTCCACAGAGACGAACCGGCAAGCAACAAGGGGAAGTAACCCCAAACCGGCATCATGCCGACACAAACAACTATATAACACCTATTTTAGACGGGGGCCAACCTGAGCCTGCTATGCTTCATATTGCCCAATAACGGCGGTGTGCATACCCGGCTGTTAACGCCCACAAAAATAACGGAAGTACGCTCGTGAACGCGCAAGAATATTGGCAAGTTGCATATAATCAGTTTGAACTTCAGTTTGACCGAGGCACGTTTAACACCTGGATGCGGGGTGCCTTCCTGATGCAAACCGAAGGGAATGTGTATGTCGTCGGGGTACGCAACGAATACGCTCGTGACATGCTCCAAACACGATTATATCGTGAGGTTTGCCGCATCCTGAGCGATGTCGTCGGTAAGCCGGTTGAGATGCGCTTTGAGGTCGCCCGGCCACCGAAAAAACAACGCGCGGATTACGATATGCCGTTGTTCCGTCTGTTGGATGACCCCGACGAAAAGCCGAGCATCCCGCCAGCGGACGACACAGCACAGCGCGAGCAACCACTGCATGAGCGCATCACCCGACCGGAACGCCCCGCCGTCCCGGATAGCGAGATCAACCCGCGCTTTACGTTTGACCGCTTCATGGTCGATGGTTCCAACCGCATCACCTATGAGGCGGCGCGTGCGGTTGCCGAGAGTCCCGGTCATCTCTATAACCCATTCATGATTTATGGTGGGGTCGGCCTGGGGAAAACACATCTGCTGCAAGCCATCGCCAATAGTTGCCAATCACGCGGGTTGCGGGTGATCTACATCCCGTCGGAGGCGTTCACCAACGACCTGATCGACTCGATCCGGCATAAAACGACCGCGATGTTTCGTGAGAAGTACCGCTCGGCTGATGTGCTGCTGGTCGATGATGTCCAGTTTATCAGCGGTAAGGACAGCACACAGGAAGAGTTCTTCCACACGTTCAACGCGCTTTACACCTACAACAAACAGATCGTACTGGCCTCTGACCGGCACCCACGCGAACTGAGTACGCTGGAAGACCGACTACGCTCGCGCTTTGAGGGCGGCCTCGTCAGCGATGTGCAAACGCTGGATTTCGAGTCCCGTGTTGCCATCCTCAAGATGTGGTGCCAGGAACGCAAGGTCAAGTTAGAACCGACCGTGTTAAGCATGATGGCGGAGCGCGGTTCTGGCAATGTGCGCGAACTCGAAGGCGTGTATAACCAGATCATCGCGCAGACCCAGCTCTCTCGTGGGCCGCTGACACTGAAGAACGCGGAATTCACCCTCGAACGTTACGATTCTCCACGTGAGCATGGGCTTCAGCGGCAGCGCGTCACCACCAAGCAGGTGATCGAGACGACGGCCTGCCACTTCCAACTCAAGGTATCTGACCTGACGAGTAAACGTCGCGCCGCCCGCATCAACAAAGCACGGCAGGTGGCGATGTATCTCGTCCGTGAGCTTACCGAGTCCTCACTGCCGCAAATTGGCGAGGCATTCGGTGGACGCAGCCATACCACCGTGCTGCACGGCTGCAACAAGATCGCCGAAGAACTCGACTTTGACAGCGGCCTGCGTGAGCGGCTTTCGGCGATCCGCACGATGTTGGAAGACGGCACTTCGTAGCGGTAGCGCAGCGGGTCATTCCTCGACCGGCAATACCCGCACTTCTGCGAGCGCACAGTTGCCCGTGCCAGTGCAGACCAACGGCCCGGTGACGCCTGCGCCGTCGTACTGCCGGATGTAGGCTTGCAGCGCGACACGATCCACCAATAGATTACCAATCACATCGACTTCGCCGACAGCTTCGATGCCGTCTAGCACCATGTTGGTCGCATCATAAGCATAGGCAAAAACCGGACTGGCAGGCTCGGCCTCGAAGTTAGCGACATACCGTTCGGTGATGGATTCCAGCAAAGCATCTTCCAACGGCAGCAACTCATAGGTGTAGACCGGCGCGCTGCGCTCGTCCAGGGGTGATTCTGCCAGAAATTCTTCAAGCACGACCGTCCGCGCCAGCATTAACGGCACCTCCGGCAATGCCGCCGCGACCTGCGCGGCGATGGGCGCACGCCCGCCGAAGTAGATCAGTTCGGGTTCGACAGCGCGTATTTCCGCCGCCAGCTCGTCGATCTCTAACGTCGGCGAGTCGGCGCGGAACACCCCGGCGATTTCACCCTCGGTGGTGGTGTAGGCGGCCTCGAACGTATCCGCAAGCTGCCCGCCGAGCACTTCCTCATCTTTAATCACGGCGACACGGTCATAATCCAGCGTTGTTTGCACGAACTGTATAACATCCGCGACCCCGGCATCAATCGCGGGGACGGTACGGTTGAAGCTCGTGTTCTCATTAAGTGTGAGGCCGGTCGCGTCGCAGGCCGGGCTGACGACGGTCATCTCGTTCTCATCGTAGATGCTGGTCGCAGCGAAGCAACTGCTGTTACACAGATGCCCGATCACCGCAGCCAGCGCGTCATCGCTGACGAACGTCTCCGCGGCTTGCAGGCCCCCCTGCGAGGAACACCCGGCATCCTGCACGACCAGCTCAACCGGGAAGGCCACACCTTCGACGTTTACCTCCGGTCGGTCTATTAACGCCAGCCGCACCCCGTTGACCAGCGATTCGCCTTGCGGGGCGGTGTCGCTACTCAGCCCTGTGCCGATGCCGAGCAGCAAACCATCCGAGGTGTTGATGATCGCCGCGTTCGCCGCTGCTGATCGCGGTGGTGTTGCGATGATGGTCTCATCATCTTCATGCTGGTTCGGCAAGAGGATAAATACGATCCCCGTGATGAGTGCGGTTGCGATGATGATGATGTTCCAGGGCAGGCCGCGATTGCGCCGCGCACGGCGGGCAGCGGCGACTTCGTCCTCGGTTTTACCCAGCCGCCCGGATTGCTCCAACCGTTTGAGGTGATGTTGTACCGGCACCGCCATCTGCCGCACGTTGACGGCAAAACGCCCACCGGTGCGGTCGATTTCCGTCGCACGCATGTAAGCCAGCGCGTGCAACGGTTCCGGCAGATCGTCCAGTGTGGGCGCGGCGGCCTCATCGACCAGCGCGACGGATACCAGCATATCCCTGCGATTGAGTGCGGTCGCAATCGCATCGTACAGCACCTCGTGATTGGTAATCCGTGACGACCACTCTGCCCCGATCACGATGATCATCGCACCGGCAGTGGCGACTCCCCGCGTCACCGTTGCCGGTTCATCGGTGATGTAGCCGATGGTCTCGACATGTTGTGACATCTCATTGTAAATTTCCCCGGCGGCGGTTGTGTCTTCCGGCAAGGTCGCAACCAGCACTCGTGGCATAATTTCCCCTTATTGATGATTGTGCATTTCTTTACAAAGTGCTTTATTCTCGCACAGGAAGATGAATTTGTGGTGTGTGATTTTACCTGACGCTTGCCCTACTCACGCTTGCCAGCGGGCATATAGGGCGGTAGTATGGCGATTCCAAAATTCCGCATGGAGTATTGTGTATGGTGTTTGAAGAACCGCCCATCCAAGACGATGATACCCGCCCGACGATGACTGTACCAGTCGTCGAGTCTCGCTGGCGCAGCCTGTTGGGTCTGGTCAGCCTGTTAGCAGCATTCGGTTTTACCACCGCGACCATCTTTCTGTTGCTGAACACGCCGGAAAATGAGACGGTTGTTGTGCAGCCGACGCAAGAGCAACAAGCGGAAAGCCCTGCACCATCGACCAACACCCCCGCCCCCACCGTCGTGCAGGCCACCGCCCCCCCTGCCCTCAATGCCGGCGGTGAGGCGATCTTACAGTTTCCTACTCTCAACCCGGAACTCGAAGCAGAGTTGCTCAACGCGCCGCTTGAACCAGCAGAATATCTCGACGTGGCGCTGATCGACCGTGACCGGCTTGACCCGTTTACGATCATCCCGGTGCGCCCGCGTGAGGACATGGAGCAGTACACCGTCGTACAGGGAGATACAATCGACGGCATCGCCAACCGTTTCGGCCTGGAATCGGAGAGCATCGCCTGGTCAAACCCACGCAGCAAGATTCAGGTCATCCGCCCCGGTGATGTGCTGACGATCCCGCCGGAAGACGGTGTTTATGAGAACGCGCAAGGCCAGCGCAGTACCCTGGCGGACTACGCGGAGCAGTACGAGGTCGATGTACAGACCGTGCTCAACCATCCGGTCAACCGGACGATTGCGAGCCTAAATCCGAACGCCGTGCCTCCGAGCGGAACGAATATCTTCTTTCCCGGCGGTGAGGCCGAGGTGATCGTGTGGCGGGCGGCGATTGAGGTCAGCGGTGGTGACGGCGGTTCCAGCGGCACCAACAGCGGGGATAGCGGCGGTGTGCCGACCGTCGAATTTGAACGTGGGCAACCGGGGAGCTGCGGCCCGATCCCAATTGGCGGCGGCACCGGTTGGACGAACCCCATTCCCTCCGGCGGCTACACCATCACGCAGGGCTATTCTAGTTTTCATCCGGGCATTGATCTCGCCGACTCCCCCGGTACGCCTGTTGTCGCTGCCAACGGTGGCCCGGTGATCTTCGCCGGTTGGAACAACTTCGGCTATGGCTATATGGTTGCGATTGTGCATGGTCCGACGATGACCGTTTACGGGCATTTGCAGGAAGGCAGCATCGCGGTCGGTTGTGGGCAGATCGTCGGCGCGGGGCAGGTGGTCGGCGCGGTCGGCAGCTCCGGTCAATCCAGCGGTCCGCATCTCCATTTCGAGATCCGTTCCGGCGTCGGTTACTCGCATACCAACCCCTCCGCGACGATGGGCTTCTAACATACACGCCTGCAAACCGGTCACTTGATACACCGGTTTGCAGGCGTCACTACCCCGGCGATGAGATTTTCAATGCCCCCCAAAGACCCTTCTTGACAAGTTCGCATCTATTGCGCTATGCTATCAGTGATTACGGCGAAGTCTCGTGCATCACCTGTGCGGCGCTCCCCCGAACCTTTATTCGCCCCAATGAAAGGTTTTTCATGCGCACGCTTTCTTCTGCAATTCAGGGCTGACGTCCGGTTACCTGCTGCGTGTGATTCTCCGATAAACTAACAATCGCATCGTGTCTGGAATCGTGACAAGTCCTTTTGATTCCACTTTTCTGCTTATTACAAGAAAGGACACACGATGTTACTGCGTGTATTGAACGTCTCGAAATCCTACGGCATCCACACCATCTTGAACCACGTCTCACTGACCCTTACCGAAGGCCAGCGTACCGGCATCGTCGGTGCCAACGGTGTCGGCAAATCTACGCTGCTGAAGATCATCGCCGGGGCGCTTGACCCCGACGGCGGCGTGGTCGAGGTCTACGCCGGGGTGCGCGTGGGCTACCTCGATCAGGAACAGCGCCTGCTCGACCCGACGCACACCGTCTTTGAGGCCGCGCACGCAGGGTTAGCCATCGACGAGCAGCCGTTGAAGGCCATGCTCATCAGCCTGGGGTTGTTTAACTACGACGATCTCGACAAGCGTGTCGGTGATCTGAGCGCGGGGCAACAACGCAAAATTCAGATCGCACGGTTGATCGCCGGAGAGTGCAACCTGCTCGTCCTCGATGAGCCGACCAACTACGTCAGCTTTGATGTGTTAGAGGGGTTAGAAGACGCCTTGCGCACGTTCCCCGGCCCGGTGCTGGCGACCTCACACGACCGCCGCTTCATCGAAAACTTTGCGGGGGAAGTGTGGGCGCTCCATGATGGCGTGCTGCAAACCACAGCGGTAGGCGATGAAGTCTGAGCCAGCCAGCATATCACAAAATCACCAGGCCGAGCTGTGTGCCGCGCACGACGGCCTCGGTGCGGCTCTGCGCGTTGAGCTTGCCCAGGATGCCGTTGATATGAAACTTCACCGTGTTCGGGCTGATCTTCAATATTTGGGCAATGGCCTTGTTGGTCAGTCCGCGTGCGAGATATTGCAAGACTTCGTGCTCGCGTGGGGTAAGGTCTTCCATCAGTGGGTCGGGACGTTCCGCGACTTCATCCGGCAGCAGCGACTCGACGAAGATTGGGTCGAGCGTCACCAACCCGTTGAGCGCCCCCAACAGCGCCGCAGTCAGTCGCACGGCGTCCGTTTCACGCATTAACAGCCCGTAGCCTTCGGTGCCGGTGTTGAGCAGCGCCAGCACCGCAGCGACGGCTTCGCTCCCCGGCAGCAGCGTGACCAACGGCATCCCGGCATCGACCAGCGCGGTCAGACCGGGAGGTGGTGCATCGACCTCGTAGCCCAGGTCATACAGTACCCCATCGGGACGATAGATATCGAGTTGGTCGGGCAAGTCCTCACTGACGGAGATTTGCCCGACAATGTCGAATTCGGTCTGTGGGTCGAGCAGGGCCGCCAACCCCGCCCGTGCCAGCAGTTCCCCGGCGACGATCAGCAAGCGCGGGGTGAATACGGGGTCTATCATAGAATCATCGTCTTTCGTTGACCTATAAGTCGTGATCCACTGATATTGAGATAAGGCCGATATTGTATGCTGGATTTAACAGCCCGTTCCCCATCCGCACAGTGATTATGGAGCCTAGCCAGTGATGACATACCGTTTGACGGTTGCACCCTTATCGGCGGTTCGTTCGGCGGCGAACAACTGATAGCGGCGGCGTTCGTGTTCGGTGTCGTCAACGGTGTAAGTTGCGGCGGCGGCATCAAAGGCGTGCCAGCCTCCATGCTGCCAGTTCTGGCTTACCAAGTTAATATCTACCGGATGATGATGTTTGAGTAGGTCTTCGATGATGGAGGCGGTATCCTGCCGGGTTGTGACGGTCATCAGGACATAACCACGTCGCACCGCTTCGAGGTAAATGTCCTGCTCGGCAGGTGACACACAGAATGTGCTCAAAACGTCGCTGGGGTGACTATCGGCGGTGTGTAGAGTCCCTGCGATGACAGCGGTTCCGATGCCGGGTAGCGTCTTAACTGTGAGCGACGCGCGATCAGTATTCGTCATCACCTGAAGCACCGCGCCGAACCCGGCACTGACCTCTCCTTTGATGTCACCACTGACCATACCGCTGTAATCTCCGCTGATGTCTGCGACGACGACACCGATCTCCGCTGGCGTCAATCCGGCGTTGAGCAGGTCTACGATTGTGAGATAAACATGATCGACATTATCATGAAGCGTGATTAGAGTCTCTTGCATATATCCCCTTTTGCGATGAATATACATATTTTTGGCGGATAATGATAACAACGCGGTATGAGACCCTTACACGGACTGGTTAAATCCCCGATGAACATTCTATTGGAGCCAGATAATGAACCGAACAAGAATTGCTTTGTTCGTCCCCTCACTGAAGGTGGGCGGCCTGGAAAATGTTTTTCTCGCACTGGCGCAAGGTCTGCTTGATGCCGGTTGGGGTGTGGATTGTGTGGTGATGCAGGGCGGCGGTGAATTCGAGTCGCGGTTGCCCGATGCCGCGCACGTCGTCACGTTAAACCGCCGAGCGATGAGCAGCGTCGGGCCGCTGGTGCGCTACCTGCGGGAGCGACGGCCCACACACCTGATCGCATTTTCTGAGCCGTGCAACCTGGCGGCGATTGTGGCGCGGTGGCGGTCGCGGGTGCCGGTGAAGGTCATTGCGACCGTGCATGGGGTGTTCTCACAGCGTATCCGCCATACAGACAGCCGTAAAGAGAAGGTGTATCCACTGCTGGCGCGTTGGTTGTACCCATACGCGGATCGTGTGGTAGCGGTCTCGCACGGGGTCGCGGATGATCTGGCGGACTTTGTCGGCCTGGCACGCGACAAGATCGAGGTGATCTATAACCCGCTGCCGGTCGCGCACATCCAACAGCAGAGCGCCGCCGCGCTCGATCATCGCTGGTTCGCCGTCGATCAAGACCGCCCGCCGGTGATCCTCAGTGTGGGCCGGTTGGCAGTCGAAAAAGACATTGCCACGTTGATCCGTGCGTTCGCCCGTCTGCACCAGCAAACCGAGGCACGGTTGTGCATCATCGGGGATGGCACACAAAAGGCCATGCTCACCGAGCTTGTGCGGACGCTTGGCATCGAAGACGATGTGTACTTCGCCGGGTATGACCCCAATCCGCTGCGGTATATGCGCCGGGCGGATGTGTTCGCGCTGTCGAGCATCCACGAGGGCTTCGGTGTGGTGATCGCCGAGGCATTGGCGTGTGGTTGCCCGGTCGTCAGCACGGATTCCAGCGGCCCCGCCGAAATCCTTGACTACGGACGCTATGGGCGGTTGGTGCCGGTCGGTGATGTCGAGGCGCTGGCGGCGGCGCTTCGTGCCACACTGGACGAAACAAAGGACGCGGATGCCCTCCGCGCCCGCGCTGCCGCCTTCGATGCACCACAGGCCGTCAACGCCTACGACGCGCTGCTGCGCCGGTCAGGGTTGAACGAAAACCGGTGACTCCCCACGTTTCAACAGACGAAGCTGCTCGCCCGATTCGATAGCGGAGACAATGCCTGCCGCCACGCCCGGTGACGCCAGCAGACGCACACCCGCATCATCAATGTGCTGGACGATCACCGGTTCGTCAAAACTGCCGATCAGGGTGATTATCGCCATGTCTGCTGCATCCTCTCGACAATGCGGGAAAATTCCCGGATCAATGCTCTCACACGCGGCCTCGTTCGAGAGCATGACCATGACGGAATCGCCTATATCGACGGTGACATCACCGGCAATTGCTTCGACCGGGAGCAACACCTCAACACCGTTGGACAACTCATCTACGTGCGGCACATAGTCGAGTGAAGTTGCCATTGTGTCGAGCAGCGAACGAAGCTCGGCACGCCCTTGTGCGTTCGCTGCGCCGAGGAAAGTCGCAAACACGCCGTCTTCAACTTCGATGATGTGATAGATGAATACATTGCCGTTCGTCCCCAGGATCAGTTCACCCCGGTCGCCTGAGTCCACCACCTCGAGCACCTCGGTATCTGCCCCACGTGTGACGGTTGCTTGCAGCGCGTTCAGAACACCAGTGACTGTCTCATCGTCATCCAGTCCTGGAGAAAGAAAGTCGGCATCACTCAGGCTGAAGCGCACGAGGCGTTGTCCTGGTTCAAGCGTGAGTTCGGTTCCGCCGGTCGCATCCAGCAAACGCTGTGAGTCTGCAAGTATGGCGAGATAAATTATATCTTCGTTGGTGGTGTTCTCCTCGACTGCCCACCCCGCTGGATAAGCAAAGCTAAATCCGTCACCCTGTAATGTGTCAAACGCTGTCGCCTCGATCAAAATCCGGCCGTCCAACGCCGACCACTCCGGGGTGCCGAGGACGAACGCATACCCCTCTGCCAACCACAGGATTTGTGTCTTTTCAAGCATCAGCGCACGGTCACCCGTGTTACAGTCATCATCACAGCGATAGACATCCACCGTTTCGGTCGTCTCATCGACGCCAGCAGCCAACAGCGGATCATACAGAATGGTCGTTGCCATGTTTGAATCGACTGTGCGGCTGGTATCGTAGGCAAGCGTTGCATCGGTGGCGAGTGCATCGGTCAGCGTCCGTGCCATATCCGGTAGGGTGAGCAAGGTTACGGTCGGCTCGTCGTCCTCGTTGTGGAAAAGATCAACCATGCCCATCGCCAGCACCGGTTCATTGACCGGCGCGCCGATGTCGATTTGGCGGACACCGCCGGTAAATGTGATGATGTAACCCTCATCAGGCACAAGACGATCTAACGGCACATCGACCAACACACGCCGTGCGGTACTCGACAGTTGCCCCTCGATAGAATTATCCACCGCCTCGACCTGAAGCTGCACCCCATTTTCGATGTAGTCGAATACATTCTGTGCATCCTGCGGACTCATCGCCAACGTGATGAAACCTGAGACACGTTCGGGATTGCCACTGCCAAAGCGCGAGACAAACTGTGCATCCTCGACGATGCGCGTCTCCCCGGCATCAATACTGATGATGGTCTCCCCGGTCAGCGGCGAGTCGGTGCGCACATCAGCGGGCAGCGTCACCGCAACCAGGCCCACCGGGAAGCTCAACGTATCGTGCGGGGTAAGGTGAAAGGTTACGCCATCTGTGACGAGCCGTGACAGCGCCGGGTAGACCGCTTCATCGACCGCCAACAGCATCGACGGCAGCGGAGATAGCTCGCTCCCCAAATTGACATCCATAATCATGACGTTATCGGCGTGGATTTGCCGATCTTCGTACAAACGCACCGTCTGACCGATCCTAAGACTATCGGCGCTCGCCTCATAATCAATGTTGTCTTCCCACAGGGGCAGCGCGACCGTCCCGTCTGGTGTGGCGATGTCCCTTGCGTCGTCCAGCACATCGGCGAGTGGCTGCTCCACCATGCGCTGCACACTCCCACAGAAGCCGCTGGCACGGGGGCCGCATTCAACTACCTGCACCATACTGCCGTTCGCAACCGGATAGGCACCGATCAGCGTTGCACCGCTTCCGAAATTCGCATAGAGCACGTCACGCGGACGCATGACGTAGCCGTCAAGCATGTATTTAAGCCGGAGGTCATCGTCGATGAGTGCTGGCAAGTCATCATAGCTGAGTGCCTCGTTGGTCGGCGCGTAGACCCAGACCGGTTGTTGGCTGCGCAGCAGCTCGCGGGTCGGTGCGTGGGCGTCTACCAACCGTCGGAAATCCGAGAGGCGTTCGTCGAACATGAGCACGTCATAGGCCGTCTGCGGGCGTTGGTCCACGAGTATTTCTTGTTGGCGCTGTCCCATCACGTTGAACGCCTCACCGACCATCCCCGGTTGAATGAACGTACCATCGGCGATGGGCTGCGTGGCGGTGTTGCCGATCACCCGTGTGTTGATGACCGCCCGTGATACCGTGCTGGTGAGCGCGTCAGGGTCGATCTCGTCAACCAGCGTGTAGCGCACATCGACGTTATCCAGGTTGAGTTGTGCCTCGGCTGCGATGTCCTCACGGGCGATGCCGACCCACGCGCGTTCGGGTAAGGGTGTGGCGGTCGGTTCCTGCGCGATGGATGTGGCAAACAGTGCAGGCGGCTCATCGTCGGTGTTCATCCAGACGAGCATCAACGCGATCAGGCCGACCAGCACCGCCGCCGCGAGAAAGCCAAGCCGTCCGCCGATGTGACGGCGTTGGTATGCTTGTGTCATCGGTATGGTTGTCATGGGTTCATTCTCCATATTATCAGGAATAACACCGTTCGCCCGAACACGCTGCGGGGCGAGTGCCGGCAGGGGGGGCAGTGTGGCGGCGTGCTTGTGTGCGCGTCGCTGCGCCGCCTGTGCGATCTGCGCCCATTCTTCGACCAGGGCGCGGCAGTCCGCGCAGGTCTCCAGGTGGGCTTGCAGTTGATGTGCTTCTTGTTGGCTGAGGCGCTCCCCGGTCGCTTGCCGGAGGATCAACGTCTCGTAAATGTCATCGTGCATGGTCGTTTTTCTCCGTGACCAGTAGTTGTCTCAGGTGAGCTTTCGCCCGGTGGATGCGACTCTTGAGTGTATTGGCTTTCACGTCGAGCTGCTGCGCGGCTTCATCAATCGTCAGCCCCCGGTAGAAGACCAGTTCCAACGCCTGTTGATGGTCTGGCGTGAGTTTTTCCATCGCCGCCTCCAGCGCCTCGACCCGCAACCGTTGCTCGACCGTCTGGCTGACGTTCAGGTCAGCTTCGATTGTCATCTCCTGGAGGGGCATGTGATCGCGGCGTTTACGCATTGCGGTGAGCATCTGCCGGCGAGTGATGCCGAATAACCAGGTACGGACCTGGCTCTCTCCACGAAAGTTATGCGCCTGCTGCCATACTATGACCATCACCGCTTGCAAGATTTCCTCCGCCCAGGCGCGGTCGTGCAGCCGCCCTAACAGATAGTTGAGCAGATGCAGCCCGTGCCGTTGATATAACGTTTGGAGTGCATTCGCGTCCCCGTGTGCGATAGCCTCGATCAAGCGGCTATCAGGGTCTGCTGACTCCATGAGATGTGCCTTTCTTTATTGACCGGTCTGACAATGAGTGCGCTTGCAGGCGAAAAAGTTGCAATTTGAGTTGAGCGAAGGCGTGGTGGTACAATTTTGTCTGGAATTATAGCGCGAAAGTCGAGGCACAATGCCTTTTACGAATGAAACCGAAGCCATCACCTATGTGTTTGAGTCCATCGCCAGTACGGATTGGCGTGGGCGCGGCCTGGACGAAGATACCCGTGACACCACACCGACCGCCCGGCTACTCGAACTCAACGGATTGCCGAACAAGCGCCGCGAATATACGGTGATTACCGGCAGCAAGGGCAAGGGGTCGGTGGCGGCGATCACGGCAAAGTTACTGCAAAGCCTGGGGCATACGGTCGGGTTAATCACCAGCCCGCACCTGACCACCTACCGCCAGCGGTTCCGGGTCAACGGACGGATGATCTCCGAAGGGCGGTTGGTCGGCTTAATCAACGACCTGCAACCGAGCATTGAACGGGTGAAGAACGCGCTCAAGCCAGGCGCTTACCTCAGCCCACAGGGGATTTTCCTCACGCTGGCGCTCAAATGGTTCGACGAGCAAAAAGTCACGGCAGCGGTAGTCGAGGTCGGGCGCGGCGGACGCTTCGATGACAACGCACTGGTGCCGAATACGCTGTCGATGTTCACACCGATCATTCTGGAACACACCCGCTACCTCGGTGATACCGTCGAGCGCATCGCGTGGCACAAGGCCGGCATCATCAAGCCGCATAGCTACGCTTACAGCCTGCCACAATCGCCGGGCGTAATGGGGGTACTCCGCGCCGAAGCGGACAAACGCGATGCGACGTTCGACTGGTTGGCCGCGATGGATATGGGTAAATACCTCGGCCCGGCGACAAACGGCCTCGGCCAACGGGTAGAGTTCGGGCGCTATGGTGTGGTTGATCTACCGATGCTGGGGCGTTATGAGATTGATAACGCCTCGCTGGCAATCTGGGGAGCAGGGAACATGCACGCCCGGCTGCCGTTGGAACGTCCGCTATCGCACGGCTCACCAGCGTATGTCGAGCGCCTCCGCACCGGGTTAGAGAGTGTCAAATGGCCGGGGCGCTGTCAGAAATTACAGGACGACCCGGCGGTTTACATCGACGGTGCGATCAATACACTGTCGGCGAAGTCGTTTATCGAGAGCGTGCGCCCGCTGCTTCAAGCGCCGGTCGTAACCGTGCTCGCCGTGCCGACCGACCGTGACATCGCGGGCGTCTATCGCCTGTTTGCCGACATCAGCGATGCGCTCGTCCTCACCCGCAGCGGGCGCAACATCACCATCAACTTCCCCGATGCGCCGACCGCGCGAGCCATCGCCGCGCCCTTCCATGATGACATCACCTGGGCGGATGACATCGCGGCGGCGATCCGTACCGCGACCACCCGCGCCGGTCGTGGTGGCACCGTGCTGATGGCGGTCGCACAACCCGCCGTCGGCGATGCAATGCGACATTACAACCTGTTGCACGAGACGATTTAGTCGCATCAATCGCCCAAGTGCGCTACTATTGCAGGGTAAATGCTTACAGTTTCCCTACGTTTCAATCACTATACATCATGTACAATAGTGTTGATGAGAATTGATTTAGGATAGATATGTCAAGACTTGCATGTGTCATCGAGGATGACGCCAGCTTACAGGAAATCTACAGTCTGGTACTGAAGAGCGCCGGATTTAATGTGCTTCGGGCTGGCGACGGACAGACCGCTCTTGAAATCCTAGAGAATAATCAACCAGAGATTATCTTTCTCGACGTCCGTCTGCCGGTGGTCAACGGTTTGGATGTGCTGCAATACATTGATGAAGCCGCTCATCTGAATATGTCTCAGGTCGTCGTCGTTTCCGCCGAAAACCATCTTGAACAGTTGACCCGACAGTACCCCCGCGCCCATTTTCATCTCAAACCGATGCTCCCGACCGATATTTTATCCATCATCAGCGATTAGCACGCGACTGGCAGCGCACTTGCTTGAAATTTTTACGCATTTCATATTGATCTTTGTGGATGTGCGCGGCAAATTAGAGTACGATCATAACAAGATCGGTCACTGTGAATTGATATTGTGTCTGTTATGATGGCATCATGACGACGGACAGCGAAGGAACAAGTTTCATGCGTGTAAACGTGGGCATGGCGCAGATTTACCCAAAGCTCGGCGATGTCCAGGCGAATTTAGAAACGCATCTGACTTATGTTGATCAAGCGGTGGCAGCCGGTGTTGATCTGCTCGTGTTCCCCGAACTTTCGATGACGGGCTATCAAGTGCAGGATCTAGTGCCAGAAGTGGCGATCCGCACGACGAGCGATGACCCGGTTTTCGCCGCACTGCTGGATGCCAGCCACAAACTTGACATCATGGTCGGCTTTGTGCATCAGGATGTGCGCAACCGCTTTTTCATCGCGGCGGCTTACTTGAGCCAGGGTGAATGTGTGCATGTGCATCATAAAGTCTATCTGCCGACGTATACTATGTTTGACGAAGCCCGTTACTTCGACCAGGGTGAAGCCGTGCGTGCCTTTGACACCCGCTTCGGTCGCGTTGGGATGCTGGTCTGTGAGGACTTCTGGCATATGTCCCCGCCGTACCTGTTATGGTTGGACGGTGCCGACATTTTGCTGCTGCAAAGTTCCAGCCCCAGCCGTGGCCTTGACCATACCGACCGGATGCTCTCATCGCGTTGGGTGGAGCTGGTCAACCAGGCTTATGGCAGTATGTTCACCAATTACATCGTGCATTGTAACCGCGTCGGTTACGAGGACGGTAAAAACTTCTGGGGCGGCTCGTCAATTGTTGACCCCAACGGCGACTTGATGCTGCACGGGCAGTATTTCGAGGAAACCCTACTCACCCAACAGATTGATCTTAATCAGGTACACCGGACGCGCAGTCGTCTACCGCTGCTGCGGGATGAACGCCCTCACCTGATTTTGCGTGAATTGACAAGAATCTTAGACACCGATAAAAGGAACACACCACGATGATAATGTTAGAAAACGATTTCGAGCGCATGTATGGTGAATGCATCCTGTTCTGGATGCTCGAAAATGCACCCGACGGGCGTCAGATCGAAGATCATGAGATGCAAGAAGGCAGCGGCCTGCCAGATACCGAGTTTCAGATCGGTCTGCAATGGCTGGTAAAAAATCGCCTGCTTGACCGGCACGAGGACATCATTCACTAGTTTTCGACTGCCCGCTGAAAGCTGTGTGCAATCATGCAGAACAAAATTCAACTTGGTAAGACCAAAGCCGGCCGCCGCTTCATGGGGTTCATGCGGACGTTCAACAGCGGTGACCCGGCTGCTATCGAAACCGCATTGAAAGACTCCATCACCGAAGAATCGCTAGAAAAGCACGACGTCGCTACCTGGCTGGCGCAGATGCAGTACATCTACAGCATCACCGAAGGTCTGCGCGTGTTTCAAGTCCTCGCCAGCGATGAGTATCAGGTCGTCGTGCTGATGCAGGCGCAGAAGGATGACCGTATGCACATTATTGAGATGGTCGTTTCCGAGGATTACCCGCACAAGATCGCGGCCTTCGTTCAAAGAATGGCACAATCATAGGCTGAGCAGATTGAGAGGAAAAAGCGGATGCAATCACACAGTGTAACGCTTAAGGCAACCCCCGCAGGCCGGATGTTTCTGCGGTTTTTGGCGGCATTCAACAGTGGTGATCCCGTTGTGATAGGCGGGTTTATCTCGGAATACTACGCCGATGACGTCATCGTGGAATTTTCCGTCAAAGAACTGCTCGACCATTTTATGGCGCTCTATCAAGAGACAGGCGGCCTCCAAATCCATAAGGTCTATTTTACCCAGCAGTACACCACCACCATTGTCGTCAAAGCGAAGGCTAACGACGAGATGTATCTCGACCAGTTGCGGGTGAGTGAAGATCAACCACATCAGATCGTGGAATACCTGCACAATCAACCGATAGATTAACACTGTACTTACACCCACGCACGCACATGACGAAGTCAGACCTTACAAAATTGTATAATTAAGATTTCCGCATATTTGATATGCTCCAAGTGTGATACTTTCAGATTAAATCGCACAGTCAACGTTTTTCATAACAGGAGCATATGATGGTTTTACCAAAGACATATCGTAAATTGGTCGTCAAGCGGTTCAGCCGGAACTTCCGCGAGGCGACGGAGATCGTGGAGACACCGCTGGAAATGCCGGGGCCGGGGCAAGTTCTCGTCAGAAATCTTTACGCCGGGGTGAACGCCTCCGACGTGAACATCTCCGCCGGGGTGTATCCTCTGGGTGACCCACCCTTTGATGTCGGTGCGGAATGCTCCGGTGAGATCGTCGCGATAGGTGATGGCGTAAACGGTCTTAAGGTCGGCAACCACGTCACCATGCTTAGTCTGGGTTCAGGCTACCGAGAATATACCCTCGCGGATGCTGAAGCCGTCGTCCCGATTCCAAAATCTTCGCCGGAAACCTCCGGTTTGATCGTCGCCGCGCTGACCGCGTCCGTCGGCTTGCACGGGCCGGGTGAACTCAGCAGTGGCGAGACCGTACTGATTACAGCGGCGGCAGGTGGTGTTGGCAGCTTCGCCGTGCAGATCGCCAAGCAAGCCGGCAACCATGTCATCGGTACCTGCAGCACTGCGGAGAAGGCCGCCACGCTCAAAAAACTCGGCTGCGACCGCATCATCAACTACAAAGAGGAAGACCTCGGTGACGTACTCAGCACAGAGTATCCCGACGGGATTAACCTGGTGTTTGAAAACGTCGGTGGTAAGCTGTTCGACGACGCCCTCGACAACCTCGCGGTGCGTGGTCGGCTGGTCATCAACGGCTTCATCTCCGAATATACCAGCGGCCCGGTAGACATCACCGCGTCACGCCTGTATCACAAGTTGCTGTGGCAGTCTCGCACCGCACGCGGGTTCATCCTGCTGCACTACCCGGATATGATGGCGGAACACACCCCGCGCTTGCTGGGGCAAATCCTTGAAGGTGATCTGGTCGCCAACATCGACGACACCGAGTTCAAGGGCATTGACGCAGTACAGAGCGCCGTCGAACACCTCCATAGCGGCAAGAACAACGGCAAGGTGATCGTCACGTATTAACCCCTCACCCCCACCTCGCTGACTCAAGCCCGTCCCTCCCCGATTCGTTAGACGACTACGTCGCACCACTACGGGGAGGGTGCTATCCTAGCGCCGTCATCTGGATACCTCCCACAAAACGGCGGGCACGACATTTAGATCACAGGTAATAAATTTCGTCGTCGTCGAGCTGGTCGTTCTTGCGCTTTTCGTCGTAGATCTCGTCGTTCTTGCGTTTGCGCTTCTCGTCGTCATCGCTGAAGACCGTGCAGAGGCCACCCCCGATGAATTTGAAGAAGAACACGGGCACGAGGAAGAACCAGAAGAAGCTCCAGCCCCAACCGCTGAACAGCAAGAACAGCAGGATAAAAATACCAAACGGGACGAAAGCGGGCCATTTATTGTGTCCTGGGACGTGTCTTGGGTTCATATCAAGCACCTGTTACGCTAATTGAAGGTTACTTGGTATACGTCCCGATAGGCGCTCGCGTTGTAAATCCTTATTCTCCGCTTAGAGAACGTCGATCCGGTTGGGAGTCACGGGCGGTCGGGTGACGGGGCAACTTTGGGCGCACCGAATCGAGCATCTTCTGGCGTTTATGGCGCAGACGCAGGTTGCTATAACGCTTGCGGCGGCGGCGCTCTCGGCGGCTGTAGAGAATGCTTTCACGAAGATCAATGACGCTCACGGTGACGGTGTGCAGCAGCAGCAGCAACGCCCACAGTGGGATCGCAAGCCACGCGATGTTATTGGCGAAGACCTGCGGCGCGGCTTCCGCGAGGAACGGGTACGCAAAGACAATAATAGCAAACACGAACGTGTTTAGCGCCAGTAACACCCAGCGGAGGACGCTGCGTTGGGGTGGCGGCGGCATGGGGGTGAGGTCGATGTCTCTCACAAGGACGGCACCTTTCTAAATGAGGCGGAATGTACTTCCATTATATGTGCATGTGTCGATGCTGGCTACTCGAATCGCCCGCAATCGGTGGTACAATCAAACACAATCAGGGGAGTGGTTGTGTCCCGGTGGATGCCCCGGTCTTCAAAATCGGTGGTAGGTTGCACTGAGCAGGCTACTGTGGGTTCGACTCCCATCCACTCCCGCTAGATCAACGGCAGCGCGGTCGGTGTGGGGCCGTAAGACGGCGGGGAGACCTGCCCGGCCTGCAACAACGGGAACACGGTCTGCGCGAAGAACGCCACCACCATCAACACCACAATCAGGAGAATGACAACCCGACGGCGCGTCCAGAACGGTTCCTGCTCAATTTCCTCGACCTCATCGAAATAGATGATGCTCGTCGCGTAATAAGCATCCTGGGCGTGCGGTGTCGGTTCTTCCTCGTAATAAAATTCTTCGGGATAAACGGTCTCTTCGGCGATGTAGTCTTCGTAGCTGCTATAGCCATCGTCTTCGTAGGGATTGGGCACGATTCGCTCTCAATGTGGTTTGATCGGTTCACGTTCTGATTATGGCATAGGTTCCGTCAGAAGGGCGTTAATTTTCCTAGAGTGTGCGCTCAAATGACGCCATTTTCCACCAGCAACCACACCCCGGCGGTGAGTGCAACCGTCAGCAGCACCACGCGCACGAACAACAACACCCGCCGGAACTGTGTGTTGACCCACACGTACAACACCACCACGACCGCGACAATGATCGCCGTGCGCAGCACACCGGCGTTTTCTTGAACGGTCTGGTCTTCTTGCAACGCCAACACCGCCCCGCCGACCACCGCCACCAGCAGACCAACCACCAACAGATAGGTCAGCACCACCAACCACTTACGCTCTTTAGGGATTTTACCGAGCTGGACGTAGTAGTCGATCAAAGATTTAAGCTCCTCCTGGGGCATTTGCGGCATGGTAGATTCAAAATAGTCTACGATTACCCGCCGAAAGTCGCGGTCGTTGCGCGGTAAGTCATGCCCGGCGCGTAGATACGCGGTGAAGAACTGCCGGAAATCCTCATCATAGTAGAGGATAAGACTGCGCTCGTAGAGATAATCCCGCGCTTGCTGCTCAGAGCCGTCGTAAACCATCAGTCGAAGCCACCACCGCTGGTATCCGCGCCTTCGTTGGTGTCGTTCAACGTTTCTTCAATCGTGTTACCAATTTGTTCGTAGATGGCATCAAGGTCGATTAACCCATCAAGCATATTTGTTTGGGAGAGCAACCATCCACCACTGACTACCAGCACGAACATAATCACCAACCAGATGACACTGCTCATGCGGCGCTGCACCCAGACCACAACCCCGCTGACCATCGAGATTACGAATAACGCCCCGGCGAGTAACTGCTCGTTGTCCGTTTCCAACGTGCGGGCGATGATGTCAATGTCGGCGGTGTTGAGCTGAAAGACCAGCCCGGCACCGCCGAGGAGGAAGACGACGATCATCGCCACTTGCAGCAGACGCCCACCCAGACCGACCTGCTGCCGCAACCAATAAAGCAGGCCACCCGCCAGTGACATCGTGACTAAGGTCGCGTTCAGCGCCCGCCCGACCGGGGTTTCAAAAAACAGCGCCGGGATGAATATTTGACCCGCCAGCAACAGCAGCAGCAAGCTCATGGTGCCGTACAGAAACACGAACAACCCCAGAAACGTGAGCGGGATCATGCAGCCACTGGGGATGAAGGATCCATTGTCGCGTTCGGTCATGTAGGTCATCGCGGCGGTGTGCTCCGCGACGAGGCGCTCACGTTCTTCCGGCGTAGCCTGCGGATAGTGCTGGGTGACGTAGTTGGTGTAATACCGTTGGAGGAAGTCCGGGTCGTCGAAGTTGCCAGCCGTTTGAAACGCGGCGGAGAGTGAATCCATGTAGGGCTGCGTTTGGGCTGAATCACCAATTTGCACCTGCATGAAACGCATCACCTGGGATTGCGCGTGCTGCTGCATAGCCGCTTCGTCATTGAGCGTGTGCCGGTCGATGCCCTGGATGAACTCTGACATAAATTGACGGGTGGGGTCGTCCTGGGCGAAAAGTTGCGCGAGGCGCGTCACCCCACGTTTGACCGCCGCTTCGATCTCGGCCTCGCTGCGTGGTTGGGCGGCCTGCTTTTCCAGGTAGTTGATGAACTTACGCAGCCGGTCATCGGCGACTTCCGTCGCGCCGTGATCGATGTAATCCGCAAGGGCTTGTTCCACTTGTGGATTTTGCATGATCGGCTCCGGTGCGTATCGCCTGACCTGCTGCGCGATCAATGACCGCATCTGCGGTGCTGCCCCCGGCATGGGTGTTTAGCCGTCCGCCAGGATTTTGTCTACCGCTTCGGAGAGGTCGCGCAAGGTATGCACCTGGAACACGCCATCAGAATGACCGGCGTATTCCCACATATCGCTGTCGCCACTGCCCCACTGATACTGCGGTTCCGGGCAGAACCAGAGCAGCCGCCGCGCCTTGCGCTGCATTTCGTCAGCGATGTCTAGGCGGGGGTTATTGTAGTTGTTACGTCCGTCGCCCAGAATGATGACGGTGGTCTTGCCGGTGATCAACCCCATGTGATCTTGCCGGAAGGTGTTGAGGCTATTACCCAGGTCGGTGTTGTAATAACCGGGGCGGTTTTGAGACAGCACTTTGGCGACCGCTTCTTGCGGTTCATGTTCTTCAAACGCCATGCTGATGTCTACCAGATCGTTGATGAAGATGAAGCTGTTCGTCCGCGCTACCTGATCTTGCAATTCGTAGATCAACGTGAGCAGGAACTCCGTACAGTAGCGTACCGACGTACTCACATCGCAGATCACCACCAGACTCGGCTTGACGTGCTTGGTCTTATGCTCGATCTCCATCGGGATGCCACCGTAGCGCATGTTGCGACGCATGGTACGGCGCATATCGGGGGTGCCACGCTTGGCTTTCTTCTGCCGCAGGGAGGCGCGGCTGCGCAGGCGCGCCGCCAACCGCCGGATCTCATCGCGGATCTGTTCGACCTCACTTTGTCCGAGGCGTTGGAAGGGCACGTCGAGCAGGTCGGGCTTGGGCTTGGGTTCCTGGGTCGCCATCTTTTGCGCCAGCGTCGCGCCGACGAAGTTGGAAATCTGATCTGCCAACCCTTCGGCATTCTCGTTGAGCATGTCACGGATGTCGTCGAGTGTTTCCTGCCCCATGCCCATCTCTTCGAGTTTTTCCATCAGGTCGTCGATCATCTCTTGAAGTTGCTGCATCCCGGCCTGACGGTTCATGCGGCGCTCGAACCAGGGTTGCTGGTACATTTCGTTGGCGTTGTTGAGGCCGGCCTCGCTGCCCATCTCCGACATTTGATCTTCGGTGAAGGACTGGCCCTTGAGCATCTGCTGCATGAGTTGTTTGAGTGCTTCCATCTGCCCGGCCAGTGACCGCATGGCTTGTTCCAGCATTTGCTGTTCGTCGGGCGTCAGGTTGTCGGGGATGTTGTTCATGGGCGGCTTGTTGGCGTTGAAAAACAACGGGTAGAAATAATCAAATAGTTCGTGGTCTTTGACGTCTTTGACGAGCGTGGTGCGCAGCGCGGATTTAAAGTGATCGGCATCGGTCACGCCGACCTCTTCCACGCCGTACATCGCGTCCTGGCTTTCCGCAAGGGAGATACGCACACCGGAAGCACGCAGCGCCCGGATGAATTCCACCATTCGTTTATCCATGAGGGGTGTTCCTTTTACACTACCGGATGGGGTCAGGAATTGCTTACATCACATCATGTATAGCATAAACAATTTAACGAGGGATGACAAATTGATCCGACTATCGCCCCGTGCCTTGATGGACTCCTCATTTTCCCTTGATACGACAGATGCGTTCCCAGGTGATGGGGTTTGTGCAGACGCAAACGGTGAATGTTCGCTCCGCCCAGCATGACTATTCGAGATGGTAATGCAGAGCGCGTCGTGATTAGTATGCCTTCTCCCGATAGCGTTACTCTCACTGTCAATCCAACAAGTGAACCAAGTGTAGACCAGCGACTAAACGTCGTCATTGATGGTGTCACTTTGCAAACCGATCTGACCTTTCACGTTTTCCACGAGTAACTCGTCTGGTTTTGAACCTCGACAACGGTCCCGAAAATCATAGCAAATACAATCAAAACAAGCTGAGTTTGCATAGGCGAAGACTGTATTCTTATCCTGCCCGTTTACTAGCCCGCCGCAAACATCGACCGGGCGTGGGCGACCAGCAGCGCGTGCATCTGGAAGCGCCCGTCACTGCCCGGTTCCAGCAAACCGCGATCAACCAGCGTTCGTGCTGCCGGGCGTGCGTCCTCGACCATCCAGACGGCCTGCATCGCGTCGAGGTCGAAAGTCGCCGGTTTGGGTGCGAACACACCGAGCAGCGCGAACTTTTCTTGCATGGTCGTATTGAGGCGATCCGTGCTGTAACGAAGGAGTGTGGCAACGGTCGGTGTAGTTTCTCGCTGAACGTCGGCGCGGTCGGCGGGGGCCTGTGCTTCCAGTAGACGCGCCCCCACACGCAGCTCCGCCAGCAGATCGGTCACCCCCCAACCCATGCTCATCTCCGCCCGCAGCAAACGCCCGCTGACCTGTAACGCCAGCGGCAGCCCTTCGAGATCGCGCACCAACTCATGCACCGCTTCCCGATTGGCGGCGACGACCTGCGGCGCGAGTTCTTGCATGAGTGCGACGCCATCTGCTTCCGTGAGGATCGGCAGACGGTAAATATCCGCTTGCGTGGTGGCGATGGCCTGTGCGACCTCATTCAAGCGCGTGGTGACCAGCATCGCGCCGTGCCGCCCACCGACTCGAAACGGCATCACATGGGCCGCCTTCCACACATCATCGACAATGAGCAGCACGCGCTGGTCGCGCAGCACCGCCGCCAACCGTGAGGAGATGTCCTCGACCGATTCCAGTGTGTTGACACCTTCCAGACCGAGCGCGTTTGCCCAGTGCATCAGCTCCGCGAAGATATTAGGCGACTCACCGAGTGACGCCCACAGCACACCGTCGGTAAATGTCTGGTGCGTGTCCATATCGTGTGCCAGCAGCGCGGAGATGGTCGTCTTGCCGATGCCGGGCCAACCCTGGATCACATGCAACGGGCGGCGGTCGGGTTGGTCGTCCTGCGGGTTGATGTGCAGCCGATCTTTGAGCGCGTTTAAGGCCGCCTCACGTCCGACGACTAACGGCGGGATCGGCGGCAGGTTGCCGAAGATGGGCGGCTCATGTTCTTCGAGGCGTACCGCCTCGTTCGCACGGATCGTCTCGTATAATTGGGTGGTTTCTTCCTGTGGTGGCACGTCGAGTTCCTTTTGCAGCATATCCACCAGATTAGCATACAGGCGCAGCGCCGCCGCTCGCTGACCACCGGCGGCATAGGCTCGCATCAACTGTCGATAAGCCGGTTCGTAAAGCGGGTCGAGTTCGAGCCAGCGTTGCAGCAACACCACCGCCGGTTCGATTTCCCCGGCGGCAATGCGATACTTCACCAGTTGCTCCAACGCGCCGATGACCTGCTGTTGTAACGTCTGCGTCTGGAGGGTTTGCCATTCGTCAAAGGCGGCGCTGTCCTTAAACGTGAACCCCGCCATAAAGCGGTCGCGGTACAGGTTGACGGCGGTTTCGAGCTGGTCGGGTGTGCCGTCACAGTTAGCGGCGAACTGTTGCACATCTACCCATAGATTCTCGTCTTGCTTGAGTGCGATTGTCTTACGATCAACATCTAACCACTCTGCGATAGGCGTCTTGTTGAGCACCACCAGTACCCGGCGTAACTCGTTACGGGCGCGGCGGTCATCGTGGTCGGCCCAGAGGGTCGCCGCGAGCACATCACGACTATGGGGTTTTCCAGTCGCTGCCAGGTATGCCAGCAGACCGGTCGCCTTGCGCCGGCTAAGCGCAATCGGTTTACCGTCGTATTCGATTCGTGGGAAACCGAAAAGACAAATTTTTAAAGTAGGCATCGTTGCTGCTCCGGGAATTACGATGTATTTAATGCTCAGATGATAAGCATTTTATCCGCATTATGCCACTTATGCGTTTGACCTACGTGCCATTTTCAGGCACGGAAACCCAACCGATTCTATGGTATCCTGCCAGTGTGAGTATGTGGAGAAATATGAATGCGAACGATCAGACGGATGCTTTTGTTGGTGCTGCTTGGTTTATCCATCGGTTCAGTTGGGGCGCAAGGGTCACCACAAGGTGTGGCTGAGGACTTCCTCAACGCATGGCACGAACAAAACTACGAGCGGATGTACGACTTTGTACATCCAAGAGCGCAAGACCTCTACCCACAAGCGAACTTCATCAGTCGTTACCAGACCGCCGCGCAGTTCACCGCGTTCGACGGTGTGGAATACACCATCACGGATACCAAACTGCAAGGCCAATCCGCGCTGGTGACTTATGACATTATTATTCAGTCTAACACCTTCGGCACCATCGAAGACACCGGGCGTATGATGCGCCTGGTCACCACCGGCGATGGCTGGCGGGTGGCCTGGTCTACGATGGACATCTTCGACGGGCTGGCAGGCGACGCCACGCTGACCGTACAGGCACAGCCGCAGCGCCGCGCCACCATCTACGACCGCAACGGCGAACCACTGGCGCAGGACGGGCAAACGCTCACCCACATCTACAGCGCCAAAGACCAGATGACCAGCGAGCGCGATTGCATCAATCTGTTGTGGCGTGTCGGCAGGGAGCGCATCTCGTACCTGGAACAGCGGTTCGCCACTCAGAACAGCGATACGATCTTCTACCTGCTCTCGCTGACCCCCGCAGAGTATCAACAGCACGCCGCCGGTCTACAGAACACTTGCGGCGCGGTGCAGGACCTCAACACGTTGACCAGTCCCCCGCATCGTGTCTACTATGGCGGCAACACGACCGCACACATCACCGGCTATGTCGCGCAGGTGACCGAAGAACAGCTTCAACAGGGCTTCGCGCAGGGGGAGCTGGTCGGGCAGACCGGCGTCGAAGCGGCGTACCAGCGTCAGCTTGCCGGGCAGCCAGAGCGCGTGCTACGCATCGTGGAAGCTGGCGGTACCATCATCCGTGAGATTGCCAGCAGCAGCGGTGAACCACCCACACCGGTACAGTTAACCATCGACCGCGACCTGCAACTGGTCACCGCGCAGGCCATCAGCGACGCCTTTAACTACGCCCGTATCGACTGGGCCAGCGTGTCCTCTGGCGGCGCGGCGGTCGTGCTGGATGTCGAAACCGGCGGTGTGCTGGCGCTGGCGAGTTATCCATATTTCCACCCCGGCATCTTCAATCCCGCTTCCAATATGCCGGATCGCGGTATCCTGGTGCAGCAGGTACTCGCCGACCCGTTAGAACCGCTGCGCAACCGAGCCGTCTCCGAACAGGCGTCACCGGGGTCAGTGTTTAAGATTATCACGGCGGCGGCAGCACTTGACCAGGGCATTGTGGAGCCGGGCGAACCGTTCGACTGCACGCTCACCTGGGACGGCAGCGCCTACGGTGATGCTGGCGGCATCCGTGAGGACTGGCGTGTCCGTGAAGACCCGGAAAACTCGCCGTTTACCGAGGCCGCCGGTGAGGTCACCCCGGCGTTGGCGCTGGCGACTTCGTGCAACCCGTTCTTCTGGACGCAGGGCGCACAACTCTTTAACCAGACCGGCGCGAGTACGTTAGCCGACTATGCCGAACGCATGGGGCTAACGCAGCCCTACAGCCTGGATGGGGCCTTCAACCCGGCGACGGGTGTCGTGCCGATTCCGTCCAATGTGACGGCGGCGGTCAACGAGTCCATCGGGCAGGGTGATGTAACCTTACCGCCAATCCAGATGGCTGTGGCGACGGCCTCGATTGCCAACGGCGGCAGCGTCTATGAGCCGTATCTGTTGCAGCAGATCGGCGGGTTCGATGGCACAGCGGTCAACACACAGGCGGAGCCGAACCTGCTCAACGAACTCGGCTTCAGCGAGGCCGTGATGGCGGAACTGCGTGAGGGTATGTGCGCCGTCACCACTAACCCCGAATTCGGCACGGCTTATGGACGTTTCAACGACAACTTCGGCTGGGTTGATGTCACCGCGCCCTATAGTGTGTGCGGCAAGACTGGCACGGCGGAAACGGGTCTGTACCCGAACGCATGGTTCGTGGCCTACGCGCCAGCGGAAAATCCCGAAGTCGCCGTCGTGGTGATGGTCGAGCAGTCGTTAGAAGGGTCACAGGTTGCCGCGCCCATCGCACGCCGCATCCTCGACTATTACTTTCAGGCTCCCATTGCCGCTTACCCGGCCTTCTGGGGCGATGAGTTCGAATATGTACCACTGGCACCTGTACAGGGGGTGGGTTGATGAAGATCGTCCGGTGTGTCTCATGTGATGGCTATGGCTGGTTCGAGGACGAGTTCACCGGTGAGGTGAGCGATTGTACATGGTGCGGCGGCATCGGCTACGTTTACCGGGATGCCAACCGTGTCGATCATCGCATCCCGGAAAGTGATTACGGCAAAGTCGCGGCGGTGGTGGAAAATCTGGAAAAAGGCCGGATGCGTGAACTCGGTTACACCGGGGACGCCATACATCCCGACGAGCAGGCCATCCGCCAACAAAACGACGATACAGACGAGAACGATTGATGACCCGACCGCACATCTTTATGCTGACGCCGTATCTGCCCTATCCGCCGGTCAGCGGTGGGCGGATGCGGACGTACAACCTCATCAAGCACCTGGGCGACGACCACGACATCACGCTGGTCAGTTATGGCAGGCCGGAAGAACGCGCTTTCGACATCACACCGCTGGGGGAATATAGCGACTACCATGTGGTCGATCGCCAGTCCAGCCCATCGACGCTGCAAGCCGCCTGGCTCAGCCTGACTTCCACCCAGCCGATCATGTCCCAGCTCTACGGCACACCACAGATGCGTACCATCTGCGCCGACCTGCTGCGTCAGCGCCCGGCGGATATTATCCACGTCGAGTCGTTCTATATGCTGCAAAACATCCCCGACGATGCCGGCGCGCCCGTGCTGCTTTCCGAACCAGCCATCGAATACCGGGCGTGGGGCAAGTTCGCGGCGCTCGCGCAACCCTGGTATACCCGGCCCGGTGTCGTGCTGGAAGCACTCAAACTGCGCTTTGCGGAACCGGCAGCCTGGGCCGCCGCTGACGCGGTCGGTGCGATGTCCGACGTGGACGCGGCGATCATCCGCAAGGCCGCACCGTCGGCGCATGTCGTCCTTGCACCTAACGGCGTTGATGTCACGTTTTTTCACCGGGACGACTCCGTGCCGCGTGATAACTGCACCGCTGTCTATATGGGGGATTACAAGTACTTCCCCAACACGGATGCGGTCGCCTATTTCGTGCAGGCGATCATGCCGCGTATCAAAGCACAACGCCCGGATTTTCACCTCACATTACTGGGCAAAGACCCGCCGCCGGAGATCCAGGCACTCGCCGGGGATGACGTGACCGTGACCGGCCTGGTAGAGGATACCCGCCCGTATCTCCAGAGCAGCGCCGTGTTCATCTGCCCACTGCGGACGGGCAGCGGCACCCGCTTTAAGCTGATGGAAGCCCTGGCGTGTGGTTGCCCGGTGGTGAGCACGTCTATCGGTTGTGAAGGGTTGGATGCGGTCGATGGCGAACATATGCTCATCCGCGATGAACCGGGCGCGTTCGCCGATGCGGTGGTCACATTGTTGGACGACCCCGCACGCGGACGCGCCATCGGGCAGGCCGGGCGGCAGTGGGTGGAAGCCAAGCACGCCTGGGCGCATAGTGCGCGGTTGCTGCGGGAGGCTTATGCAAATTTAATACGAGGATGATACCGTAACATTATGTCTGTTCGCGTGTTGTACAAAAGTAGCAGATGTAATCGGAGTAACCATGTATCAACAAGAACGAACCTCGGAAGAAACCCAACCACAACGCCAAACCCCAGACCCTAAACTATCCCTGGCCTTGCGCTTCACCGCTGAGGACTTGATCGCCAATCGGCGCGGCTGGTTGACCGATCACCAACGGGAGATGGTCAACATCAGACGCCGTAATGCCATGCTCAAGTTCAGCGCGTTTGCGGTGTTGCTGGCGGGTGTCGTGCTGGCCTGGACGCTTATCCTCAACCGTTTGACTACTATGGACGACCTGTTGCTCGTCGCCATTTTTGGTGCGCTGCTGGTCGCCATCAGTGTGTTGATGTCGTACACATGGCATCACTTCCAGTGGTGGCAGGTGCTACGCGAGGATTCCAAGTTGGAAACACTGCTTTCCATCAGCGGACGTGCGATCAAATCATCCGATGGCACCCCGCAGATCACCGTCGATGATGTGATCTTCTACCCGGAAAAGAAAGCGTTCAAAGCCTTTAAGGACGACGAACTGTATATTATCTACTACGTCCCTTATTCAAAGACCATCCTCGCCGCGCATCCGGTCGAGGTCTGACGCGCTGGTCGCAAACTCAAGCTGTCGTGGGCAGACACACCGGTCTGCCCTTGCAATATCTGCGATGATTTGTAGGGCAGCAACCGTGTGTGCTCGCCCTCAATGCAATTGCCCTCGCTAGGGCACGGTGACACTGCCGTTCCGGTCGTCGTAGTCATCCTGGCGGCGACCGGGCAGCGTCGTCCCCACCCCCATCAACACCAGCGCCACTAACACCGCCATCCCGCCGGTCACCAGAAAACCACGCCCGACCGCACCCGCCGCGTCAGTGATGGTTTCAACCAGGGCTTCACGGAACTCTAACGTCGGTTCCACCCCTTCGATGTCCAGGTCGAGGTCATCAACCGTAAGCACATTATCCGCCAGCCCATTTTGAATGCCCACACCGGACATCGCCACCACCAGCGCCGGCAGCAACAGAAATGCGCCGGCCCACAGCACAAACCCGCGTATGCTGCGCCCCGCCACCAGCGAGGTCAGCACCAGCAGCACCCCGGCGACCAGTAGCGCCAGCACCGCCGCGATCTGCATCGCCGCCGCCACATCATCAAAGCCGACGTTAAAATCTACGGTGAGCGCATCCGGCATGACGTTGACGAACTCGTCCAGCCGCCCGTTAAATTGTTCGGCGGCGGTCTCGGCATCCATCGACGCCGGACGACATAAGATCAACGGTGTCTCACCCATGAACGGTTCCTCACCACCGCTGCACACCGGCAGATTTTCCGCCATCGTCTGCACGAAACGCTCGGCACCTGGCGGTTCGCGCAGCGTATTCTGGATGGTCAACAGGTCAATCGAAATATCCAGATCGGGCCGTTCACCGTTGAGATATTCCACCAGCGCATCCGAGGACGCGATGACCTCATCACGCGGGTAATCCTCGGATGTGATCGCGCTGAGTGCCTGTGTAAGCGCGGTGATCGTTTCGGGTCTTTCCGTCATCAGGTTGGGGTCGCCGCTGACGTCCTCGGCAATCTGCATGGCGATCAACCGGGTGATTATATCATCTTCGTACAGGGCTTCGTTATCCAGCATATCCGCGTAGAAGTCGCCATCGGTGAGCCAGGTATTCACCGAAAGGAAATAGAGCGCCGCTAGCGTCAGCGGGAACACGATAATAATAAAAATGAAAAAAGCCACTATACCGCGCATGTGATCTCACTTTCGTCTGTGTGTACCGTTTGCCCCAGTATACGCAAATCCGGGGGCAATTGTCGCGGGTTGGCTCAATTTACGGCTCATCTTGCTTTTTTCCGCTATCATTAGACATATGTATTCTCTTCGTTATAAGAACAGGAGCGAACTAATGGCAACGAACATGCGTGGCAAGGTCGTCGTAATTACAGGTGCAGGCGGCAACGTCGGCGGCGATGTAGTGCGAGCCTTTGCGGAAACAGGCGCACAGATCGCCATGATTGACCGAGACGCGAAAATGATCTCCCGGCTCATCAGTGAATTGGGCAGCAACACCGAAATGTACAAAGGCTTCCCGACAGATTTAGGCGACCCGGAAGCGGTCGATAACCTGATCGGCTACATCACCGACCACTTCGGGCGCATTGATACACTGGCGCACACCGTCGGTGGCTTTGACATGGGCGATCCCGTCCACGCCGTCAATATGGATGTATTCGACAAAATGATGTTACTCAACGCACGGATTTTGTATCTCACGGCGGGCAAGTTCGCCGCACACATGGTCGAAACCGCCACACCGGGGACGATCACAGCGGTGTTGGCGCGTTCCGGCAGCAAGGGGAGCAAGAACCAAGCCGCATATACAGCCAGCAAAGCCGCCGCGACACGCATCGTCGAGAGTATGGCGCTGGAATTGCGCGATCACAACATCCGTGTGAACGGCATCTCGCCCAGCATCGTTGATACACTGCCGAACCGAAAATCGATGAAAAATGCTGACTTCGACAAATGGGTCAAACCATCGGAAATCGCCGACTTGATGGTCTACCTCGCCAGTGATGAAGCCAGCAGCATCACCGGTGCCAACGTCGAGATCAACGGCCAGGTTTAGTGCGAGCGCCTTGTGCCAAGATTTACCGTCCGACCCGCCAGCGCCGACGAACTAAGATCACTCAACTTTGGGAATTTGCTTTCGCGCCCCGGCTTCCAGCCGGATTATTGCCGGGTCGGAGTGCTGGATGGACAGATCATCAGCCACGCCCTGACGGAACGCGCAACGATACGCTACGGCAGCAGTCCGTTGCGGGTGATGGGCATCGGCAGCGTGCATACCCGTCCGTCCTATCGACGGCGTGGTTATGCCACCGCCGTGCTGCGTGATGCACTCGCCTTCATGATGGAACAGGGCGCACATCTGGCGCTGCTGCACGATACCGCCCGTTACTTCAACCGGTTCGGCTTTAGCCCGGTGTGGCCGGAATATCACATCACCTTCAATGTAGATCAGGGCGCACGCGTTCAAACACCGCTCGACCTCTACCCGCCCAAGAAAAAACATATCCCCGCCATCGCCAGCCTGTATGAACGGCATTGGGGGGGGCGTGTGGCCTTCACCCGCCACCCGGAATTATGGATCTGGCGGCTGACACAGGAACCCATGCGCCGCACCTTTGTGGTCGTTGACCGCGCTCAACACATCAGCGGTTATGTTTCCGCCCGTGACTTCACCACCGATGAGGTCGAGGTCGTCACGGATACGCTGGAGGCGGCCCAGACCATCATCTCGGAGATCAGCCGCTTGCACTTGCGTGTGGGTAAGCCGTTCTTGCGCTGGCTCATCCCACCGGATGACGCCTTCGTCGTGTTTGCGCGGGAACTGCTCGACGTGGCGGTGAGCGCCCACTTCCAGCGTGAGCAGGGCTGGCAGGCACGGCTCATCGACACCCCAGGGTTGATCGCCGCGTTGCTGCCGGAGATCAACGCGCAGGCCCAAAGCAGCGATCCGAGTTTTGACCCGGCATCGCTGGTCATCAACAGTCACCCCGAAGGTGTTGAATTCGCATTGCGCGGTTCGCCTGCCAGCGCGGTCAAACTGCCGCAGCGTGATTTCATTCAGGTGGTGTTCGGGTCGTTGCAGCCGCGTTTGCTCGGCATCCGTGATGGACTACCGGACGAGGCTGTCACCCTGCTAGAGACACTGTTTCCGCCGCGTATCGCTGCCCTGGCGACCTGGGATTACTTCTGATGACCTCGGCACCATGTCCACCTTTGCCGCTATTCGTGTCGTCACCGCTGTTCCACGCGCCGAACCGGTGACTACACTTTGCCCTCGAACGCGAGCGGCACCCGCACGGATCGCCGTTTGTGTTTACCCCGCAGTCGGGAGCGTAATCACGAACTTCAACCCCGCGCCGGGGACGCTCTCCGCGTGGATGCGCCCGCCGTGTGCCTCCACCAGCGATTTCGCAATCGCCAGCCCTAAACCGCTGCCGCCCTCATGCCGCCGCCGGGAGCGATCCGCCCGGTAAAAGCGATCGAAGATGTACGGCAGTTGATCCGCTGGCAGGCCGGGGCCGCTGTCCTTGACGATCATCTGTACAGCGCCGTTTGTATGCTGTGCGCCGAGGCCGATCATCCCGCCAGACGGCGTGTAGCGCAGCCCGTTACTCAGCAGATTATCCAGCACTTGCGCCATACGATCAGGATCGACATCCAGCGGCGGCAGGTGATCGGGGGCGTGTGTCTCGATGGTGATGCCCTCGGCGATGGCCTGTGGTTGGTACGCCCCTGCCACCCGGTCGATCAGTGTGCGTGGTCGAAGGCGTTGCCGTTGTAAGGAAAGCTCGCCGGCTTCGCTCAGCGAGAGCGTGCGCAAGTCTTCAATCAAGCGGTTGAGGCGCAGCGCCTCCTCGTGGATCATCTCGAAAGTGTCATTGGTGGGGGGCAGCACACCGTCGCTCAAGCCCTCTGCATGACCGAGGATGATGCTCAACGGGGTGCGCAAGTCGTGGGCGATGTCGGCGGTCATCTGACGGCGCAGATCACGCGCACGGGCGAGTTCGGCGTTCATACGGTTGAACGCCCGTGCCAGTTCACCGAGTTCGTCCTGCGTGCGTACCTGCACGCGCTGTTCTAGATCCCCGGCGGCAATGGCACGGGTCGCGGCGGTCATCGCCCGCAGCGGTTGCACCAATCTTCGCGCTAAGATCACGCCGAGTAACAACGCCAAACCGACCGCCGCTAACGCGCTGAACACGATGGTCCGGTTAATCGCCCGTATGTAATCCTCCGCGCCGGAAAGTTCCAATCCGCGCAGGGCCGGTTCGTTGATGAGATAACCGACGGTCTCGCCAGCGACTTCCACCGGCAAACTGACCCGCCGTTGGGTCTCGGTCAATTGGCTGCCGACCGGCTCCCCCGGTGGCCCGATGACGACCACCCCATCGGCATCGGCAACGACGAGACCGGGGAAGTTCTCCCGTAGGTTAAAACGGCGGTCAAAGCGTGGGCGTATAGACCGTCCCAAACCGTCCCACGTCTCGTCGTTGTTGATGTAGTATGTCTCAAGCAATCGTAGAATGTCCGTCCGTCCCTGCACACGCTGAAAGTCGTTGAATTCGCTCACCGTGATGCGACGAACCAACAAGCTGAGGAACACGATCCCTACCAGACTGACGAACACGAACGCGACCGTCAGCTTGACCACGAGCGAACGACGCATGGTCATTCCACCACGAAGCGATAGCCGACACCGTAGACCGTCTCGATGTAACGTAGGTTGCTGCTGTCCTGTTCGATCTTGCCGCGCAAATTACGGATATGCACATCAATGGTGCGTTCATACCCCTCATAAACCTCGCCCCCCTGCACCCGTTCAAGCAGATCGGCACGGCTGAAGCTGCGCCCCGGTGCGCTCATCATCGCCGCCAGCAGCGCAAATTCCGACGGGGTGAGATCAACGCGCTCCCCGGCGACCGTGACGACATGCGCGGTCTTATCCAGCACAATATCCGCGACACGCAGCACTTCGCCCGACGCCCGTTCTTTTTCCAACCGGCGCAGCACCGCCTTGACGCGGGCGGTCAGTTCACGGGGACTAAACGGCTTGGTGACGTAGTCGTCTGCGCCCAGTTCGAGGCCGAGCACACGGTCGTCCTCTTCGATGCGTGCGGTGAGCACGATAACCGGCGTCTCGCGTTCCCGGTGATGCAGCCGCATAAACTCGTAGCCGTCCATTTCCGGCATCATCAAATCCAGCACGATCAAATCAGGCTTGGCGTACCGGGCGGTATAAAGGGCTTCGCGTCCGTCAGCCGCCGTCACTACGTTGTAACCGGCTTTTTCTAAATAGGCGCGTACCAATGAAACCAGCCGCGCCTCGTCATCGACCACCATGATCGTCTTAGGCATTATGTTCACCTCCGTTGTGTTTGTCTACTCAGCATAACGTATTTCACCGTGCGGTAGCGCAAAAACTTGAAAAGGTTTGGGTGACGAATCTCAGCCTGCTCGTCTGCTGCGGGGACGGAAAAGCCACGTACTCACGGCTAATGGAGAAAATAAAACGGATTTAAATGATTTTACTCACTTTTAAGCAACACAAAATCATTCAGGTTTGTTTTCATTTATCCATGACTTTACTGAAAAAAGGTCATTTTGCCGAAAATTTGACCCGGTGTTACACTACTGTGAACCTCTATGAACCACGTTTTTCGGGGCATATTGAGTTCTTTCAGCGGAGT
>DAOTTX010000526.1:0-1603 GCA_034437515.1 Anaerolineae bacterium
TAATTCAGATGATAGCGTCCAACGAAGTCAAACACATCGCCGTGCTCGCCGCGTGAGTTCCAGAAGTAAAACCCCGTTTTGGGTGTGACCACCAGACTGTCGTGTTCGGTACCGACGAACCGAGCGCCAGTTTTACGCAGGGTAAACTTCTCGTTTACCAGGTCTTCAATCGGGCTGCGCTCCCGAATATGATCCAGATTAATCGTCATGGCTGCTGCCTCCGGGCAAAGTTAAACACAGGTCGCGTGAAAAACGTGACAAAAACCGGGTCAAAATCAGTTGCGGGCAAACGGAGGCTGTGCTAAATTGTGAGTGTCGAGGTCACATATTTAGCATCCAGCACCATCCGCCAGCCCATCCCGCATGGGCTTTATCTATTCTGTAAGGTGGCGCGCGTGCACTTTTCATAGTCTGCACTCTCCGAAAGTAACCCCGGGGTTACTTTGTCTCAGTTCTGGTCAAGCCATGCTTCGGCATCATCTATGGTACGGCGCAAAAGATGTAAGTGGACTCGTGCCAATTCTTTGTCTTCTTCCTGTCTTATTAGAGCGCGAGCTATGTCAGCCCCTGATGCTTTGGAATTTGATCGCATAATGCGGGCAAGTCTCAGGGCTTGTTTGGGTATGGTGTCTTCTTCAGTATCTTCCGCCTCTTCATGAACCCCGTCTGACTCACAAAGCTCCTTCACCTGTTTGCTTGTCAGATTGAAATCAATGATCTGGCGCACAACCTCTGTATGGTATTCTTCCGGCAAAGCCACAATGTAACGGAGCTTCTTTTCATCAAGGCTGTAACGATCTGCCAGTTCCAGTGCCTCATCACTGAGCTTTAACAAGGCTTTGTAGCGGCTAAAGTGCATCTTGCTGATACCACCCATGGCTGTGAGAATTTCTGCCGCTTCGTCGGATTTACCACGAAGGTGTAACCCCAACGCCTGACGGTAGAAGTCGTTCGTAACGGCATGGCCGGGAAGCTCATAGCCATGCACCGTGAGCAGGAGCAGCGCCGCCTGCCGCGCCATCGCCACAGCGGATAACCCGGTGCGGGCGGTGTTTTCCTTTGCTTGCCGGAACGGAGAGGCCAGATCATGCGGAATGATGATGCAGGGGATCATGCCGTCGCCGGTATAGCCGGGGATGAAGTCGCGCAGCAGCCAGGTTGCCCAATAGCGGCATTCACCGGTTTCGATGCGGAACTGCCGCGTCACGCCTTCGGTGACATCCACGACTGTGAGTGGGTTGACCTGCCCATCATCGCGGATGGTGATCGCAAGGTTGACCAGATCGCGCAGCAGGTTTTCCTCCGGTGACGGCTTCGACTTCTGCTCTTCGTCGGTTTCGTCATCTGGTTTCGGCAGCAAATCGAGCAGTCCGTCGAAGGGCTGTCCGCGCTGACGGGCGGCAAGCTGTGCGGCCTGCACCAGTTCGCGCAGCGCCTGCGTGGGCGTGAGCCGACTGTCATGGAAGTTGTGGTGAATGCGTTCGGGCAGCACGCGGCGCGGTTGGATTGGATCAGGGCGTACCAGTTCGAGCAGAATGCGCTCAACGCGCAAACCGTGCTCCTGAAACTGCTCGGCGACCTCGCCACCGAGCATGTCTTCTGT
>DAOTTX010000527.1:0-39531 GCA_034437515.1 Anaerolineae bacterium
AGCGTAGGCATGTTGCACCACCTGTTGATTCATTCAAGAAAAACCAACAGATGCCATACCTGCGTGTTTTTTACCAGTCACAACTCTCATTTAGCGGAAAGTAGAGGATAATAGAAGCAGGGATAACCCGGCGTGGTCGCCTTGGGCAGGTTGCTCCTGCTATTCGGACGATTCTAATTGGTTTGTCCATTAGGGGGGCGATACAGAAGATGAATATTTTGACAGGTCACCGAAAATGCGCTAGAGTAAAGTAAACGTTTACATAAAATTGCGGCTAAACCAATATATTGCCATGCTATCTTTATTATCCATTCAAAATATCACGAAGTCTTTCGGCGCGGTGCAAGCCTTAAAAGGGATCAGCTTTGAGGTTGAGCCGCGTCAGGTCGTCGCGCTCGTCGGTGACAACGGCGCGGGGAAATCCACACTGGTCAAGATCATCTCTGGCGTTCACCAGCCGACGAGTGGTGATCTGCTGCTCAACGGACAACAAGTGCGTTTTAAAGACCCGGCGGACGCCCTTCAACTGGGCATCGAGACGGTTTACCAGCACCTCGCACTCATCGAACAACTCGATGTCGCTGATAACGTCTACCTCGGACGCGAAAGCACCCGTTTTGGTAAAATTGGCGAGTGGCTCGGCATCTTAGATCGTCCGTCCATGCGCGAAAACACACAGGACGCGCTCAGCGACCTGCACATTAAAATCCCCGCGCCGACGCTCGCCGTGCGCAGCATGAGCGGCGGTCAGCGGCAGGCCGTCGCCATCGGACGTGCGATCACCTGGGGGCGGCAACTGCTCATCCTTGACGAGCCGACCGCCGCGCTCGGTGTAGAAGAAACCGAGCAAGTGTTGAGTATGATCGAACGATTGCGGAAAACCACCGACATGAGCTTGCTGGTCATCAGCCACAACATGCAAGATGTTTACCGCATTGCGGATAAAATCGTCGTGTTGCGACAGGGGCAACACGTCGCCACCTTAGAGGGCAAAGCCACCGACCCGCAAGAAATCGTCGCCTACATCACCGGTGCAAAAGCAGGTAATATCCAGGCATAGTGATCCTTGATTGAACAAGGATAAACAAAATTAAATTTTATATAAAGGCGTTGATCTATGGCTACCATGAAAGAAGTCGCGGAAAATGCCGAAGTCTCTATCGCTACTGTTTCAAGAGTGATAAACGACTCCGGTTACGTCAGTCCTGATCTCGAAGAGCGTGTACGTGAGGCGATGGAATCGCTCAACTATCAACCGAGTTCATTGGCCCGCAGCCTGCGCCGTAAGGAAACATTGACTATCGGCGTGTTGATCCCACAACTTGACCATCCCTTCTTTAGCACCCTGTGTTTTGCGATTGAAAAATCACTATTCGCTAAAGGCTACCGCGCTCTGATTTGCAGCGCGGAAGAAGACCGTGACAAAGAACATGCCTACATCGAGATGCTCGTGCGGCAGCGCGTAGATGGTGTTATCATCGTCCCCACCGGTCACAGCATTGAGAACATTCGGATGTTACTAAGCCAGCGCGTCCCCATTATCATGGTAGACCGTGACATGCCGGAAGTGGACGTGAGCAAAGTATTGACGGATAACCGGCACGGCGGTTACGTCGGTACACGCTATCTGCTGGAGCAAGGTCATCGGAATATCGGGGTCATCGGTACCCCGTCATACAGCGAACCCATGCACGATCGTATTCGTGGTGTACGTGCAGCCCTTAACGAATATAACATCGACGCCCGGCCTGACTTAATGGTGACCGGCACCGTGCAGCAGTTCGAGATGGGTTACAACACGACGCGACAATTTTTCCAACAGCCTGACCCACCGAGCGCCATTTTCGCCCTTACCGATGTGATTGCGATTGGTGTCATGCACGCTGCCGCCAGAGCGGGGTTAAAGTTGCCGGGTGACTTGTCGATCATGGGGTTTGACGATATACCGATGGCATCTTATGTCATACCGACGCTGACGACCGTCGCCCAACCGATCTACGAAATGGGCGAAACCGCCGCCGAGTTAATGCTGCGGCACATTCAGCAAAAAATACCGGCGGAAACACGAAACCTGAAGACGACATTACACACACGCGAATCAACAGCGTCCCTGAAGCCTCAACACACCGACGCAAATAACCTACAACACCCATAAGGTCAGGACTTTCGCTTGAGAATATCAGGAAAGTTCAAGACCGTTCAAAATTCAGAAATTTGACCCATTAAAACCTTTTATGAACAATCTGAGCGAAAGTCCTAAAGGTAAAAGATAATGGCTACACTCCAACCTGAAAATACCGCCACAGACCAGCGACCTCTGCTCGGTCGGCAGCGTGTGCTGGAATTCATCGCCCGGTATGGCATCTTTTTGGTGTTGTTGGCGCTGGTGGTTGCGATGGCAATCGCCACACCCCTCATCCGTGACGGACGCCAGTTGTTCCTCGACGTCGATAACTTCTTGCAGGTCGCGCAACAAGCATCCATTAACGCCATCATCGCCATCGGCATGACGTTCATCATCACCAGCGGCGGCATTGATCTGTCGGTTGGATCGCTGGTCGGCTTGACCGGTGTGGTGACCGCACTGGTGCTACGTGACGTCAATTTCATGTTCTTCGATGTGAACTTCGGCATCCCTATCGGCATCCTCACAGCGATGATCGTCGGCACGTTGGGAGGCCTTTTCAACGGCTTTTTGATTACCATATTGCGATTAAGTCCGTTCATCGCTACATTGGGCACACTCGGTATTTTTCGTGGGTTGGCGCTGGTCATCGCGGACGGTCGAGCGATTTATCCGCGCACCACAGATACAGGCTTCGCCGGGTTCCGCGCCTTCCTTGACGCGACATCCGCACGGGTGGGCGGTGAGGTCTCCATCGCGATTATCGTCGCCGGGGTGGTGACGGTCATCGCGCTGCTGCTGCTGACTCAAACCAAGTTCGGCAAATACACCATTGCTATCGGCGGCAACGAAGAGACAACACGGTTGGCGGGCATCCCCGTGAGGCGTTATAAAATGGGTATCTATGCGTTAGGCGGTCTGCTGACCGGCATCGCCGGGGCGCTGCTGATGAGCCGGTTGAACTCCGGTGACCCGACCTTCGGGCGTCTGTTTGAGCTGGACGCCATCGCCGCAGCGGTGATGGGCGGCACCAGCCTCGCCGGGGGTGAGGGTTCGATCCTGGGTACGCTAGTCGGCGCATTGATTATCAGCCTGGTGCAAAACGCGATGAACTTATGGAATATCCCGTCGTTCTGGCAGCAGTTCATCATCGGTCTGGTGATCGTGCTGGCGGTCATGTTAGACCAATGGCGCAAAAGCCAGACACAACAGGTGTAGTATAATAGAGACATGGCTGTAAGGGGGTGAGGGCAGAGCAAAAGACACAGATACGACAAGATCGTTGTTATGCATCGCCGTAAATTAGAACCGTTTCGATGTTTATTTGAGACAAGGAGCAAGATTTTTCATGCGTAAACTTACAGGATTACTACTTATTGTGGCACTGCTGCTATTGGCAGTCGCCCCAATGACCACCGCACAGGATGACGAGGGCGAGGACGATACGATTCGTATCGGCGCGCTGGTCAAAAACCTGGATAACACCTACTTCCTGACCATGCAGGAAGGCTACGAGTTCGCCGCCGAGCGTTATGGCATTGAGATCGAAGTCGGCGCGACACCGACCGAAGACGCCGCCGAAGAACAACTTGCCATCCTCGAAGGTTGGCTGAACGAAGGGGACTTCGACGCCTTCATCGTCACGCCCTTCCGCGCCACCAGCTTGAACAGTGCGCTGGAAATGGCGACCGAGCAGGGCATCCCGTTGATTAACATCGACGAGCTGATCCCCGGTGATGCGGTGGCTGGCATCGACCTCGCCACGCAGATCGCCTCAAACAACGTCCGTGCCGGTGAGTTCGCCGCGCAAGCCGTGTTAGATAACGTCAGCGCAGGGGCGCAGGTCGCGGTCATCGAAGGCGCACCCGGCACCACCAGTAGCATCGACCGTGTCGCCGGTTTTACCAACACGGTTGAAGCTGCGGGGCTAGAAGTGGTCGCCAGCCAGACGGCAAACTGGGATCGCGCCGAGGCGTTCAACGTCGCCACCAACATCATCCAGGGCAACCCGGAGATCGAAGCGATCTTCGCCGCCAATGACGGTATGGGTCTGGGTGCGCTGGAAGCGGTCGAAGCGGCTGGCCTGGGTGACCAGATCAGCGTCATCAGCGTGGACGCCATCCCCGAAGCCTTGGACGCCGTGCGTGACCAGCGTCTGCTGGGGACGGTCGCACAGTATCCCGATGAGATGGCGGTGCTGGCAGTCGAGGCCATGCTAAAGGTGCTCGATGGTCGCCCAGTCGCGCCGGAGATCGAATCCCCGGTTGTGTTGATTACGTCCGAGAACGTCGATAGTGCGGGGAGCCAGCTTGGTGACCCGGCAATTGGCGATCTGCAAATCGGCGGTGTGACCAAGAACCTGGATAACACCTTCTTCCTGACCATGATTGACGGTTACGAGATGGCAGCGGCTGACCTGGGGATCGAGGTGGTCACCGGTGCGACACCGAACGAAGACGCCGCTGAGGAACAACTCGGCATCCTCGAAGGGTGGTTGAACGAAGGTGGGTTCGATGGCTTCGCCGTGACGCCCTTCCGCGCCACCAGCTTAAACAGCGCCCTGGCAACAGCCAGCGAACAGGGTCTGCCCATCGTCAACCTTGACGAGCTGATCCCTGAAGACTCCATCGCCGATGAAATCGACATCGCCACGCGGATTGCATCCGACAACGTGCGTGCCGGTTCATTAGCGGGCGGTCTTGTGCTGGATAGCGTCGATGCAGGCGCACAGGTCGCGGTCATCGAAGGCGCACCCGGCACATCCAGCAGCATTGACCGTGTCGCCGGTTTCACCGACACCGTCGTTGAAGGTGGCCTGGACGTGGTCGCCAGCCAGACGGCAAACTGGGATCGCGCCGAGGCGTTTAACGTCGCCACCAATATCATCCAGGGCAACCCGGATCTGGTCGCGATCTTCGCCGCCAATGACGGTATGGGTCTGGGCGCGGTCGAAGCGGTTGAGGCAGCTGGTCTATCCGATCAGATCATGGTCGTCAGTGTGGACGCCATCCCCGAAGCACTGGATGCCGTCGAAGCCGGTCGCCTTGCCGGTACGGTCGCACAGTTCCCCGATGAGATGGCCTACCTCGCGGTAGAAGCACTCATCAAGTTGACTGAAGGCCGCCCGGTCGCACCGTTCATCGAATCACCGGTGGTCATCTACACCCAAGACAACCTACCGGAATAACCACATCAACATCGGGGGCGGCACTACAATCGAAGTGGTGCCGCCCTCATACCCTACAAATCCTTGAGAAAGTAAGCTCATGCTGCTTGCCATTGATATTGGCACATCGAGTGCCAAAGCTATTACAATGAACCCACAGACCGCAAAGATTATCGCGGTCGCTGCCGCAGAATACCCGGTGCGTAAACCGCTCCCTGACCGCGCCGAACAAGACCCGGCGGATTGGTGGTCTGCGGTGATTGAGGTCGTGCGCAAGGTCAGCGCGGATGTTCAAATTAGCGCAATCGGCCTTACCGGGCAGATGCACGGCACCGTTCTATTAGACGCCGCTCACCAGCCGATCCAACATGCCATTATCTGGGCGGATCAACGCAGCGCGGCGACGGTGGAAGCCATGCCCGACCGGACGACGGTTACGGGCACCCGTCCCGCTGCTGGTTTTATGGCGTCCACACTAGCCTGGTCGCGTGACTATGCGCCGGAAGTGCTCGACCGCGCACAGCACGCCTTGCTCCCCAAAGATTATGTGCGGCTCAAGCTCACCGGCGAATTAGCGACCGACATCAGTGACGCGGCATCAACCGCACTTTTCGATGTGCGAGCGGGTGACTGGTCGGATGAAGTCATCAGGGCACTGGGCCTGCCGCGTGCGATTTTTCCACAGGTGTTAGGCTCCGCGCAGATCGCCGGGCGGTTGACCTCCACTGCCGCTGATGCACTCGGCTTGCCGGCTGGAATTCCGGTCGTCGCCGGTTGTGCGGATCAGCCCGCGCAGGCTATCGCCAACGGATTGACAAGACCGGGCATCGCATCGGTGACAATCGGTACTGGTGGGCAGATATTCGTCCCTTTAAGCTTGAAGAAAGACGGCGAGTTGCCGACCGATCCACGTTTACACGTCTTTAACCATGCCGTGCCGGGGGCGGTCTACGCACTGGGGGCCATCCTCGCGGCGGGGTTGGCATTACGCTGGTTACGCAACCTGACCGCCGCACCGGATTTCGAGACGCTCAGCATAGAAGCGGAACAGGCCGCAGCCGGTGCAAATGGCTTGCTCTTCCTGCCCTATCTCGCCGGGGAGCGCACCCCGCACATGGATCCACGCGCACGCGGTGCTTTCATCGGCCTGAGTGATTATCACACACGCGGTCATCTTGCCCGCGCGGTGATGGAAGGTGTGGCCTATGCGTTGCGCCAAACCCTCGAAATCGCCACTGGTTTAGGCGCACCCGTCAAGACCCTGATCGCTGCTGGCGGCGGTATGGAAAGTGATGTATGGCGCGGCATCGTCGCGGATGTGCTCGACTTGCCGTTGCAGCGCACGTTACAAGCAGAACAGACCTGTTTAGGTGCGGCGGTGCTTGCTGGGGTCGGCAGTGGTGATTACGCGACAATCATCGAGGGGTCGATGGCGGTTACGCAGTACAGCACCCTGACGCTGCCTCACCATCAAGCGGTGTATAATGACCGCTACGCGCAATTCGTGACGCTCTACCCGACCTTACGCGATGATATGCATCGCCTTTCTGGCTAAGGTCGCATCCGAAAAACATAATCAAAGGACAAATCACTATGCCAAATTATGGCGCACACGCATTTGTATGGATCGGTGAATGGAACACCGACGACGGCAATCATGCCATCAAGCAGGCCGGGGAAGTCGGCTTTAACTTTATCGAGATTCCGTTGCTGAAACCGGGTGAGTTCGACGCTGCCAGTCATCGCGCCGCGCTGGATGCCGCCGGTATCGGCGCGACCTGTTCGCTGGTACTACCGGAAGACGCACACGCACCCGATGCACCAGAAAAAGCCCGCGACTTTCTCTATAGCGCATTGGAACAGGTTCAAGCTGTCGGTAGCCAGTATCTCGGTGGCTGCATCGCCTACTCATTAGGCACGCTCACTGGCTCACCGCCGACCAAACAAGAACGCGAGACGGTCGTGCAGGTGCTAACGGACGTCGCCGCCGAAGCTAAAAAGCGCGGCATCACACTCGCGCTGGAAGCGTGCAACCGCTATGAAACTTATCTGTATAATTCGCTTGAAGACACCCGCGAGACGATCATCGCCACCGGCGCAGATAACCTCAAGCTCCATGCGGATACCTATCACATGAACATCGAAGAAGAGGGCTTTTACGATCCACTGGTGAAAACCGCCGATGTACTCGACTACATCCACATGAGCGAGAGTCATCGTGGGTTGGTGGGCAGTGGCACGGTTAACTGGGATGAGGTATGGCGCGGCCTGAAGGCCGCCAACTTTACCGGTAAGCTCGTACTGGAGTCGTTCGCCGCTATCAATCCCGATCTGGCGGCGGCGACTTGCTTGTGGCGTCCACCCAATCAGGGGCCGCAAGTGCTTGCTACTGAAGGATTGAAATTTCTCAAAGCCGGTGCCGTAGAACACGGACTGGCGTAATCGTTTTCACGGAGACGATCATACGGGGCGTCCGCACGGATTGCCCCGTTGTCTCAAACCTGTTCGGCCTCAGTATTCATCTCTACCAGTCGATTTTGCTGGTCAAATTCTGCTGCAAGTTGCTGGCCATCGCCTGTGCTGCCTCGGATGATGTTGCCAATGATATCTACTGACATTTCGTGGGATTCCAGATACCCGGCGAACGCCGCCCGATGATTGTCAACCGGCACCGATTTCAACAGTTCCGGGAATGTCGTTGTAATCCGTTGGATCGGGTGACGGTCATCTTCGGGGAAACGTGCGTCATGGATGGTCATAAACACTGCACCACCCTCGTAGGGGCCGCGATAGTAGGCGTTTGCATCGTTGTATCCGCTGGCGAACAGTGAAAAATTGTGTCCGTTATGCCGCTCATCAAGCACGACCTGCGGTACTTTTAACGGGATGATCTTCTCGCTTTCGCCAAGCGCCTTGAGTTTGTTTGCGTCTGTGAGCAGGGCCGGTGGCATATTATTGACCTCATTAGCCCAGGCCCACAACCAACTGCTGGCCTCAGTCGCTTCGGTGCCAATCACCTGCATACGATAGGATAAGTCATCTCCGAAGCTAAGTTGGCCGGCGGTCATGTCAAACGTCCAGGGACGACTACCGATGATGTCGGCAAAAAACAATTGTTTTTCAAACGACCGTCCGACATGGCGTAAAAATAAATCTTGAAAGTCCATTGAATTTGTCTCCTCACTTCGCTTACTTATAGCATCAGGAATTCAAATGAACTCGAGGTGAACAGACCACCATCAACCCATAAGATCTAAATAAAAACTAAATCAGGGTAATGTGATTTCAACTGGAACCACCGGCGTTGAGAGATTGTCTTATGAGGTATTGGCTATCATGAGGAGTAATAACGATGCGATGGTTCCTGATTTTTTGTTTATTGTTGAGCGCGTGCAGTGCTACACCCGAAGAGATCGGTCATATTAGCTCTCTAATGCCAAATCAATACGGGATCGTAGAATTTACCGCCGGGGATACCGTGCCGCTTTCCTGGATATGCCCTGACGAAGCAACAGAGCGTGTCGTGTTCACTTTCTTTGGCGAAGAGGGCAACCCTATCGTATTGGGAGAGACAACGGAGCTGCGATTCTATACCAAGTGCTTCCGAGATGCTGCTTCCCTGCGTGTGACCGTACCCATGCAACCGGCAGAAGGTTATATTCAAGGGATCGGCTATCGTGGTGGGCGGGTCACCAGTTACTCACGACCGCTGTCAGTGAAGATTAGTCCCGCACCGTGAATGCTATGAGATGGCGGTGAATACAAGAATACCGTTCGTTGGCAGGTAGAGCAGTTGCACTGCGAATTGAAGCAATTGACCTGCATCGAGAAGTGTCAGTGCCGTAAACAGTGCCCACAACGCAATCATATTGCCTGTTGTTATCAGGCTTGGTTAGCGATAAAAACCAAAGCGTGATGAGGTCGGTAAAACGCTTTATGCTTTAGTCCGGCCAGCATAACCGATTTAATCTCAGCACGGCACCGATATCTTCCCAGGCTGTTGAAGACGGTTGTTTGTTTTCCTGCATCAATTGACCTGTTATAGTGGATGCGACTGATCCATACCAAAAAGCGTTATCAATTCACGAAGGACGAATACGCATGACCAACGAACCAAAATACATCCACGTCTCGGTGGCGTGGCCTTATGCCAACGGTGACTTGCATGTCGGGCATCTGGCGGGGGCATACCTCCCGGCGGATATTTTCGCCCGCTATCACCGGCTCATCGGCAATCGTGTGCTGATGGTTTCCGGGAGTGACAGTCATGGTACCCCGATCTCGCTGGAAGCGGATAAGCGCGGCACGACTCCGCGTGCGGTATTTGAGCACTATCACGAGCGTTTTTTGCTCACCCAGCAGAAGATCGGCATCAGCTATGACCTGTTCACGCACACCGACACCGAGAATCACCACAAGATCGCGCAGGATATTTTCCTCAAACTGTTGGAGCGCGGTTATCTCTATAAAGAGCGCCAGAAACTGCTCTACAGCGAAAAGGAAGGGCGCTTCTTGCCGGATCGCTACGTCGAGGGGACATGTTACATCTGTGGCTACGAGAGCGCCCGTGGTGACCAGTGCGACAACTGCGGCAACCTGATCAACGCGACGGAGTTGATCGACCCGCATAACCGCGCCAACCCTGACGACAAACTCACCGTGCGCGAGAGCGAGCATTACTTCCTCGACCTCAGCAAGACCTCCGACGACCTGCTCAAATATCTGGAAGAACAGCAGGAACACTGGCGACCGAACGTGGTCAGCTTTACGCGCAATCTGATTAAGAAAGGCGTCGAAGACGGGTTGCGCGGACGCGCCTACACCCGTGACCTCGATTGGGGGGTGCAGGTGCCGCTGGAAGGCTGGGACGACAAGCGCATCTATGTATGGTTCGAGGCCGTTAATGGTTACTTCACCGCCAGCGTGGAGTGGGCCAACAATCAAGGCAAAGCCGCCGCCTGGAAAGACTGGTGGTACAACGAACAGGCCGAGATTTATAACTTCATCGGTAAGGATAACATCCCGTTCCACACGATGATCTGGCCGGCTGAGTTAATGGGCATCGACGGCCTCTATAACGAGGCGAGGGATCCCGACCCAAGCGAGACAAACTTACAACTGCCCCACGATGTCCCCGCCAATGAGTTTATGAACATCGAGGGCAAGCAGTTCTCCAAGAGCCGCAACTGGGCGATCTGGCTACCGGACATCCTCGACCGCTATCAGGCGGACGCGGTGCGTTACTACGTGGCGCGGAGCTTCCCGGAAAGCGCGGATACCGATTTCAGTTGGGAGGGCTTCCTCACCCGTGTGAACAACGAGCTGGTGGCGGCGTGGGGCAATCTGGTCAACCGGATGCTCGGCTTTGCCTATAAGCGGTTCGACGGTGTGGTGCCGGAACCGGGTGAACTCACCGCCGAGGACAAGGCCATGTTAGCAGCGGTCGAAGCGGGGTTCGATGAGATCGGCGGGTTGATCGAACGGGTGCGCCTTAAAGAGGGGTTGGAACGAGCGATGATGCTGGTCAAGGACGCCAACGCTTATCTTGACCGGCGCGAACCCTGGAAGACGATCAAACAGGACAAGGACGACGCGGCAAAGGCGGTCTATACCATCCTACGGGTGATCGACAATCTGGCGGTGATCCTCGCGCCCTACCTGCCGTTTAGCAGCCAGCAAGTGCTGGACTACCTCGGCTATGATGAGCGGCTGTTCGGTGATCTGGACATCGTGACCTACAGTGAGACCGAACGCGATCATAAGGCGCTGGTCTACGATGGCAGCAAGGCCAGCGGCACCTGGACGGTACGAGAACTCCCAGCGGGGCAGGCACTACGCAAGCCGTCGCCGCTGTTCACCAAGCTAGAACCGGAGATCGTCGAGCAAGAGCGCGAGTATCTCGGTCAACCGCGTGATGAGCAGCCTATCGCGGTGAAGGAATAACACACGTGACTGTTGGCATGTGCGATGGTGGCGGGGCGCTTTGAACCAGCAACGGGCGGCTACCAGTACACTGACAAAGTTAACTTGACACCTTGTAGGGGAGCACCTGTGTGTGCTCCCCTACAAAATTCATTCTCATCTTACGAGCGACTAACCCTGCGTGGTCTCGACCGCTTCCTGCGGGTCGGCGGGGATGTCACCGCGCTCGATGCGCCGACGTTCGACGATCTCCGACACCGGCTCGATGTTTTCTCGCGCTTCCTGGGTGCCGAGGATGTCCATCAACCGGGCGAGCGTGTCATCGAGGGCTTGCAGGGTATAGGGCGAGTCAATCGGCGCGACGTTGAGCGCCGTTTCCAGCACATCGTAGGTCTCTTTGATTTTGCCCTGCGCCAGCCGCGCGGTGATGAGGTCGGTATAGGCCCAGTAATTATCCACATCGGCCTGGACTTCACCATACGCCAGCTTTTCGACCGTCGCATAGGTGTGGACCATATCGTCAATCTGTCCCTTTTGTCCATAGAGGAGTGCTAGATTGCTGAACGCATACGATGACCGTGGCATCGCATCCGCGCATTTGCGATAAGCGCAGATCGCCTGGTCGATTTGCCCACGTCGCCGGTAAAGCCCACCCAGCGACCCCCACCAGGACTCGCCGTCCTCGTCGATCAATTTGGGGAAGGCTTTAAGCGCCTTGAGGAAGTTTTCTTCGGCGCGGTTGTACATCAGGTCGCGTTCGATACCCGCTTCGAGCTTATCGCCCTTGCGCCGGTAGGTGTAACCGAGAGCGGCCTGGGCGGGCATAAAGTCGGAGTCAAGATCAAGTGACTGCCTGAGCCGTTCTTCCGCCTCATCAAAGCGATCACTATGCACATACACGTACCCCATACGATAATGTGTGATCGGGTTGCGGTCGTCGAGTTCGAGCGCCCGTTGGTAGGTATCCAGCGCCCCCTGGTAGTCCTGTGCGCGATACTGCCGTTCACCGAGTTGTAATAACGCCAGCGCCAACGATGCACTCGCGGAAGCCTCCCGCTGCTGCCGGGCGGTTTCGCGCAGTTCACTGTTGAGCCGGTCGAGTTCGACGTTACGCTCGGCGATCTCCTCCTCAAATTTTTCGCGGGCTTCGCGTAGTTCGTACTCCGCGTTTTGCAGGCGATTGAACCCGAAAACTGCCGCCGCAATCGCCAGTACCGGGACGACGATGCCGACCACCCCGGACATCGCCTCAAACAAACCGAATAGGTCACTCGCATAGCCAACCGCGTTCTCGGCATCTGCCAACGTCTCTTCTGCTTCCAGCAGCGCGGCTTCGGCACGATCAGCGGCGGTTTCGGCACGCAAGGCGGCATCAGCGGCATCAGTGATGAGGGGTTGCTCGGTGGGTGGCGACGGGTCATCCTGCGCGGCGAGTGGCAGCGCGGCAGCAATGAAGATCAAAAACAGTGGAACGATTGTGATAAAGCGCGTCAAGATTGACTCCCTCACTTGAATTTTTCTTGTAATTTTGCCCGGATAGCTTCAGGGCCATCCGCCGTACCGACCAGTTCAATATCACCGCCCTTGAGGATGGCTTGCAACAATGCCTGGTTGGAGTTGCCTTTACGAACGGCGGTTGAGATGTCATCGGCGGCGCGTCCACTGCCCTCTAACACGATGATAGACATCTTGCGTTGTGTGTTCGTCGCCAGATAGATCTCTTTCAAAGCGATAGCACCGCCGTTGATGAGCAGGCCGATAGCAGGCCGCCGCCCATACCCGGAAAGCTGATTGGTCAGGCCGACAATTGTCTTGGATTCGTCACCCCATTCTTCGCCATCAACCAGCACAAAGTGTGAATGACTGTCCTCCAAAAATGCTTCCTCGTTCGAGTTTTTATAGCCGGGGTAAGAAATCTTACCCAGAGGGGACACCCCAATCAGCGGAAACCCGAGATCAAACCGGCGACGTACATCACCGAGCATCTGCATGATACCGGACTCAGTGCCACCATCCACGATGACCGCGTTACATTCGACCGCATAACGGCAAACTTCCTCGATCATGCGTGTTGCGATGGCCTTATCTTCCTCAGACATGCCACCCGCTCCCCCGCTAACGAAGATTACAGGCGAATAATGCATAAATCCTAATGCCCGTAAGGCGGCCCCGGTTTGTCTTTCGCCGGCGATGCGGACGGCACGGGCGATGTTCCCATTGTCGAATCGCATGTTGAAACGTTGATTGTGTGTAGGTAAGCTACTGGTCATGATTTTCTATCCATAAACTAAACGCCGGGAGGCGACGGCAATGCCCAACGATTTCTCTGCGAAATTGATGACATGGTATGACCGAACGGCGGCACAGCTCCCCTGGCGCACCGATGACCCCAACCCCTACCATGTGTGGCTGTCGGAGGTCATGCTCCAGCAGACACAAGTGAATACCGTCCGAGACTATTATATACGGTTTTTAGCTTCTTATCCCTCAATTCATGACTTAGCGGCGGTCCCACTGGATAATGTCCTGAAATTGTGGGAGGGTTTAGGCTATTATAGTCGCGCTCGAAATTTACACAAAACCGCGCAGATCGTCGCCAGGGAGATGAACGGCAAATTCCCCGAAACGGTCGAAGGATTAATGGCGCTCCCCGGCATCGGACGTTATACCGCCGGGGCGATTGCCAGCATCGCGTTTGGGGCGACCGCGCCCATCCTGGATGGCAACGTCATCCGTGTGTATGCGCGACTGACCGACCTCACCGACGATGTCACGAAACCCGGCACGCAAAACGACCTATGGACGCTCGCCGAGGCCTGGTTGCCGGATGAACGTCCCGGTGATTATAACCAGGCCGTGATGGATCTGGGACGGATGATCTGTAAGCCACGCAAGCCGCTGTGTGACGAGTGTCCCATCCGGGCGTATTGTGCGGCCTATGCCAACGGCACACAGCACGACCGCCCGGTCAAGACGAAAAAGAAACCTGTGCCACACTACGATGTCGCCGCCGGGATCATCCGTGATGAGGCCGGACGCATCCTGATCGCACAGCGCCCGCTGGAAAGTCTGCTGGGTGGCCTGTGGGAGTTCCCCGGCGGGAAGCAAGAAGCAGACGAAGATTTACCGCAGACGCTCCAACGTGAACTCCGTGAAGAACTCGGCATCGAGGTCGAGGTCGGTCGCTTGTTTGTGGCGGTCAAACACGGGTTTACGCATTTCAAGATCACACTACACGCTTACGAATGTCGTCATACCGGCGGGGAGCCGCAGGCGCTCCAGGTGCGCGACTTCGTGTGGATCACCGAGGATAGGTTCGACGACTACAGCTTCGGCAAAGCAGACCGAATGGTGATTGAGGCATTAGAAAAACGGCGGGGAATGCTGTTTTAGTAGAACTTCTCGCTTGAAGGAACGGCTACGATTGCATAGGATGATAGGCTGTATCCGAAAAGGAACTAGGCATGATGGAGCAAAGCGAGTTCACATACACATCAGATAATACGTTGGTGACGGATGTCTTCGCACCGCTGGAGCGCCGCGAGTTGTTCTGGGTGGGCGTGGTGCTGGTATTGTTCGTCAGCTTGCTACTGCGCCTGTGGAATCTCGGTGAGGCCGCGTTCTGGACGGATGAAATGTACACCGAATTCCGCGCCGTTGCCCCGCTGACGGACGCACTACAATCTATGTGGACGGCGGGCAATCAAGGGCCACTGTATTACATATTGCTGCGTCCACTGCCCGACCACACCGAATTCTGGTTGCGCTTGCCGTCGGCTTTGCTGGGGGTGGCTGGTGTCGGCGCGATGATCTGGTCGGCGATGAACCTTTATGGGCGGCGTGATCTGGCGTTGTGGGTAGGGGTGCTGCTGGCGGTCAGCCCGTTCCATGTGATGCTTTCACGCAATGCGCGGGCCTACCCGCTGCTATTTGTCTTGTGCCTGCTGGCGTCCTATTATTTTCTGCTACTGCTGCGTGGTGAACGCAACCGCAAGCATTGGCTGGCGTTCACCGGGACGAGTATGCTGGCTTACCTCACCCATTATTCCGCTGGCGGGTTGGGTGTCGCGCAGTTGGCAATTCTGGCGATTTATCATCGTAAAGACTTCGGCCTGCTCAAACGTTGGGTGGGGGCACAGGTCATCGCGGTGACGCCGTTCCTGTTGTGGATGTTGGCGCTGCTGTGGAACTTCGAATCGACATATGCCAGTGGGTTCATCTCGCCCTCGTTGACGGCGGTGCCGGTCAGCATGTGGAACCTCATCATCGGCTATGACGGTGTTTTCTTCCCCTATTTGTTACCGGGGATGCTTGTGGTGGTGGTGGGGCTGGTCAGCGCCACGTATTTTGCCGTGCGCAACGCTGACCGCAACGACCTGTACTGGGTGCTGTTGGTGCTGCTCTCCCTGGTGACGGTGGTGGTGGTCGCGCTTTACATCACCCCGGCCTATCAAGACCGTTATTTTACGCTGCTCGTCCCGGCGATGTTCTTTTTGCTGGTGCGCGGGTTGTATCACCTGCCGGTGAATGTACGCACATTCGCGCTGGCAGTGATCTTGTTCACCTGCACATACAACACGCTGTTGCTGTTCACCAGTGGCGACTATGAGCGTACCGAATGGGATACCGTGACCGAATATGTCGAGGAGGCCAACCGACCGGGAGACGCGCTCGTCTTTGAAGAGGATATTGAGTATCAGGTGTTTGAACACTACTTCGACGACGACCCGGCGGAACTACGGCAACGGGTCTTTCTGGAAGAAACACCGAACACCGCCTCGTTGGAGGCTGATGCCCGGCGCATCTGGGTGATCTATCGTAACCCGATTGAGGATTTTCACCGGCAGGGCGCGATGCCGGAATTTGACCCCTTTGAAGAGAGCGTCTTATTGATGGACGATTGGCTCAATGCTCGGCGAGATCAAATCATATGGATGCGCGAGTTTCGCGGTGTGACGGTGTTGCTGCTCGACCCCAATGCAAACGAATGAAAATATTTTAGGCCGTGCCTGCATAGGCGACATCGGATGCTTGTTCGCGGGACTGTTTGCGGTTCGCTTTACGCGCTTTCTTTAGGCGAATGCGGTGTACCATCTTAACGATGAATGGATTGCTGACGAGGGTGACGTGTGTCAACTGCTTCCCAAGCATAATGCCAAACACGTACACATTCACCTGCCGACCGCTGTAGAGATAGAGTTCCTGTTGGACGGTTTCGATTGTCCAACCCTGTTCAAGTAAGTAGCAGAGTTGGTCGCCGCTGATGTAATCTACATGCGAAACTTCACAGTGTCGCATCTGTTCAAGATCAAGTCGAAAATAACGCATTTCTTAATCCTCCAACAATTTTTTACTCTAATCCCATCATAAATGATAAATACATGACATAGGTCACTGGTTTGTCATAAAGTTAAGCATTTAGATGAGGGTTTCATGAGCTTTAAATGAGGTAAACGTTTACGCAAAATATGTAATAAATAGAGTTGCAAAAGCAAAAAGCCGCAATTTTTTGGCGCAGCAGTATGAAAAGATTTCCGTTTTGTGAAAAGTCTCATGATGAATGTCGAAATTGCGCTACACTACTTAAAACAGATTCGATTGAAGGTTCGACCGATGAGCTATCTAAGCGATTTACCCCAACCCCATCCGTTACTCTCCCCACAGGATGTGATTAAAATCCAACTGGATGCGTTGCAAAACAATGACCTGACCCGCGACGACGCCGGGATCAAACTGGCGTTCAACTTCGCTTCACCGGATAACCGCGTTTCGACCGGGCCGCTGGAACGCTTCATTACCATGTTCAAGAATCCGCTGTATAAGTCGTTGATTGGCTTCGAGCGGGCGGAACTCGGCACGATGCGTTCCAGCGACGGCATCGCACAACAATATGTGCAGTTGTACCGTCCACATGGGGAGGTGCGCGGCTATGTATTCACCGTGCGCTTACAAGAAGACGGTTCCTTCGCCGATTGCTGGATGACCGAGGGCGTCATCCCGGCGAAATGAAGCGTAAAGGCCATGCCACATCGGGTGCGCTGCAACTGCTCGTCCCGCAGACTATTGAGGCGTGCCGGGTGCGTCTGCTGGCGGCACAGGCCGAGTCACTGCGGGTGCTGGTCACACCGGTGGACGAGCGAACGGCATGGTTCACGGTTGAGCAATTAGACGCCGGGCGGACAATTGCAGCCGTCAGCGGTCGGCTCCAGCGCACGAAGATCAACCAGACGTTAGTCAAAGGGCGGGCAAGCGTACCGGTCGTGCGTCGTACCGGGATCTACATCAGCGGCACGCTACCGGGGATCGCGCTGTTCTTGCTGGCGACCGCTGTCGGGGTCGGCGGGGTGTGGTTGCTGGCGGTCTGCGTACTGGTCGCCGCTGCCGGTATGGTGTTGCTGCATCGCCGGGTTATCCAGATAGATCAACGTGTGTTACAGGCCCGGGTGACTAGAATCTGCCAGCACGATATCGTTTCACTCTGATGCTGCCGTCACCGAGACCGCGGCGCAATTCTTGTGTGTCAAGGTCGATCAACCCATCCTCACCAGCGATGGAAACCGTCTGATGATCCACCACGATCACCGTCCCGCGTGCAAGCAGACGGTTATGCTGGTAAATCTCCACGACCTCGCCGGGGCGGGGCATCCGGTTGGTGCCGAAGCGTTGCAGTAAACTCATCGCAACTGTCACTTCCAATATTTTGTGGACAAAGTGCCCCTATTATAGTGCAATTCTCCCCTGCAAGCGCATGAGGTTTGTGCCTTAGCATTGCCTAACTAACCGGTGACGGTGGTTTGCGATGGCTAGCGGATAAGGTAAACTAACACTCGTGACTGTCCGGGCGACAAGCCAACCATAGAAGGAGTCATTCATGGCGAAAAAGCTCAATAAGGAGACCTTGCTGGAATTTTACCGGCAGATGGTGCTCATCCGTGAGTTTGAAAACAAGTCCGATGAACTCTACGGTGAAAAAGAAATCACCGGGGTTTATATGCATCTTTACAGTGGGCATGAGGCGACCGGTGTCGGCGCGGTGAACGCACTCGAAGACCGCGACCACGTCATCACGGCCTACCGCGATCATGGGATCGCAATCGCTCGCGGTCTTGATCTCAACCCGTTGATGTCCGAGATGATGGGTAAGGTTAATGGCGTGAGCGGCGGCAAGGGCGGCTCAATGCATCTGGCCTCCCGCGAACATAATTATTGGGGCGGTTATGCAATTGTCGGTGGACATTTACCGCTGGCGACCGGCCTGGGCATGGGCGCACGTTACATGGGCACCGACGAGGTCGTACTCTCGTTCATCGGGGACGGGGCGACCAACAACGGCTACTTCCACGAAGCCCTGAATATGTCTGCGATCTACAATGCACCGCTGGTCTGGGTGATTGAGAACAACAAGGTCGGCATGGGGACCCGCGTCGAAGACGCCTCCGGCCAGCCGGAATTGCACAAACGGGCTATCGCCTACGGCATTAAGGATATGGAGCGCGTCGATGGTCAAAACGTGATTGAGGTTTACAACACCGTGAGCGACGCGGTCGAATATGCGCGTGAGAATGGCCCGGTGCTGATCGAATCCATGACGTATCGCTACAAGGGACACGGCGTCTCCGATAAATCGTATGATGATCGTTTCGCGGAAGAGCTACGCGAATACAAAGAGAACAAAGACCCAATCACCATCCTCAAGAATCATATGATGGACAAGTATAAGAACATCGAAGACGATCTCGAAAAATTGGGGCAGGACGCGGTCAAAGCCGTTGAAGAGGCGGTCGAACACGCCCGCAACAGCGATGATCCCGGCTATGAGAACCTGGTGAACAACATTTATGTGGAAAGCAATTAGCTTTCAGCTTTTGGCTATCGGCGATTAGCTTTCAGGCTAGGACGTTGCCGTGTAGGATTTACGGAACTTTCGTGTCTGGCAGAAGTCACACCGGCTCGTGTTGACGACCTCCCATTACACGGCGAAGTTCCCTGATACAGAGCGATTTGGGCTGACGAACCAGATGCGACGATGCGCGGCATCCATCCCTACGAACATTGCCGAGGGCTGCGGTCGTGGCAGTGATAAAGACTTTGCAACATTTGTGCAGATTGCGTTGGGATCAGCCAGTGAGCTTGAGTATCAGCTTTTACTGTCGCGTGATCTAGAATATATATCGAAGGAAATTTATCAGAACTTACGACCAGAAGTAGAAGAGATCACGCGAATGCTAGCCGGTCTGCTCCGATCTCTGCGCTTTGTATGACTGATAGCCGAACACTGACAGCTTCTACAACAAATAGGAGAACTCAATGGCAGAAAAAAACTTACCCATGCGCGAGGCGTTACGCCAGGCGATTTTAGAAGAAATGCGTCGTGACGAGAAGGTCTTCGTCATGGGCGAAGAAGTCGGCGATTGGCAGGGCACGCACCGCGTCACCGCTGGCTTCCTGGACGAATTCGGCGAGCGCCGCGTGATCGACACCCCCATCAGTGAGATGGCAATCGGTGGTGCGGCGGTCGGCGCGGCGATGTACGGCCTGCGTCCGGTCGCGGAATTTATGACGATCAACTTTGCGTTTCTCGCGCTGGATGCGCTCGTCAACCACGCGGCGAAGATCCATTATATGTTCAACGGACAGTTTAGAGTCCCGGCGGTGTTCCGGGCGGCATCGGGTTGGGGCCACCAGGCGACCGCCACCCACTCCCACACACCGGAGCCGATCTTCGCCCATTTCCCCGGCTTGTACGTGGGCTGTCCATCGACACCCGCCGACGCGAAGGGGATGCTAAAAGCGTCCATCCGTGACGACAACCCGGTACTATTTACCGAGAGCATCGCCCTCTACCCGAAACCGGGTCCCGTGCCGGACGACGATGAACATCTGGTGCCGATTGGTCAGGCGGATGTCAAACGCGAGGGCCAGCACGTTACGCTCATCACCTATGCACGCGGTGTGGAGTGGTCACTGGCGGCGGCGAAGCAACTCGCCAAAGACGGCGTCGAATGTGAGGTCGTCGATGTACGCTGGTTGCGTCCGCTGGATATGGATACGATCATCGAGAGCTTCAAGAAGACCAACCGGGCAGTCATCGTGGAGGAGTCACTACCGATGTACAGCTTCGGCAGCGAGATCGCCGCACAGCTTCAGGAAAAGGCATTTGATTACATGGATGCGCCGATTAAGCGCGTCAGTGCGATGGATGTGCCGCTGCCTTATGCGAAGGAAATCGAACTGATGGCGCTGCCCAACCGGGATAAGGTCATTGAAGCGGTGAAGGAAATCATCTGAGTCAAGCGTGCATATTGAGTAGCATATCATGAGGAAAGGATATTATGGCACAGCCAATTACGTTAAACACTGAAGGACTTCTGCTGAACTGGCTAAAAGACGTCGGCGATGAAGTCAAATCCGGCGATGTGGTCGCCGAAGTCGAAGCGGATAAGGCCACAGTCGAGATCGAGGCGACGGCGGATGGCGTTCTGGTTTCTCAAGATGCCGAAGTCGGCGAAGAACTGGAAGAAGGCGCGGTGATCGGCTCAATCGGCTCCGCAGATGAAGCCGGCGGCGGTGGTGGTGGAGCTGATGAGGGCAGCAGCGGTGAGGCAACGACCGCCGAGGAAGAACCCGAAGCCGATGCACAAAGGCAAACCACTTCCGATGAGCAAAGCCAGGAAGTTGATACCGCCGCGAGCAATGGCGCAAGCCGTACCTCCGAAGGCCGCATCAAAGCGTCGCCACTGGCGAAGCGCATCGCGGAGGACAAGGGTGTTGATCTTGCACAGGTCTCCGGCTCTGGCCCTGGTGGGCGCATCGTCAAGGCCGATGTCGAAGACTTTGACCCCAGCAAAGTGCAGAAAGCACCAGCGAAAAGCGCACAAAGCGCACCCGCCGCCGCGCAAGCTGGACGCCCGACCTGGGGCAAGCTGCCGCAAGAAAGCGAAGATGTTGAGATCATCGACCTCTCACGGATGCGGAAAGCTGTCGCCGATGGCACCACGCTGAGCAAGAGCAACATCCCTCACTTCTACGTGACGATGGACATCGACGTCGCGCCGCTGCTGGGGCTGCGCAAACAGATCAACGCCTCGCTCGAATCACAGGGCGTGCGGGTCAGCGTCAACGACTTCATTATCAAGGCGACGGCACTGACTTTACGTGAGTTCCCCAATCTAAACTCACATTTCTACGGGGATAAGATCGTGCGCTATAAGCACATCAACATCGGGGTCGCTGTCGCGCTGGAAGAGGGCTTGATTAACGTGGTCTGCAAGGACGCGGACAAGATCAGCCTGAGTGAGATGGCGATCAACAATGCGGCAATGTATACCCGCGCCCGCGAAGGCCGGATTAAACCGGCTGACGTGAAGGGGGCGACGTTCACCGTCAGCAACCTCGGCCCTTACAATGTCGATCACTTCTCGGCGATTATCAATCCACCCGAAGCGGGCATTATTGCGGTCGGCACGGCAAAGAACGTCCCGATTGTGATGGAAGACGGCTCACTCGGTGTGGGTAACCGCATGAAGGTGACAATCAGCGTCGATCATCGTGTGAGCGATGGTGCCGAGGGCGCGGATTGGCTGAAGTACTTCAAGGGCTTGATCGAAGAACCGATGCGCTTGCTGGTCTAGAATCAAAATGACCCGCCAAACGGCGGGTCATATCATGATTAATCTGAGTTAACTAGCTGACGATCCGGACAGAGCTGGCTTGCATGCCTTTTTTGCCCTGAGTGATCTCAAATTCCACTTTGTCGCCCTCGTTGAGGGTACGGAAGCCCGTGCTCTGAATTTCGCTGTAGTGTACGAAAAGATCGGGGCCATCTTCCTGGGTGATAAAGCCGTAGCCCTTGTCACCGCTGAACCATTTTACTGTACCTTTTGCCATTGCTTAGATCCTTCCTGATCTGAATAAAGGGATATGTGGTTTTGCTTACAGCCTTTGGTACGCACATAACCATCCTTCAGGAAGTCTATGCAATACACTTGAGAGCACAGCATCGTACAATCTGACCTGCTGTACAGGTCATGTGTAGCAAGCATGAACGTTTTCTCTTCTGGCTTTATAAGGTGCATAACCACTGCACCATGCGGTCAGGTAAAAACTACCTGCTGTTTCCGCATCGCAAATGTATTATACGCCAATGAAAGAACAAACACTAGAGCAACTTTGTCAAAAATCGCCTAATTCGATTAAAACTTGCCCCCGTTCGACCACGTCCCCCTGCACCACGCTGACTTGTTTGACCACGCCGTCCGCTGGCGCACTGACGCGAATCTCCATTTTCATCGCTTCCAGGATGACCAGTGTCTGTCCGCTTTCGACCGTTTCCCCCTCATCGACCAGGACTTCGACCACCTGACCGGGCATTTGCGCGGTCAAATCACCAGATGGGCCTGTTGCCTTGCGCCGCCGCGCCGCCGGATCAACCGCCGCGAGGGTGTACGTCTCACCATTGACAGCAACGTAACGCTGATCTTCATTGGTGGCGGTGTGTATTCGGTGCCGCTCACCGTCGATTTCCAACAGCAGACCACCATCCGCACCACGCCGGACTTGCACGCTGTAGGTCGCCTCACCGATGGTGGCGGTGTAGGTGCCGTCCGCTTGCGGCTCCAGGTTGATTGTATAGATGTCTTCTCCGTGCTGGTAAGTGTAGATCATCGGTTGTCCTCTCCTCTAGTCCGGCTAACGTTTTATGGCGGTGGCATCTTTCGAGAGGCCTGCTGTCATTCGATCAGATGGGTGTGGATGGCCTCGGCAAGCATATTCGGTGTGGGGCGGTTTTGCCCGGCGACGTTCAAGAACTGTACACGCAGATTTAGTGCGCTGTCCGTCAAGAAATAGATTTCTTCGCCCATCAAGCCATAAGCGCGGCGGACTGTCTGTTCTTCATCCGCGAGGATGGTGTAATTCAGTGGAAGGCTGGCGGTTCTGCGGAAGGCATCAAGTGTGTGCGGTTCATCAATGGCGACGACGGCAATATTGACACCTAATGCGCGGATGCTTTGTGATTGCTTCGCCAGAAAATACAACGTCTGGATGCAAGGCGAACACCAGGTCCCCTGAATGAACGCTAACAGCAGTCCGTTATCGCCGGGGAGGTCACGAAGCTGGCGCGGTTTGCGGGTTTCGTCAGGCAGTGTGAAGTCATGCAGTCGTGTGCCGTTCTGTGGTGTATAAATCGGGTCAGTCATCGGAATTTCCTCTGCAACTATTTGCTTATTAGACGAACTGACCCGTCGAAACGTTACACAAAAGGCATGATTCACGTCTCCATCCATCTGTGAGGGACGACTCCCTGCATTTAGGTATGGAGGTCATCGACACCGCTCTCTAAGTTTAGTGCTTCATCTGCCGGATGACGGAAAGGACTTTACCCTGTACCTGGCAACTTTTGGCATCCACATAAATAGGCTGCATGGTCGGGTGGGCGGGTTGCAGACGAACCTGTTCGCCTTCCTCATAAAAGTGTTTGAGCGTGGTCTCGCTGCGTTCGGTTAACCAGACCGCGACCATCTCACCCCGGCGGGCCGTGCTGGTTTTGCGCAAGATGACCACATCGCCGTCCTGAATCATCGCGTCGATCATCGAGTCACCTTTGACGCGCAGCGCGTAAACTTCCGTTGGGCTGATGCCAGCGATCATCGAGGCCGGGATGTCCACGACGTTTTCCGGATCAGGATAGTAATCGTCCGGCACGTTGACGGGTTCACTGGCGACGATCTGACCGATCATCGGCACATGCATAATTTCGACGTCGGTGTTGATGCTCGAATAACCACCCGGCACGTTCTTGATGAGGCGCAACCCGCGTGATTTCGCAGCGACACGCTCCAGGAAACCAGCGTCTACCAGTTTGTTCAGGTTGTAGTTGACCACCGAGGTCGAGGCGATACCGGCGGCCTTGCCGATCTCACGGATGGTGGGCGGGAAATTGTTTTCATAGATGTAGCGATCCATGAAAACCAGGATTTTGCGTTGTCTCTCAGATAATTTTTCGAAACTCTTTGACATAGTAGATTTTTCTTTTATACTCCGAATAACTGTTCTATATTATAGATGAACAAAAGTTCCCCTGTCAAATTTCTGTTCAGATTAAAGTAAACGACAGACACATAGAACATCTCGCAGGGGGCCTCTGCATGAACGGCAAGAACATCACTCGATGCGCTGGGAAAACAAGCCGTCCGTAAGGCCGACCTAGACCGCACCAGCGGCACGCCCACGCCTCTCCAATTGGAGAGGGGAAAAGCAAATCGTGAGATTGGGCAGGGGTGAGGTCGAAATGACGGAAACACATCTATAAAAATGTCACTAAGTATGACCTTTTGCACGTCCGCCTGATCTCGCTGATAAAGCCTCTCGTGGCGCGGCTAGCGTCCGCTCCGGGGATGGTTAAAATAGAGAAGATCGAACCGCCACCGGAGGGTAATGTCTATGAGTAAACTGCTGCCGAGCCTGAAAGAACGTGATGCTGCGCTACATATGACCATCGCGGAGACGTGGGGCGTCGATATTTTGCGTCTCGGTGAGAGCGAAACGGCCGAGGCGCTCAAAACGGCGATGCTCGACCAAGACAACGCGCTGCGTATCTGGGAAGGGTTGACCGACACGCAGCGCGGCGCACTCCAGACGTTGATCGGCGCGAGTGGCAACCAGATGCCGCTGCTGATGTTTCAACGCTTCAACGGTCAACTCCGTGAGATGGGGGCAGGCAAAGCCGAGCGTGAAAAGCCTCACAAAAACCCGACCAGCGACACCGAGGCGCTGGTCTATCGCGGGTTGATATTCACGAGATTTGAGCATGGCGGCACCGGCGCTCGAAAGATGGTTTACATCCCGCCGGATCTGCTCAATGTGCTGCCGGCGTATAAGACGGCCTACGAAAATCTCGAAGACGAAGCCCCCGGCCAGGCCGAGCAAGCCGCCGCTTTTGTCGATGAATTTGCCCCGCGCATCGATGAGATCGACCCCGGTGAGGATATTATCGCCGCGACGACGACAATCGTCGATGACATGGCAACCTTGCTGGGCTACTTACAGGTGTTCGAGGGCAGTTACGGCGAAAATGGCCTGACGCAAAATGACCGCGAACTGCTGGAACCTCATCTGCTGGATGCCGACCCGCTACGATTGGATTTTATCTTCGGGGTAGGGGTGAGCGCCGGCTTGATCGAAGTGGCGGCGGGGAAGGCACGTCCCCGCCGGGCGGAGACACGCCGCTGGTTGGAAAGCAACCGCTCCGAACAACTGTACCGGCTGGCGACCGCGTGGCGGCAAAGCACGATCTATCGTGATTTGTGGCATGTCGAAGGGTTGTACCCGGATCCGACCGGCTTTCCTTACGATTCGGTGGTGGCGCGGGAGGCGCTGCTGGCCTTCATCCGTGAGTTGACACCGCAGCAGGGGTGGTGGTCATTGGATGAGTTTATCATGATGATTAAAGAGACAGAGCCGGATTTCCAGCGACCCGGTGGTGATTATGACAGTTGGTATATCCGCAACGCGGCGGGGGAATATCTGCAAGGGTTCCAGAGTTGGGACGCTATCGAGGGCGCATTGATCGACCACTACGTCAGCCAACCGCTGCACTGGTTAGCGTTGGTCGATCTCGCGTCGGATGCGGCGAAGCTTACCGCGTATGGACGGGCGTTCGTCAGCGATGAAGGCTGGCCTAACGTCCCCGACCCTGAAGAACCGATTGAGGTCAAGCCGGATGGCACACTGATCGTCTCACGTAAGGTCTCACGGTTTGAGCGTTTTCAAGCGATGCGCTTTACCGAATGGCTCGAAGCCGATGCAACCCAGAACTACGTTTTAAAGTTAACCGGCGAAGGCATCCGTCGTGCCGGGGAACAGGGGATCAACACCGGGCACATTAGCGCGTTCATCAGCCGCATGCTGGATGGCGGCGCGTTGCCTGCGCCCATCAATCGATTGTTGGAGTCGTGGAAGTCGGGGTCGTCCGCGAGCGTCAGCATCGAGCGGATGTACGTGTTACGCACAACCAGCCCGGAAACGCTGGATTACGTCTTCGACACACCGGCACTCCGGCGTTATGTCGGGGCGCGGCTGGGGGATATGGCGGCGGCCGTCCGTGCTGACCAGTGGAACGGCCTCATGGACGCACTAGGCGAACGTGGCATCGAGGTCGAGTTACACGAATAGTGTGCTAAGCGGAGTTGGTGATGTTCTTACGCGCTTTGGCGATGCGCCTGGCTTCTGCGATGGCCTGTTCTTTTTCCTTACGGCGCTTGACAAGCTGCTCGGCGAAGTTTTCCGGGCGTGCCATCGAGGTCGGCTTGCTGACCTTCTCCGCAACGGCCTTGCGCTCCTGTTGGATCTTCATCGCCTCTTTGAGTTCGTTGAGCGGGGTCGGGTCGGTATCTTCGAGATCAACCGCTTCTGAAGGAGGCTTTGCTGCATTCGCGTCCTTCGCCTGTCCCAGATTAGGGCGAGTGGGCAATGTTTTCGCTTTGTAAGAGGTCGTCTGTTGTGCTGCTTCGACGTTTTGCTGCTTCGGGCTGACGGTAGCATAATGCTCTTTGATCTCGCGCATGGCCGCGATCAGCTCGCCCAGGGCGGCTTCGGGCATCTCATCGAGCAGACGAGTGCAGATTGACTTTTTAAGTTCCGTGAACTGTGTCTGTGACATCATGCCGTTAAAGTTCCCCAAATCTCTGGTAACATCGCTATACATAGTAGTTAAAATCCATTCTCAATGTAACGGAAGCCAAACGCATAGTCAACAAAAATTTACACATTTCTGTTTTTGCTAACATTTGAGTGACAATCTTGTTATGTGACTAACGATTCGTTACATGCGGCGGCATTGGGTGAGAACTACGTGAGGAAAATAAGCGTAGTGCATTGATAATCATTGAAGTGATCGCTTTGTTTCCACACTATGATTGTGCTTCTGTAAAGCGCAATTGCCCATCGTCCAAAAGTCCCAACGGATGTTAGTAGTCAGTTATTAGTTTCAAACGGTAATCTCATTTGAAGCATGGCAATGTATTGCCCATTTTGATAGTAGGCGCGGTCGTGGCGTTTCTCGTGTAGAAAACCGAGTTTTTCATATAACTGTACGGCAACCGTGTTCGATTCGTAGACGTGTAACGTAATGTGCTGGATCGTCTCTACATCTCGCGCCCATTGGATCGCGTGTTCCATCAACGCCTGCCCGACCCCAGCACTGCGCCACGCATGATCGACGTACAAACCGACGGTGGTATCCTGCGTTTCCAACTCACCACGCAGCACCACCATACCGATGATCTGTTCTTCGTCGGCTGTGAACGCCACCATATGGCGCGAGTTCGGGCGTGTGCCGAGCGTGGCTATCATCTGTTTGAGGTTTTCGAGCGATTTGCGCTCTACGATGTCCGGGGCGTCGGGTGTGTCGATATGGGGATATTCCGCCGCCCACCGGATGTTAAAAGCACGTAACTGCACGACGTCTTCCACTCTGGTAGCACGAATGATATAGTTCAATAGTGCATCCTTTCTCGATACTTCTATGGTCACAGTCTCCCAAGTATGGAACAACTTACACAACTTACCGATCACGTCTATATTTTCCCACCGCACCGAGATCGTCGGCAAGTGCGTCCCGCCGTCGGTGTGGTTATCACAACCAACCATACCGTGCTCTACGATGCCGGCAACAGCCCCACCCACGCCCGGCAAGTTCAGGCCGCGCTTGATCTATTGGATGCGCCGCCCGTCAGCCACATCGTTTACTCACACCACCACTGGGATCACATCTTCGGGGCACAGGCCTTCACCGGCGCGACTATCATCGCCCATGCGTTATGTAACCAGCGGGTGATCGAAACCAGCCAGCAAGGGTGGGGGCCATCGCTGATCGCGGAACGCCAGCGCAAGTATCCCCGTATGCACAGCGTCTACGCGCTGCTGGATACGCTGATCGAGTGGGATGATTTCGAGATTGCCCTGCCGACATCGGTTTTCGAGACGACTTCGCGTGAATTTGAGATCGACGGATTGACCTTTACGGCGGAGCATGTCGGCGGCGCTCACGCGGATTCTTCGACGGTACTGTCGGTAGACGGTGTGATGTTCCTCGCGGATTGCTTTTACGCCCCACCCTGGATTATGGCTTCATCCGATGACGGCCCCGATGTCGCCATGCTGCGCCGTCTGCTGGCGCGTGGGTGTGAATGGTACGTCGATGGACACACCGGCGCACACCCGCAAACTTTCTGGCATAAATGGGCTGATTCGCGTAACAGATAAAACAAAAGGCTGTTCATCATTCGTAGGGCCGCTACGCCTGGACAGGTCTAATCAGTTTGTCCATAAGCCGTAGCCGTCGAGCCTCACTTACCGATGCATACCGCGCCGATGTAACTCGTCGCCGGGTCGATGTGATGCAACCGCCACTGATCCCCGGCACGGTGAAGCTGCGGCGGGTTGTCGTGGGTGACGTCGAAGGCTTGCAGCGGCAGCGCGAAGCCATCTCCAACCGCTTTAATATACGCTTCCTTGCGCGTCCAGATGTGGAAAAATGCGTCAAGTTGCTGTGCCGGGGGCAGCGCGAACAGTGCATTTTGTTCTCGTTCGGAAAAGTGATCGGTCGCCATCGTGTGCAGATGCGGGAGGGGTCGCCGTTGTTCGACATCAACCCCGATTTCACGCCCCTGTGTGACCGCCAGTAAGATCAAGTCACCGCTGTGAGTCAGGTTGAAGCGCACAGCCACACCGTCGATGCTTAACTTGCCGCGTTTGCCGTAACGAAATGTGATCTGTGCCGGGTCGATGTGCAGGTAGGCCGCTAACGTCCGGCGCAAGAATCCTCGTGCGACGACGAACTGCCGCCGTGCGCTCTCGAAGGCGTAGCGGGCGGCACGGGCGCGTTCATCATCGCTGAGGGATGCTAAATCATACACACCGTCACTGATGGTGGCGGTGTGCAGTTCAAACAGTGGATGGTGCATCAGTTCGGTTTATGCGTCTGCCGGTGCGTATTCGATCTCGGTCATCTTCTCGCGGATGGTCGCCCAATCTGCCGGCGACTCCCACTGTACAACGACGACCTGTGTATTCGGGTCACCCTCGACGCTGACCACGCCGTTGATCTCGCTGACTTCACCCTGAATGGCCTTGACGCAGCCATCACAGCCGATGTTCGGGACTTTTACGGTTTTGCTTTCCACTGAGTTGATCCTTTTTTTACTTCTATGTGTATATGTTGTCGTCTCATTATGCCACAACGTCGCTTAGAACGTTAGACAATGTAGGGCGTGCTCGCGCCGGTTTTGCTCATGCCACGCGGATCAATCGCGACGTCAATGCAGGCCGGTTTGCCGCTGGCAAACGCCCGTTCGATGGCTGCCGGTAGGTCGTCGGGATGCTCGACATGCTCACCATAGCCGCCCATCGCTTCGACGATCTTATCGTAGCGGGTGGGCGCGAGGCGGGTGGCGATAGCGCGTTCTTCCGCGACCATGCCAAGCTGCGGTGTGCGAATTTGCCCCCACCCGGAGTCATTACCCACGATGCTGACGACCGGCAGATCAAAGCGTAGCGCGGTGTCAAACTCGAACCCGTTAAGACCGAAAGAGCCATCTCCGTTGATAATCAATATTTTCTTATCCGGGAACAAGTGCTTGGCGGCGACCGCGAACGGCGCACCCACGCCCAGGCACCCCAGCGGACCGGGGTCAAGCCATTGACCGGGCCGCGTGATGTTGATGACCTTCGCACACGCGCTCACGATGTCACCGCCGTCACCGATGACGATAGTATCCTCATCGATGAAGTCATCCAGCGCCGCGCCCATGCGGAAGTGATTGAGCGGTGAGTCGTCGAGTTGTTTCCAATCGTCCAGCTTGTCATTCTTCTTCGCTTCGATCTCCCCGACTTCGCCCAGCCATTCGTCATAGCGGACACCCTGCAAGCCCTCCGCCATTGCTTCTAAGACCAACCGCGCATCGGCGACCATGGCGACCTCGGCCTCGCGGTTGTGGTTGAGTTCGTCGGCGTCGTTTTCGATCTGGATCAGTTGCGTATCGCTGCTCCAGCCCTCGCGCCCGTATTTAAGCCGAAAGTCCAGCGGCGTACCGATCAACATCACCACATCAGCACGCTTGATGGCGCTGCCACGCCCGGCTTTAAAGCAATTGGGGTGATCCATCGGCAAGGTGCCGCGTCCGCCACCGTTGGTAAACACCGGGATGCCGGTCTGCTCGGTGAGTTCGCGCAGCGCGTCATGCGCTTTGTCCCAATAGACCTGTGTCCCGGCGACCAGCACGGGCTTTTTTGCCCCGCGCAGCATCTCGAAGATGCGCGTCATCGCGCCGACCTCCGGTTCTACCGGCTCGATCTCGACTTTTGGCAGCGCATCCATCGGATCGGTAGATTGAAACAAGATGTCAAATGGCAGTTCAATGAACACCGGGCCGGGGCGTCCGCTGAGTGCGGTCTTGAACGCATCGTGCATCAACTGTGGGATCTGCTCAGTATCCGTGACGTTGAAGCTGGCTTTGGTGAACGTCTCGAACATTTGCGTTTGTGGTATCTCCTGCAACGCGCCCATGCCTTTGGTGCTGAGCGGTGCCGCGCCGCCGAGAAGGATCATCGGGCTGCGTGCCTGGTAAGCGTTGGCGACCCCGGTCACGGCGTCGGTGACGCCGGGGCCAGCCGTCACCGCAGCCACGCCGATGTTACGGGTCAGCCGGGCGTGGGCGTCGGCGGCATGGGCGGCGGCCTGCTCGTGGCGAAAGTCGATAACGGTAATATCATTGTTGATGCAGCCCTCGTAAATGGGCAGGATGTGCCCACCGCACAGCGTATAGAGGGTGTTGACGCCCTGTGCCTTCAATGCACGAGCGATGAGTTCTCCACCTAAGGTAAAGGTCATAATTTTTAACTCCCGTAGCTATTAAGGATATTTTTGCGTGGTGCTTTAAACCGGCTTATACGACATTAAGTGTTTGCTTATGTCTAACGTGTCTCATTAACATCATCATATCGAGTTTCCTAAAGGAGCGCAAACCCATGCACAAGAAGTTACGCTTATTTCTAATCTTGTTGCTTTCGCTGACGTTCGTTCTCGCTGCTTGCGATAACGACGACGACGAACCGGCTGATGAAGACACCAGTGCCGAGATCGAACAAGAAGTTGAGGAAGTTGAAGAAGACATCGAAGAAGCTGGCGAAGATATCGAACAGGGCGTCGAAGAAGCCGCCACCGATGTTGACGAGGCCGCTGAAGATGTCGAAGAAGATGTCGAGGCTGCCGGTGAAGAAGTCGAGGCCGAGATCGAAAACGAAGACTCGGACTGACGTCTTAAAAACAGGAATATCAAAACACCTTCCATGTTTGGAGGGTGTTTTTTAATTACGGGTCATGCTGATAGATAATTTCCCGGCTGAGGCGCACTGCGACCGACTCCCCGTCGGATTCCATCACGACCGCACGGCTCCAACCGTCAGCTTCAACGGCGGTATGCACACGCTCACACACGATGCCGTTGGGGTCACACTCGCTGAGATAAAATGTATCCGCGCTGGCTTCGCTGCCCTCGTGGACGTCGATATAGTAGCGCTTGTCAGCGGTGGTCAGGCTATCCAACTGACCGGGATAGGTGAAATCCGGCAGAAACGTCACCGTGATGAACACCGGCACCAGATAGATCGCCACCATGAACACGATCACCCCCAGCCCGATAAAGATACGCTGGTCTTCGGTATAGAGGTCTTCTTTCAGAAAACGCCGAATCGCCCAGATCAGGCCGATCAACAGCAGTGGCCCTGCCGAAAGACAGATCACGCTGGTCAATTGTAGTACGAACACCCCAAAACTATTGTAGATCTGGTAGACCGGATACAGGTAGCCATCTCCCGGTGGCAACGCCGAAAGCATCCCGACCAGCAAATAGACGATGACCATTGCGACCAGCACCAACGCCGGGATCAGCGGGACGCAGTTGGCATCTATCCAGCGGCGAAAAGCATGTAATGTTTGCATTATTCGTCATTTCCCACGATTGCTCGGCACACATTGTACGTGGGATGCACCGCGAAGTTCAAGCACGTTTATCAAACTGCGCCGGTAAAAAATAAACCGACCGCCACCCCCACCAGGATTAACACACCTGCCGCTATCAGACGACCGCGGGTGGTTGTGGGTGGTTGCGGGTCGCCGCTTTCTATGCCGTCCTGGGAAAATATAGAGAACAGGGCGACTAAAAACATGCCAACGCCCATCAGCCATTTGAGGTTGAACAAAAAACCGAGGCCGATCACGATCAACGGTCCGGCGAGGCATAACCAGGCAAAAATGAGAAAGATTATATCTTCGTTCATGGGTCACTTTCCGAATACGTATAGATTGCGTTGCCGCCTTCGATGATTTGCACACCATCACCGGTCGGCTCAAGGAAAATCGGCGGCGGTGCTTCACCGTAGGACAGATACAGGTTGCTCTGGTGCCGTGTGACCGACCGGCAGAGCACGCGATAACGGTCACACTCGTGCAGGTTGTAAGATGTGTCACCGGATACGCTGTCGGTCACGGTCGCGTGATAAAAATGGTCATCGGTCTGCAAGGTGAGCGGTTCGGGCTGAGTGTCGGAAAGACTGCTCAACACCGGGCCAACCAGCACGGCACCAATGGCGCTGACGATACAGATCAGCAAATAGGCGACGAACAACCCGGCGCGTGTCGAGTCCTTACGATAGATGACGATACCGACGATGAGTAAAACGATAAACAAAAGTACCAGCACGCTAACGATGGTTCCTGAGCCTATCCCACGAAACAGCCCACCCCAGAACCAGCCCAACAACTGCTGTATTGGGTAAACGTAATAATCGCTAGAGGGGATGCCACCGACGACAGCCAGCAAGAACGATCCCCCGACGAGCCACACCGGGAACCAGGGCCAGTATTTCGTCACACGTCGCAGCATGGGCTAGCGCCTTTCCAGATAGGCACCGGCAAATGCCTTGTCCTGATAAGTTCAGCGAAAAGGCTTTGCCACAGTGCGATTGAAATAGTCGATAAAGGCCAACACTTTCGCCTTGAGATCCGCTATCGAGGTGAAAGTGCCGCGTTTGAGTAACTTTGAGCCAGAATGCTGAACCAAAGCTCAATCTGATTCATCCGGGACAGGTGATTTATGCTGACCACAGAAAACGTTAGAACCAGGCATTTTCATCTTACCCTATCCTCCGCTCCTTTTGTGCAATCTGTCGTGGGCAGACACACCGGTCTGCCCCATACGTGTCAAGTTAAGCTGATGGTGCTTCAATATGCAGCTATTCTGACCCCTATCTCCCTAAGTCCCCCTTATCCTCGTAGACGGAGAAAGGGGGACTTACACCTACAAAGCCGCAAAATGCACGAGCAGAGTAGCATCTAAGCATCAGCAGGAATGTTACCCTCCCTACCTACGAGAGGGTGGGCTGACCGCAGGTCAGACCGGGTGGGGGCCAAAAGCCTAAATTGACAGCTATACGACTCTACGCTACCGTGTCTCTATACCAAAAGAATACAAGTCAAATTTTTCAGGGAACCAGAGATGAATAATGCCATTAAAGGGCGCAACCAACTGAAGGCGTGGGAGGACGGCAAGCCGACCAACTTCTTCGACGCTGACCAGAACTTACAGAACGTACTCGAACGCTACCTCGGCGCGGCGGCCTACGCGGACGCCCGTGACAACCTCAGCCGCCTGGGGGCGCACACCGCCACCACCATCGACGCGGCGGCGAAGGTCGAAGACCGCATCGGCAACCATCCCCGGTTGGAGCGTTACAACGGCATCGGCGAGCGGGTGGAGCAGATCGAGTTCCACCCCAATCATGACGCCGCCGGACGCCACGTATGGGAAAGCGGCGTGATGGCGCTGCAAGCCGAGCCGGGGCGAACCGTCGAGCAGATGGGCCTGTACTATCTGCTGGGGCACAACGGCGAGGCCGGGCATATGTGCTCGCTGGCGTGTACATCAGGGTTGATCCGGGCGTTGCAGGTCGCCGCCGATGACGACCTCAAAGCGCGGTTTTTGTCGCCGCTGCTCGACCCGGATTACGACACGATGCAGCACGGGGCGCAGTTCCTCACCGAAGTGCAGGGCGGCAGCGATGTGGGCGCGAACGCCATCACCGCCGCTGCCAACGGCGACGGCACCTGGCGCATCAACGGAGAGAAGTGGTTCTGCTCCAATATTAACGCGCAGCAATTTCTCATGACCGCCCGTGCCACCGATCAAGACGGCACACGCGGACTCGGCCTTTTCCTGGTGCCGCGCCAACTGGATGACGGCACGACCAACGGCTTTTACATCCGGCGGCTGAAGGACAAGCTCGGCACACGCACACTTGCCAGCGCCGAACTCGACTTCCGTGATGCGGTCGCATATCCGGTCGGCCCGGTGGAACGTGGCTTCAAGACCGTCGTCGAGTTGGTGTTGAACACCTCTCGCTTGATGAACGCCGTTGCCTGCACCGGTGTGATCCGCCGGGCGTATATCGAAGCGGGGTATTACGCCTGCCATCGGGAAGCGTTCGGCACACCCATCGCCAGCTACCCGATGGTGCAGGAAGCGGTCGCCGATCTGATGAGCGAGACCTACGCGGCGACGGCTTCCAGTTTTTACGTCGCGCATCTGCTGGATCAAATCGAAACCGGGCAAGCCAGCGACGCCGACCGCGACACCTACCGGATGCTAGTCAACATCAACAAGTACATCACCAGCATTCGCGGCAGCGAGATGGTTCACCGGGCGATTGAAGTGCTGGGCGGCAACGGTGCCATCGAGTCGTTTAGCATTCTGCCGCGCCTGTACCGGGATATGGTCGTGTTGGAAAGTTGGGAAGGCACACATAATGTGCTGTGTGTGCAGGTACTACGCGACATCAACCGCTACGGCATCCACGAGGCGTTTGTCGCCGATATGCGCGGTCAGCTCGACGTGGTGACACACGCCGAACTCGCGGATTACGTCACGATCACCCGCCGCGCCCTTGATGATCTGCTGGCGATGCTGGCACGGATGCAGGAAGGCGGCGATCAATACGCACAGGCGCACGCCCGCCGCTTCGTGGATGCGTCGAGCCACGTCGCACAGGCCGCGCTGCTGCTGCGTGAAGCCCAATGGGAATTAGAAAATGACCGGCCTTCGTTTAAGCCGGATGTGGTCGCGTATTTCATCAACAAGCGGCTGAACGCGGTCTATGACCCGATGACGGACGAGGATTATCTGCCGCGCCTTGAAAATCTAATGACCGCGTTATAACCGCCGGCGGACGGCGACTGTGACACGGTTTTGTATCAGAAGCAGATGATGCCAGCTATTAATCAGATTTTCACCAGAAATTTGCCCGATTGTGGCAAAATGTGTGACGAACAGACACTACACGGACGTTTTCCAATGGTTGATTATCTGGTTAAAAGCTTGAGCGTGTGGTTCATGGGGTTCTTTCCCATGGCGGAAATCTACGTCGCTATCCCAGCGGGGATGGCGTTAGGGTTGGGCACGTCGTCGGTGATCTTCTGGGCGGTGTTCGGTAACTTCCTGCCGGTCTTGTTGATCCATTACGCCTATGACCACTTACAACACTTCCCAAGAATCAACGAGTGGATGGTGTGGATGGCCTCGGAGAAGGCGCAGGCACGGATGAACCGTTGGGGTGTGTGGGCGGTGCTGTTACTAACACCTGTTACAGGGGTATGGATTATGGCGGTAACGGCGAAGGCGTTAGGGATGCGTGGCGACCGTCTGCTGCTGGCGTCCTTCTTCAGCATCATGGTTTATGCCCTCGGGATCATAGTGTTGATCGGCCTGGGTGCGGAAATCATCACCTGAGACGAATGTCCTATCGCTGTGCATTGTCGCTAATCCCCCTGACTTGCTATACTACTTCTGTGTACGAGGGAGTCGTAACCATGCTCAAGCGATTATTCGGATTAGCACTAATGCTGATCCTCTCATTTTCAACTTTGCAGGCACAATCCGGCGTGCGGGCGGTGGTGGTGAACGAATTCGCCAACATCCGCATCGTCCCGGCAATCGGCGCGGAGGTGCTAGCAACCGTCCCCGCCGGGTATTTGTTTGAATTTATCGACGCACGCAGCGCAGATTTTGAGTGGCTGCGGGTGCGCTTCAACGGCGATGAAGGCTGGGTGAACGTGGCCCCGCTGACCATCCTCGAAGGAGATGCGAACGCGCTACCCGTGCGTGACCCGCGCACCATCCCCTATGGTGGCTTTGAAGCGCCGCGTGCCGGACGCAGTGACGCCACCAGCGCGGTGATCGGTCGTCTGCCTAACACCGGTGTGCGTTTGCGGGCCGGGCCGAGCACGGGCTACCCGATCCTGGCGAACCCGCTGCGTTTTTCGCAATTTTTCGTCACCGGACGCACGGCAAGCAACGCCTGGGTGCAGATTCAGTTTGAGGGCACACTCGGTTGGATCGCCGCACGCTACGTCGAGTTCCAGGACGGAACCAGCATCCTCGATGTGCCGGTGGACGGCATCGTTGCCATCGAGCCACCTATCGCCGAACCGATAGACGAGGATTTCATCGCCACGTTGCGCTTGCTGCTGGCGCGGGTTGATCTGGCGCAGCCTTCGCTGGATACCATCCGTACCTTTTGGACGGATGCCGCGCTGACCGGGCGGGCAAGCTGCCGACCCTACCCGGCACAACCGAGCGCGTACAACATCCCGCAACCGTTGCTCGCCGCGTACTTCCCGCGTTTGAACCCGCTGAGTGAGCTATTCAACGACGCGATGTTTAACGTGCGTGAGGCCATTCAATTGTATATCGAGGTCTGCGAACGCCCCGGCATTCAAAACCCGGTCGGGCAGGCGACGGTGATCGGTGCGCTGGAAATCATCGCGCTGGCCGATCAACAATTCGCCGAACTCCGCGCCCGGTTGAATGTGCTCATCCCGCCGGATATAGAACCGGGCGCGGACGAGTGTCTATTTGTCTTCAACGCACAGGGGGCGATCCTCAAGAACATCCCGTTCGATACCGTCGTCATCGGGGAGATCACCCAGGAGGAACGGATCACGGGCTTCTGCTTTGACGCCGTCGAGGGGCAGAATGTGTTCGTCGAGTTGTTGCAGCGCGATACCAGCAATGTGGTGCCGCTGATCGCGCTCAGTCCGTTTGACAACCCGACTCGGTTTCTCTCCGTGCAGCGGGGCGCGGCGGCGAACCCGTATCTGAGCCTCGGCCCGCTGTTCATCCCACAGACCGGGCGCTATCTGCTCATCGTTGACGACCTCGCGGAAAATCGCGAAGAACCACCGCAGGGTGAGTTCGGTATACTGCTGACGGTCGTCCCGGCGACGTTTACGACGGTCGGACAGCGTATTCTGAACTATGACTCGGTCAACGGACTATTCTTTACCATCCCGCCGAATTTCTTCGGCACGACGACCACCCAACCGATGCCGGTCTTCGGTGCGACCGTCACACCAAGCGGGCCGCCGTTTAATACCAGTGGTGTCAATAATGAGGCAGCGACCCCTGTACCGGAGACGAGTGCGACCTGTCCGGGGATTAGCTTCTCGTGCGAGCAGTTGGCCTCTTGTGAACAGGCGCAGGTCTGCCTGGATGCGGGCAACTTTAGCCTCGACCCTGATAACGACGGTGTGCCGTGTGAGGTCACGCGCTGCCCGGCGACCGGGCCGTAGCAGGGATGTGAAGAAGAGTGAGCAAACGCAGCATGTAGGGGGAGTGAGATGTCAAAGATGCTTTTCCAACAGTTGCGGTAGAACTTGAAAAAAAAGACGTGCGATGGGATCACCGCACGTCTGAAAATCGGATTGTGTTAGAGGCTAGCCGCGACCGTTGCCACGACCGCCGCCGTTGCCGTTACCATTACCATTGCCGCCGTTGCCGTTACCGCCGTTGCCATTGCCGTTACCATTGCCGTTGCCGCCGCCGCCGTTGCCATTGCCGTTGCCGTTGCCGCCGCCGCCGTTGCCGTTGCCGTTGCCGTTACCATTGCCGCCGTTACCGTTGCCATTGCCGTTGCCGTTACCATTGCCGCCGTTACCGTTGCCGCCGCCGTTGCCGTTACCGCCGGAATTTTCCGGTGGGCCAGCATTATCAGGGCGACCCGCGTTATCGGGACGGTTGCCGCGTGTAGTTTCTTCGGTGTCTTCCTCGGTCTCGCCGTCTTCGGTGTCTGCATCACGATCATAGCGACCGGAGATCACACGACCAGGGGCCAGTTCGGACGGGTGAATGTCGTACTGCTGCATGATCTCACCCCAACCGGAGCCGTTTTCCAGTTCAGCGAGCACGTCTTCAAGTTCGACGTCTTCGAGCTGATCTGCCAGCAGCAGGGCGCGGCTGATCTCACCGTAGCCGAGGCCATCATCACGCATCGCGTTGATTTCTTCGATGTCGAGTTCAAATTCTTCGGCGAGGATTTCAGCAATCGGATGGACTGCTTCGCTATCCTCTTCGACACACTCTTCGGGGAGTTCCTCACCATCTTCGATGTAGCAGTCATCTTCGACGACTTCTTCGCAGTCTTCAGGTAGTTCTTCGCCTTCTTCAACTTCGCACTCGTCCACGACGACTTCTTCGCAGTCTTCAGGCAGTTCTTCGCCTTCTTCGACGTCACATTCGTCCACGACTTCTTCGTCTTCGTCATCGGCGAGTGTCAGGTCGGTGGCTTGCAACGTATCATCGTTGAGCAGAACGCCCGTCACGGTGACAATGTCGCCCTCTTCGTAATTCGCCGGGATGAACGCGCTCGCCGGAGCGATGACGACGCCATCAACGGTAATGTCGTCACCGAAGCTGATTGGCCCGGTGACTGATATGGTGACGGTCGGTGACTCTTCGACGTCCTCTTCTTGTGCGCTGGCAGGGATAACGAGTGCCAGTGCCAGTGCGATCAAACATAGAGATAATGTGATGAAACGATTAAAGTTCATGTGTAAATTCTCCATTGGATAGTCATTCAACCGTTAAATCGAGGAAGTGTTGTGAATGTTGCAAGCAATTTTCAAAAATTAACAAATTTAGGAGTTTAGTACTACTTTAGTTTCCGCTAAAAGAGCAGACTGAGCAAGCAACGTAAAATGCCAGACGGCCAGTCTGGAAAAATAAATCGTGCGAAAATAGGGTAAAAACAACAGCCAAAGCTATGCGGCAGTGGAATTGTCGACTTGACGAGCCAAAATGCCTTTGAGCAGGTGTTCGGTGACAGAGGCTTTTTTGCGAAATCGAGCCGGTAACGGGTAAGTCTTAGGAAAAGGCAGTGCCGTCAAGGTGCGACGGAGTCGTCCGGGCGTGGGTTTAGGGTTGCGATCCCA
>DAOTTX010000528.1:0-1538 GCA_034437515.1 Anaerolineae bacterium
TCGATCCAGAGCGCAGGCAGGAGTGCCGCCGATGCCGCGTTACCCTTCTTCTGCGAGCGTAGGCAAGGCGCGAAGTACACGCCATAGCCCTCGTCGTTGAGTTTGTCTCCGTGTTTCAGCACAGCTTCGTGCTTCTTCTCGTTCCCGATCTGCGTCCAGAGGGCACGCACTTCGCCCGTTCCCGGATGGATGCAGCGCAGTTCCAGCCATAAATCAGCGGGTGCGTTTGGATACAGCGCAGAGAGAAAAGCCTCTCTACCCGCGTTCTCGTCGTTGGTCGATTCGTGTTTCTGTGTCATACTGTTCGTATTCCTTTATGTTTCACACAGGGACCAGCAGCGCGATTCGTTTGTCGACGGTGCGCTTCCGGTTCCTGTGTGCGTTATAGTTAAAAGTCGATGTCCGGTGTCGAATGCAGATCGTCCTCACGTTTCGGACTGCGTGTTTCCTCTTTGAGCAGGTCTTTCAACTGCTGGGCCAGACGTTCCGCTTCTTCGTGATCCAGATCGGGCTGAACCGGACGAAACTGCAATCGCTTCTTGCCTTCACGATCCTTAAAATACCCGTACACTCCGGCGGCACTCACGTCGTCATCGGTGCGGCGCACGCCTGCCCAGACCGGTTCGTTATCCTAGGTGCCGTGTGCTTGCTCGTCGTAAACTACCTGTTGCTGACGTTCACGTTCGGCTGCCATCGTGTCGTAACGCTGCTCCCAGTCGCGTCCGGCGAAGCGATCCATCAGGTCAGCCATCTGCTCCTGAGTGACCTCGTGGATCATGTCGATGTGATTCACCTCGCGGTTTTTGCTGAAGTACAGCGGTCTACGCCTGCCTTCATCGGCGTCGTAGTAGGTGCCCGGCAGCACAATATGGGTATGCGGGTTGTGCTGACCTGGCGACTCGTCGCCGTCCGTCTGACGGTGATGGGTCACGTAGCTATACTCGACTCCGGTGTCGATGCCGCGTGCGTCGAAGAAGCCCTCGACGGTACGCTCGGTGAGCTGGCGCACGAAAGCCTCTCGTTCATCGTGCGGCACCATCCGGATCAGGTCAGGATTGGGATTGACCACGAGACTGAACAGCAGCACATGGTCGCTCTGGTAGCCCTTGCAACGGTCGGCGATCTGCTTGACGCTGTTCCCCATACCCCGATCTACCCAGCGTTCCACGCCGCTGACCTGCGGCACGTAGTCGTCACGACTGTCACGGTAGGTCAGGTAGCCGAGCAGGTTCTTCATCCGTCGCGCCTCATTCTGCGTTGGCTTCTTATACTTCACGTTGGTCACGCTCATTTGCTTTCTGTCCATGTCCTATACCTCTCGCTTCTTCCGCAGGTAGCTGGCGATTCTCGCCAGTAGATCGTTCTGCTTTTGAAGCTGCACCTCGACGGCATCCAGCCGACCTTCGAGCTTGCGCGTAATGGCGGCTCGCGTACCGGGGATGTCGTCCTGGTGCGATAAATACAGATTGAGCGCGTCCCGTATCAGGTCGGTCTTGTGCTGCATCTTGCCGTCGCGAGCGCGGACGCGCAGAATCTCC
>DAOTTX010000529.1:0-1850 GCA_034437515.1 Anaerolineae bacterium
AGGAGAACAAGCAGAAAATTGGTCGGGTGATGCAGGGCTTGTTTTCCGCGCTCGGCGGCGACGAAGGCTATGTGAAGTCGGTGGCATCCGTGATGCGACTACCGGGTAGTATCAACACCAAGCCCGACCGCGACGGCGCGGCGGTGCAGATCACCGTTTGGCATCCGGATCGGCATTACCCTCTGAACTGCTTCGATTGGTTAGAGGTGAAGCCGCGACCGAAGGTTGAGAGAATCGGCGGATTGGACGTGGTGACGCTCAACGGCAATGCGCCGCTGCCACCGCGTACTGAGAGCTATCTGGCATCAGGTGCGACCAATGGCAACCGCAATCTTGAGCTATTCGCTGCTGCCTGCCAGCTTCGGGATGCGGGCTACAGTCAGACCGATGCGGAACGCGAACTGGTCAGCCGTTATGTCGCTGATGGAGATGGCAGCGAGAACCCTACGGCCAGGGAGAAGGAAGCACGGGCCACCATCGCCAGCGCCTTCAGCCAACCGCCCAGGGAACCGATCCAGTCGCGGCGGCAGGTCGCCGAGGCGCATGTCAGCCAACTGGTGGATCGCTATGGCACGCGGCAGAAGTCCGTTGAACGACCGACTACTGCCGAGATCATCGAAGCGGTGGAAGCCTGCGCCCATCTCAACGCCGTCGAATGGGCCGAACAGCGCGAGAAGTTCAAAGCACTCACCGGTGATGGGCTGAAGATCAGCGACATCGACAAGCTGTATAAGGAAAAGCGGCGCGAACTGGAACGCGAGCAGCGGGCATCGGTGGTTGATACTGAGGAGTACATCGAACACGAAGGGCACATGATCTACCGCAAGCATACCCATCGCGGCACGATCCAGAAGATCATTGCCTCATGGCAGGCGCGTATTTTGGAGCGAGTCAACCGGCTGGACGACGACGGCAAGCGTGAGCGTGTCGCACGGGTCGAATTTGAGGGGCACGGACATCACGAAACGCTGGATGTGCCCTCCGAACTGTTCGGTGATCCGAACGCGCTTCAGCGTTTCTTCGCCGCCAATGCTGGCGAGACATTCACCGTCCGGGCTGGCATGAGCAAGCATCTAACACCGGCGATTCTCGCGTTGTCGGGCAGCTATCCCGTGCGGGAAACCTACCGCTTCATGGGCTGGACGCAGTTGGAGGGTCGGTGGGTCTATCTCACGCCTACGGATTGCATCACCGCCAAGGGAAAACTCAGTGATCCGCCACAGGTCGAGATGTCCAGCAGATTGCGAGATTATGGCGTGCAAGCCTGCACCTGGAACGATGCGCGAGACGCTTTCGACACCATGACCGCTGTGTTCCCGTCTGACATCGCGCCTGCCTGTATCGCCTTCGCCATGTTGCCCGTGCTACAACGCTTCTTTCCTCCGTCAGCCATGCGTCCTGCACTGCACCTCGCCGGAACTTACGGCAGCGGTAAGTCTGAGCTGGCGGCGTTGATGAGCAGCCTCTACGGGCGTTTCGACCGCGACAGTCCGCCCGCGCAGTGGGGCGATACCATCAATACGGTGGAGGCGCTGGGACATCCGCTGACCGACGCGCTCTACTGGGTCGATGACTACAAACACATCTACGCCGATGAGCGCACCTACACGCGCTTTTTGCAGTCGTACTCGCGGGGCATGGGGCGGGGCAGGCTGACCCGTGAAGCTAAGCTGCGTGAAGAACGGCCCTGTCGTGGGCTGATCCTGTCCACCGGCGAGACGACCATTGAGGGCGAGGCCGCCGTTCTCAGCCGCATGTTGGTGATTGATGTGCCGCCCTGGGAACACCGCGATCCGGACGGTGAGAAACTGCTGGCTGCCGATGCGCTGCGCCACCATCTGCCCGGCTTT
>DAOTTX010000530.1:0-3315 GCA_034437515.1 Anaerolineae bacterium
CGGGCGGATGCCCCAGTTACCCGCCGTGCCGCCGCCGATGTGTTCCACCTGAAAGCCAATCACCTGTAACAGCAGGCGCAGTTCCGGGGCGACAAAGCCGCGCTCTTGTACATTGACCGTCACCGTCTGGTCGCCGTCACCTATCGTCATCGTGTTGGCTTTAGTCAGGGTGAGCGGATCAAATTTGCCCTTATCCACATCCGCCTGTTGATACAGACGGATATGACGCATAGCGTTGAGAACAGTTATCAACATGCGCCCACCAGGCTTCAAGGCCGCGTACAGATTTCGCAGCACAGTCATGTCGTGTTCTTCGGGGGTACTACCCGCACCGATCAAACCGAGTGATCCCTCGCAGACGCAGTATACCCGGTCAAAAGGAGCATCTGTTGTGTACTGCGTGGCATCACCCTGCTGGAATGTGATGGTGGTCAAACCCTCTGACCCAGCCACCTTACGCCCTTCTGCCAGCATCCCATCTGACAGGTCAACTCCGGTCACACGATAACCGCGCCGCGCCAGTTCAAGTGCGTGCCGCCCGGTGCCGCACCCCATGTCCAGGATGCGCTGATTGGGATTCAGTTGTAAGTGTTCAATCAAAAAATCGACTTCAGCTCGCGTACCCTGAACGAAAACTTCATCCATGTACTTGTCTGCATGGTGGTCAAAAAACAGTTGCCACTCGTTGGCTCCGGCCACAGTTATTTTCCCTGATGAAACTGTCGGAATAGGGAAAGTGGGACTTGTTCCGAACAAATCCCACTTAAATCTACGTTAGTTGCTTCTCCCCAGAATACGCAATTTCCGCATAAACCGCAACTGTTGACACTGCTTCAACAGCATCAGTAATCAACAAATTCTAAGTTCGTCTCCAACTGAATATGGCTATACCCGTACTCCGTACTGAGGGGAGAAGCTTTACCAACCCTCCCCCAGACGGATAGCGTCACCACGAGGCTTCGGTGCAGTGACACTTCGCCCTGAAGTGTAACACAACTCCGACCTCCGGTGGCTTTTACTCAACCTTTTGATGCTGTTGGAGGCTTCCAGATGACCACACCCACTTTTGTTCTCACCAACCACAAGGGCGGCGTCGGTAAGACCACGTCCGCGACGAATATTGCGCTGGGACTCGTGCGCTTGCTGCGCCACATCAACGCCCGGAACACACGCGTGCTGCTGATTGACACCGACAGTCAAGCTCACGCCACGCTGGTGACGACCGGTCGCGACGACTTTGGCTCAGATGATAGCCTGTACACCGTGCTGATGTCTGACCGCGAATCGGCCCCACACATCCTCACAGAGGTAATCGTGTCCTCCGCCTGGGATGACGACCTGCACATTCTGCCCGCCTCCCCCACCCTGGAGCAGGCCGAGCGCGAGCTGCAAGGGACGGCAGGCGCGCCGTATCGTTTAAGTGATCCCCTCGCTAAGATCGCTAATCTGTACGCCGCCATCGTGATTGACACGCGCCCATCGTTTTCGCTGCTCACGGAAATGGCACTCGTCACCGGAACTGACGCCCTGATTCCGGTGGAGCCGCGCTACCTTGAAACGGTCGGTTTGCTCAGCGTGATCGGCAAGATCAACGACATCCGGGACGGCTGGCGGGTGCAGAATCTGCGAGTGAGTGGGGTTCTGGTGACCAAGATGGACCAGCGCGTTCGGGGTCACAAAGACTTGCTAGCGGATCTCGAAGGCCATCCCGTCCTCGGTCAAATGTTGTGCGGGGTTGTTCCCCAAAATGAGGCGGTGTCCTACTCGCACCACAATCACATGAGCGTCTTCAGCTACGATCCGAAGGCGAGCGCGAGCCAGGCATACATCAAAATGGTCGCGTCACTGATCCGCCGCATGACCGGCGGGACGGGGGTGTAACATGGCGCATAAGAAGAACACTGACGCCGCCAGCGCCCTCTTGAACAGTGTGACCGCCGACATGCTCGGCGGTTACAACGACCCCAATTCATTGGGACAGGATAACAGTCTGCGGGTTGAGCGCATCCTGCTTGACCTCGTGCGCCCCAATCCCCTACAGGCGCGGCGCGTGCTGCCTGACCGCGTATATCAGGACTTTCACGCGGAGCGGGTGACGCCGTCACAGGCGCTGCGAGAGGTCGTGAAGTTGGCGAAAATCGCTGCCAAGCAGAACGGGCGCCCCTTCGACAATGTGCTTGACCTGCTCGGCAATCCCGAAGATGAAAACGCGACGGAACCGTCGGCACTTACCCCAATTGAGGGGCTTCTCCGCGACCTGACCAACCTCGCCGTGACCATCCGTGATGATGGACAAGTGAACCCGCTAACTGTCGTGGACGCCTCCGACGGCGGAATTCAGAAGTTCCGCATCGAAACCGGGGAACGCCGCTACTGGGCGACATGGCTGCTCAAGGACTTTATCCCAGGCTATCAGGGCGATGGGATGATCCCGTGCATCATCATCCCGCAGGAACGGGAATCGCCGTTCCGTCAGGCGAAAGAGAACACGACTCGTGCTGGATTGAATGCGGTCGCAATGGCGCGGCAAATTGCTTTGCTGCTGCTCTACGTTCACGGGTATGAGATGCCAACGGGTCCGGTGCTGATGGACTTCTACCGTCAAGCACTTGACCTGGATTTACGTGGCAAACGGGAATACACGGAAGCTGTGTACAGTTCGCTTGGCGGAATTGGGAAAGCAGATTTCAGTATTTACAAGTCACTTCTCAAACTCAGTGACGAAGCTATCGAAATAGCTGATAGGCACGATGTTGAAACAAAAAAGTTACGCTATCTAGTTGATCTTGAACCTGAAGATCAAATCGAGATGATGCGACAAGTCATCCAACTAAACCTCACAGCCTATCAAGTGCGAGACCTAATTCAAAAAGGTTTGGCCGGCCAAACCTTTTTGAGCGACGAATCAGAACCGCTACCAAAATCGGTGATGCAAATTGCCAAGCTGGCCCTCAAACCGGATGAGCGATTCGATGCCGGAACGCTGGCACGGGCACTGATTGGGATGGAGCGTGACCGGGGCGTGGCGAAAGCACGACTCAGGGCGCTGCGGGATATGCTCGAAGAAGCCGAACTCCACATCGACAGCCTGTAAGGAGTTTGTTGGGTAGTGCCTACGGGTGCTTCCCGACACGAAAGAAAAGCCCACTGGCTAACGACCGGTGGGCGGCTGTGGAAACTGATACTTCTTGAAACTAGACATGCCAAGAGTATCAGGTCTACAGCCATCGTACAAGCGAATTTTTCTCACCTTTGCTGAGTTTTTCATGTGATGGATAACCTGATGGCAAACATACGACAAAAAATACAAAAAGA
>DAOTTX010000531.1:0-9489 GCA_034437515.1 Anaerolineae bacterium
GGGCACGCCAGAACGTCGCGGAAGACGTAGACATCGCCCTGAAGAACGGCGGCGGCATCCGTGCGACGATTGCCGGCCCCAACATCACCCGCCTGACGGTCGGCTCTGCCCTGGCCTTCGATAATGAGATGGTCATCGTCGAGCTGACCGGTGCTGAACTGCTAGCCACCATGAAAAACGCAGTGAGCCGCGTCCCCGCGTTGGACGGTCGCTTCCCGCAGGTCGCCGGTATAACCCTCGAATACGATGCGAGTCTCGAAGGTGTTTCTGACCAGGCCAGCCTGGAAAGCGCCTCACGCATCCAGAACATGACCGTTACCCGTGCCGATGGCACCGAGGTAACCCTGGTTGAGGATGGCGAAGTCGTCGGTGACCTGAGCCAGACCTTCAAGGTCGTGACCAACAGCTTCCTGCTCACCGGTGGTGACGGCTATCAAGCATTCCTGAGCACCGCTGAAGCGCGTGGCGCGGAGAACCCCGGCGTTGGCGAGCGTCAAATCTTGATCGACTACATCACCGAAGAACTCGGCGGTGAGGTTGACATCACCATCGAAGACTCGCGTGTCGAACGCCTCGATGCCACACAAGAGGAAACGACCGAGTAATTCTCGGTCTTATGAACATAGCACGACCGGCACCGTCCGCACCTGCGGGCGGTGTTTTGCCACCTTCAGGCAAAAATCACGTATACTTCTACAGAGCAGCTCAGATAGAGGAAATGTGATGGCAAAGTTAAAAAAGAAAAATCAAATTACGAGCACAATCACCTATGGCTGGAACATGTTCTTATTCGCCCGCACCTTCCGTGCGGAGATCGACGCGCTCCCGGAACAGGTCGCCGCGACACTCGATGACCTGCATCAAGACTATGATGAAGACGATTGGCGCAGCCAAACCGCCAATGTGCAGCGAATCGACGACGACCTTTACACATTTGACCTGCGCATATACCAACATCTAGGCCCGTTGAAAGAAACCAGCGTCAAGGCGACCGGGCGCGTCCTCTACAGCAAAGGTTACGAGAAGACGGTCATTCAAGGGGATCTACGCCTGGGCTGGTTTAATTATCTCGGCGGGATGGTGGTCGCGCTGGTGATGATCGTGCAGGTCTTCACAGGTGAAATCGCCAGTAGCATCACCTGGGAGTGGCTCATCATCGTACCGATCTTAATCAGCATCGCAACCTTCATCGGCTGGGAACTACGACAAGACTACCGCGAACTCAACCAGGACTTGAGCCAGGCGTTAAAGGACGCTGCCGAACAGCACCAGTTAGCCCAGCCAACCGCACCTCATGTGTATCAAGAAACCGAACGTAGCAAACAAGCCGCACGAACGTAGCCCAAACGTTGTTTCCCGCTTGCGGAAAGCACGACGTTTTTCGCTATACTTAAAGGACATATGCGATCTTACCGGGGAGAAACCGATGCGATACTTACACATCCGGCTGCTGTGTGCGCTTTTGCTGCTGTTGACCGCTTCTCTTTCGCTAGCGCAGGAAGCCACGCCGCCGGTGGAGAACGACGCCGAACCGCTGACCGTCAGCGTGTTTGTGGATAGCGCCTTCTTGCGTGCGTTGCCCACACAGGAAGCCGAACCGAGCAGTTCTGTTTTTGAAAATGACGTGTTGCAGGTCATCGGGCGCAACGCCGATGGCACATGGTTTCAGGTCAAACGGTTCAACCGTGATGAAGCCGCCGGGTGGATCAGCCGCCGGGTGGTGTCGTTTATGTTCGAGGTCGCTGAACTGCCCATCACCGACTTTGAAACCGGCCTCACCGGGGAAACACCCGTGTTCGATAGCGGGGTCGCGGCCTTCATCCTTACGGAAGCCTCGCTGCGTGCCGCCCCCTCGCGTGATGCGGAACGAGTCGGCGTCGTCCCTATTTTGACGACCATTCCGATTGTGGAACGCAGTCCGGATAGCCTGTGGTTGTTCGTCAACTATAACGGACAGACCGGCTGGGTCGCGGAATTCCTGACCAACATCAGCGGGGACGTCAACGACCTGCCGGTCGCGGCGATCTTCGGCATCGAATACGATGTGATTAACCTCCCCATCATCCCGGTCGAAGTGCAGATCGCACAGGTCAACCGGATGCGCGATTTTATCCTCCCCAAGCAAGAAGTTTCTGCCGGGCTTGCCGGGTTCTGGGCGGTCGTTCGTGTCGGGGAGAACGCCCCCTGCAATCCCCCACCCGGTGATTATCCGATCTTCCCGCGCACCCAGCAGGATATTTACGAACTGCCGGAGATCCGGCGCTACACCCGCCAGCTAGATACCGCCATCAATGACCTGAACGAGTCAATTGCGATGATGCAACGATGCGGCGTCTACACCGCCGAGGAAATCGGACAGGCGTACTCCAGAGCCGTAAACGCCACCAACATCTTCGAGGTCACGCTTGATAATCTGCAAAATCTTGAGGAAAACGTCATTCTGCGCAGTCCATAAGCGGAGTCTCAGGTGATTGTGCCACAATGACTGAGATCACAAACTGTGGAGTAATGACGATGAAACGACTTTTACTGATTTTGACGCTGTTGATTGTGTCGATGACACTCGCCGCACAATCGACCTTTCGTAATGGGCTGAACCGCCCCGGTGTTTACATGGCGGAAGCACCACGCACCGAACCGCAGATTGTATGGGAATACGACACCCCGCGCCCTTCACGCACCACGCCGACCGTCGCTGGCGAACTGGTGTATTTCGGTGATGAGTCCGGCAGTCTTTACGCCTTGAATATCGACGATGGCTCCCTCAATTGGGAATTTGAGACGAACGCACCGATTGTCTCGACCGCAAGTGTAAACGGTGACACTCTCTATGTCGGCGGTTTGGATGACAACGTTTATGCGCTGGATGCGGCGACCGGCGATACAATCTGGCAATTTGAAACCGGCGGTGATGTTTATGCTTCTCCCGCTGTGACCGATGACCGGGTGTTTATCGGCTCGCGTGACGGCACTCTTTACGCGCTCGACCGGACGACCGGCGAGCAAGTCTGGGCGTTTGATACCGGCGGCGAGGTCTGGTCATCATCGGCGGTCGTGGATGACACGGTCTACGTAGGCAGTCACGCCGACCTGATTTTTGCGTTGGACGCGGCGACTGGTAACGAAATCTGGCGTTACGAGAACCCCGGTAGTGTCGATGCCTCCCCCGTCGTGGTGGATGATCGGCTGTATATCGGCAATCGCGCCGGGGAGTTCCTCGCTTTGGATGCCGCGACCGGTGATCGATTGTGGCAGCAAAAGCTCGACAGCGGCGTATATGCGTCGGCTGCCGTACATGAAGACATCGCTTATGTGGTGAGCTTCGACGGCGGTGTTTACGCGCTGGCGACCGATGACGGCGACGTCCAATGGCAAGCCGAGATCGGCGGCCCGGCGTATGCTTCACCGACACTGACCATCACTGAGGAAGACATCATGACGCTCTACACTGTCACCGAGAGCGGAGGTTTAATGCACGCCTTCGACGGTGCCAGCGGTGACCTACTATGGCAGGTCGTCACTGGACGCGCCGGGGATTTCCGGTCGGCATCGCCGGTTGCGGTCGAGGATCGGTTGTATGTGGCGAGTAATTCGCGCGGCTTGCTGGTCTATGTAGAATAACGCGCCCGGTAGGTTTTGACGTTCATCTGAGTGATGACGGAGAGCGATTGCGGTAGTGCATCGAGGGTAAACCAACCGATTGCAGTGCATTTTTCCGGTTCCATGATGCGCGGTGTGTTGCTGATGTGCCGCGCTAGATATGTCGGGGAAACCCAATGTTGGCCTTCATCCGGCAAGATGTGGTCATCAAGTGCCAGCAATTCGGTGACTTCGATGACCATGTCATATTCTTCGCGGAACTCACGCACGATGGCATCGACGAGGTGTTCACCGAACTCGACACCACCGCCGGGGAACTCCCAGGTACCACGTTCATTTTTAGCCTTTGGTCCGCGCTGTGAGAGGAAGACTTCTCCGGCTGTGTTGAAGACCATCGCGCCAACACCCACACCGACGTAATCAAAACCGGCACGGGGGTTGTCAACGCCGCCCACTGAGTCGCCAGCCAATCGCCACGAGCAAGATGCTGAACACGTACAATCCGAGCAGCGGCCCCATCACCAGGAACATATTCACCGGGTCAACCGTCGGGGTGATGAACGCTGCCGCCACCGCTGAGACGATCACCGCGATACGCCAACCTCGGATCAAGCCGCGTGCGGTAACCACACCCAACAACGATAGGATGAAGAACACCAGCGGTGTCTCGAAAGCCACGCCCATCCAGAACAAAAGCGAGGTCACAAAGCCGATATACTGTCCCGCCTCCCATTGGGCGGTGAAGATGCCATCTTGAAAGCCTTCGAGAAACCGGATCGCTGGCGGAGTCAACACAAGCCAGGCAAACGCCACACCTACAAGGAATAACAGCACCACCGCCGGGATCGAGGACAGCAGATAACGCCGCTCCTTGCGCGTCAAGCCGGGGACGATAAATGCCAGCAGTTGGTAGACCACCACCGGCACAGCGAAGATGCCACCCGCGAGGATAGACACACGCACATAGGCGACAATGGCACCGGTCGGCCCCAGCGTGATGAGTTCGCGCCCGCCTTCGGGGTAAAGATCGGCATATGGTCGGATGAGTTGTTCGAGCACCGGCCCGGCGACCAGAAACCCAACGACCGATCCGACGAACAGCGCGATGAAGGCCCACATCACCCGGTTACGCAGTTCGCCGAGATGGTCGAAGAAGGACATCCGTAGTTCATAGCCTTCGTCCTCAGTCGTTATGGGTGACTGTTCTTCTTCGTCGTCGGGCGGCTCCTTGCGAAAGCGCAGCATCAGCTATCGTCCTGTTTACCTGACCATGTGCCGAAGCCGGTGTCGTCTTTGCCTTCGGTCGGCGTGGGTTGGTTCTCCTTACCATTGATCGAAGGATTTGTATTGTTCACACCGCGCACGGTCGCGTCAAGTTGTTTGACCTCGCGCTCGTAGTCTTCACTCGCCTTACGATATTCGTCACTAATGGGTCGCATGGCCTCATCCGCCATGCGTTTAAACGAATCCCGTGAGAGGTCTTTGGGCATCTTCATATCGACACCGGCATCGTCTAATTCATGCTGGATGGTGTCCATCATCTTTGCCCACATTTCACGCAATTTCGACGTATACCGCCCGGCGATATACGCCCATTCCAACATACGCTTCGGGCCAGCGACGATCAGCATGATGATAAAAATGAACAGAATTTCCCAACCGCCAACACCGAAGATATTCATTGTTTAATCGTCTTCCGCTTCCATATCATCGCTATTCTGTACGACTGCCAGTTCAGCACGGATAGCACTCAGGTTCTGTGTAATCGTCCCTAGCACACCATTTACAAACCGTGAGGAACCGTCCGCGCCATAGAGCTTCGCCAGTTCAACCGCTTCGTTGATCGCGGCGCTGGTCGGCACGCGGTCACCCACGCCAATTTCGTAGACCGCGATACGAAGAATGTTGCGATCCACCAACGCAACCTGCGCCAGCGGCCACTCCGGGGCGTAAGTTTTAATCACCCGGTCGATCAATCGGTGCTTGCCGATAACCCCTACGACCATACCACGCATGTATTTTTCCGCCCGTGACGAGGGACGGTGATATTTCATTTGTAGATCCATCACTTCACTTACGAGATGATCGGCGCTGTCCACTTCGTACAGGACTTGCAGCGCGATACGTCGGGCGATGCTGCGGTCGTTAGTCACCTCAGCATGTTCAATTACTTCACTAGAAATCACCTGCTCCGGATCGAAATCCGACAGGGAATGTTGTATATCGTCGTTCAAATTTATCACCGTTACTACTTGAGATAGGTCAGCACAATCTTGTGCTGTTGCACTCATCAGTTTACACGAGTAGACAGCGTTTGACTACAGAAAAGGCTGAGGCGTTGTTGAGAGTACTGCCAGGCTATCGAATCTCGATCACGCTGCCGTCGCGGGTCTTTTCCACCATAACATGCACCGGGAAACTATCGCGCAGTTCGTCGATGTGTGTGATGACGAGAATCAGGTCGAACTCGTCTTGAATGGCGTTGATGGCCTCGACCAGCTTGCTCCGTCCGGCATCGTCCTGGGTGCCGAAGCCTTCGTCGATAAACAGTGTGCGCAGATGTGCCCCCGCCCGCCGCGCCAGCATCTTACTCAACGCCACGCGGATGGCGAAGTTGATACGAAAGGCCTCACCGCCGGAGTACATCTCGTAGCTGCGTTCACCGAGTTCATCGGCAATCTCGATGTCGAGCGTCTCCGCCGTGCCACCGGTAACTTTCTCGCGTTGCGTGGTCAATCGCAGATGCATCCGTCCGTCGGTCATGCGTGAGAGCAAATCGTTGGCAGTCGTCTCTAGTTCAGGGATGGCGGTTTCGATCACCATCGCCGGGACGCCGTTTTTACCAAACGCCTGCTTGAGGTCGGTGTAAATGGCCTCTTCCTCACGCGCGGCAGCACGTTTGTCTTCGAGGTCGGCCTTACGGACGGCTTGTTTTTCCAGCGCATCGAGTGACTGCCGCGCATTGACCAGTCGTTCATAGGCGCTGCGTTCCAGCGTGCGCTGCTTACGCACTTCTTCCTCGCGTGTCTGGTATTCTTCCACCAGCACCTTGAGCCGTTCGATCTCGCCGTCAATTTCGTTCAGTTGAGTCTGTGTTTCGGCGCTGGCTTTCGTTAGTCTTTCCTGCCGGGCGATTGCATCTTGCAGGTTTGCCTCTAAGCCGGGCAACGTCTTGAGCGCGACCTCTAACCGAGCGTGCAAACCCTCATATTGGCTGTGTGCGTCAAGTTGAGTCTGCGTTTCGGTATGATCGTCGGCGTCGTAGTCAAGTTCGCTGTGCCGGTCATCCAGCGCGGCGAGTTGCTGGCGCACATCTGCGGCGAAATCATCATTTGCCAGCGTCGCTTGTGCTTTTTCCAGCGCGGCACGTTCTTCTTCCAACCGGGTAGCGGCCTGTCGTGCGGTGTCAATCTGATTGTGCAGCACACCAACACGCTCCCGCAGAGATTGCAACTGCTTGAGATCACCGGCAATCGTCTTGACCTCGGCTTGCAGATCCTTGACCTCGGTGCCGATATCGTTGCTGCGTTCTTGCGACTGTCGATAAGTTTCGCGTTTTTCCTCGATTTTTGCGGTGAGATCATCGAGTAGTTTTGCGCGTTCTTCCGAGCCGAGCGGCTGCCCACACACCGGACACAGCGCAGCATCGGCGTCAGCGGCTTCTAATCGGTCGTGGCGGTCGCGTAGTTCTTTGCCTTCCCCGGTGACGGCTTCAAGCTGGGTTTTGATCCCGGCATTTTCCTCACGCAATGTATTGATCTGCTCGTTGATGCGATCGCGCTCAGCCTCGCGGGTGTGCAATTCATCGACTTGCTTCTGTACGTCTTCCAGTTCAGTTTCGTAATCAGCAGCATCGGACGCTTCCAGTTCTTCGATGCGCTGCTGGATGTTGTGCACATCGCTTTCCAGTCGAGTCCGGGCGGCGGCGATCTGCCCGCGCAGTTGATAACGTTCGTCATCCAACGTTTTGAGCTTCATCAGCTTGTCACTCAGGGCGCGGTTGGCCTCTCGTGCGGATTGCAGCGCGTTGTAACCGCTTTCGATCTCCTCACGGGCGTCGATAGTCTGCTGGTATTCGGCGATCTGCTCGCGCTGCCGTTCGATCTGCCCGGCGACATTTTCCAGATCGGTCTGGTGTTCGCGCTGGCGGCGTTCGAGGTCGGTTTTACGCTGCTGGGTGTTGACCAGTTCACCGGGCGCATATTCGATCTCGCGGCGTTGTTCTTCCGCCTGTTGGAGCGCCTTTTGCGCTTCCTGATAACTGGTATCGGCATCGTCGCGTTCGCGCTCTAATGCAGGTTTGCGGGCAAGCTCGGCGTCGATCTCGTCAATACGCTGCTCGAAATAGCTCAGGTTGTTGCTGATGCCCTTCAGCCGTTCTTTGACCGCGTCTTCGTAGCGCGTCCACTGGTCAAGGCCGAGGATCTCGCTGAGGATCTTCTTACGCTCCGCTGGCGTCTTGACGGTGAAGGCGTCGGCTTTGCCCTGCTGCAAGAACGCGGAATTGACGAATGTGTCGTAATCCAGCCGTAGCAGCGAGTCGATCTTGCGTTGTGTCTCCCGGATGCTGCGCTCTGAGATGTTGTTGGGCGAACCGTCCTCACGAAAGACGAACAGGTCAAGCGCCCCCTGCCCCCGCTTGCCCCGCGCCCGTCGCCGCAGCACACGATAATTCGCCCCTTCCTGCTCGAAATCAAGCTGCACATACATATCCGACTGCCCCAAATGGACGAGGTCATCATCACGCTTGGCACGCGCCTTGCCCCACAGCGCCCAGGTGATCGCATCTAGCAATGACGACTTCCCCGCGCCGTTGGCACCGGTCAAACAGGCCAGATGCACCCCCTCGAAGCGCACCGGCGCGGGTGAGGTATACGGCAGGAAGTTTTTCAATTCCAGGCGAACGGGGATCATAGGCGATTGCTCAACTCGATGCTTACGGGCAGGTCAACGGCTGATGATTCTTGCACGTTTGTACGGATCGGGCAATGGTGGTGCTGGCACAATCAGCACATGACATGGCATTACACAGTTGAGTCACCAGTGATCGCGCGGCGAGAAATATTTACCTTTGCAGACGGCTTCCGTAGTGCAATGTCTACGGGGTCTCACCTACTAAGGTAAGAAAATTTGCATCTGTGCCTGGGGCCGGGTGGTTTCAGCGACGGCGAGCCGTTCCTCGCATCGCCCCCGTAGAACGAAGGCACGACCACTTACACCCGAACGATTAAAGGCGGTAAAACACAGAACATGCACCGTTCGTCGTGCAGTGCGCATTAGGTCTGCATACGAGCACGACGAACGGTGATAAATTGAACTGCACGGTCGATGTAGACCGAATTCCATAGCTCCCAGCCAAATACCCAGATAGCTTCTATTCCTCACACGATCTTACACAACCTTCCCGGTTCGCTCTGCTCTGCCACCTGGATTGGGATAAAGTCGAATTGTTTACCAAATTCAGAAGTGACGGACCAGAAATAGGTAAACTAATACCGTTTCCTGAATTACGTAAATAATTTCTGAAGCGCGTAAAATCTGTGCGTTTTTCGACACTTGTGCCTTTATACTGTGGCTAAGAGCTACAAAAGTTCAGCCTGTTGTTAGCTGAATACCTAAGTGCTCATCAGTAAATGTTACGAAGCATTTCTAACGTCAGTTCAAGTACAAGGAGTGACACAACGCTTAAACACCTTCGTAGATAGCATCATTGAGAAGTGTCCAATTTATCAATTTTAGATTAAGAGGGGAAACACGACTATCATGAATCGATTACCAAAAGTTGGTCTGCTAATAGGGTTGATCTTTGCCCTGGCATTTGGCATGACCGCCTCCGCACAAAGTTCAACGACCATCGTCGTTGACGAGAACAACACAAACTGGGGCTTC
>DAOTTX010000532.1:0-1640 GCA_034437515.1 Anaerolineae bacterium
ACCAGCGCGATGGCTTGCCCAATGGTAAAGGTCACTCCACCAACACACACGATGGTATCAACAACGGCGAAGACACATTCCCCACTCGGATCCGTCCACACCGTCGGCGCGCTATACGCATACTGATACGCATGCAGCGAATACGGCGTCTCCGCCCACCCCGCAAACGGGTCTCTGGTTGGAAAGGTGCCCCACCCCGGCGCATACCACCGCGCCCGCAGGTACACCTGGTCGCCGTGATGCAGTTCGCCGGTAAAGCCAAACGGTGCCACCAGGTCGCCCTGCGGCACCCCCCACGGATCATAGCTCGCTGTCGCCAGCACCGCGCCTGCGTCGTCGAGCGTCGTGCGCACGGAGCCGAGGGCGTCGCCGAGGAACCAGGGGCCGTCGCGGGCGCGCAGCCGCTCGCTGCCCGCGCCGTAGACATAAGTCGCCGTTCCGTCGCTCAGGATCTGCGAGAGCGGGGCGGCGAGATCTTCATCCTGCGCGTACACGCCGCAATAGCGACCTATAGAGTCCCAGGCTTGTTGGGTAGACGCGGATTGATCCGTTGGCGTATTTCTGCATAGAGTACCTCATTCACGGGCTCTGTATCGTACACTCCAGAGGCAAACCACATATTAACTGTCTGGATCATGCGATCCACATTTTCGAACGCAATACTTATATCGTGGTAGATCTCGATCACTGGATGATGTAACCCTAATATGGGACTGGACTCACAGTACAATGACAATGTCGATCCCTGAAACCCTGCGAATGGCAAACACTGCGAAATGGATATCCCTGAGGTCAGGTGCCCATAGTGTTGCATCAGTTGCTGATATTCATGGAACACATCAGCGAGTGGGAGAAACTGATGCTCACCAAAAAGCATTATCGGTGCATGCTCATCATCAATCCCATCATGCCATGCATAGAGTTCATACAACTCTGGAGGTGGGGTTAACCCAAAGGATGCAAGTGCAGTTTGGATCTGCGCCTGAGATAAGCCCGGATATAAGTGTGGATGCATCGTAAAACCTTTATGCTGCAATGTCGTCACAAGATTATCGAGTTCATGTGCCAGTGACATTGTTACTTCCTCCTCATGTTATTTGCATGTCCAAGTTGTTTCTGTCAAGGTCAGATCTGGTTCGATTTTCACCTTTTCACCTGCGACTACAGCGCAAGATATTAGGAAGCCAGTCCATTTACCAGCCTGTGTGCGCTGTTCACTACTTGGTACAAGGCGGAGTGAAGGATTGTTGGCTTGACCACCTTCATCAACCGAGGCGAATGGATACTCATCACACCATTGCGCCTGGGATCTTCCGTGACAGGCTGGTGCCGTACGAAGCCAACCTCGCTTGTGACCATTACCTGGGCCGCGATAGGTCACGATTGAGGGTTTTCCAGCCGCAATTGCATCAAGAATATGTTGTGTTGTCTGTGGCGTATCATTACCTGGTCGAAACACACTCATCCCCTGCGGTGTCGGCGTCATCGTCGGTGCGGGCATCGGGCAGTCCCACGCGTGTGGCAGGACGACCGGGGGAGCGCCGGGCGTGGGCGTGGGTGCGGGCCCTGGGTTTGGCGCTAGCGCCGGGGGATCAAACGTCTGTGGGAGGTATGGGCCATCGGGCAGCACACGGGGCTGG
>DAOTTX010000533.1:0-4285 GCA_034437515.1 Anaerolineae bacterium
GTGGCTGCTGGCATCCGACGAACCCTGGACGCGCTATCGCACGCTGGTCGATCTGCTCGACCGGCCTGAGGACGACGCCGAGGTGCAGACCGCTCGCGCGGAGATGCTGGCTCATTTATGCAGAAAGGAAGCGAAGCGACTCCATCCGCAGGTGCAGGGACTGATCGACGAGGCCGCTGCCTGGCCCGGATTTGCCCTCAAGCGTCACAACGACGCCAAGCACCCCATCTACGCCCTGAGCACGCTGGCCGACTTCGGCCTACGGGCGAGCGATCTCGGTATCTCCCGCGTAACCGAGGCTGTGATGGCCCACCAATCAGAGGAAGGCGCGTTCCAGACGAAACTGCGTCTCTACAAGCGCTTCGGCGGCATCGACGGCGAGCGTTGGACCTGGATGGCATGCGATGCGCCGACGCTGCTCTACGCGCTGCTAGCCTTCGGGCTGGCAGATGATGAGCGCGTGCAGCGAGCTGTGGATCATCTGGTGAGCCTGGTGAAAGAGAACGGCTGGCGCTGCGCTGCCGCGCCGGAGCTGGGTAGCTTCAAGGGGCCGGGCCATCGGGAGGATCCCTGCCCCATCGCCAACGTCTACGCGCTGAAGGCACTCTCGCAGGTGCCAGAGCTGATCGACAGTCCAGCCGCACGCGCCGGAGCTGAGGCGTTGCTCTGGCACTGGGGGCCTGAGTGCGAGCGTAAGATTTATCTGTTTGGTATCGGCAAGATGTTTCGTAGGCTCAAGTATCCTTTCGTATGGTACGACATCTTGCACGTGGTGGACGTGCTGAGCCGCTTCCCCTTCGTGCATAACGATCTGCGCTTTCAGGAGATGGTGGAAACGATCATCGAGCAAGCGGATGAAAACGGGCGCTACACCGCTGCCTCAATGTACCGGGCCTGGAAGGGCTGGTCCTTCGCGGACAAGAAGAATCCCTCGCCTTGGCTTACCTTCCTGGTGCTGAGGGTGCAGAGACGGATGGAGTTGCTTCGCTTCCCTTCTGCGTAAAAATCTGAGATGATTGCATACTCTGTATGCGCTGTTACAGCTTTTGCCCTCATCAAGCGATCCAGGAGACGGAGAAGACCAGAAACGTGGAGAGATACCCCCGCTATCAGGGACCGGAGGGGAAGCCCTATTTCCCCGACGATCTATGAACAGACTGTCGCGCATCACACTTCTCTTGATAGCGACCCTGTTCCTGCACCTGATCGAGGAGATTGTGTCGGATTTTCGGCGCGAGTTTCCCCTCGGAGAGATGTCACCAACGCTCTTCGGGGGGATCAATGTCGCCATTTACACCCTCTGCTTTGCGACCCTCATCCTCGCCATACGCGGAGATCCATTGGCCATCCCGCTGGCCTGGATTTTCGCAGCCACGATGTTGCTCAACGGCCTGGGCCACATTGGGATCATAGTCGTGTGGAGGCGCTACTTCCCCGGCGGGATACGGCCTTCGCGCTGCTGCTGGTCGCTGCATACTTGATGCTGCATTTCGAATAGCTCAAGAAACGCGCGGCTATTTCGGCCTGGGCGAGGTCGACGCCGTGATCTTCTTCGTGGATCCGCTCGACAAGCATCCACACGACCCCGACATTCAGACGTTGTTGCGTGCCTGCAACGTTCACAACGTTCCCATCGCCACTAACGTTGCCACAGCCGATCTTGTCATCCCCGCAGAATCTCCTTGATCAACAACCTCGCCGCGCAAGTTGTGAGTGAGAAATCGAGCCGAGGGATCATCCCTCGGCTTTTATCGGTCTTATCGAAAGGAAGGATAGCTATTCACGGTCGATTGTCTGATCCAAGGAGACATTAACGCCGCGTTAACACTTCGTTGAACAAAGCTTAAAGGCTTTGGGATATACTCGATGTGTAGACCAAGGCGATGATATAAGGCTAGAGAAATCCGTATCTCAGGAGTTGGCGGGGTCTTGTTGCGGTTAGCAGAGGCGGTTGAGTGACGAAAGTGGACAATGAAAAGCATGCTAGCTATGAACAACACTTCCTAAGTTCTTAAGTCGCTGTTCGTCACCTGCCGGATAATCCGACTGTCTCGTGGTGAGAACTTGTATAACACGTTGTTTCCATCAATTAGGAGAAAAATCTTAGATGATAGAACTCGAACCCAGAAGGATGTCGTGGATATGGTTACTGCTGCTTTTCTTGTTTGGGCTGCCGGGAATAATATCACCGCTAATCGTTATATTGAGTAACACCGAAGACGGCTTGTCATTAGGAATTTGTGCATTTAACCTGCTCTTTATCGTGCCCGCTCTATTCGCGGTCTACAAGGTGATCCAACGACCTCTACAACCTCAGCTCTTCGTCAGTTCAGAGAAACTGCATCCAGGTGAGACAGAGAGCTTCAAGTGGACGCTTAGCAAAGGCATCCCGTTGGTCAAACGGATGCGTATTAAACTGCTTGGTCGCGAAGCGGCCAAAGAATCCGTCGGGTCATCTAGCAAGACCCATAAGAATACCTTTGCCGAAGTCCTAATCGTGGATACGGATGACCCAAAAGAGATGTCGGAGGGGCACAGCAATGTAAGTATGCCAACGTCTTTGCCCACCTTCAAAAGCCGCAATAACGAGGTGTACTGGGACATTGAGGTATCCCTTCGCTTGCGTGGAGGGATCACGTTCAAGTATCCCTTCAGCATCTTGTGCCTGCCACCTGTCTCTATCAGAACCATCGATCCGATAAAACCGTCACACAACAGCTCCGGGATTCAAATACACGAGGAGCGCATCAATTTCACGCCCGGGGAGTGGGTCACGGGCGTGGTTTCTATGGACGAAGACCGGGAGGCTGAGTTGCAGTTGACCTGGTTTACCGAAGGCAAGGGTGACAAGGACAGCGAAATAGTGCAGCGCCAGCCTGTCGAGGGTGGCAGAACGACTAACTTCCAGTTCGAGATACCGGCGGATGCGAGCCCTAGTTTCTCGGGTAAGTTGATCTCACTCACATGGGCGCTGAAGCTAGTCACCAAGCGTAGGGGGCTGCAGTTGAGGGTTAAAGAACTGGACCGCGTGCCCTTGATCGTCTCCCCGACTGGCAAGGAGTTCACACTCTCCTGAAAGCAAGAGAGAACCCGTTCATGCTCAGTCGCACGACTGCTCTGGAGTACCATCTCCAGGACACCACCTGGGAGGCCTTGCTCGGTCACTTGGCAGCTCTGGACTACCGGGCAGCCATTGTCGGGCCGTATGGCTCGGGTAAGACCACGCTGCTGCGAGATCTGGCCGGGCGGCTGGACGATGGCCGCTTCCGATTTCGACCTCTGCGTCTCAGCGAGGAGCAGCGCCTCTTTCCCCGGGGCTTTCTAGGGCCATTTCTCGCCAGCCTGACCGAGCGCGACCTGATCCTGTTCGACGAGGCGGATCAACTGCCCTGGCCGATCTGGTGGTGCTTTCGGCAACGGGCACGCGCCGGCGGCGGGTTGATTATCACGTCACACCGGCCGGGCCGGCTGCCCACGCTGATTCACTGCTCTACCAGCCCGACTTTATTGGGACAGATCGTCACCGAATTGCTGGGGAAGCCACTTCCTAACCACGAGCGTCAGGTAGCGCAGTTGCATCGAAAGCACAAAGGCGACGTCCGCCAGGCGCTGGCAGAACTGTACGACGTGTACGCCGAGATAGAGGTCTCTGACTAGGTCAGTAGGAACGCTGGTCGGCCTCATTAGGCCATCGAACAACCCTTAACAAGGAGAGAAAAACATGTCCGACACGATCTGCTGTTTACTACCCATCATTTTGCTCGTTCTACTGCCGCTTAACATCATAGGAGCATGGCGTTGGTGGTCTATGCGCAGCATGGCATCCAGGTTCGAGATGGACGGGGCCGTCTGTCTCGAACCGAAGCAGGGCAACGTGGTCATCCGCCGCACACGGATACGCAACATCCTGCTGCTGACCTTTTTTGGGGCGGTGGGGATCGGGCTGCTAGCCTTGCTCCCCGCCGCTGTTCGAGATCTGGTAACCGGTGACAACTCGTGGGAAACCATCGAGCGATTTTCGGCCCTGCCCATCGCTCTGATCATCATCGGGGCCGCGATCGTCTTGCTGGCGCGGTCAGCCTTTCTGCCGAACATCACCTTCGACCAGCAAAATCGGGTGTTACTGATCGGGCGCGGCGCCTCCGAGCGTCGCATTCCCTTTTCCGACCTTTCGAGGCAGCAATTCCAATTATGGCCGAATCTTAGGGTTTGCGCCCCAAAAGTAGGCTTAAAATGGCCTTTGCGCCCCATAGGACAAGCATTTGGATGCTAAATCAGGGATTTT